>JBEAMW010000001.1:0-14029 GCA_041165705.1 Pseudomonadota bacterium
GAGGTGCTCGGCTCGGCGATCCAGCAGGCCCATCTGGCCCAGTCCGTCACGCTGGCTGGTCCATTCAGTGGGCACGGAATGTCCCGTCTCGCAGATGCGGGACACTCCTCGCCCTCTTTCGCCTACAGCCTTCGCGAAGGTGCATGGACTCGAGAGTTTCGAGTGACCCACCCGGCGCGGGTCTGTGCCGAGTCTCAGCACGTGGCGCTGTTTATGGTGAACCTCGCTCAGGCCCGTCTTCAAGACCTCCTCAAGCTCTCTACCCTCTCGGCCGACTTGGCCCATCTAGTCCATGACCAGCCCCACGAGGATGCAGAATCGGGGCTCCGTCGCGGGCTGGTGAGAAGCCTGGAGTGGGCCATCGAGCGTGCACAGGTTCATTCAACGGCCATCGCAGTCTTTCAGGTGGAGCTCGCTGACGAGGCGTCCGAGCGCGAGCGGCTCGAGCTTACGGCCCTTCTGCGATCGAGCCTTCGAAAAATGGACCAGGTGGTCAGGCTCAACCCCGAGCGGACGGTTATCTTGTTGGAAGGCCTCACCCAGCCCGATAGCATTGCGCGAATTGAAGAGCGTCTGAAGCTCCGGTTCGACTCCCAGTCCATCGCCTTCTGGAGCGGCGTGGCGGTGTTCCCCTGTCATGCCCGCACGCCGGAGCGGCTGCTTGGGCTTTCCGAGCGCGCACTGAATGAGGCTCGAATCCTCTCGGTTTGGGGTTTTTATCACTATGGCACGGCTCTGCCCGAGGCCTGGAAGGACAACGCGTGAAACGTATCGAACGGCTGGTCAGACTCCTCTCTGGCCTCATGGCTGCAAGCCTGTTTGCGGGAACAGCGTCCGCCTCCCAGGCCTGCCTTGGCGATGCATCACCCTCGGCATCCCGGTTCAGTGTGGCCGTGGTGCCACAGCTTCCTGCAGCCGATCTTCACCGGGCGTGGGCCCCAGTGCTCGAGCGTGTTGGCCGCTCAACCAACCAGTGCTTCGACCTCGTCCTTACAAAGACCATTCCTGAGTTTGAGGCCCTGTTTCTGAAGGGCACGCCCGACTTCGCCTTCTTGAACCCCTACCATCAGGTGATGGCCCATGCCAAGCAGGGCTATAAGCCGCTGGTGGCCGACACCACTCCGCTCACCGGGATTCTCGTGGTGCGCAAAGATTCCAAGGCCAAGGGCCTCAAAGACCTCAACGGCCAGAGCATCGCCTTCCCGGCGCCCAATGCCTTCGCGGCCTCGCTCCTGATGCGAGCGATCCTCGCAAGGGAGGGGGTGACTGTGCAGTCGGAGTATGTGAAGACCCACAACAATGTCTATCGATCGGTTCTTCAGGGAGGGCATGCCGCTGGTGGAGGCGTGAACAACACACTCGAGCGAGAGCCCGAGGCGCTGCGTGAACAGCTGCGTGTCCTCTACGAGACTCCTGGCTTCAGTCCTCACCCCCTCTCGGTTCATCCCAGGGTTCAGCCTGCTGCGGCTGCTGCCGTGCAGAAGGCCATCCTGGCGCTTCAGGGTTCGGAAGAAGGACGCAAATTGCTCGATGAGATCCAGATGCCCAAGCCTCGGCTGGTCTCGCAGCAGGCTGACTACCAGCCGCTGGCGGACTTGAAGCTGGAGACTTTTGTGGTGAGGGGTAACAAGTGACCACAGCAGCCCGAATCTCCTCCAGGGCCTTCCGCCAGATGTCGCTCATGCTGGTGGGCCTCACGCTCTGCATGTTGGCCGCTGGCTCTGCCTTTGTCTATTTCTCCTCCACCAAGCTGTTTGAGGAGCGGCTCACCGTCGCTGCCAAGAGTCTCGGCGAGGGCCTTTCTCTTGCAGTGGCCGAATCGCTCCTGGTACAAGACTTTGGCACCTTGGAGTCACGGCTCACCCAAGCCCTAAGTGGCTCATCCCTGGTCTCGGTCTCCGCAGTCGACCTTGATGGCAGGGTTCTCTCGTCTGTGGAGCGATCGGCCGAAGGCCGAGCAACCCCCAATTACTCCAGAGGAGTCCTTAAGCTCCCCGCCGGGCAGGCGCCGAGCATTGAATGGGCCGCCGGAGGACGAGTGATTGCCTGGCAGCCCGTGGCGCTTGGCCGAACCGTAGGATGGCTTCGAATGGAACTGACTGATGAGACCCAGGCGGCGTTTGGCTCTCTAGGGGTGCAGGCCCTCGCGATTGCCATTACCTTCAGTGTGGTCCTCCTGGCTGCGTTTGTGTATGTGCTCAGCCGGGCCTACCGCGTGATCGACACCAATGAGGTGCATCTCCATCGGGAGAATTCCGCGCTCAACGAACGCGCCAACCAAGACCCGCTCACCGGGCTTCCAAACCGGGCCGGGCTTACTCAGCTGCTCTCCGCGAGCATGGCGCGCGCTGACGCTTCGAGCAGCGCCAGCCTTGCCGTGTGCTTTATCGACCTCGACGGCTTCAAGCCTGTGAACGACACCCACGGACACGAGGTGGGGGACAAGGTGCTCCAGTCCGTCGCGGGGCGGATCCGTGCGATAGCCCGGCAGGGTGATTATCTGGCCCGTCTTGGCGGGGATGAGTTTGTCCTGGTGGTGCATGGACTCGAGAACATCTGGGAAATGGAGCCGGTCCTTAGCCGACTGATGCACACCATGAACACGCCGCTCACCGTAGGCGACATTCATGTGCGTCTTGGGCTGAGCGCAGGTGTTGCGCTCTACCCCCAGGATGCAACCGACCTAGCCACGCTGCTAGACCGCGCCGATCAGGCGATGTATCAGGCCAAGCACGGAGGAAAGGGCCGCTGGGTCATGTGGCAGTCGGTTGCGGCCAAGATTCAGGCCGCCCCCGAATCTGCCTAGGACTTTTGACCCGTCTCGTCTTGCGCTACAATTTCGGGCTTTCCTGCATACGGTGATGTAGCTCAGACGGTTAGAGCGTGGGATTCATAACCCCAAGGTCGGCGGTTCGATTCCGCCCATCACCACCAACCCTCTCCAGCTAACTCGCCAACGGCGCAACGCCAATCAGCATGGCGTGGCCGGCGAATGCAAACCAGGCCCAGGCCACAACCCCAATCACCACCGTGAGCCCAGTCATGGAGAGCCGAGTCTCGGCGGCCACCTCAGCCTGAGGTCTGCGACGAGCAGACCGAAACACCAAGATGCTCCAGAGGAGAAACCCGCCAAAGAGCACCAGATCGTGAAGGCCTCCGTTTGAGAGGAGGTGCCCAAACGCCCAGAGCTTCACGGCAATCAGCATGGGGTGTTTGAGCTTTGCCTTCAGATAATTACGGGGGACATAGGCGGCTACAAGCAGAACGAAGGTGAGCAGGGTGAAGAGGGAGGTGGAGTGGCTCAGTCCGACGGGCGGCGTCCAGAGGACGATAGGCTCCTGACGCGCCAAGGCGTATCCGCCTGAGAGAAGGATGAGACCGAACAGCGAGAGGGCACTGTAGGCCCCCTTGTAGGCCATGGGGCCATAGGTGTTGATGAGGCGTTGACGTTGCGCTGGAGCGAAGGCCTGAAGGGCATGAACGCCAAGAAAAATTGCGAGACCGAAGATGAGCTGTGCCATAGCCCTATTATGACGACATCATGAGCACTCTATCCACTCGCAGGCCAGTGTCTCTCCGTTCACTGAGCCCGCTTCTCGACCTCGCACGACCCTACCGTCGTCAGTGGCTCCTGGCCTTCACCTTCTTGGCGCTGGCCGCGGGCGCAACGCTCGCGGTTCCCCTTGCATTTCGAGACCTCATCGACCAGGGGCTCGCAGCTGGATCACTGCACGCACCCTTTGTGGCGCTGATGGGAATTGCCGTGCTGGTCGCAGCCTTCACGGCCCTGCGCTTTTACATGATGTCCTGGCTCGGAGAACGCGTCGTGGCAGACCTACGGGCCCGCGTCTATGCCGTGGTCCTGCGCAGACCCCCGGTATTCTTCGAAACCCTGCAGACAGGCGAGGTCCTCTCAAGGCTCACCGCTGACACGACGCTGGTCCAGAGCCTGGTGGGCACAAGCATCTCGATGGCACTGCGCAGTGCAGTGATGCTCACCGGGGGAGTCGTCATGATGCTGGTCACAGCCCCGTTTCTGGCAGCCCTGATGGTGGGCCTGCTGCTGGTGGTCATTCTTCCCGTGCTCGCGATGGGGCGGCGGGTAAGGCGGATGTCTAAGGACAGCCAAGACCGAGTCGCCGACACCAGCGCACTGGCCGGTGAGGTGCTCAATGCCATGCAGACGGTCCAAGCCTTTGGGCGTGAGGCCTATGAGCGGAAGCGCTATGAGGACGAGGTTGAGCGAGCCTTCTCCACGGCTCGACGTCGCGTGCGATCTCGCGCCCTGATGACCGCCGTGGCGATTGTTCTGGCCTTTGCTGTGATTGTCTTCGTCCTCTGGCTCGGGGCCCAGGCGAAGGCTGAGGGGCAGATGACTGCGGGTCAGCTCACCCAGTTCATTCTCTATGCAACCCTCACCGCTGGTGCGATTGCAGCCCTTGCCGAGGTCTGGGGGGAGGTTCAGCGTGCCTCCGGGGCTACGGAGAGGCTCATCGAACTGATGCGCGATCCCGAGCCTGACCAAGTGCTCGACCGGAGAGAGGGGCCTGAGATCTGCCTGCCCATTGAGATTCGCTTTGAGCAGGTTCGGTTTGCCTATCCGTCTCGCCCTGATCATTGGGTTCTGAATGGCCTGGATCTGGTGATCCCTGCTGGGCAGACTGTTGCCCTGGTGGGCCATTCGGGCGCTGGAAAGTCGACGGTCTTGCAGTTGGTCCTGGGCTTCTACCGGCCACAGGGTGGTCGCATCCTCTTGAATGGCAGAGACCTCTGGGAGATCGGGCCAACAGCCGCTCGCGCCCAGATGGGGCTCGTGCCTCAGGATCCTGTGGTCTTCTCTGGGGACGCCATGCAGAACATCCGCTATGGAGACCTTGACGCCTCGGATGAGGCGGTCATGGCCGCGGCCAGAGCAGCCTACGCCGATGAATTTCTGCAGGCACTTCCATCGGGATACCAGACCTTTCTCGGTGAACGGGGCCTCAGGCTCTCCGGAGGGCAGCGGCAGCGACTGGCGATTGCACGGGCCGTCCTTAGGAACCCGCCCATCCTCTTGCTCGACGAGGCAACCTCAGCGCTCGATACCCTCTCCGAGCGGGCGGTTCAGTCGGCACTAGAAACGCTTCTGCCGGGACGGACCGCAGTGGTGGTGGCCCATCGACTGTCCACTGTGCGCAAGGCGAACCTCATCGCGGTCATTGACCAGGGGCTCTGCGTCGCACAGGGCAGCCACGACCTGCTGCGTCGGTCGAGCCCACTCTACGCCGCCCTCTGTGAGGAGCAGTTCGTCGACGAGCGGGCTTAGTGTGTCGGTTGGGTCGGTTGGCTTCGCACCTGCGTCATCGCGAGCCCCAGAAACACCAGCGCGATGCCCGCCCAGGTCATGGGCTCAATGATCTCTTGCAGGATCAGTGCCGAGGCACCAAGGCCAAAAATCGGAACCAGGAGGGTGAAGGGAGCAACCTGAGAGGCAGGATGATGCCGCAGGAGCCAAGACCAGCCGCCATACCCGAGTAGGCTCGCGCCGAGTACGTTGTAGGCGAGGCAGGCCCAGAGGGTGAGGTCTGGCTGAATGAGGGCCATTCCGGCAGTCAGCCAGGCCTCACCACCAGAGACCCAGATCGAGAAGGGGATGAGTGGAATTGCAGCGAGCCCCGACCCCCAAGCCACCAGTGCGATGGGCTGGATGGCCCCCATGCGCTTTACAAAGAGATTGCCCACAGACCAGGCAATCGCCGCTGCGAGTGTCAGTGCGAGGGCCAGCAAGGGCGCGTGCGACTGAAAGCGAAATGCAACCACCAGGATCCCCACCAGGCCGACGGCGACCCCAAGCCACTGAAGCGCCCGAGGCCGCTCAGCGTGCAGCAGGACGGCAAAGACGATGGTGAAAAACACCTGACTCTGCACCAGGAGTGACGCGAGGCCTGCTGGCATTCCGGCCTCAATTGCAACGAAGAGCAGCGTGAACTGGAAGCTGAATGAGCTGAGGGCGTAGCCCACGAGGATGCGCCAGGGCACGCGGGGCCGGGGGAGAAAGAAGATTAAGGGGACGCTGGCAAGAACGAACCGAAGGGTGGTGAGCACGGGTGCTGGAATGACATCCAGTGCGAGCCGGATCGCCACGAAGTTTGTGCCCCAGACAAACATCACGGCCAGGGCGATCAACAGATGACCGGGGCTCACGCGCGAAGGCGCCAGCTGTGGGCGATGAGCTGGTGGGTGAGCAGAAGCAGGGCGATTGCGAATCCAAATGACACGCCAAGACTGAGCCAGGGGGAGACATCGCCCATTCCAAAGAATCCGAAACGAAACCCATCAATCAGATAGAAGAAGGGGTTGAGGTGGCTGACGACCTGAAACGCATGCGGAAGGCTGTGTACGGAGTAGAACACGCCCGCCAGAAAGGTGAGGGGGTTGATCAGAAAGTTCTGAAACGCAGCGACATGGTCCCATCGTTCGGCGTAGAGGGCTGCAATCAGCCCCAGGCTACCCATCACGATGCAGGCCAGGACAGCAAACAACAACACCAGGATTGGACTCTGGGGGAGGCTGGGGGGAACCAAGGGAATGCTGGCAAGCCAGATGGCCAGTCCACAGGCCAGCCCTCGCAGCGTGGCGCCGCCCACATAGCCAAGGAGCCATTCCCATGGACGCATGGGCGAGAGCAGCAGAAATACGAGATTGCCGGTGATCTTGCTCTGGGTGAGGCTCGAACTGGAGTTGGCAAAGGCGTTCTGCTGCAGGGTCATCATCACGAGGCCGGGCACGAGAAAGCTCGCGTAGTTAACGCCTGGGAGGGGCTCAAGCCGGCCTTCGAGTAGATACGCAAAGACCACCAGGAAGAGCCAGGATGAGATGACGGGGGCAAGAATGGTCTGAACCGAGACCTTGGTGAATCGACGGGTCTCCTTCACAAGAAGTGCCCATGCAGGAGACTGCACCTGGGGCTGCGCGTGAATGGTGTTCATCGCTCTGCCTCGATGGCGTCTCTGAGGGCACGGGCCTCTCGTGCGGCGGCCTCCTGCCAGTCATGGGACTCTGACGCGTAGATGATGCTTCTCGATGCATTGATAAAAAGGCCCCCAGAGGGTGTGAGGCCCGCTTTGAGGGTAGCGCTGAGATTTCCTCCCTGAGCGCCAATGCCCGGAACGAGCAGGGGAAGCGTAGGGGCGAGGGCGCGAACGCTCGCGAGATCGCTAGGCACCGTCGCGCCTACCACCAGTCCGAGGTTCTCCAGGGCATTCCATTGCGCCGACGCAAGGTGTGCCACCTGCTCGAACACCCGTCGGCCATTCAAGAGCGGCAGGTCTTGCAGGTCGGCCCCCCCCGCGTTGCTGGTTCGGCACAACAGAAAGACGCCCTTATCGGGCTGGCTCAGAAAGGGCTCAATACTGTCGAACCCCATGTAGGGACTGAGCGTCGCCGCATCGGCACCATAGCGAGAGTAGGCCTCAGTGACATAGTGCTTTGCCGTACTGCCAATATCCCCTCGTTTGACATCCAGAATGATGAGCATCGAGGGGTGCTGGTCGCGGATGTAGTGACAGAGGTGTTCGAGCGCAGCCTCGGCGCCCTGGGCCGCGAAGTGGGCAATCTGGGGCTTGAAGGCGGCGGCGAAGGGCGCTGTTGCGTCAACAATCCCTCGGCAGAACTCGAAGACGGCATCTGCAGTGGACACGCCTCGAAGGGGGGCAGGGAGCCGTCCGGGTTCTGGGTCAAGGCCCACACAGAGTAAAGACTCCGCAGTTGACCACCGGCTCTCACAGCGCTTGTAAAATGACATGCTTCATTCTGCCACGACCAGGCCACTGCCCATGAGCGTTCCCCTTAACCGATTCCGATCGGCCCACCTTCTTGTGTGCTCAGTGCTTGTTCTTCTCTGGCCCTCGCCACAGGCCGTCGCACAGGGGCGTCCTGTGGGTGAGCCCACCCCTCCAGTTCAGGGCGAGGAGGAGGGAGAGCAGCAGGTTCAGGAGATTCAGGTGCGAGGTCGACGTCTGAGCGACCTGGATGAGCGTCGACAGTCCACCGCGGCGAAGACCATCGTGGGCAAAGAAGAGATTGAGAAATACGGGGACAGTTCTCTTGAGGATGTGCTGCGTCGCCAGCCTGGCGTCACCGTTCCATCCGGCGGAGGAAACCCCCGAATGAGAGGTCTTGGTGGTGCCTACACCCAAATCCTGATTGACGGGCAGCCGGCGGGCCGAGGCTTTTCGATCGACAGCATCTCGCCCGACCAGGTAGAGCGGCTAGAGATCACCAAGTCGCCCACTGCCGAGACGGGTGCACAGGCGGTCGCCGGCAGCATCAACATCATCACCCGGGCGGGACGCCAGCAGAGTCGCCGCGACCTCCGGGCGGCGGTTACGGGGTCCGAATCAAGACGGGAGGCGCGGGCGGGACTCAATCACACGGGTGAATGGCTGGGCCTTGACACCAACCTCTCAGGAGGGGTCTTTGTCCGAGATCAGGATAGCCAGTCCAGCAGCCGGGTGTCCGAGTATCCGGAGGGCCAGGAGGCAGCCCTGGGGGGGCAAGACATTGATCGAAACGGAGAGTCGAGCCGCACGGGGCTCAGCCTGAGAGGCCGCTTGGGCCAGGAGCAGGGCGGAGGGCGGAGCTGGTTCATTTCGCCGCTCTTTTTTGGATCACGGGGAGACTCATCGAGCCGAACCCGATTCTCGGAGTGGGCAGGCCTGGCCTCATCTACCCTCGCCACCTCCGATCTTCGTTCTAGCCAGAGCGAGAGTGACTCCCAGTTCTATTGGAGTCGACTGAGCCTCCAGATGAAAAGACCAGTGGTCGAGGGCCTTCGTCTCGAGCTCGACCTTAATCGCACGCAGATGGGCTCAGACAGCGCGAGCCGATCCTTGGGCCAGCTGGTAAGCGGAGGTCAGAGAGAGACGGATGAGGTCTCGGATATGGTGGAGCGCAGCTCGGGGCTCACCGCAAAGCTGCGGCGCGAAGGAGAGCAGCACGAGCAGGTCTTCGGGCTGGAGTGGGCCTTGGCCCATCGCAACGAATTTCGCTCGGAGCTGGTGAATGGCGTTCCCAGTCTCCTTGGAACAGAGGAGAACGTATCCGGGCGGAGCGAGCGTCTCTCGCTCTACGCGCAGAATGAGTGGAACCCATCGCCCAGATGGACCCTCATGACGGGTGTTCGCCAGGAGCGCATTGAGACTTCGGGCGGCTCCGTGGGCTCGGAGGCCCTCACCAATACCTCTGAGATCACAACACCTCTGGTGCATATGGTGTTTCGACCAGTGCCCAAGGGTCCCGATCTTTTTCGTGTTGGGCTGACGCGGGGGTACAAGGCGGCCAATCTCAGGGATTTCATTGCCGCTCCGAACATCTCCGACCGATTCCCAGTGCAAGGGGCCAACAGTTTCACCAGTCCCGATCGAGCAGGCAATCCCGGCCTCAAGCCAGAGCTGGCCTTGGGCCTTGATGTCGCATTTGAACGGTCACTCCCCCAGCGCGGGCTTCTCTCCGTGGCGATCTTCGGGCGTGAACTCACCGACTTTCAGGCCCGCCAGACGCTGCTTGAGCAGGTGAGTTGGAGCCCCGTCGCTCGATGGGTGTCGCGTCTGAGAAACCTCGGCAGTGCTCAGACCCACGGGATCGAACTCGAGGCCCGAGTGGCTGCCCCGCTTCTCGGACTCCAATGGCCGGGAGCGGAGATCAGGTCCAGTCTGAGTGCCTACCGGAGTTCGGTTGAGGCCATTCCTGGGCCCAACAATCGCCTGGACCAGCAGCCTGGGCTGACTGCCAAGCTCGGTGCTGAGCAGCGACTGGGGGCAGGGGGCCAGTGGGGCGCTAACCTCGCTTACACGCAGGGTGGCCGGGTTCAGGTGAGTGAAGAGAGCTGGTCTCGGAGTCGAAATCAGCTCCGTCTGGATGCTTTTTGGCTCACCAGAATCACTCAGACCATGCGCGTGAGAATCTCCGGCCAGGATCTCCTCTCCTGGGGTTCTCGATCGGAGACTGGAACCGTGATCGATGGGGTTGAGCTCCGTTCATTCCAGGCGAACGCCGGCGAGGCCCGGATCACGATCGGGGTGGAGGGCGTTCTCTAGGGCCGTTGTCGGTCTGTCACAGTACTGTTGACAATTCACTACTGTATTTTTTACACTAGTGGAATGGACAATAGCTTTGAAGAGCGATTTCACAAAGGGCTGAGCACAGGAACGGCTGGGCTTGTCGTGCTGGCCACTGTGGCCTCGAGCGCGGAGCCGCTTCACGGCTACGAGATTGGGAGGCGTCTCGCGGAGCAGGCCCCAGAGGGCCTCACCTTCAAACAAGGGACGCTCTATCCCATGCTGCGCAACATGGAGGAAGACGGGCTGCTGCGCAGCACCCTCCAGCCCAGTCCCGAAGGGCCAGCTCGAAAGTGCTTCTCCATCACCCCAAAGGGCCGGGAGGTTCTCGAGGTCTGGCGCGTGAGTTGGACCCAGAGCAGCCGTTGGGTGAACCGAATCCTAGGAGAATCAAAATGACCGAGCCCAAGATCGCTCCCATTGAGCGCTACCTCGCCGACCTCCAGTCCGCCATGGCCGGACGCGATCCAGCGGTGATTCACGACGCGCTTGTCGACGCCGAGATCCATCTGCGCAGCTCCGTGCGGGCAGGACAGTCTCCGGAGGAGGCGATTCGTGACTATGGGACGGCGGCGGAGGTTGCACAGGCCTACGAGGAGCTCCCCGCCCGAGGCAGTCCAAGGTCCTCGGGCCGCAAGCGAGCGCCGTTACCCCTGCTGGGCATCTGGGCAGAGCCGCAGGCCTGGCTCTCCCTGATCTACTTCCTGGTGCCGGGTTTCGCCATGGCCATTGCGGGCTTTGTCTGGGTGGTTACCCTGGGGGCGCTCTCCCTCGGGCTGCTCCCCGTGCTCGCCGGCCTTCTCGTGTTTGTGTTCTTGCTGGGCAGTAGCCGAGTGATTAGCATCGGACATGGCCTTCTGCTCGAACGTTTCCTGGGGATCAGGATGCCGAGACGGTACCAGCCGGTGGTCGTGGACACCTTAATTGGAGAGCCCGCTCGGATTGGCTTCATTCAGCGGATCTGGGCATGGCTCAAGGATGGGCGAAGCTGGCTTGCGGTTGCATTTCTCTTTGGGAATTTCTTCGTGGCGACCGCCATCTTCGTGGGAATCGTGGTCGGCCTAACCTTCGCGATTGGTCTCGTGGCACTCCCATTTGGGTACGACGAAACGGCTCAGGGGTTCGCCCATGGATTCTTTCTGAGCGGGGACTTTGAGATCGACGAGCCGGTGGTGGCCCGTCTGATGGACTGGGTCGTCTTCTCCATGCAGCCCACCGGGGAGATCTACATTGATCGATGGGCCCAGGCGCTAGGCGTGATCGTGGGCCTCGTCGTGTTCACAGTGGTGCTCTATCTCTGTAAAGGCCTCGGGCTGGCCTATGGCATGGTGGTTCAGGCGATTCAGGTGAGCCGGCCCCAGGCGGTGGCCCGGCGGTACCAGTATGTTCCGGCCGATCCGCGCTAGCCAAAACCAGTCTTGGCGGCCAGCTGTCGCCCGAGTGGCACATCCTTGTCCATGCCCTGGCGCCATGCAGACGTCGCCTAGGGAGCAGGCGCAGCGCACGATGCAGGCATCGACACTGCGGAGGCCACGATGACCGACCCCACTTCAAACCCTCATGAGCGCATCGTTGCGCTTGCATCCATCCTTGCGAAGGGATGGTGGTTTTACTTCAATCTTGGGCCTCATCAGATCGCGGTCCACAACTCTGCCTGGACGGGTATCGAGCGGGTCTTTGTCAATGATGAGCAGGTCGCGCGAAAGATCTCAATCCTTACTCGCAGCCGAATTCCCTTTCGCCTCGACGACCGGGATTTCACCGTGGAACTGCGCGTCGTTGACTTCTGGACCAATCCGCGGATGGAGTGTCTCCTGTTTGAGGGTGACCAGGAGCTCGCCCATGAGCGACTGGCCTACTCGCCCTCGAGCCGACCAAAGTCCAAGCCCTATGCGTTTCTCATCGCAGCAGTGATGGGCGGTGCTGGCGTACTGGTGGGCTATGCGGTGGGCAAGCTGTTGGCAGGTGTCTGATGAGAGTCCAGGGTCCTCAGATCAAGCACTTGAGAACGGTCCGCGGCTGGTCACAGCAGCTCCTGGCTGACAACGCAGGCCTGAGCCTTCGAACGGTTCAACGGGTGGAGAGTGAGTCGCAGGCCTCATTGGAGACGCTCTCCGCCCTGGCCGCAACCCTTCAGGTGCCCTTGGAGCAGCTACTAGAGGTTCCCCGTGTGAGCCCGGAGCAGCTGCAGCCGGCGCAGCTGGGGGTCGATTTTCGGGTGGTGTTGGTGTCGCTGTCGCTTGGCGCTGCCTTGGGCGCATTGTTCACTTGGGTACTGGTAGGCGCCTAGTCTGACTCGCGGTATCGTCTTATTTGTGTGCAGTCCCTCAATCTAAGGAAAATCGCATGAGCAAACAGTTTGTTTCGATGGTGGCAGCGATCTGCCTAACCGTGTTTGGCCTAACCAGCCCACCGATCGCCTCCGCACAGGGCCAGGAGCAGGTTCCTCTGAGAAAGTTCTTTGAGCACCGGCAGTTCACGAACATCAAGCTGTCGCCTGATGCGAAGCACATGGCATTTACCTACGAGCATGAGTCGGAGGTGCGGCTCGCGGTCATGGAGAGCAAGGATGGAAACATCCTCTCGCATTTCACCTTCGGCGAGAACATGCATGTGCAGGACTTCTTCTGGGCCAATGATGAGCGAGTGGTTATGGCCGTGGGAAAGGTGACAGGCTATTTAGATAACGACGGCCGTCCAACCAACCTCTACGCAGCGAACATCGACGGAAGCCAGCGCCGAGAGATCTTCGAAATGGCCTCGTCTCGGTATGCCCTGCTCAGCCGTCTTCCCGATGACGATCGTCATATTCTCATTGCCAAGTACCACTGGGCGGATGGCGGCAAAGGAAAGGTTCATCGCCTCAATATCTACAACGGCAACCTCGACTACACCGCCGAGGAGCCCTCAGGTGATGTGCGTGCTCTGGAGGCGGATGTTCAGGGACGCGTTCGTATGGCAGTGGAGATCATTGAGGGCAAGACGGAGGACGACACCAAGAGCTTCCTGCATGTTCGTGGCGTGGGCGAGAAGGCTCCTTGGACGAAGGTTCCGCTCCCTGTGAAGCGGAAGAATCCGAGGATCGATCTGATTGGGTTTAACGCGGAAGGCTCAAAAGGGTACTTCCTGAGTAACTTTGATCAGCCAAAGAATGACCGCATGGCCCTGTATGAGTACGACTTCACCACCAATCAGGTGTCGTTGCTCCACAAGGAATCAGACGTCGACCTCAGCCGGCCGCTCCTGGGCTATCGTGGGGATGTGGTGGGTGTTCTGCACCTCGGAGGACGAACGGAAAAACTCCTGCTCGACGACAAGAACAAGGAGGCCCAGTTTTTTAAGACCCTCGTGGGAGCATTCAAGGGCCAGTCCTTTGGCATCACCTCCTACAGTCGCGATGGGAAACAGGCAATCGTAGGCGTGCGGAGCGATCGCAACCCCGGAGAGTTCTACCTCTTCGATGTAGATAAGCTTCAGGCCCGGTTTCTCGTCGCCACACTGCCCGATCTCAAGCCTGACCAGATGCATGCTGTTGAACCAGTGGTGATCAAGGCTCGAGATGGATTGACGCTCCACGCGCTGCTCACCAAGCCCAAGAATGCCAAAGGGCCTGTGCCTTTGTTGGTGAATGTCCATGGCGGGCCGTTCGGTGTGACGGACTTCTGGGGATTTGATCCTGAGGGACAGTTCTTTGCCAGTCGCGGATGGGCTGTGCTTCAGGTGAACTACCGTGGCTCGGGCAATCGAGGCACCGACTTTCAGGAGGCTGGCTACCGGCAGTGGGGCCTGAAGATGCAAGAAGATCTTGTCGACGCCACCCAGTGGGCCGTGAGCCAGGGCGTGGCTGATCCCAAACGCATGTGCATCTATGGGGGCAGCTATGGCGGCTATGCAGCGCTTGCAGGCATCATCAAAGACCCCGACCTCTATCG
>JBEAMW010000002.1:0-4116 GCA_041165705.1 Pseudomonadota bacterium
GCATGCCATGCTCCCCGCCGAGGCCTGGAGCCCCGAGCAGCGCATCGCCTTGGACGCAGCAGTGGAGGCGGCGTATGCACAGGACTTCATTCGTCAGCTGCCTCAGGGCCTAGATACACCCATGGGGGCGCTGGGTGGGAGGCTATCGGGCGGCCAGCGCCAGCGTATTGCGATTGCCCGGGCCTTTCTCAAAGACGCACCAATCCTCCTGCTCGACGAGGCCACCAGCGCCCTCGATCAAGACAGCGAGCAGGCCGTGCTGCGTGGGCTAGAGCGGCTGATGCAGGGCCGCACGGTGCTGCTGATCAGCCACGCTCCTGAGCGTCTGCTGCGGGTGAGCCGGACGGTGGAGATGGGGCACTAGTTTTGACCATCCTCGTGCTCATGGCCACCCACAACGGGATGGCCTTTCTCCCGGACCAGTTGCGAACCATCAGGGCGCAGGAAGGAGTGGCCACTCAAGCTCTGGCCTACGACGATCAGTCTTCGGACCTCACCGCACAGTGGCTCGATTCCCAAGGCATCACACGACTTCCCACCTGCCCTGATCGACTCGGCCCAGCGGGGGCCTTTGTGCATCTACTCCTTCACGCCGATCTGTCCGGTGTGGAGGCAGTGGCACTCTCCGACCAGGATGACCTCTGGCTCAGCAACAAGCTCTCTGTGCAGCTCCAAGAGTTGAGGTCTAACCCAAGACTGGCTGGAGTCTCCTCCAACGTCACGGCCTTCTGGGCGGATGGGCGTGAGATCTACATCGATAAAGTGGTGCAGCCCACCTCACACGACCACCTGTTGGAGTCTGCTGGCCCTGGGTGCACCTACCTGCTCAGCGCTGATTTTGTAAGGGCGCTGCGGTCGGTCTGGACTCAGCGTGGCCTAGAAAAACTAGAAGACCTGGTGCGGGGTCGTCCATATCACGACTGGCTGGTCTATTCCTGCGCACGCGCCTTGGGGTGGGACTGGACCATGCTCTCCAGCCCTTTGGTGCGCTATCGCCAGCACGCTAACAATGTCTTTGGGGTGCACGACGGGATGCACGGGAAATGGGCGCGGCTTGCGGAACTCCTGGCGGGTAGTTTTCAGCAGCGACAGTACGATCTGGTGGCCTATGTGGCCCAGATTGCACCAACGCCTCGTGCCCTTGAGTGGGTTGAGATTGCCCAGAAAAAATCCATTCAGGCCAGATTTCGGCGCGCGCGTTGGCTGCTGGGCGCGCGTCGAAGACGAAGCGAGGGCTGGATGCTGGCGGTTTGCGCCCTGCTGGGAATCTGGTAGAACGCCCGCATGGCCATCTCCTATCAGTGGGTGTATCTCCTCAAGCAATGGACTGCCCGCGAGTTCAAGGGCCGCTACCGGGAGACCGTGCTCGGACTACTCTGGCCCTGGGTCTTTCCGGTATTGCAGATTCTGGTCTTCAGCTGGGTCTTTCACGAGCTCCTTAGTCTGCGCTGGCCCGCTCGGGTTCAAGAACCCACCATCGTGGACTACGGCCTCAATGCCTTTGCTGGCTTATCCGTGTTTGGGCTCTTTTCAGAGGTGATGGCCCGTGCTCCAGCGGTGGTCTGGTCTCAGCCCAATCTCGTAACCAAGGTTCGATTCCCATTACTGGTGCTGCCCACGGCCACTGCCCTGCTCGCGCTCTTGCCGCTCCTCATTGGGGTGGCCTTGCTCAGCCTTGCTGCAGTCATGCTCAACACGCTAAGTGCGCAGCAACTGCCTCTCCTGATTCTTGGCCTCGTGGTGCTCGCCGGCTACGCGCTCGCACTCTCATGGATATTGGCTGCAGTGGCGGTCTACCTCCGCGACATTGCCCAGGCCATGCCTGCCCTCATTAGTCTGCTCATGTTCCTTTCCCCGGTGTTCTTTCCTGCGGCACTCTTTCCTGCTGCCCTTGAGCCCTTTGCGCTGGCCAACCCCATAGGGTGGGGGGCAGAACTCCTGCGAGCGGCACTGTTGAATGGCCCAGCTCCCCCCGTTCAGTGGCTGCTGGTTCATGGCCTCGCGGCGGCTGCCATGCTGGCTGTGGCTCATAAGCTCTTTCATTGGCTCTCGAGTGGATTTGCCGATGTCCTCTAGTTCCGTGCTGGTTCAACTGGAGGCGGCCGGTAAGGCCTACCGGCGCTATGCCACACCTGGCGCGCGTCTTCGAGATCTGCTTGGTCTGCTGCCTGAGGCGCATCGGCCCGTTGCCTTTGAGGCGCTTGCACCGCTGAGTCTAGAGCTTCAGGCCGGCGAGGCGCTCGGTGTGGTGGGCCTCAATGGGGCTGGCAAGTCAACGCTGCTCCAACTCTTGGCGGGCACGCTCACCCCAAGCACTGGGCGAGTTCATCGGGTGGGTCGGGTATCTGCTCTGCTTGAACTGGGCTCAGGATTCAACCCCGACTTTACTGGGCGAGAGAACATCTTTCTGAATGCAGCCACCCTTGGCCTGAGCCAAGAGGAGATCGCTCAGCGACTGGATTCGATCATTGAGTTCTCCGAACTCGGCCCATTCATTGACCAGCCTGTGAAAACCTACTCCAGTGGCATGTTCGTGAGGCTGGCATTCTCCGTGGCCACCTGTGTGGTGCCCGATCTCCTGATTATTGACGAGGCGCTCAGCGTGGGCGATGGAGCCTTTGCTCGCAAGAGCTTCGATCGAGTGATGGAGATCAAACGGGCCGGTGCAGCCATTGTGTTCTGCTCCCACACCCTCTTTCATGTGGAAGTCTTTTGCGATCGCGCTCTGTGGCTGCACAAGGGCCGGGTAGAGGCGATTGGTCCAACGAAGGTGGTGCTCGGCGCCTACCAGGCCTTTCTGGACGACCTCTCTCGCCCCAGCAGTGCCGATGAGAAACCCAATCCTGAGGTGGGTCTGGCCCCAGCCAAGATTGTCTCGGCAGTCTTTCAGATCAATGGCGTCGTGCTCGCCCACCCTGAGTCCGAGCCCCCCGCCTCGTCTCATTTTCGATCTGATGAACCCTTACGGCTTGCCGCTGAGGTGGTTGTTCAGCGCTTAACCCAAACACCCCCGCCCAGAGCTGCTGTGGTGCTCTCCACAGAGGCGGGCCGAATTCTAAGCAGCCACCTCATGCCAGCCTTGAGCCCAGGCGACGTCGAATCGGGCCCCAACGCAACTCTCAGACTTCAATTTCAAAGCGACCCTGTTCCTCTGAATCACGGCCTCTACCGACTGGGGATTTATCTGCTGTGCGAGCGCGGTGAGCATGTTATCGAATGGGTCGACCCAGTCGCCAGTTTTCGCGTCTTGCACGACGGCCCAGAGCAGGGCTACCTCAGGATGTTTGGAAGCTGGGCGCCAAAGCGCACCGACCAGTCCTGAGCCTCCACCCAGAGCGGGTCCACTGCGAACTCGTCTCTCCCCACCGCGTCGAGTAGGCTTGGCCGGGCGAGCGCCGCCTCCAGTGACCAGACCCCATCCGGTTCTGAACGCAATCGCATGTCCCCAAAGGCGGTCGATAGGACCGGCAGGCCTGCCGCTCGGTACTCGTAGTATTTGATTGGGTCCACGGCCCGGGTGAGCTGGTTCTCCACAAAGGGAATGAGCCCCCAGTCCAGTCGCTGGAGCACCTGCGGCACAGCCTCGTGGGCAACTGCAGGGAGAATTCTGATGTTGGGGGGAAGGGGTGGAATGCGGGTGTGCACCGGGCCAATGAGCTCAATCATGTCATTCGGTCGAACCCGGGCCAGAGTGGCCAGTGCAGACCAGTCGAGCCAGGGTGCAATGCTCCCCACGTATCCCAGGGTAAGGCCACCTGCTCGGGACTTAGGTCTTCCTCTTTCCTCTCGAGACTCGGGGTGGAGGTAACGACGGGAGTCGATTCCGTTGCGAACCAGCTGGAGAGGGGTGGCTCTGCCTCTTGCGGCAAGCTCATCCCGAGCCTGGTTAAAGAGCGCGGACGAGCTGGCCCACACGGCATCCGCGAGCCACCACAGGGCCGAGGCCTGACGCCGCATTCGACTGGCTGCCCGGCCCGTGTGAAAGGCTGGCATGTCGTCCATGAGGTCCCAGAGCACGCTCATCTGAGGGTTTTGTGCCCTAAGCAACTCGGCGAGGCGACAGGCAAGACGTGAGGGCTTACCAACAATAAGCAGATCGGTCTTTCCTTGCCCAAG
>JBEAMW010000003.1:0-11810 GCA_041165705.1 Pseudomonadota bacterium
GCGAGGGGAAGGAGTGCGATGCCGAGGGCTAGGCTGAGGCGAGAAAATTTAAGAGTGATCACAGAGGTCTCCAGTCAGGGCGCAGGGATTGCGCGGCTTGGAGACTTTCTGGGTAAATCGCCTCAGGGTGCTGGCGTCATCTGGCCAATGAAAGAACTTCTGACACCCCTCAGGCCAGAGGCTCGGGGCGAGCGATTCCGAACTTCTTGATGTAGTAATACACCTGCTCTCGCGTGAGCGAGAGACGCCGCGCAGCCTCCGATACGTTGTGCTGAGTGTCGTTGAGCGTCGCGCGCACCATTCGTTCGATCACCTCTTCTCGGGCCGCCTTGATTCCACCCTCGGTGGAGGAGTCGGCCACAATGAGAACTGGAAATTTCTGCCCCGTTTCGCGCAGGCGTCGCTCAGCCTCAGAGAACAACTCGGCCCTGCGCAGACTCTGGGCGAGGCTCCTCAGGTCAAATGGCTTCTGCAAGACATCGAAGGCACCGCACTCGATGCAACTCAGCAGGGCCTCATCGTCGGCCTGTGCTGAGGCCACCACCACCTTCACCGGCAGGCCAAGTGCTCTCACGCTTCTCAGGAAAGAGAGCCCCGCCTCGGGGCCATGGGCCACTGGAGGAAGGCCAAGATCGAGGATGACAATACCGATCTCCGGGTCTCCGAGCAGCATCTCGAGTGCGTCGCTCTGGTTATCAGACTCGTCCAGGTCGTGACCCAGTGATTCCACCAGCGCGCGTGTGGCTAAGCGCAAGGTTTTGTCATCTTCAACCAATAGGATGCGCATAGGTCAACCAGGAAGATCGCAATGAGTATTGGTGTAACACGCGGGAGTGACAGGCCAATGTCGGACCCGCAATGGGCCGAACGCGCCCATGCCATCCGAAATCCGCTCGCGGTGATTTCGAGTGCGGTCGACCTTGCGCGGGTTGCAGCGCCCGCCAAGGGACCGATCGATCATGTTCGCCTCATGCTCGCGCTTGCGTCGATTGAAAACGCACTGCAACAAGCAGTGGATTTGGTTGAGGACTGGCGCCCTGGGCCATAATGGCCTCATGAACGCCAAAGACCTTTTCACGGATCAAGACCTCCAGAAGTACACCGCCTTTCGGCGCGATATTCACGCCCACCCCGAGCTCAAGTTCCAGGAGGAGCGCACAGCGGCGCGAGTGGCGGAGGCACTCCATGAGATGGGCGCTGACGAGGTGCTCACAGGCATCGGTGGCACCGGTGTGGTGGGCCTGGTGCGTGGCCGAGGGGAGCCCTCGGGTGCACTGCGATGTGTGGGCCTTCGTGCGGACATGGATGCGCTTCCCATGACCGAGCAAAACCAGTTTGCTCACGCGAGTATCTTCCCAGGCAAGATGCATGCCTGCGGACACGACGGCCACACCGCCACGCTACTGGCCGGCGCCAGTCTGGCCTGCCGCAGCCGCTCCTTCTCCGGGCTTGCAGCCTTCATATTCCAGCCCGCTGAAGAGGGCGGCGGTGGAGCGAAGGCCATGATCGATGACGGTCTGTTTAAACGAGTGCCTTGCGACTGGGTTTACGCCATTCACAACTGGCCGGGCCTGCCTGAGGGCCACTTTGGTTTCAATCCTGGGCCCATGATGGCCTCGAGCAATCAGTTTGAAATCCTGATTACCGGCAAGGGGGCCCATGCGGCCATGCCCCATCTCGGGGTTGATCCAGTGCTGGTTGCAAGTCACCTTATTCAGGCACTCCAGTCGATTGTCACCCGCACGAGTAAGCCGATTGAGGCTGTGGTGATCTCCGTTACCCAGGTGCAGGCCGGTGAGGCCATTAATGTGATTCCAGACACCTGCACGCTTCGCGGCACGGTGAGAACCTTCAGCCTTGCTGCGCTCGATGTAGTGGAGCAGGGCATGCGACGCGTCTGCGAGGGAGTCTCTGCCACCTTTGGTGCGCAGGCTAGCCTGAGGTTTGAGCGCCAGTACCCACCGACGGTGAACCACCCCGAGCCCACTGCGCTCGCTGCCGAGGTGGCCCGCGCTCTGGTCGGTCCAGAGTCGGTGGTCATGCCCATTGAACCCACCATGGGCGCTGAGGACTTCTCCTACATGCTGCTCGAGCGTCCGGGCAGCTACATCTTCCTCGGAAATGGCGAGCTGCTTGGGGAGCATCGCGCAGTGGGTCACGGACTAGGCCCGTGCGCCCTACATAACCCTAGTTATGACTTTAACGACCGGCTCATCCCGGTTGGCGCGCGCTTCTGGCTTGCCATGCTCCAGCGGCTGATGCCGCTGGCTTGATTGCCGATCAGTAGACGTTCGGGATGAACATCTCGGGCGGCACGGGGTTGCGATGGTAATCGGGGTGATGCACGCGCTCGGGCAGGAGCACCTCGGCGTGTTCAATGTCGCCGTAAGGGATCTGGCTCAGCAGGTGATGAATCATATTGAGGCGGGCCCGCTTCTTGTCGACACCCTCCACCACCCACCAGCGCGCCTCGGGAATGTGGCTGCGCTCAAGCATCACCTCTTTGGCCTTGGTGTACTGCTCCCACCGGCGACGGGACTCGAGGTCCATGGGGGAGAGCTTCCACTGCTTGAGCGGATCCCGAATTCGCATGGTGAATCGCAGGTGCTGTTCTTCGTCGGTGATGCTGAACCAGTACTTGATGAGGATGATTCCGGAGCGCACCAGCATCTTCTCGAACTCGGTGACGCTGCGGAAGAACTCCTCGTACTCGTCTTCTGAACAGAAGCCCATGACGCGCTCTACACCTGCGCGGTTGTACCAGCTGCGGTCGAAGAGCACGATCTCGCCTGCTGCTGGAAGGTGGGCGCAGTAGCGCTGAAAGTACCACTGAGTTTTTTCCCGCTCGTTCGGTGCGGACAGTGCCACCGTCCGGCAGACTCGGGGGTTCAGACGCTGGGTGATGCGCTTGATCGCGCCTCCCTTGCCGGCTGCGTCACGCCCTTCAAAGATCACCAAGACTTTGAGCTTGTTGTGAACTACCCAGTCTTGAAGTTTGACGAGTTCCCCTTGTAGCCGGAAGAGCTCACGGAAGTAGAGGCGCCGATCCACCTCGCCCTCGCGGGTGGGGCCCTGCGAGGGCACGTCCATGAGGAGCTGATCGAGGCGATCATCGTCGAGCTCCATCTCGAGCTCCTCGTCGTAGCTGTCCAGGGTGTCGGCATCCGCGCGGGCGCGGAACTCCTCGGGCGTCATGTCGGGGTGTATGGGCTGTGTCATTTGGGTAGGCTAAGGTTTGTGTGTGACTAGTGTGTGACCAATTCCAGGGGGTGCTATGAGCTTAGTCGAAAATTGTCCATTCAATGAACTGGAGATCGGCGACTCCGCCTCGATCTCGCGAACGCTCACGGCGAGAGACATTGAGGCCTTTGCTGCCGTCTCATGGGACACCAATCCTGCTCACCTCGACCCGGCGTTTGCCGATCATAGCGCCCTGCATGGTGTGGTTGGCCATGGCATGTGGACGGCCTCGATCCTCTCTACTCTCCTGGGAACCCAGCTCCCCGGCCCAGGCACGATTTATCTGGGGCAGACCCTCCGATTCCTGAGGCCCGTTCATCTGCAGGACACGGTTACGGCAAGGGTGCGGGTGGTCTCCAAGGACGAGGCCCATCAGTCCGCGGTGCTGCACTGTGAGGTTGAGAATCAAAGGGGCGAGCGGGTTCTGGAAGGGGAGGCCACCGTGCGGGCGCCTCGCGACAAGGTGCGTATGGAAATGCCTGAGACGCCTACCCTGCAGGTCTTTGATCCTGGCAAGCGGCTGTCCGACCTGATTGCGACTGCAGCGCACCTCGAGCCGGTTCGCTGTGCGGTGGTGCATCCCTGTGATGAGGGTTCACTCCAGGGTGCAATGGATGCTGCAGCACAAGGTCTGATCGTTCCCATTCTGATTGGCCCGCGTGCAAAGATTGAGTCTGTGGCCAGCTCGATTCAAGTCTCTCTGACCGGCGTGGAGGTGGTTGATGTGGCCCACAGCCATGAGGCGGCGGAGCGCGCAGCAGCCATGGCGGGCGCCGGGGAGGTGGAGGCCCTCATGAAAGGGAGCCTGCATACCGACGAACTGATGCACGCGGTGGTGGCCCAGAAGGCACTCCGAACCAAGCGACGCTTCAGCCATGTCTTTCGATTTGATGTGCCGCTCTATTCCAAGCCCATCATGATTACCGATGCGGCTCTCAACATCGCCCCGACCCTCATGGAGAAGCGGGACATCATTCAGAACGCGATCGACCTTGCTGTTCTCTTGGGCTGCGAAGAACCCCGTGTGGCCATCCTCTCCGCGGTGGAGTCGATTAACCCCAGCATTCCTTCGACGCTGGACGCAGCAGCCCTCTGCAAGATGGCAGACCGCGGGCAGATTCAGGGTGGAGTGCTTGACGGGCCGCTGGCCTTTGACAATGCGGTCTCGCCCGAGGCGCTCAAGATCAAGTCCATTCTCTCGCCCGTGGCTGGGCAGGCGGACATCCTGATGGTGCCCGACCTGGAGAGCGGCAACATGCTCTCCAAGCAGCTGGAGTATCTGGCTGGGGCCTCAGGCTCGGGCGTGGTGGTGGGGGCCAGGGTGCCAATTGCGCTCACAAGCCGAGCAGATGGTCCGAGGGCGAGGGCAGCCTCTGCGCTCTTAGTGAAGAGAATTGCACACCAGTACCGACTCAATCGCCCTTAATTTCGCTTGCATTCTTGAAGTAAATGCGAGCAAAATCGAAGAAGGTCATTGAAATCAAAGGAATTGAGTGGCGCAGTCCTCGCTCAAGATCATTCTCGTCAGTCAGAAGGGGGGCGTTGGCAAGAGCTCAATTGCCGCGAACCTCGCTGCATGGTTTTCTGCGAAGCGAGACAAAAAGACCTGCCTACTCGATTTTGATCCCCATGGCTCCTCGAGCACATGGGTGAGAGATGCCCGACAGATTGGACTAGAGGCCCGGCACCATCCCCTGGATGAAGCAGGCGCTCGTCGCTGGCTGTTGGCTGCTCGCACGGCCCTGCGTCACGCCACTGATGCCCATGAGGTCGTTGTAGCCGACCTCACCTGGACCGCCCAGGTAGACCCTGAATTCCTGATGGGCTTCGACCTGGTCCTGGTGCCGTCGGGCGTATCAGAGATTGAGCTCGCTGCGACCACCGGCTTTGTTGACCGCTACCGTTGGGTGTTTAGCCCTGCCGATCGAAGCCTGATCCCGCCCACGCTGGTGCTGTGCCCCTCTCGGATTCGCCCAGAGCAGGTCTTGGCCCACGATTTTTCAGGGGCCGCTTTTTCTGTCCCCTTTGTGCTCGCCCCGCCCGTGTTTGATGAGCCCTTGATGAGGTCGTTCTTTCGACGGGATTTTCTGCCGTGTCACAACGGCGTTGAGGCGCAGCCCTTCCTGAGGTTTGCAGAGGGGATTGCCACCGCGGCCATGGTGCATCGCTCGCGTATGGAGCAACGACCCGCTGCGAAACCAGTGGCGAAGCCTTTGTCAGGCTATAACAGCGTCCTCTCTCGCTACCTCGCAGAACGCACTCGTGAGCGACAGGATCCCCCGGTGGATGTGCGGGCTGCCCCCAGCCCGGTGCTGACCGTTCCACCCAAGCCTCCGGCCGCCCCACGCTCGCTCTCACTGCTGAGTCGTTTCCTGAGCAAGACGGCCGAACCCGCTCAGGCCAACGCAGACAAGCTCTAGTTCGTCTCGAGGAACTTGCTGCACACCTCGGCCATATCTTTGGAGAGGCCAGACTCTGCCTGAAGGGACTCAATCGCAGCCCGCATCGCCGCCTGTCGTGTCGGCTCATAGGACTGCCAGCGATCCAGTGAACGGGCAAGACGTGCCGCCAGAGCGCTGTTCGCTGCATCAATCTTTGCAAGCGTCTCTGCCCAGAGGCCATAGCCCTGGCCGTCGGCGCGATGAAAACCAGCCCCAGCTTGCATGAAGTAGGAGGCCAAGACCGACCGGACACGATTGGGATTTCCCCAGTCGAATCGCGGGTCTGCGAGAAGCGATCGAACTCGGCCCAGGGTCTGCTCTGCATGCAGATCGTCAAAGGGAATGGCAGAGGCCTGCACAGCGAACCATTTGTCCATGGCGAGCGGGTTGTCCCCGAAGCGCTCAGCAAAGTGCGCGAAGGCAGCGCGAGACGAGGGGCCAGGAATACGCACCAGCAGGCTCAGGCAGGCCATTCGGCTCGTGATGTTGTCGGCATGCAGGTAGCGCTTAAACAGGGCTTCTGCTCTCGACTCGGTTGGCTCAAGCTGCGTCAGGAGGGTCTGGGCGAGGTGCCGAATGGCCCGCTGACCGGAGGCAACAGAGTCGGCTCGATAGGGCACTCGTGCGGAGTCTAGTGCCTCGTCAAGCGATACGAGATCGGGCCTCAGGTCTGTTGCAATGCGCGACTGCAGCTGTTCCCAGAGCTGATGGATGGCCAGCGGATCAATGGGAAGCGACTGGGCGGCCCATGCCTCTGCCACGACGGCCTGAGAGGGGAGTCGAATGGCGAGGGCCTGAAATGCGGGGCTGGTCTGCTGATTCTGAAGGGTGGCACGCAGTGCGTAGACCACCGCATCCTGTCTTTCCACACGCTGGTGTGAATCGGTCGTGGGCAGGAGGGCCTCCATGATGAGGCGTTGTGCCGCATCCCAACGATTAAATGGGTCGGAGTCGAACTGGGCGAGGAGCTTCAGATCGTCCGGGCTCTGGTCTGTGGTGAGCATGACGGGTGCCGAGAAGCCCCGCAGCACAGAGGCCACGGGTCTGGGCTGATGTCGCCGCTCGGGCAGGACAATCTCGAGTTGGGTGGAGAAGTCGGAGAGCAGGATGAGCTCGGGAATGGGTGGGTCGGTCCACTCCACTCCATCCTGGCCGATGAGCCCGAAGCAGACGGGGATAAACAGCGGCTGCTGCTGGTCTGTGTTGCGTGTGTCGAGGGTCTGGGTGAGGGTGACCGAATAGGTGCCCGTCTCGCTGTCCCAGTCGGACTGAAAACCGACGCGTGGTGTGCCGAGCGTGGAGTACCAGCGCATAAAAGGCTGAAACCAGGACGAGACCTGGTTTGCATCCAGGATGGACTGTACAAAGTCCTCACAGACCGCTGCGGAGCCATCATGCCGAGCGAAGTAGAGGTCCATGCCTTTGCGAAAGCCAGTGACACCGAGCACGGTCTGGAGCAGTCGAATCACCTCTGCCCCCTTCTCGTACACCGTTGCCGTGTAGAAATTTCGAATCTCCTGGTACTGGGCAGGACGAATGGGATGCGCCATGGGTCCAGCGTCCTCAGGGAACTGCTGTGCCCGGAGCACACGCACATCGTCGATTCGCTTCACAGCTCTGCTGCTTCTCGCCTGCTCAGGCGTAAGGCCTTGGGCCCGCATATCCGCTGAGAACTCTTGGTCCCGAAACACCGTCAGGCCCTCTTTGAGGGTGAGCTGAAACCAGTCTCGACACGTGATGCGATTGCCGGTCCAGTTGTGAAAGTACTCGTGGCCGATCACCGCCTCGATGAGTTCGTGGTCGAGGTCGGTGGCGGTGTCAGGGTCTGCAAGGACAAACTTGGTGTTAAAGAGATTCAGCCCCTTGTTTTCCATTGCGCCCGAGTTGAAGTCGGGCACTGCAACGATCATGAAGCGCTCAAGGTCGAGACCAAGGCCAAATCGTTCCTCGTCCCAATGAAGCGCACGCTCGAGGCAGTCCAACGCGAAGTGCGCCTTGGGCTGGTCCTGGGGAAGGGTATAGACCTCCAGCAGCTTGGGCGCACCGCTTGTGTCGGTGACGGTTCGGCTGATGGAGACGAGGTTGGCCGCGACCAGCGCAAACAGGTAGCTCGGCTTGGGGAAGGGGTCGTGCCACTCGCTGACCTGCATGCCGTCAACTTCAGTCTCGCGAACGAGGTTTCCATTGGAGAGCATGACGGGAAAGCTGCCCTTGGGCGCACGAAGCCGAACCTGATAGGTGGCCAGTATGTCGGGCCGGTCGAGGAAATACGTGATTCGTCGAAAGCCCTCCGACTCGCACTGAGTGTAGAGGCCGCCACGGCTTGCATACAGGCCCATCAGTTCGGTGTTTTTGTTCGGATAGATCGCGGTCTGGACCTCAAGTGTCCCCGAGACCGGGCCCGTGATGGTGAGTGCGCTTGAACTCGACTCATATCGACCGGGGGGGAGCGTTTCGCCATTGAGACGAACCTGAATGAGCTCGAGTTCGTCTCCCGCGAGCGTGAGTGCAGCGTCCTCAGAGCCCGCTCGGGGACGGATCTGGAACTGGGCCGTGACTACTGTGCGGTTGAGGTCGAGCTGAAAATCGAGAAAGACCTCGGAGAGGCTGTGGCTGGTTGGGGCGTAGTCGGTTCTGCGAGTCAGGCTGACTGGGGAGTGGTCGCGCATCAAAGGCCTTTCAGTCGATTCAGCGCGTCCTGATTGCGACGCCGTCGTTGTGTGGAGTTCGTGGCTGCCTGGTCTTGCGTGTTGGGCTCCGGCGCTGGGGCTACTGAAGCCGCTGGGGCGGGGGCAGGTGCAGAGGCAGATGCAGAGGCAGAGGCAGAGGCAGGTGTGGGGACAGGTGTAGGGGCAGGGGCAGGCGCAGATGCAGCGGCCGTTCGACTAGACCAGTCCACCTCGCCCTTGACGGGCTCCATGGGATTCAGAATTTTGGAGCCCTTTTCGCGCAGGTACTCCGTGGGCGGACGCACCTTGGGCTTGGTCTGCGAGGGGGGCTGCCCGCTGAGTGCGGTTGGCATCTGTGCAGGCGTGGGCGCGCGTCCGAGCCTTCGGATGGCCTCCGCATTGAGCAGCCGTGGGGCCCATCCCTTCTCCACTGTGACCAGGGGCGCATCCATCCCCAGTCGCAGCTGGTTGAGCGCGGCATGATCGAGAAGGTTGGGAAGCTTCATGGCTGCTTGGCCTGTTCCGCCAGCGAGCGCGCCATGCGGTCTAACCGCTCATCGGCGTTGGTGACGATTCGAAACTCCACGCGTTGAGAGGCCAATTCGTCAACCTGCTGGCCCGAGACGATGATGGGCTGAGAAGACGACAGCCCATTGGCAGTGAGGCGGGTTAGCAGCCACTCTGCCCGCTCCTGGCCCGCCGGACTGCGAAGCACATACTCGAGTGTGGAACGGGTTCTCGCCTGTGAGAGGGCCATATTGCGGAAATAGGCATCGAGCTTACTCGGCGCGTTTGTCCAGAAGGTTGAGGTGTGGCCCTCGATCCGGATCTCACGAATACTGTCGGCAAATTGCGCACTCTGCAGGATGGCCAGATAGCGGGGGACGAAGTCGTCCAGGATCAGTTTGAATGAGGGCCTCAGCACATCTGAGCCCGTCGCAAAGAGGACATCGGGATTTTTGAACCGGATGGTCATGTCGCCAAGCAACTCGGCATTCCACTCCTTGAAGTTCTCAGCGAACTCCGCCTGCAGTGCTCGCTGTAGGTCGTTTCGGGTGACCTCGTACTCTCGCACCACGAGCGTGGTGGTGCGCTCGACGCGAATCATATAGAGGGCTGCGAGCAGCATGAAGACCATCATGAGCCCCATCATGAGGTCGCTCAGAGGAATCCAGTGGCTGCTTCCTGCTTCGGTCTTCATGGCGTTCAGCCTCAGATGCGCTTAGACATCTGCACCACATCCCGGAGTCGTTCCGTGAGGGGCATGTAGTCTTCCACGAAGCGGTTCGAGAGCGCAGCGAGCTGCCCAGCCAGCCCTTGAAGGGCCGCCTCGAGTTCCTTCTGGAGCGTGTGGTCGAGTGTGACCACCCCCTCTTTGAGGAGGTCGACACTCTCGCGAAGGGCCTTCTTGGATGCCTCGTTGGAGGCCTGGAGGTGATCCTGCATCTGCTTCTTGAAGTCTTGCTGAACCATCTGAAGCTGAACCCCCAGGTTTTCGGTGGCCTGTGCCATCGCGGCCTGCACCTTGGCGAGCTCCTGCTCACCGGCCTGCGCGGTGCCCATGACCAGCTGCCGCATCTCGCGATGGCTGTCGAGCATTCGGTCGGACATCTCCTGGCTGAGCGTGGCCATGTGGTCGCCGATCTTATCGAGGCCAGTGGAAATCTGAATCAGCATGGCATCGGTCTTCTCTGCGAAGGTGGGTGTGACATCACTCATGCGCTGGAGGAGCTGGGCCATGGACTGCTGCTGACGAACCAGCAGCTCACGATTGGACTGCAGGAACTGGATCTGCTCTTGCAGGGCCTGGGCTACGCGCTCGAACGCACCCGCGCTCTGGACAATCTGGCCCAGAGTGTCGGCGGCCTTGCCCAGGTGGCCAGTGGCGGCCTGCTGCTTCTCTTGCAGGAGGTTGAGCTCCTGCCTGTACTGCTCCTGCCAGGTGAGGAGACGCTCTACGGCCTGATTGAGCTGTTTGAAGTTCTCTCCAAACTGCTCTGATAGCTTGTCGTTGAAGTCTCGGATGACCTCTTTGAGGGCCTCAATAATCGCCTTCTGATTGTTTTCCACCATGTGGGCGGAGAAGGCTCTGAACTCTTGAATGAAGGCCGAGGCATGCTGGTTTGCGTCTTGCCGTGAGAGATCGAGCTCGGTGGAGAGGTTCTTCTTGAGCCCCTGAACGGCTGCAACGACATCACCAAGCGTGGCCTCCTCAGGCCCGGCCTCGACATTGGCCTCTTCCGCAATAGGACGAAAGCGCTGGGCAAATCGGAGCGTGAGCGCACCAAAGACACCTGCAAGAGAGGCCCAGAACGCTGTTCGAATGCCACCGAGCAGCATCGGCACCCCCGACTGGATATCGTTGGGATTGAAACTAAATAGCGCGATGGTGATGCCGGTAAAGCATCCAAGAATGCCCATGGTGGTGAGCACCTCGGGACCGTGGGTCACACTGAAGCGATCGAACCGGACATGGAAGTAGGCGGTCACGCCCAGGATGGCCAGGATGAATGCAATTTCGATGAAGGTGGTGAGTGACATGGGAGGCTCCGTGGGACCCGCTACAACGAGTTTCTGATGCGATCAAGAATAGACGCGTTTCGGTTTTTTCGTTCAGCACTGGGCTGGGCGGGAGTGCTGGGCAGGGACTGAGGGGCCCCCGCCTTTGGCCCAGCGGAGGCAGCGGCTTGGGGGGCTGCGCCGAGGGGTGGAGGGACGTCGTGTGAGACGCTCCGGGTCATGCTGCGCTGGATTGATTTCTTGTGATTGCCGGCCAGACGAAAACGCGCCTCCGCCTCTGGAATGAGTCGCAGCTGGCTGGGGTGCTCCACGTGGACGGAGAGCTCGCTCAGGCCAGCTGGAAAGGCGGGGTGGGGCACCGAGGCGAGTGGCTGCACCACCTCATTGATGGACACCCACTTCCCAATCCAACGGTCGTTGGGCAGGCTCTGAGGGGTGAAGTTCTGGCCCTCCAGGACCTCAGGGAGGATTTTGGCGCGCACCACCTTGCCACCAGAGATTGGTGAGAAGTCGATGTACACATAGGGACGAAGTGCTGGCTTGCCACCGAACGACTTCTTCCCTGAACGAATCTCCACAACCTTGCCGATGAGTTCAATCCGCTGAGCCACCATGTGGCTCATCTGCAGGAACTGCGTGGCGTTTACGACTGGGTGAGAGCTTAGGTAGATCTGTTGAAGCGCCTGGGCGGTTTGAAGCTTGGACTGATGCACCAGGGCTGGCGGGCTAAAGGTGACGGCCGGGCTGGCGGCTGGAGGCGTAGCCGATGGGGGCTCTGATGTACCCACCACGGTC
Source organism: Pseudomonadota bacterium (assembly GCA_041165705.1). Taxonomy (GTDB): domain Bacteria; phylum Pseudomonadota; class Gammaproteobacteria; order Burkholderiales; family Burkholderiaceae_A; genus Hahnella. The sequence continues at coordinate 11,666 of JBEAMW010000003.1, forward strand.
TCGTAGGCGCCCATGCAGGCCTTGGCGAGCCCCTGGCAGAGATTTCCCATGCCCGGCACCTTGGAGGCCAGCAGAAAGGCCTGGGACGCGGGTGGGTTGGCGAGGTCGTGGGCGCGAAAGATAAACCCCTCCTCGTCGCTGTAGG
>JBEAMW010000004.1:0-34267 GCA_041165705.1 Pseudomonadota bacterium
CTTTTTTGATACGCGTGAGCGACGCTGCACCATTTACGAGGCGCGCCCCTCTGTGTGCCGCGAGTATCCAAATGGCAGGCGCTGTGGGTACTTCGAATTTATTCAGTTTGAACGCGACCAGCAGGACGACCACGACTTCATTCCGCTACGTCGGGATGCGAACTGAGGGGTTCGGAGAAGGGATAGGTGGGGTGACCGATGGGACTCGAACCCACGACAACCAGAATCACAATCTGGGACTCTACCAACTGAGCTACGGCCACCACGGTACTGCACTCGAACAACGCTCTCCCCAGAGGCGGGCTTGCTGGCCTGCCGGGAGGGAATCGAACCCCCGACCCACAGCTTAGAAGGCTGTTGCTCTATCCGACTGAGCTACCGGCAGTCTCGATCCCACCTGAGTCGATGGTCGGGGTGGAGAGATTCGAACTCCCGACCCTCTGCTCCCAAAGCAGATGCGCTACCAGACTGCGCTACACCCCGAGAGCCAAGCAGTATACCTTAGCCGAAGCGACCGGTGATGTAGTCTTCGGTCTCTTTCTTTTTGGGCTTGATAAAGATCTCGTCGGTCTTGCCAAACTCGACCAGTTCGCCAATGTACATATAGGCCGTAAAGTCGGACACGCGAGCGGCCTGCTGCATATTGTGCGTGACGATGGCCACGGTGTAGTCCGTCTTGAGCTCATGGACCAGCTCTTCCACCTTGGCGGTGGAGATCGGGTCCAGTGCAGAGGTGGGCTCGTCCAGCAGGATCACCTTGGGCTTGACAGCCACCGATCGAGCAATACATAGACGCTGCTGCTGACCACCCGAGAGCGACAGACCACTCTGGCCCAGCTTGTCCTTGACCTCTTTCCAGATGGCGGCCTTGGAGAGGGCCCACTCGACGCGCTCGTCCATCTGCGACTTGTTGAGATTCTCATAGAGACGCACACCGAAGGCGATGTTGTCGTAGATGGACATGGGAAAGGGGGTGGGCTTCTGGAACACCATACCAACCTGAGCGCGCAGCAGGTTGAGGTCCTGCTTGGGGCTCAGAATGTTCTGGCCATAGAGGTTGATCTCGCCCTCGGCACGCTGGCCCGGATAGAGGCTGTACATGCGGTTGAGGGTGCGCAGCAGGGTGGACTTGCCGCAGCCCGAGGGGCCAATGAAGGCCGTCACCTTGTTCTCAGCGATATCCAGGCTCACCTTCTTGAGACCCTGGAACTTTCCGTAATAGAAGTCGAGGTTACGAACTTCGATCGCGTTTTTGTTTGGAGTGCTTGAAGTCATCTGGAAGGGTCCTTGAAGTTAGGCTTGAATCTTTTCGCGGAATGCCACCCGCGCGACGATATTGAGGGCCAGCACCGTCAGCGTGATTAACAGCGCACCGCCCCAGGCGAGCCGCACCCAGTTGTCATAAGGCGACATGGCGAACTGGAAGATCACCACAGGAAGATTCGCCATGGGGCCATTCATGTTGGTGGAGAAGAACTGGTTGTTCAGCGCCGTGAAGAGCAAGGGCGCGGTCTCTCCACTGATGCGAGCCAGCGCAAGCAACAGCCCCGTGATTACGCCTGCCTTCGCTGCCCGAAGGGTCACGAATGTCGCCACCTTCCAACGGGGGGCACCCATTGCAAAGGCCGCCTCTCTCAGGCTTCCGGGCACCAGCCTCAGCATGTTCTCCGTGGTCCTGAGAATCACAGGAACCGCGATCAGGGCCAGGGCAAGGCTCCCTGCCCATCCGGAGAAGTGCTTGACCTGAGCCACCAGAATTGCGTACACAAACAGGCCCAGCACAATGGAGGGCGCAGAGAGCATGATGTCGGTCACGAATCGTGTAACCTCCGCAACCTTGTTGTCGTCGCCAAACTCGGCGAGGTAGACGCCAGCGAAGACCCCTATGGGTGTTGCAATCAAGGTTGTGAGGCCCACCATCAGGAGGCTTCCAACGATCGCATTCAGTAAGCCCCCACCCTCGGATCCAGGAGCGGGTGTGGACTGGGTGAACATCGCCCAATCGAGCGCTTGAAAGCCATTCTTAAACAGGATGAAGAGAATCCAGAGAAGGACGAACAGTCCCAAGGCCATCGCACCCATGGAGAGGGTGAGGCCGATCTGGTTTGTAAACTTGCGACGGCGATAAAGGTTTTGGTCCATGTCGGTTCTCGATCGAAATTAGGTCTTCGCTCCCTTGGCTCTCTCGGTGCTCGCGATCAGAACCTTCGCGCCCGCTAGAACGAAGAAGGTGATCACGAAGAGCAGGAATCCAAGGGCAAACAGCGTGGAGAGGTGAAAATCGCCGGCCTCCGCAAACTCGTTGGCGAGTGTGGAGGCGATGGAGGTTCCAGGGGCAAAGAGCGAAGCCAGAAGCCGTTGGGAGTTTCCGATCACAAAGGTAACCGCCATGGTCTCCCCAAGGGCCCGCCCAAGACCAAGCATGATTCCGCCGATCACACCGGTTGAGGTGTAGGGCAGCACCACATGACGGACCACCTCCCAGGTGGTGCAGCCCACTCCGAAGGCGGATTCGCGCAGGATCGGGGGAACAATCTCAAACACATCGCGCATCACCGCCGCAATGAACGGCAGGATCATGAAGGCAAGAATAATTCCCGCCGCGAGAATACCAATCCCGTTCATCGCTCCGCCAAAGAGAGGACCGATGAGCGGCATCTGACCCAGGGTAGACTGCAGCGCCGGCTGGCCATATTCGGCAAAGAGAGGAGCGAAGATAAACAGCCCGAACATGCCGTAGATGATGGAAGGCACCGCTGCAAGGAGTTCTACGGCGGTTCCCAACGGACGACGCAGCCAGGTCGGGCAGGTCTGCGTGAGGAAAAGGGCAATCCCAAAGGAGAGCGGGACGGCAATCAACAGCGCAATGGTGGCACTCATCAGGGTGCCATAGATCGCAATGAGGGCGCCAAACTCCTCGTTGATGATGTCCCACTCAATACGCCAGATGAACTGGATGCCAAACTTTTGAAAGGACGGCCAGGCGTTGACCATCAAGGAGATGAGGATACCGGCCAGGGAGAGCAGGACCAGCATCGAGAAAAACCAGGTGATCCGGTGGAACAGGAAATCCTGTATCTTCTGACGCTGAACGATGGCCTCCATCCGTTCCGCACGTGCATCGGTTGCGCTCATGCTAGTCCGTCCCTAAAAAATCAATACGATGAAGTGAGCGATGGGGAGGCAGGCCCAAACGGGCCTGCCCTTCGAAACCCAACTTATTTAGAACAACTCGTTATTTGTTGGCAATCTGTGACCAGACCTTCTGGCGAATCTGTGCAGTCAGTGCATCCGGCAGGGGCACATAGTCCAGATCAGCGGCCTGCTTCTTGCCGTTTGCAAATGCCCAGTCAAAGAACTTGATGACTTCAGCAGAGGCTGCCTTGTCGGTGGGCTGTTTGTACATCAGAGCGAAGGAAGCGCCGGTAATGGGCCAGGAGTCAGCACCCTTTTGATTGACCAGCGAAATCCCCAGACCGGGGGTGCCGAACCAGTCCGCACCCGCTGCAGCAGCAGCAAAGGTGAGGTCGTCGGGACCAACGTACTTGCCGTCGCGATTCTGGATCTGGAAGTAAGGAATCTTGTTCTTCTTGGCGTAGGCGTACTCCACATAGCCAATCGCGCCCTTGACGCGGGCTACGTTTGCAGCCACACCCTCGTTGCCCTTGCCGCCCACGGATGAGGCAGCGGGCCACTTGACCGCAGCGCCTTTACCGACCTTCTCTTTCCAGAGGTTGGAGACCTCGGTGAGGTAGTCGGTGAAGATGAAGGTGGTGCCCGACCCGTCCGCACGGTGCACGACGGTGATGGTCTGGTCGGGAAGCTTCTTGCCAGGATTGAGCGCAGCAATCTTGGGGTCATTCCAGTTGACGATCCAGCCCATGAACATCTCGGCCAGCACCGCGCCAGAGACCCGAAGCTCGCCGGGCTTAAATCCGTCCAGATTCAGGATGGGAACCACGCCCCCGAGAATCACCGGAAACTGGACCATTCCATCTTTGTCGAGCTCTGCACCTGTGAGCGGTGCATCCGTGGCCCCGAAGGCAACGGTCTTTGCGCGAATCTGGCGAATGCCGCCAGAGGAGCCAATGGACTGGTAGTTCAGTCCAGTGTTGGTCACTTTCTTGTAGTCTTCAGCCCACTTTGCAAAGATGGGGTAGGGGAATGTAGCGCCTGCTCCCGTAATGTCCGCCGCAGCGACATTCATGGAGAGGGCCAGAGCGGCACCACCAACCAGCGAAGAAATAAGGGATTTACGCATGAGAGAAGCCTCTATTCGGTTTATCGGTGAAAGGACAGATTGACAACGCAAAGCCTTGCGTCATTGGGGAGACTACCGATGGAGTGTGACCGTTCTGTGACAAATCACGGTCGCCAAGGCCCTTGAGGGGGCCCTCCCCTCAGGCCTGGCCGGCCGGGACTTCGGCGGCGATCGAGGCGGCGAGTTGCTTGGCCTCCGAGGCATCGGGCACCTCCACCATGATGCGCAGCAGCGGCTCCGTGCCAGAGGGGCGAACAAGTAGCCGGCCACGGTCGAGCAGCTGCTGCTGGGCTGACTTCAACGCGGCCTGAAAACCGGCATGGGACTTCCAGTCGAACAGTTGTGGCAGCGCGACATTGACCAGTACCTGAGGGCAGAGCACCAGGTCGGCAATCAGGGCCGACAGAGGCTCTCGGAGATCGACCACTGCTGCCAAGACCTGAAGGGCGCTGATAATGCCGTCCCCCGTGGTGTGGCGATCGAGGCAGAGGATGTGACCTGACGACTCTCCCCCGTAGAGCCAGCCGGTCTCCTTGAGAAGCTCCAGCACATAGCGGTCACCGACCCGAGCGCGACGAAAGTCGATGCCCTGCTCGTTGAGGCGGCGCTCGAGGGAGAGATTGGTCATGAGTGTGCCGACCACCCCACCGAGGTCCGCCCGGCCCTTGCGCTTCATGCGATGACGAACGATGGCGTAAAGGAGCTCGTCGCCATTGAACCGACGGCCACTGGCGTCAACCATCACGATTCGGTCGGCATCCCCATCCAGTGCGATGCCGTAGTCAGCGCCCTCGGCCAGTACCCGCTGGACCATCGCGTCCGGAGCGGTGGCCCCCACCTCGCGATTGATGTTGAGCCCATCGGGCTGATGGCCCATTGGGATGACCTCTGCGCCCAGCTCATGAAAGACTGCACCAGCCACCTGGTAGGCCGCTCCATGGGCGGTATCCACCACCAGCCTCAGGCCGCGTAGGCTCAGATGCTGGGGGAATGTGCTCTTGCAGAACTCCACATACCGGCCGGCAGCGTCGTTGAGGCGCCTGGCCTTGCCGAAGTCTTCAGGAGCGGCGCAGGCCAGTGGGCCATTGAGCATGGCCTCAATCTCCTCTTCCCAGGCATCGGGCAGCTTCTCGCCCTCACCATTGAAGAACTTGATGCCGTTGTCCTCAAAGGGATTGTGGGAGGCACTGATCACCACGCCTGCAGAGAGCCGAAGGGTTTTGGCCAGGTAGGCAATGGCCGGAGTGGGCATGGGCCCTGCCAGCACCACATCAGCACCGGACGCGGCGAGTCCAGACTCGAGTGCGGCCTCCAGCATGTAGCCGGAGATTCGGGTGTCTTTGCCAATCAGGACTGAGGGGCGCTTGAAATGCTGCCGGAGCATGAGCCCCACCGCCAGGCCCAAACGGACCGTGAACTCAGGGGTGATGGGATGCTGGCCCACGCGTCCGCGAATGCCATCCGTTCCGAAGTAGGTTCTTGCCATGGAGGGAGTTTAGTGGATGGCTCGACACACCCGGAAAAAGTCGACGGTGGCCTTGACATCGTGGACGCGGAGCATGCAGGCCCCGGCCTGCGCTGCAGCCCAGGCTGCTGCAAGGCTGCCGCCGATTCGGTCGGCCGGATGGTCCTGCCGATCTGCCAGCGCAGCCAGCATCCGCTTGCGTGAGAGGCCTGCCAGCACGGGGCCCTCGCCCACCAGAGACGACAGGCCCTGCAGTAGGGCGAGGTTGTGGTCGGTGGTCTTGCCGAAGCCAAACCCAGGGTCGAGCCAGATCTGGCTTCGGGGCAGGCCCAGAGCCTCGAGCAGGGCCCGCTGGCCCAGAAGATAGGCCTGCACCTCAGCCACCACATCCCCGTACTGAGGGTTGGCCTGCATGGTGTTGGGCTCGCCCTGCATGTGCATGACACAGACGCTCACACCCTGGGCCGCCAAGGCGGGCGCGAGGGCCTGCATGGCGGGATCGCGAAAGCCGGAGACATCGTTCACCATGTCGATGCCCACGCCAAGGGCCTGCCGAACCACTGCGGGCCTGCGACTATCCAGCGAGAGAGGCAGGCCGAGTGCCTGAAGCGCCTCCAGAACGGGCAGTACGCGGTCGGCCTCCTGGGCCGGCGAGACGGGCTCCGCCCCCGGGCGCGTGCTCTCGCCGCCAATATCGATGACATCCACGCCATCGGCCTTCATCTGCAGCGCAGCCTGCACGGCCCGATCGAGCTGGGCGTGTAGCCCACCATCAGAGAAGGAGTCGGGCGTGACATTGAGAATGCCCATGACCCACGGGCGGTGGGGATGCAGCTGATAGCGCCCGAATGAAAACGGGCCCTGACCGGGCCCGCTGGTGGGGAGGCTCAACGCTCGCCTCAGGCTGGAGCCGCCGCGCTATCGGGCGCAAGCCCTGCGTTGCCTGCGCCTGCGGAGGGCGTGCTGCCACCCGAGCCCGACTGGCGGGGTGGCCTGGGCTCGCGGCCATGCATGATGTCGTCGATCTGCTCGGCATCGATGGTCTCCCACTCGAGAAGGGCCTTCGCCATGGCGTGCATCTTGTCCTTGTTGTCCTCGATGAGCTTGCGTGCAATTGCGTACTGCTCATCGATGATGCGACGGATCTCGGAGTCGACCTTCTGCATGGTGGCCTCAGAGATGTTGGTGGTCTTGGTGATGGAGCGACCCAAGAAGACCTCCCCTTCGTTCTCGGCGTAGACCATAGGGCCCAGCGTGTCGGTCATGCCATAACGGGTGACCATATCTCGAGCGAGGCCAGTGGCTCGTTCGAAGTCGTTGGAGGCGCCGGTGGTCATCTGGTTCATGAAGACCTCTTCGGCGATACGGCCGCCGAACAACACCGAGATGGTGCTGAGCATGCGCTCTTTGTCCATGCTGTAGCGATCCCCTTCGGGCAGCTGCATGGTGACACCGAGGGCGCGGCCACGGGGAATGATGGTGACCTTATGAACGGGATCGGTCTTGGGCAGCAGCCGAGCCACCAGGGCATGGCCAGACTCGTGGTAGGCCGTGTTCTTGCGCTCTTCCTCGGGCATGACAATGGAGCGACGCTCGGCACCCATGAGGATCTTGTCCTTGGCCTTTTCGAAGTCGTCCATCTCGACCAGGCGACCATTGCGACGCGCGGCAAAGAGCGCGGCCTCATTCACGAGATTGGCGAGGTCGGCACCGGACATGCCGGGGGTGCCCCGCGCCAGGATGTCGGCCTTGACATCGGGCGCAATGGGAACCTTGCGCATGTGAACGTTCAGGATCTGCTCACGGCCACGGACATCGGGCAGCGGGACCACCACCTGGCGGTCGAAACGGCCAGGACGCAGCAGGGCTGGGTCGAGCACATCGGGGCGGTTGGTGGCCGCGATCACGATGATGCCCTGGTTGGTTTCAAAGCCATCCATCTCCACCAGCATCTGGTTGAGGGTTTGCTCGCGCTCGTCGTTGCCACCACCCAGGCCAGCACCGCGCTGACGGCCCACTGCATCGATCTCGTCGATAAAGATGATGCAGGGCGACTGCTTCTTGGCGTTTTCGAACATGTCGCGCACGCGGGCTGCGCCCACACCCACGAACATCTCCACGAAGTCGGAGCCGGAGATGGAGAAAAAGGGCACCTTGGCCTCGCCGGCAATGGCCTTGGCCAGCAGGGTTTTGCCGGTTCCGGGGGAGCCGACCATAAGCACACCGCGGGGAATACGGCCGCCCAGCTTCTGGAATTTGGAGGGATCGCGGAGAAACTCCACGAGTTCGGTGACGTCTTCTTTGGCCTCATCACAGCCCGCGACATCGGCAAACGTGATGTGGTTGTTGTTCTCGTCGAGCATGCGGGCCTTGGACTTACCAAAGGAGAAGGCGCCGCCCTTTCCGCCGCCCTGCATCTGGCGCATGAAAAACACCCAGACGCCGATGAGCAGGAGCATGGGGAACCAGGAGACAAAAATGCTCATGAGCAGCGAGGGCTGTTCCTCGGCCTTGGCAGACACCGACACGCCGTACTTCATGAGGTCGGAGACCATCCAGAGGTCTTGGGGAGCATTGACGGTGACCGCGCGATCATCGGTGGTGAGCGCCCGGACTGTACGACCATCGATGACGGCCGACCGAATACGCCCCTGCTTGGCCTCCTCCATAAACTGCGAGTAGGACACCTCTACGCCGCGGGTTTGGGTTCCCTCGAACTGACGAAACAGTGAGAAAAGCACCAGACCGATCACGACCCAGATCGCGATTTTTGACACCATATTGTTCACAAGGCACTCCTTTCCAAGGCATCAGGCTACACCAAGCAGCCTATCTCGCCAAAAAACCCAGTGTTGCAGTCGGACATTGAAGCGGGACAAAGGTTCACTCCCCTCCCCGCCTAGTCCCTCCGATCCCGCCCCACCAGGAACAACTCCGACGACTCCGCCCGGGACGCCCCGGGCTTGCGGGTGTGAACCGTTCGAAAGACCCGCTTGAACTCCGCCACCAGTTCGGTAAACCCGCTGCCCTGGAAGGTTTTGACCACCAGGGCCCCCTGCGGCTTCAGGTGCTTGTGGGCGAAGTCGAGCGCAAGCTCACAGACATGCATCACCCGGGCAGCATCGGCCACTGCCACTCCAGACATATTGGGGGCCATATCCGATAAAACAAGGTCTACCCGCTCACCCGCCAGGAGATCGGTGAGCGCCTGCTCGATGGCCTCCTCCCGAAAGTCGCCCAGCAGGAACTGGACATCAGCGATGGGATCCATCGGCAGCAGGTCGAGCGCAATGATGCGTCCATCGATGCCCTGCCGGCCCTTCGCGGAGAGCCGCTCGCGCACCACCTGACTCCAGCTGCCCGGGGTGGAGCCGAGGTCGACGATGGTCATTCCAGGCCGAATGAGGCGGTCTTTCTCGTCGATCTCGGTGAGCTTGAAGGCCGCGCGTGACCGATAGCCCTTCACCTGGGCCTGCTTCACATAGGGGTCGGTGAGGTGACGCTGCAGCCAGGCCGCATTGAACTTGTTTTTAGCCACGAAGGCCCTGGGCCCTTAGAGGTAGTGCACCTCGAGGATCTCAACCTGCCGCGCGCCACCGGGCGCATGGACCGTAGCCTCGTCGCCCACCGACTTGCCAATGAGGGCTCGCGCAATGGGGCTGGAGATAGAGATCTTGTTGAGCTTGAGGTCGGCCTCGTCGTCGCCCACGATCTTGTACTGAACCTTATCGCCCGAGTCGAGGTCTTCGAGCTCCACGGTCACCCCGAAGACCACCCGGCCATCTCGCTCAAGGCTCCTGACGTCGATCACCTGCGCGGTGGAGAGCTTGCTCTCGAGCTCGGCGATGCGCCCTTCAATAAAACCCTGGCGCTCTTTCGCAGCGTCGTACTCTGCGTTCTCGGAGAGGTCGCCCTGCGCGCGGGCTTCGGCAATTGCGTTAATGACGCTGGGGCGCTCTACATGCTTGAGGTGGCTGAGCTCCTGCTTCAGCGCTTCGGCGCCTTCAATGGTGAGTGGGGTGCTTGACATCGGGTGGGTCCTCTAATTCGAAGCCTGAAGGGTAGACCGGTGCAGGCTCTGGAGGTCGTAGGCATCGAGGCTGCTGGCCATGATGCGCATCCCCTCCACGGCAGCATGAGCACCAGCCATGGTGGTGTAGGTGGTGACGCGCTGGGCCAGCCCCGTGGTGCGGATCGAGCGTGAGTCGGCCATGGCGGTTCGCTTCTCTTCAACGGTGTTGATGATGAAGCAGACCTCCCCATTCTTGATCATGTCGACCACATGGGGGCGGCCTTCGGTGACCTTATTAACCACGCGAACCGGCATGCCCTGCGCCTCAATGGCAGCCGCGGTGCCCCGCGTGGCCAGAAGCTTGAAGCCGAGGTTGAGCAGCATGCGGGCCACCGGGATCATGGCGGGCTTGTCGCTGTTCTTCACACTGATGAAGGCCACGCCCCCCTGGGCTGGGTCGGGCAGCTTGATGCCTGCGCCAATCTGGGATTTGACAAAGGCCTCGGTGAAGGTGGGGGCCACACCCATCACTTCTCCCGTGGACTTCATCTCGGGCCCGAGGATGGTGTCAACGCCCGGGAACTTCACGAAGGGGAATACAGCCTCTTTCACAGAGTAGTAGTCGGGCACCACCTCGCCCTTAAAGCCCTGTTCGTCAAAGGTCTTGCCCAGCATGGCGCGTGCTGCGATCTTGGCCAGCGGCTGGCCAACCGCCTTCGACACAAAGGGCACGGTGCGGGAGGCGCGGGGGTTCACCTCCAGGACATAGACCGTTCCCTTCTGGATGGCGAACTGGACATTCATGAGTCCGATGACGTTGAGGGCACGAGACATCAGAATCGTCTGGCGCTTGAGCTCCTCGATGAGGTCTGCCGGCAGCGAATGCGGAGGGAGGCTACAGGCCGAGTCACCTGAGTGGACTCCCGCCTGCTCGATATGCTCCATCACGCCACCAATCAGCACCTGCTTGCCATCGGAGAGGCTGTCGACGTCGACCTCAATTGCATCATTGAGGAAGCGATCCAGGAGCACGGGGGAGTCGTTGGAGACTTTCACGGCCTCGCGCATGTAGCGCTCCAGGTCGCGCTGCTCGTGCACGATTTCCATGGCCCGCCCGCCCAGCACATAGCTCGGGCGCACGACGAGGGGATAGCCAATCTCCTGTGCCAGGCGCATGGCCTCTTCTTCGGTGCGGGCAGTGCGATTGGGCGGCTGCAGGAGTTCGAGCTTGTGGAGCAGCTTCTGGAAGCGCTCGCGGTCTTCGGCAATGTCGATCGACTCGGGCGAGGTTCCGACGATGGGAACTCCCGCGGCCTCAAGAGACTTGGCCAGCTTGAGGGGGGTTTGGCCACCGTACTGGACGATGACGCCCACGGGCTTTTCGATGTCGACGATCTCGAGGACATCCTCGAGCGTGAGCGGCTCAAAGTAGAGGCGATCGGAGGTGTCGTAGTCGGTTGAGACGGTTTCGGGGTTGCAGTTCACCATGATGGTCTCAAAGCCATCATCCCGAAGCGCCTGCGCTGCATGCACACAGCAGTAGTCGAACTCAATGCCCTGGCCGATTCGGTTGGGGCCTCCACCCAGAACCATCACCTTTTTCCGCTGGGTGGGTCGAGCCTCACAGATCTTCTCGTAGGTGGAATAGAAGTAGGAGGTGGTGGTGTCGAACTCCGCAGCACAGGTGTCCACGCGCTTGTACACGGGGCGAACGCCTGCGGCATGGCGCGCCTTGCGCACCTCGCCCTCAGTGGTGTCGAGCAGGTAGGCAAGGCGACGGTCGGAGAAGCCCTTGCGCTTCAGCGCGAACATGAGCTCGGCGTCGAGGTCGGCCAAGGTTCGCTTCTCGAGGGCGAGCTCGAGGTCGACGATCTCCTTGATCTGCACGAGGAACCAGGGGTCGATCTTGGTGAGACCGTACACCTCTTCCACAGAGAAGCCTTGGGCAAAGGCATCGCCCACATACCAGATCCGCTCAGGCCCGGGCTCACCGAGTTCCTCTTCAATGCGTTCGCGGTCGGTGGTCTTCTGGTTGAGCCCATCGACACCCACCTCAAGGCCGCGCAGGGCTTTCTGAAAGCTTTCCTGGAAGGTGCGCCCAATGGCCATCACTTCTCCCACGGACTTCATCTGGGTGGTGAGGTGGCTATCGGCCAGCGGAAACTTCTCGAAGGCAAACCGAGGCACCTTGGTGACCACATAGTCGATGGTGGGCTCGAAGGAGGCTGGCGTGGCACCGCCCGTAATCTCATTGCGCAGCTCGTCGAGGGTGTAGCCGACGGCAAGCTTGGCAGCCACCTTTGCAATCGGGAAACCGGTGGCCTTGGAGGCCAGTGCAGAGGAGCGCGACACGCGAGGGTTCATCTCAATCACGATGAGCCGGCCGTTGTCGGGGTGCACAGCGAACTGGACATTGGAGCCGCCCGTATCGACGCCGATCTCCCGCAGGATGGCGATGCTGGCATTGCGCATCACCTGGTATTCCTTGTCGGTGAGGGTCTGGGCAGGGGCCACGGTGATGGAGTCGCCCGTGTGGATACCCATGGGGTCGAGGTTCTCGATCGAGCAGACGATGATGCAGTTGTCTGCGCTGTCGCGAACCACCTCCATCTCGTACTCCTTCCAGCCAATGAGCGACTCTTCGATGAGCAGTTCGTTGGTGGGCGAGGCCTCGATGCCCCGTTTACAGATGGTTTCGAACTCTTCGGCGTTGTAGGCAATGCCACCACCGGTGCCACCCAGGGTGAAGCTGGGCCGAATCACCATGGGGAAGCCGGCGCTGTTGGTGGCCTCCGCAATCCGACGCTGCACCTGCCAGGCCTCTTCCATGCTGTGGGCAATGCCCGAGAGCGCGGAGTCGAGCCCGATCTTGGTCATGGCCTGCTTGAACTTCTGGCGGTCTTCGGCCTTCTCGATGGCCTCCTCGCGGGCGCCGATGAGCTCCACACCGAACTTCTCGAGAACCCCATGCTTGGCGAGCTCGAGTGCACAGTTGAGCGCAGTCTGTCCGCCCATGGTGGGCAGCAGCGCATCGGGGCGCTCCTTCTCGATGATGCGGGCCACCATCTGCCAGGTGATGGGCTCGATGTAGGTGGCGTCGGCCGTGCCCGGGTCGGTCATGATGGTGGCTGGATTGCTGTTGACCAGCACCACGCGATACCCCTCAGCCTTGAGCGCCTTACACGCCTGTGCGCCGGAGTAGTCGAATTCGCAGGCCTGCCCAATGACGATGGGGCCGGCGCCGATGATGAGAATGCTGTTGATATCGGTGCGCTTAGGCATGACGCGCCTTCATGGACTCAAAGAACTGCTCAAACAAGGGAAGGATGTCGTGCGGCCCTGGGCTGGCCTCGGGGTGACCCTGGAAGCAGAACGCAGGGGCCACGGTGTGGCGCAGGCCTTGGATAGAGCCATCGAACAGCGACACGTGAGTGACCTCGAGGTGGCTGGGCAGGCTCTTGGCATCTACGGCAAAACCATGGTTCTGGGCGGTGATGAAGACCCGCTTGGTGCGCAGGTCTTGCACCGGGTGATTGCCGCCGTGGTGGCCGAACTTCATCTTGAGCGTCTTGGCGCCAGCCGCAAGGGCCATGATCTGGTGACCAAGGCAGATGCCAAACAGCGGCACTCGGGCGTCCATGGCGCGGCGGGCCACCTCGATGGCGTAGTCGCAGGGCTCTGGGTCGCCAGGGCCATTCGAGAGGAAGAGGCCATCAGGATTGAGGGCCATGGCGTCGTCGTAGGAGGTTTTGGCGGGCAGCACGGTAACCCGGCAGCCACCGGCCACGAGCAGCCGAAGGATATTGCGCTTTACGCCGAAGTCGTAGGCCACCACATGGAACTGGGGGCTATTGCCGCTGCTGCCGTGGCCACTGCCCAGGGCCCAGACGCTCTCTTCCCAGGTGTAGGCCGATGGGGTGCTGACGCGCTGGGCGAGGTCTTGCCCGACAAGACTGGGGCAGGCTCCGGCTGCGGCCAGGGCTCGGCTGCGAAGGTCGTCGAGGCGCTCGGTGACGCTAGCCGCTGCCACGATGGCGCCCGGCTGGGCTCCATGGTCGCGCAGGTGGCGAGTGAGGGCACGGGTATCCACCCCGCTGATGGCAACAATCCCGCGGGAGGCCAGGGCCTGGGTGAGACTCTCGGTGGAGCGAAAATTAGAGGCGACGGGGGAGAGATCGCGAATCACCAGGCCCGCAGCCTGAATGCCCTCAGACTCATCGTCTTCTCGGTTCCAGCCTGTATTGCCGATGTGCGGATAGGTGAGCGTGACGATCTGCTGGCAGTAGCTTGGATCGGTGAGGATTTCCTGATAACCCGTGAGCGCGGTATTGAACACAACCTCACCCTGCGTCTGCCCAGCCGCACCGATCGACTCCCCCTCAAAGAGGGTTCCATCGGCAAGGGCCAGAACTGCAGGGAGACGCGAGAGGGGGGACGAACCGATTGAGCTGGCCGAGTCGGCATGCGCCGAGGCCAGCAGCTGACTAAGCTGCAACGCGACACTCCTTGACTATTTTGCCAATTATAAAGGAGGCCCCGCAAAGAAGATGGCGGTGGTGAGGGCAAAGCCCACTGTCCAGAACAAGGTGCGTGCCAGATGCCAGTCCGCCACGTAGCAGACGATGTAGGCGAGCCGGGCCAGCACCACCTCCACCGTGAGGTTCTCCAGAGAGTCAAGTGGGGCCTGCGTGGCGGTTGCAACGACCATAGCCGCCGTGAAGAAGGCAAATGCCTCCCAGCTGTTCTGCTGGGCCGCGACAGCGCGCTTGCGATAGCCCTCCTGGGCCGCCAGCCACTCGCGAGGGCTGCGATTGTCGTAGTTTTTGGCGCCCGCCTTGGAGATTCCGGCGCAGACGATGGGCAGGATGCCCATGATGAACAGGCACCAGTGCACGAGATCCATAGTTACTCTCCCTTTCTAATCGACCTGCCGTCGGTCACGAATCGCCTGGGCAATGGTTCCCAGGTCGACATACTCAAGCTCACCGCCCACGGGCACGCCCCGTGCAATGCGACTGATGCGTTTACCCTGGGCCCAGGGCTGCGCCTGCAGCAGCGACTCAATCGCGTGGGCCGTGGCCTCCCCTTCGGGCGTGAAATTGGTGGCGATGACCACCTCCTGAACCAGCGGCTGAGCCACCCGGCTGAGCAGCCGCTCCAGATGAATGTCCTTAGGGCCAACGCCATCCAGCGGGGATAGGCGACCCATCAGCACGAAGTACTGGCCCCGATAGCTCTGGGTCTGCTCGAGGACCATGAGGTCGGCAGGGGTCTCGACCACACAGAGCAGGCTGGGGTCGCGTTCGGCAGAGGCGCAGAGCGCACACACTGGCTGGTCGGTGAAGGTATTGCATTCTGCACAGTGACCGATGGTCTCAAGGGCTTGAAGCAGGCTGCGGCCCAGCAGCTCAGCCCCTGCACGGTCGTGCTGAAGGAGATGCAGGGCCATGCGCTGGGCGGTTTTAGGCCCCACCCCGGGTAGCCGAGCAAAGGCCTCGGAGAGCGCCAGCAGGGCTGGCGGCGAGGCGCTGGATTTGCGGTCGACCACGCGGATCTGCCCTCAGGCCAGAACTAGAACTTAAAGCCGGGGGGCAGTGGCATGCCAGCGGTGGCAGCGGACATCCGGCTGCTGCTCTCCTGCTCCACCTTTTCGGAGGCCTCATTGACGGCGGCCACGATGAGGTCTTGAAGGGTTTCTCGGTCGTCTGGGTCGGAGGTCATGAGGCTAGGGTCGATGCTGACCGACTTGAGCATGTGCTTGCCAGTGAGCTGAACCTTCACCAGGCCCGAGCCTGCCTGCCCTTCGACCACCATCTCCGCCAGCGCATCCTGCGCCTTCTTGATCTTCTCTTGTACCTGCTGCGCCTGACGCATCAGCCCAGCCAGTTGTCCCTTCATCATGATGGAGCTCCTTGGAAATTACGGATGGTTATGAGGATGAGTCGTGCGGGCCAGCCCACTTGATCGACCCCGGAATAATGGTGGCGTCGAAGGCCTCCACAAAGGCCTGGACCACGGGTGACTGCGCAACGGCCTTCTCTGCCTGTTGCTGCCGGTCGGCTGCCAGAGCAGCGTCCTTCACGGCCGCCGTGGGGGCGCTGCCAGCGCCGACGTCCACTTTTAACTGGACGGGCTGCCCCAGCTGCTCAGAGAGTGCAGCGGCCACTCGGGTGACGAGCTCGCTCTCGGCGAGGGCCGGCACCGGCACCATGACGCAGAGCGTCTGCGCCTTTCGAGCGTCGAGGCCCACGAAGGCCGACTGCTGCGCGAACTGACGGGCCAGCCCGGTGAGCCGAAGGCGCTTCATGAGATCGGGCCAGGCCTGTGGGGTGATCGCAGACAACGGGTGGGCCAGAGTGGCGGCCGACGGAGCCTTCAGTGCGGCGGAAGGAGCAGCGACCGAGGGAGCAGCAGGCACCGACGGAGCGTGCGGTCGACTCGGCGCACGGCTGGGCGACTCGGGAATAAAGGCTGCAATGCGCAGCAGGGCCATCTGCAGGCCAGTCTGTTCGTCGGGCGCGAGCATCAGGTCTCGGCGCCCAAGCGTGGCGATCTGATAGGCCAGCTGCGCCTCCTCATCGGTGAGGTGGGCGGCCAGCTCGGTGAGCTCGGGCTCAGGGGGTGCGGCTGGGTCGGTGCCGAGCACGCCCAGCACGATGCGCTCATGGTAGAGCCTCGCCAGGTCGTCAAGGATTGCATCGGCGCTGGCGCCCGAGGCCAGAAGCTGCTCGGAGGCCGTAATCGCATCGGCGGGCCGGCCCTGAGCCAGGGCCACGGCGAGCGCCAGCAGCGCCTCACGGCCCACCAGGCCCAGCATCTGCTCCACGGCCTGCTGGGTGACCGCCCCACCGCCGTGGGCAATGGCCTGGTCGGTGAGCGAGAGCGCATCGCGAACACTGCCGCGCGCGGCACGAGCCAGGGCCTCGAGTGCGGGGGGTTCGAAGACCACGGCCTCCTGGCCCAGAACAAAGGCGAGGTGCGCCACCAGCGCCTCTCGACGCAGATTCTTGAGGCCAAACTGAAGACATCGCGAGAGCACCGTGACCGGAATCTTTTGAGGGTCGGTGGTGGCCAGCACAAACATCACCCGCTCCGGTGGCTCTTCGAGCGTCTTGAGCATGGCGTTAAAGGCGTAGCCCGAGAGCATATGCACCTCGTCGATCACGATCACCTTGGTGCGGCCCGAGGTGGGGGCGAAGCGAGACTGCTCTAGTACCTCTTGAATGTTGTCTACGCCTCGATTGGAGGCCGCGTCGATCTCGAGGTAGTCCACGAATCGGCCACGGTCCACCTCTTGGCAGGCGCCGCACTGACCACAGGGCTCATCGGTAACGCCGGTCTCGCAGTTCAGCGCCTTGGCCAGGATACGGGCCAGGGTGGTCTTTCCAACCCCGCGAGCCCCCGTGAGCAGGTAGGCATGGTGAAGCCGACCGGTTCGAAGGGCGTGCTGAAGCGCCTTGACCACCGCATCTTGACCGACGACGGAGGCAAACTGCCGAGGCCGGTACTTCCGGGCAAGCACCACGGGACTGAGGCTCTGAGCAGGTGGGGCGAGATCGTCGAAGAGAAGGTTGGACATGGGCGAGTGAGGGAATCGAGGGGGCGAGCCGGACCCCCGGCACTTGCAAGGCTCCGCTGTGGCTGCTTCGTTCCCGACCTGACCAGGTTCACGAACTCACAATGCGGGGCGGCCCGCCGGATTGCAGTGTACCAAGCCCTCGCCCTCGAGGCGCCAGATTTCTCCTTGGGCGCTTACCAGCGAGGCCTCGACCGTGGCACTCGGGAAGTGGTGCTGCATGAGTTCGCGGTAGCCCACGAGTTGATCGGCATAGGCCGCGTGCTCAGAGGGCAGGACAGCCCACTTCCAGTCGACGATGCGCACCTGTTCTTGGGGAGTCGTGTAGCGCAAGACCCAGTCGGGGCGGAGGCTGCGCCCATCGGGATGACGCCAGGTTCGCTCGCTCCACCGCTGCGCAGGCTGCGGCCCTCCGGGCAGGCCAATCCACGCCCGCAGCGGGGGGGCCGCCAGGAGACCCTGGGACGCCCCAATCACCTCCAAGAGGTGTGAGCCTGAGAGCGCATAGGGGCTAAGAAGGCGTGCCCAGACCGGCTGCTGCACAAGCTCTTCAGGGCGAAGATCCCGGTCGAGATCGAGCAGCGACCAGGCCTCCATGAGGGCATGAAAGGCCCGCCCCTTGCGCTGGGGAAGAGTGTCAGCCTGCAGATGGGTCACCGGACACCTCCTCCCAGGCCTGTGTGTGCTGCGAGACTCTTGCGTACCAGCTGCCGCCTCCCTCGACGCCGCTCACGGCGAAGTATCGTTTGGCCCGGGTGATTGCCACATAGAGGAGGTTCGCGCTCTCGGCCTCACTCTCCTTGATCTGGAGATCGAGACGGGCCATCTGGGCATCGCTGAGGACGTCTCTGGTGAGCCAGGCGTCGAGCGCTTCAATCCGGTCGCGCCCCTCAGACCACTCCACCAGCCAACGCAGACTGGTGTCATTTCGATCGTTGGCGGCGGCAGAGGCCAGCACCACGAGCTGAGCCTCTAGCCCCTTGGCTGCATGCAAGGACTGCAGGGTGACTGCATCCCACTGCTGGTCGGGGATCCCCACTGCGGGCTGCTCATCGCGCTCACCCTGCGCACGGTCGGCAAGGTCGTGCACGAAGCGGCTCAGGCTCGGCAGCCGGCCGCCCTCCCACTGGAGGCTGAGATGAAGGAACGCCCGGACATTGGCCTTGGCCTGAGCGGCCTGCACCACTGGGAGCCCGAGCTCGAGCGCATCCACGAGCGCCGACTCCGCCACAACATGACTGAGGAAATCGTGGATGGGAAGTGCGGCCGCAAGAGGCCGCCATCCGGCAAGCTGGCCCGCAGCCTGAGTCCAGGATCCGCCAAGGGCATCCACCGCGGAGGGTGAACTGAGGAGCTCTAGGAGGGAGAGCCCTCGCTCACGCGCCACCCCCAGGGCTGCGGGGAGCGACGCGGGGTGAAGCCCCACCAGAGGCGAACAGAGCACATGACAGCAGTCTTGATCGGAATACGGATAGGCCATGAGGCGACACAAGGCGAGCAGGTCTTGCACCACGGGCTGCTCGAGGAGGCCTCCCGATCGATCACTCACATAGGGAATTCCGCACTCGGCAAAGGCCTGCTCGATATGAGCGAGGTGGGTACGCGCGCGAACCAAGACCCGCATCTCAGACCAGGGAAGGCTTCCGTCCGCCTCGTGCATCGCCTTTAGAAAAGCTGCAATCCGGCGGCCCTCTTCCAGGTGGAGAGAGGATGAGGCCGCGCTGCGCGGCTCATTGAGCCAGTCACGGTCGAGCGAGGACAAGGGCTGAGCGCGCTCAGCCTCGGACTTGAGCACCAACGGCAGGTGAAAAACCCCTCCACTCACAGGCGGTGCAAGGCTGGTATGTGGACGATAACGCTCGATGGCCTGCGGGCCATTCATGAGATCGGGCATCACAGCATTGAGCAGGCCCACCACCGCACCCCCGCAACGCCGAGTGGCATCTGCAGTGAGCAGTTCCGCCCCATAACGGGTGTAGAGCCAGCGCCGCGCTGCCTCGAATACTCGCGGATCGCCCCCGCGAAACTGATAAATGGACTGCTTGGGATCCCCGACAAGAAAGACCTTCGGGGCATGGGCCTCAGGCAGCGACTGCCCTGCATGGGCCTCTAGCCATGCCCGCAAGAGGGCCCACTGGGACGGGCTGGTGTCCTGAAACTCATCCACCAGAATCTGCTCGGTTCTGCAGTCCCACCGGGCCAAGAGCGATGCACCCTGTGGCGACTGCACGAGATCCAGCGCGGCCGCCTCGATCCCGTCGAAGTCACTCTCATCGGATGCAGCCGCGAGTGCGTCCATGGCCCGAAGCAGGCCGCTAGAGAGCGTCATGAGGACCTCCTGCCTGGCCTGCTGGCAGCGCTGCGCCTGTTGCTGCCGGAGGGCGGCATAGCCTTCCTCGAGTTGATGGAGCAGGTCGGTGAAATGAGAGGCTCGGCTCCCCCAGGTAGCGGCGTCAGCCTTTCGGATGAGGGTCTTCTTGAGACGAAGCTGCCGGCGGCCCACGGGGGCAGTCTTGTCGTCGGTGAGCAGGGCGCGCTCCAAGTGATCGAGAGAGACCGACTCCGGCGGAGCGAGGCTGAAGTCTAGGAGCGTATTGGCCAGCTCGTGGCGCTTGTCATCAAGCTCGCCAAACGCCCGTGCAAGAGTTGCTGCGATCGGCTGGGCTGAACGCACCCAGGCCTGCTGTGCGGCTGAGTTGTCTCGCAGGGCCTGCTCCCAGTCGAGGCCAGGGGCCAGTCTGAGCCACTGACCTGGGGAATGGACCTCCACCTGCCGTTGCCAGCTCACCGCCTGCCAGAGCGCCTCAAGCACACGCTTGGTGCCGAGCTCGCGAACCAGCCACGCAAACGCAGACGCCTCAGACGCACTGAGCTGCTGAGACCAGCGACGAAAGGCCATGCGCCTCAGTGCACTGGGCTTCTGGCTGGGCGTGAGGCGAGAGAGGCGAGCAAAGCCAATGGGGGCTGAGGCCAATAGACGCAGATACCAGGCGTGGAAGGTGCCAACGAAGGGACGTTCGGGGCTGAGCAGGAGCCGCTCGAAGACTCGCGGCGCCTGCTCCACGCAGGCCTCGAGGCGGTCCTCTGGGACCCCCCATTCGAGACACCTGGCCCGAGCCTCCTGAGGGCTGAACCCGCTTAGGGCCTCAAGCGCCTCCCAGACCCTGGACTGCATCTCCTCGGCGGCCTTGTTGGTGAAGGTGAGCGCGAGGACTGCGCCAGGGGTGCAGCCCTCAAGCAGTGCACGCGCAATCCGCGCCGTGAGCAGCCAGGTCTTGCCGCTGCCGGCACAGGCCTCGACCACCACCGAGCGACGAGGGTCACAGGCCAGGGCCGGAGTGAGGGCCCTCATGCCAGCCACTCCTCTGGGCGGCAGGCCCCCCGAGCGGGACACTGCTCGCAGCCCTCCCCTGACCCGAGCGCCTCAAGGGCCCGAATGGGCTCGCCCTGCTGGATCCGGGCAAGGGCTTCGTCAACCGTGCGCAGCAGGTCAGGCTGAGAGGGCGTGGGAACACTCACCACCTCGTCGGACTGCACGCTGAGAAAGGCCAGGGTGTAGTCGGTGGTTTGGGGTTCGGCGGGCTCGAGCATCCAGGCATAGGCCTGCAGCTGAAGGTCGAGATGCTGAAGCTGGATCTTCCTTTTGAGTTCGTCTGGCCGGGTGGTTTTGAGATCGATTACCCCCTGTGGGATGAGCCAGTCCGCGCGGCCGCGGAGCCTGGCCTGGCTGAGGGGCAGCTGGCCCTCGAGGACAGCCTCGGCGCGCAGGGGCAGCGGCAGGCTGGGGTTGGCGAGCCACTGGGCCAGGCTGGTGAGCCGTTGCTGCAGGCTCGTCCAGAACACGAGGTCGGTCTCCTCGCCTGGCAGGAGGGTGTGGAGCGTATCGAGCAGAAAGCTGCGCCACTCCTCGGCCGTGCTCGGGGGATTGGGCTCCTGAAGGCGCCTGGGCACAGCCTCTGCGACGCGGTGAAGCCAGGTGCCGCCCTCGGCCGCACCCTCAGACTCGGCCAGGGGCCTCCACGCGTTGAGGTTGAGCTGACTGCGCCAGAAGAACTGAAGCGGGCAGACGGAGAGCGAGGAGAGCGCAGTCACCTGAACTCGATTGGGCAGGCTCGCCTGAATCTGCGGAGGCGTGCGCTTTGGCCGAGGCAGAGCACTCGAGGCCCGGGCTGCGCTCGGCCCTCCCCGAACCTGCAGGCTGGTGGGAAGAACCGCTCGCAGCCGAACCCAAGGCGACGCCCAACGCACCTTGAGCCCAGGCTGTGAGGGCGCGGCAAAACAGTGCACCGGAATGCCGCGCTCGAGCACCGAGACCAGGTGCTCCAGGCTGAGCGCTCTCTCCACCAGCTCGGGCTGCCGTGCCAGGGCGGTGTCCATCTGTCGGCGTGCAAGCAAGGGGCTGGGTGCATCGAGCAGCATGTGCTCCTCGGAGGCGCCCAGCAGCATCAGGGCTGAGAGCTCCTGGTACCAGGCCGCCTCGGAGAGGCTCATCAGCCGCACGCGCGCGTTGGGCTGTTGAAGCGGCAGACGCGCCTGGGCCAGGGCGCGCATCAGCAGCGCGCGAAACTCTGGCCAGAGCAGACGGGAGTGGGCGTTGCCTGGGCCAAGGTGCTCGGCAGAGAGCTCGCGCAGGCAGCCGAGCATCAGGAGCCCGGCGGCATCATCGGCCAGAAGGGCCTCGAGGCCGAGTTGGTCCAGTGCCCGCTCCATCAGCCCCACCCATTCGGTCACTGGGGCCCCATCACGCCGAGACGCTCTCTGTTGGAGCGGACGAAGGGCCTGAAGACGAGCATCGAGCTCGGGCGGCAGGCCCCTCAGGACTCTGGCGCCTGTGGGCAGCTCGCGGAGTGCTCGGTCGAGGCTGGCGCACTGAGACACCGAGAGATTCAGGGCCTGTTGAACCATGGGAAGGGTGAGCCAGTGCAGCAGAGAGGCAGGACTGACGGTGGCCTGGACCAGGCTGAGGAGGCCATCAAAGGGGGCACTCGCCGCAGTGGTGTCGAGTGACCAGCCCGAGCGGTCTTCGAGGGCGATACCACGCTCTAGCAGGCGAACGGTGAGCCGTCGTGCCATGAGCCGGTCGAAGGCCACCACGCCCACGACGCCAGCTGTGGCCTCTGGGCTGCCGGGCTGGCCAGCTTGGCCCAGGAGTTGATCGAGCGCGGCCAGCGCGGCATCGACGGCAGGCTCAAGCTGTGCGGCCTCGACCAGGGTGACCGCATGAACCAGGGCGGTACGCTGCAAGGCCTCGCACTGCCTTGCCCGTTCCGCCGGGGCAGGCCAGCCCTGCGGATCGGGAACCCGCCCGAGTTTGAGGTCTTGAAGCTCCGGCCAGGCGAGTGCCCAGGGGCTCTCAGCGGGTTGGACTGGGCAGGGCAGCGGCAGCCGAACCCCATGGGCGCGCCCTGCCGACAGCACAGCCGCCGCCGCGAGCTGAACGGGGTCGATCGGGCCCTGCCCCACGACCAGCAGCGGGCCCGCATCGGGCGGGAACAGGGGGCCACGCTGAAGCAGCCAGAAGGGAAGGTCGGAGGGGTCGGCATGCGCCTCGTAGACCGACACCAGGGTTTCGAGGCCCTCCAGGCCATCGGGCCCCGGACCAGGGGAGGGTTCGCCAAGCGCCCGCCAGCCTGCCACCAGCCAGTCCCAGCGGAGAAAGAGCTCAACCCAGTCGTGGGAGAGCTCGGCAAGGCCACGCGTGCTCTCGCCGAACGACCGCTGAATCCAGCCCGCACTTCGAAGGGCCTCCGCAAGCTCGGAGGCACGCGCGGCGCTGCGGCGCGGGCAGTCTTGGCTGCTGCGCGCGAGCTGCCATTCGGCCCGCTCCACCCAGTCCACCAGGATTCGCTGGTCGGCCAGGGGCTGGCCCCTGGGACACTGGACCTGAAGCAGGGCCTGGGCGGCTGCACCGAGCTCAGGACGGGCCAGCAGGACGCCGGACAGAGAAGACAGGGGCAGGAGGGGGGGGCCGGGCTGAGCGGCAGCAGTCCGTTCCTGGGCCAGCTGCGCGTTCCAGTAGCTCAGGGCTTGAACGAGCTGGGCTCCAAGTGCGGGGTGCTGGGCGATCGGCATAGACCTATGTTATTCTGGCGCGGTCGTAAACCACTCGATCATCTTCTGATCTTGAGCCGGCCCTTCTGGCCCGACCCTTCTGGTCCATACCCATTCAACCTTTGCTCCTCCCACCTACCTAACTTTTTAAGCTATGAGCGCTCACATCAAAGTTGTCACCGACGCCAGTTTTGAAGCCGACGTCCTTCAATCTGAACTCCCAGTACTCGTGGATTTCTGGGCTGAATGGTGTGGCCCCTGCAAGATGGTTGCGCCCATTCTCGAAGAGATCGGCCAGGACTACGCAGAGCGCCTCATCGTTGCAAAGATCAATGTGGACGAGAACACGGCGGTCCCCACCAAGCACGGTATCCGTGGCATTCCCACCATGATCCTCTTCAAGAACGGTGCTGTGGTGGCCCAGAAAGTCGGCGCTGCGGCCAAGTCTCAGCTCACAGCCTGGATCGACAGCCACCTCTGATGATTCGTTAAGGGTCGGGTGGCCCGCGCCTCAGACAGGCCACCACCCGCCCCCTTCCCCCCTCCCCTGCGGCATCGCCCGCTCCGGCATTCCCTCCCTCTGATCTCCCACCATCCACCATGTATCTGTCCGAACTCAAAGCACTCCCCGTCACACAGCTCGTCGAGCTTGCCGCCACCCTGGAGATCGAGAACGCCAGTCGACTGCGCAAGCAGGAGCTGATGTTTGCAATCCTCAAGAAAAAGGCCAAGACCGGGGAGCAGATCTTCGGTGACGGCGTGCTGGAGGTTTTGCCTGATGGCTTCGGCTTTTTAAGGTCGCCCGAGGCCAGCTACCTCGCCAGCACGGACGACATCTACCTCTCCCCCTCCCAGATTCGCCGGTTCAACCTTCACACGGGTGATGCAATTGAGGGCGAGGTGCGCACCCCGAAGGATGGCGAGCGTTACTTTGCGCTGGTGAAGGTGGACCAGATCAACGGCAAGCCCCCCGAGGCGTCCAAGAACAAGATTCTGTTTGAGAACCTCACCCCGCTCTTCCCCGACGAGCCCCTGCAGCTCGAGCGTGACATGAAGGGAGAGGAGAACATCACCGGTCGAATCATCGACATGGTGGCCCCCATCGGTAAAGGTCAGCGTGGTCTGCTCGTGGCCCCGCCCAAGAGCGGCAAGACGGTGATGATGCAGACCATCGCCCACGCCATCACGGCCAACCACCCCGATGTCACCCTCATCGTGCTGCTCATCGACGAGCGTCCCGAGGAGGTGACGGAGATGCAGCGCAGTGTGCGCGGCGAGGTGGTGGCATCCACCTTTGATGAACCCGCTACACGGCATGTGCAGGTGGCCGAGATGGTGATTGAGAAGGCCAAGCGCCTGGTCGAACACAAGAAGGATGTGGTCATTCTGCTCGACTCCATCACTCGTCTGGCTCGGGCCTACAACACGGTCGTACCTACCTCAGGCAAGGTGCTCACCGGTGGTGTGGATGCCAACGCGCTGCACCGCCCGAAGCGATTCTTTGGTGCTGCCCGAAACATTGAAGAGGGCGGCTCGCTCACCATCATCGCCACGGCTCTGATCGAGACCGGTTCCCGCATGGACGAGGTGATCTACGAGGAGTTCAAGGGCACAGGCAACATGGAAGTTCACCTCGAGCGGCGTCTGGCAGAGAAGCGGGTCTACCCCGCCATCAACATCAACCGCTCGGGCACCCGCAAAGAGGAAATGCTCATCAGAGGTGACGTGCTCCAGAAGATCTGGATTCTGCGCAAACTGCTGCACGACATGGACGAGATCCAGGCCATGGAGTTTCTGCTCGACAAGATGCGCCAGACGAAGAACAACGGCGAGTTCTTTGACATGATGAAACGCGGCGGATAGGTTATACTTTCTGATTTAGGCACGTAGCAGTGGGGCATTTGAAGGAATGCACTTCAAGGCATGCATTCCGAAGGGCCACCTGCCGGCGACCGATCCGACTGACCCGATCTGCAGCGCTTAAGCTGCGAGGACCAAGCATCATGAAAGAGGGAATTCACCCCAACTACCGCGAAGTCGTGTTTCTCGACATGTCGAACGACTTCAGCTTTGTAACCCGCTCCACCGTGAGCACCAGAGAAAAGATCACCTGGAAAGACGGCAAAGAGTATCCACTCTACAAGCTCGACACGAGCTCGGAGTCGCACCCCTTCTACACCGGCACCCAGAAGATGATGGACACCGCCGGCCGGGTTGAGAAGTTCCGCCAGAAGTTCGGTGCCAAGCGCGGTACTGCCAAGGCCAAGGCCGAGTAACACTCGCCTCTGGCGTTGCTGGGGGTTCGCCCATTGAACCCCCACCCCCCTCGACCACTCCCTGGGCTTGCCGCAAGTGCGGCAGGCAGTATTCCTCCCTGGCTGTTGCTTGGCTTCGCCTGTGCAGCCATGCTGTCTGGGCTCTTTGGTCACGCACCCTGGCGAGGAGACGACCTCCTGGGTATTGCGCTGGCGCGTGCCCTGCTCGACCAGTGGCTGCTCTCCCCATCGGCTGAGATTGCCCTCTGGCCCCAGCTGGCCGGGCTCGCCCTGGGCCGCGATGGGCCTCTCATGCCCATGCTCATGGCCGTGTTTGCCCTGCCCTTCGAGCTCGTCAGCCGCTCCCTTTGGGGCCATGGGATTTCCGCACAACACTTTGACGACCTCTGCCGCACTCTCCTTGCTGTCTGTGTGGGGCTGGGCCTCTGGGGAACCTGGCGGGCCACCGACCAGCTCGCCCGTCGGCGAGAGGCCCAGCCGCTCGACCCCCTCGGCCTCGGTCCCACCGCCGCACAGTTCGGGCACACCCTCGGTGACTGCGCCATGCTGGTGGCACTGGCCTGCCTCGGAGCCTTCGCTAGGTGGCATGAGGCGGGCTCTGCGGCACTGAGTTTTGCGCTCCTGGCCTGGCTCCTCTTTGTGGTCGCGCGAAGCCCAGAGCGCCCGCAAGAGAGCGCCTGGCAGCTAGGCCTGCTTCTGGCGGGGCTTACCCTCTCCGAGGGGCCAGAGCTGGGGCTAGGAGCCCTGCTGGGCCTGATTCTGATCTACCGCAGGCTCTACCCCTTTCATCTCGTCGGCCCCACCATGCTTCGCGGCGCAGTCATCGTGATGGTTGGCGTCGTCCTGGCCTACACCGGGCTTGGGCTGTGGCTCGATGCCTCCGCCACCCATGCCTGGTGGCAGTCTCAGCTCGGGCTTGATCCCGCCTCGCCCATGAAGGCCCTGGCGGTCTGGGCCTGGACCTGGTGGCCCGCCTGGCCGCTACTCCTGGGGCTCGGGGTGCAGTCCTACCGGCTGGGTCATCTCGGGCAGGGCCACCTGCTCATGCCGCTTGCGCTGATCGGTGGGCTCTTGGTGCCGCAGCTGCTGGGGCTCGGTGAGAGTGACGCCAGTCGCATGCTGCCCATTGCGCCTCTTGCAGTGCTGGGCGCCTTTGGCCTGCTGAGCATTCCTCGCAGTCTGGTCTCCCTGCTGGACTGGTTCGCGGTGATGATCTTTACCTCCCTGGCCGTGCTGGTCTGGCTCTACTGGACGGCCTTCTATGCGGAGTTTCCTGCGGCCCTGGCTGAGCGTGCGGCGCGGTTCGCCCCAGGGCTCTCCGGGAGCCAGCCCGAAACCCTCTCCTTTCTGCTGGGTGCACTTGCCAGCGGGTCTTGGCTGGTGCTCGTGCTCTGGCGCCTGCGGCGAACCCAGGCAAGGCTCTGGCGGCCCGTTGCGCTCAGTGCTGGCGGCTCTACGCTGCTCTGGGTGCTCATGATGACGCTCTGGCTTCCCGCGCTCGACCTCTACCGTGGCTATGGCCGGATTGCTGAGCGGCTTTCGATTGTGGTGGACCAGAACCCAGGCTGCATTCAAACCCTCCCCACCGACCGGGTGAGCCAGGCCTTGGTGGTGGCCCATCAGATTGCACCGCTGCGCCCAGCGGGCTGCCAATACCTTCTCGTCTCACACGATCACCTGGAGAGTGAGGCCTCTGGGCGCGCGACGCCTGAGATCGACCCCGCATCCGCAGTCTGGAGCGACACCCGCCTGCCCAATCGGCTCGACCGTGAGCGCTTTACCCTTTATGGGTTGGATGGCAGCCTAAAGAACTGAGCTCGGTAATACCGAAGCTCTTCGATCGACTCGAGAATGTCTGCGAGGGCCGTGTGGGCGCCCTTCTTGCTGAAGCCCTTATAGGCCTCGGGGTGCCAGCGACGGGCAAGCTCTTTGACGGTGCTGACATCGAGGTTTCGATAGTGGAAGAACGCCTCCAGCCGGGGCATATACCTGGCCATAAAGCGACGGTCCTGGTGCACGGTGTTGCCGCACATGGGGGACTTGCCCGCGGGCACCCACTGCTGCATCCACGCCAGGAGCTGGTCTTCCGCAGCCTCCTCCTGCAGAGGGGACTGACGAACCTTCTCCGTGAGACCTGAGCGGCCGTGGGTGGCGGTATTCCATTCGTCCATCGTCTGCAGGTGGGCATCGGTCTGATGCACCACCAGCACCGGTCCCTCCGAGAGGATCTCGAGGTTGGAATTGGTTGCAACAAGGGCGACTTCAAGAATGCGATTGGACTCAGGGTCCAGGCCGCTCATCTCCATATCGACCCAGATCAGGTGGGTTTCGTTGGCTTGTGTCATGGCCAGCATGATCGCATGAGCGACGCCTGTGGGATGATGGACGCCATGCCTGATCCATCCCCCGCCATGGTCGCCCGAGTCATCAGCGCGCACGGTCGACTGGCCTGGATTGTCAGCCCCGACGGGCAGGCCCAGCTCGCCAGCCTCAAGGGAAGAACACTTCAGGTGTTCACCAATGACCAGGTTGAGGTGGACACCAGCATCTCACCCCCTCAGATTCTGCAGGTCATCCCCCGACACAACCGCCTCTATCGCGAGGAGGGCCCGAAAGAAAAGACGCTTGCAGCAAATGTGGATGGGGTGCTCATCCTGTTGTCAGGACACCCAGGATTTTCGCCCGACCTCACGCTCAGGGTGATGACCAGCCTGATGAACCAGGCCATCCCGTTCACCCTGGTGCTCAACAAATGGGACCGCGAGCACGACCGAGCCACCGCGGAGCGGCTGCTCGAGACCGTGCAGCCCGCCTGGGAGCGGCTGCAGTGGCCCTGTGTTCGCATCAGCTGTCACGCACCTGGAGGTCTCGATCCACTCCTGGCCCACCTTCAGTCCTGGCCAGCTGGGTCAGGGAGAAGCATTGCGCTGGCGGGGCAGTCGGGCATGGGCAAGAGTTCCCTGCTCAATGCACTGATCCCTGATGCAGACGCACAGACTCAGGCAGTCTCGGAGGCCCTGCATTCCGGTCGCCACACCACCACAGCGAGCCGAGGCTATGCCTGGGGCGACGACTGGATCATTGACACACCTGGATTTCAACGCTTTGGGATTACCCACATCGAGGCTGCCGACCTGCTGGCAGTCTTTCCGGAATGGGCCGACCTCACGCCTGAAGGCTGCCGCTACCCGAACTGCCGACATGACCATGAGCCCATGTGCCCGGTTCGGGCTGCGTGTGAACAAGACCCAGCCCTCGAAACGCGACGGCAGGCCTGGCTGAGGCTACTGAACGGGCGTCTGGCCTAGGAGAACCACCGCCCGAGGTGGAACAGCAGCACCATAAAGAACCAGATCACGATGGCGCGCCAGACCAGCCCGGTGGCGGTATCGAGGCTGGAGAGTTCGGCCTCTCGGAGGTCGGGCTCGTATCCCCCAGGCACATTGGCCCCTAAGAGATCCGTCTCCTCGAGACCGGTGTAGCCCGCAGGTGCATCGGGTATGGAGAGGCGAAAGCCCATGGCTCCCGCACCTGAGGCAAGCAGAATACGGTCGGTATCGTCACGCGTGCCCGGTGCTGCGGCAGCACGCGCCCGCCACATGGCCACCGAGTCTTCAAAATTGCCCACCACGGCGAAGATGGCTGCGGTGACCCGAACAGGCGCCCAGTCCATCCAGCGGTAGGCCTTCATTGCAATGCGGCCCGACACATCGGTGGGATGGTGGTTGCCTTGGCCCGCCCAACACTGGAGCAGGCGGGCACTCAGCCAGTAGGCCAACGCGCCGGAGGGACCAGGCAGCAGCACGAACCAGAAGATCACACCAAACACCTGTCGCTGGGCAGCGATCAGCGCGAGCCGAATAGCCTCCCGGGCAACCTCGCTGGCGTTGCCGTCAACCGAGGCGGCTCGGGCCACGGAATCTCCCCCCATGATGTCGACCCAGCGAGACAGAACTGCGCGAGCGCTGGGAAGGTCGTTGGCTCGCAGGGCAGCCTGGATCTCGTGAAACCAGTGACTGAAGCGGCGAAAGCCCATGGTGAGGTAGAGCACTCCCACCGTGAACAGAAGTTCGAAGAGCGCGGAGAGCACCCCTCCGCCCCACTGCAGGAGCCCCAGAATCAAAAGGCTCGCCAGAGACCCACCAGCCACCACGAGGAGCCAGACCGCCCAGGCTCGACGGCGGTCTTGGCTGCTGGGCTTCCAGCTCACCAGCCACTGGTCAACCCAGCGGTGGATGGGATTGCCGTGACGAATGGGCCGCCCCTGCTCGATCAGGAGGGCAAACAGGAGGCTAATGAGGGTCATGACTGTTCATAGAGTGCACAGAAAAAATGGTACAGGTTTCGAACCATTGCTGCTGTCGCGCCCCAGATGAATTCGTCCTGGAACGAGATGGCAAAGAAGCGGATGGTTTCCCCCTCATGGACAAGCTGCCGGTGCTCATGGCCCCTGGGGTCCATGAGGAACTGCAGTGGGACCTCCAGCACCCGATCGACCTCCCGCCCATCTGGGCGGAACTCAACGGAAGGGCTGAGTGCGGCCAAGACCGGCTGCACGAGAAACCCCGAGACGGTCTGGTATTGGGGGAGTTCCAGCCAGGGCTGAATCTGGTGGCGCTCGATGCCGAGCTCCTCGGTGGTCTCGCGGCAGGCGGTGTCGATGAGGCTGGAGTCGTGCGGTTCGGCGCGGCCTCCGGGAAAACTCATCTGCCCAGGGTGATGCCGAAGGGATTCCGGACGCTTGGTGAAGACGAGCGAGGGGCCTTGGCCGCAGCCTCGATCGATGAGTGGCATCAAGACAGCGGCTGGATGAGCCTCGGCGGTGAGCCGGTCTTGCCGGTCGGCCCATTGTTCGGGCTCCCAGGCCGGGAACCGGCCCTGCGAGACCCGAGCCGCCATCGTGAGCGGGCCAAGCCGCTCGAGGGTGAGGAAGGAGGGAGGAAGCGCGAGCGTCTCAGGCAGTACGAGACGCTCGGCGGCGCGGGGGTTGAACCCTGGCCGTTTAACTGATGTCAGTCTTGGGACTCGTCCGCTGCGGCAGCTGCGGGCTGTGCGGTTCCAACGGCCTCGATGAGGGCGCGGGTGCGGCGAGCGGGCAGCTTCTCACGGATACGCGCGGACTTGCCGGAGCGCTCACGGAGGTAGTAGAGCTTGGCGCGGCGTACATCACCACGACGCTTGACTTCGATCTTGGCGATGAGGGGGGAGTAGGTTTGGAAGGTACGCTCAACACCCTCACCTGCGGAGATCTTGCGCACGATGAAGGAGGAGTTCAGGCCGCGATTGCGCTTGGCGATGACGACGCCCTCGTAGGCCTGAAGGCGCTTGCGGGTGCCTTCAACGACGTTGACGCTAACAATCACGGTGTCGCCGGGCCCGAACTCGGGAACCGACTTGTTGAGGCGAGCGATTTCGTCTTGCTCAATCTGGGCGATGATGTTCATGGTGAATCTGGTCTTTCTGGCCTGGTCGAAATTCAAAGTACAAAAACGGGTGTAACGAAAACTAGCTTTTTTTAGGCGGCCTGCTTTCCGGGGCACACGCCTCCTGCTGAGAGCGGTGCTCGCTGGCTTGGAGGTAGGCCTGATACAAATCCGGACGCCGAGCTGCGGTGAGCTGCTGGGCTTGCTTCAGACGCCAATCCGATATTTTGCCATGATGTCCGGATAAAAGCACCTCCGGCACCCGAATTTCTTCGAAGATCTCAGGACGGGTGTAGTGCGGATGGTCTAGGAGGCCATTCATGAAGGAGTCTTGTTCTGCAGAGGCCATGTCGCCCAAGACCCCAGGGAGACGACGAGCCAGCGCATCCAGAACCGCAAGGGCGGGTATCTCGCCGCCGGACAGGACAAAATCGCCCAGGCTGAGCTCGAGATCGACATAGCGATCGATGAATCGCTGATCGAGGCCCTCATACCGGCCACAGATCAGGGTGAACTGCGCGCTCGACTCTGGCCCGAGTTGGCGCTCCACCCAGGCCTGGTCCAGCCGCCGGCCCGCTGGGGAAAAGAGCACCACCGGCCCGGGCAGGAGGCCCGCCTGCTGGCAGCTGGCCTTGACCGCAGTGACGGCCTGGGCCAGCACGGTGGGCATCATCACCATGCCTGGCCCGCCGCCATAGGGGCGGTCGTCCACGGACTGATGGACGTCGGTGGTGAACTGCCGGGGATTCCATCGATGCACGTCCATCTGCTGGCTGGAAATGGCACGGCTACAGACCCCGGTGGTGAGCCAGGGCTCGAAGAACTCCGGAAAGAGGGTGATGAGGTCGATCCGCAAGGGCTAGGCCATCCAGCTCGGATCCCAGTCGACACGGATGAGGCGCTGCCCGAGGTTAACCTCCAGCACATAGGCCTCGACGAAGGGAATCCAGTGCGGGCCCACCACGATCCAGTCGTGAACGCCATTGGTCTCGAGTCGCTCTACATCGCCAAGCACCAGCCCAGACTGATTGACCACCTGCGATCCGATCAGGTCGACCCAATAGGCCTCATCCTCGTCGGGCTCAGGCAGCTCGCTACGATCGAGCCCAACCTGGGCCAGTGCGAGCTGCTCGGCCTGGTCGCGATGTTCTACCTGAAAGCAGGCCAGCTTGAGATCTCGGCCGTGCGGCTCCAGGGTCTGAACCTTCAGGTGTAGCCACTGATGGGCGGACTTCCTGAACCAGAGCCGACGCGCCTCGTGCAGGCAGGACGCCTCCAGCCCATCCGGATGCAGGCTTCGGACCCGCATGAGCCCATCGAGGCCGAGAGGGCCGGAGACAACGCCAAGGGGTGTGAATGCGGCGGGCCCGGTGGGCTGAAAGTGCAGTGGGGCCGCCTGGGTTGGCTCGGGCGCTGGATCCCCAAGCCTGGAGAGCCGGCGCGCAAGCCCAGATTGCTTAGGCCTGGGGGTTGGCACCCTGAGCCGAGAACGTCTTGAGCAGCTCAGCCACGCGGGGGCTCAGCTGCGCGCCATGGCTGCGCCAGTATTCGATGCGATCGACAGCCAGGTTGAGGCGAAGGTCGTTGCCACGGGCGACGGGGTTAAAGAACCCCACGCGCTCGATGAAGCGGCCATCACGCCGGCTGCGAGAATCGGCTGCAACGACATGGTAAAAAGGGCGCTTGTGTGAGCCACCGCGGGCGAGTCGAATGACGACCATAATGAACGTTCCTTGGGCAATCGGTGAAAAGCCTTGAATTCTATCAGCCGCCCTCATGATTGCAACATGAAAGACATAGAAGTACGCGTCCAACGCAGAGAAGTGCTCCTTCGAGGGGCTGCCCTTGGCCTGTTCTTGCCGCTTGCAGCCCAGGCCAAAGCCCGAACAGGCCTTCCGGGTTGGCTTCGGCAGGATGAGTTCGAGCAGTTCTTGGAGTCTGCCTCCCGTGAGGGAGGACTGCCCCGGCCGTGGCTCCTACAGCAATTTTCCAAGGCAGAGCGGCAGGACAAGGCGCTTGCCCTGGCCAATCCTCCTCCGAATCCCAATGCGCCGCCACGCTCTCTCCAGCGAAGGCTGGCCAGCAACCTCACACCCAGAGTGATTGCCGACGGTCAGCAGTACCTCAAGCTCCATGCCGCAGCATTCGCGCGCGCTGAGGAGCAGTTCGGTGTCCCCGCAGCGATGGTCTGCGCCATCCTCGGGGTGGAGACCCGCTACGGGAAAATTCTTGGCCGCTTCCCGGCCGTCGACACCCTGGCCAGCCTCGGGTTTGCATCGCCTCGCCGCCAGGAATACTTCCGTTCAGAGCTTCTTGCCCTACTCCAGATGGGCCACCGCAAGGAAGTAAACCTCCAGACCCTTCGCGGCTCGTTCGCGGGGGCCCTGGGCATTCCTCAGTTCATGCCCAGCAACTGGGGGCGTTTCGGAGAAGATCTGGATCAGGATGGTCGGCTCGACCTCATCGCCAGCCCGGCCGACGCCATTGGCTCGGTTGGAAAATTCCTCAATCGACATGGCTGGGTGCGTGGACAGCCCACCCACCTCGCCCTGTCTGACAGCCAGCGGCGCCTCGCGCTCGACCCTGCGCTCTACAATCGGTTTGTCACCCACGGGCTGCGCCCACTCGATACCGTGGGATTTCTGAGCGGGCTGAGCCTCGTGCCTGATGCCTCTGCCTTCACCGGGGAGACGCCCGCCAGCATCATTCTGCTGCCCGAAGTGGACGATGCCGGCCCCGCCTGGATGGCAGGGCCTAACTTCTTTGCAATCTGTCAGTACAACCGAAGCTATCTCTATGCAGCATCGGTTACCTTGCTGGCGGCGGCGTTTACTGGGGCTTAAAGCAGAGACTGGCCACAGCAGCCTCATGGTTGAAGCCGCCTGCTCGCCAGCACGACTCAATCTCCGCAAGGGTCATCTGCTCAAAGCCGGACACCTCTCCATCCACAGGACGGGGTAGGCAGCCCTCAGAGGCCCGAAGGCCGTAGGCCCAGACGCGCTCGATCAAGAGGCCTTCGGCAAGGACACGAAAGACACGAACCTGTCCAAGCACATGGGCCTTGCTGGTCTGCGCCACGGTGAGGCCAGCCTCCTCGCCCGCCTCGCGGAAGAGCGCGGTGATGGGCTCCTCATGTGCGGCCAGGCCGCCAGCCACGCAGGCATCGAGCAGGCCAGGGTCTACGGCCTTGGTGAGGGCTCGTC
>JBEAMW010000005.1:0-23645 GCA_041165705.1 Pseudomonadota bacterium
GCATTTCACCTGAGGCGCCGGTCCCCGTGCTGCGGGTTCAGTCCCAGGACGACCGCCCTGGTGGTGCGGCCAATGTGGCCCGCAACCTCTCGTCCATCGGGGCACGCCCGGTGCTGCTTGGACTGGTAGGTGACGATGAGCCTGGCCATCGGGTTCGCAGTCTGCTGGCCTCAGAGGGGGTAGAGGATGCCCTGCTTACGGTGCCTGGGCTTCAGACCACCGTCAAGATGCGGGCGATCGGGCGACAGCAGCAGCTGCTCCGGCTCGACTTTGAGGGTCAGCCGTCTCAGGCGGTGATGGCCGACAAGCAGGCGGTGTTTCATGCGCGACTCTCGGATGTGGCCCTGGTGGTGCTCTCGGACTACGGAAAGGGTGCGCTCGGGCAGGCACGCCACCTCATTGAGGCCGCCCGTGCATCGGGCAGGCGAGTGCTGGTCGACCCCAAGGGAGATGACTATGCGAGGTACACCGGTGCGAGCCTGCTCACTCCTAATTACGGTGAGTTTGTTCAGGCCGTGGGCCGGCCGTCATCCGAGTCGGATATGGCCGCTCGAGCTGAACGCCTCTGCAGCCAACTTGGGCTTGAGCACCTGCTGGTGACTCGCAGTGAGGATGGCATGTCGCTCTTTACACCTGGTGAAGAACCCCTGCATGTCCCGGCTCAGGCTCGCGAGGTCTTTGATGTCACGGGTGCTGGAGACACCGTGATCGCAGTGCTGGCAGCGGCCTGGGCTGCAGGCCTGCCCCTACCCCGGGCGGTGCAGCTCGCCAACGCCGCAGCAGGCATTGTGGTGGGCCGTCTGGGCACGGCCACGGTCTCGTGGTCAGACCTCCAGACGATGCTCTGAATCCCAGTCCGCTCCTAGGCTCTGAGCTCCTTAAACCCTTGGAGCATTCAGATCATGATGGAGATTAAGCAGCGATTTGCGTGGATTAGCGCACTGGCCTTGGCGGCCTTGCTCGGTGTAACGGCCGCAGAGGCCGCAGTGAATGTCAATCAGGCGAGCCGGGCGGAGTTGGAGGCGGTGCGTGGCATTGGGCCCTCGATGTCGGCCCGCATCCTGGAGGAGCGCCAGAAGAACGGCCCGTTCAAGTCGCCCGCAGACCTGGCCAAACGGGTCTCTGGCATCGGCGAAAAGACCTTGAAGAAGTTCCAGGCCGGTGGCCTCGTGGTGCCCACTCCTCAGCGACCAGAGCCACCTCAGGCCAGTGGCCCCGACGCCGCCCAGCCCAAGCAGCGCGCCAAGCCGCGCCAGTAGAAGCCCCCTAGAATGGGGGGATGACCCAGAGCCCCCCACAGCCCTCTCCCCGTGCGCTGGCCTCCGCTTACTGGAGGCTGGCGCGTTTTGACAAGCCTGTGGGCATCTACCTCTTGCTCTGGCCGACTGCCTGGGCCCTCTGGCTCGCTGCACAGGGCTTTCCGGATCCACCGCGCCTTATCGTCTTTCTCCTTGGCGTGGTCCTCATGCGTGCAGCAGGCTGCGTGCTCAATGATCTGGCGGATCGCCGGTTCGATGGCGCCGTCAAGCGAACGTCCCAGCGCGTGCTGGCCCAGGGCGAGCTGAGTGTTCGTCAGGCGTTGGCCTTCGCGATCGTGCTGCTGGCCCTCGCGGCAGCACTGCTGGTCTTTCTCCAGCTGCTTGCCATCGCCTTTGCATGCGCTGCGGCGGCTACGGCTGCGGCCTACCCATTTTTCAAACGATTCTTTCCCGTGCCTCAGGCGGTGCTTGGGCTTGCCTTTGGCTTTGGCATTCCCATGGCCTTTGCGGACACCCTGGGCAGCGTTCCCGCCATGGCCTGGCTGCTGTGGCTGGCCAATGGGTTCTGGGTTCTGGCCTATGACACCGCCTACGCCATGGTCGACCGCGATGACGATCTTCTCCTGTCGCTCAAGAGCAGCGCCGTGACCTGGGGCCAGTGGGACTGGGCCGCCGTGGCGCTCTGCCAGTCGGCCTTCCTGCTGCTCATGCTGGCGCTGCCGGGGTGGGTGCCACTGGGCGAGGTGTATCTGCTGAGCTGGCTGCTCGCGGTGGCCTGGTCATGGGTTCTGCTCAAGCGCCTGCAGAGCCGAAGCCGCGAGGACTGCTTCTGGGTGTTTCAGAGGAGCCATTGGGTGGGTGTGCTGCTCTGGGCCGGCATGGCCACAGACTTTGCCCTGCAGGCCCTTTTCTAGGCCTGTGCGGGCAGGCTTAGCCTCGGCTCAGAGCCTCGCTGCGGTCGTGCGCCGCGCGAAGCGCAGTTTCCACCAGGGCCCGAAATCCCTCTCGCTCGAACACCGCAAGAGCGGCCGCCGTGGTGCCACCGGGGGAGGTGACCCGGGCACGCAGCAGCTCAGCGGGCTCTCCGGATTGTTCCAGCAGCTGGCCTGCGCCGCTCAGGGTATGCCGGGCCAATAGGCTGGCCTGGTCGGGGCTGAGCCCCAGCGAGACGCCTGCCTGCGCCATGGCCTCCGCGAGAAGAAAGCAGTAGGCGGGCCCCGAGCCAGACACCGCGGTGACTGCATCGAGCAGCGACTCGTCCTCGAGCCAGAGCACCTCTCCCACGGCCCGCAGGAGCATCTCTGCCTGGCTGCGTTGCACTGTGGAGATGGAGTTAGCAGCGAAGAGGCCAGCGATTCCTTTGCCGATGAGGGCAGGGGTGTTTGGCATGCTGCGCACGACGCGAGGGTGCCCCATCCAGGAGGAGATCTGCGAGACGGTGAGTCCTGCTGCGACGGAGAGCAGGGCGCCCGAGGAGAACCAGTGTGGCTGTAGGCACTTGAGGGACTCGAGCGCAGCTGCGGCTGTCTGCGGCTTAACCGCCAACACCAGCCAGTCGGGCCCGCCGTGGAGCCCCTCGAGGTCTTCCAGCGAACTGACCCGAAGCGCGATGCCTGCAGCCTCCGCCAGGGGACGCGCGCGAAGCAGGAGCTGCGATCGTGTCTGCTCAAGGGGTTCGATCACGGTGATCTGACCGGTGATGCTACCTGGCTTCAAGAGGCCGAGGACGAGGGCCTGAGCCATGTTTCCGCCACCCAGAAAGGCGATGTGCAGCGCGTGGTGAGCGGGAGTGGTCATGACATCGGTCCTTTCAGGAGGGTGCGCCAGCGTGTTCCCAGCAGAGAGAGCAGGCCAGCGTAGCTCAGGAGGGCCAGCAGGAGCAGCCCCGCCAGGGCCCCAATCCGAAGCAGAGGGGTGGACTGCCAGCCCGCCCAGGCGATGGGCGTGGCCAGCCAGTAGAGCAGTGCACCCATGCCGGAGGCTGCAGCGATCACCCTGGCTGAGAGCAGGCCCCAGCCGGGCCCCAGAGAAAATCCGTTGCGTCGAACCAGAAATGCCAGCAGCAGACCGGCATTCACCCAGGCCGCTAGGCTGGTGGAGAGGGCGAGCCCCGCGTGGGCGAGGGCGGGAACGGTGACGAGGTTGAGCAGCTGGGTGACCAGCAGCGAGACCAGCGCGATCTTTACGGGCGTGCGGACATTCTGTTGGGCGTAGAAGCCTGGTGCCAGCACCTTGACTGCGATGAGTCCGAGTAGTCCGAAGGCATAGCTCTGCATGGCCCATGCGGTCATTTGGAGGTCTTGTTGGTCGAAGGCCCCATAGTGAAAGAGTGTGGCTGCGAGTGGCTCGGCGAGCACCCAGAGCCCCACGGAGGCAGGCACCGCCAGCAAGACCACCAGTCGAAGCCCCCAGTCCACGAGGCCATGCGCCTTGTCCACCTCTTGTGCGCCGTAGGCTTTGGAGAGGGTGGGCAGCAACACCGTGCCGAGTGCCACGCCCAGCATGGCGGTAGGAAACTCCATCAGGCGATCTGCATAGGAGAGCCAGGACACACTGCCCGTCTCGAGGCGGGCGGCGATGTGGGTATTGATGACCAGACTCACCTGAGCAACCGACACGGCCAGGCTGGCCGGGAGCATCAGGGTGAGGATGCGTCGGACTGGCTCTGCGGCCACTGCCTCTCTGAGGCTCCTGAAGGGCTGGCGGAGGCGCCCAGACAGGCCTCGAAGCAGTCCGGCCCGAGACAAGCCCCAGGCCTGGGCCGCCAGCTGTAACAGGCCGCCGAGGAGCACCGCCGCGACCAGGGCCCAGATGGGCTCTTTCAGCTGGGGGGCCAGGCCCAGTGCACAGCCAATGAAAGAGAGGTTGAGCAGCACAGGCGTAAAGGCGGGCAGCTTGAACCTTGACCAGGTATTGAGCACTCCAGAGGCCAAGGCCACCAGGCCAATCATCCAGATGTAGGGAAACATCCACCGGGTCATCTCTATCGTGAGTGCCTCGCGCGCCGCGTCGCCGCCGTAGCCGCCTGTCATGAGGAGGACCAGCAGAGGCGCAGCAAGAATCCCGATCGCAGTGATGCCACCCAGAGCCACAAAGAGGAGGAGCGCCACCTGCTGCGCAAGGCTGAGGGCAGCCTCATCCCCCTCCTTCGCCTTGGTCTGGCCCAGAACGGGCACGAAGGCCTGGGAGAACGCTCCCTCAGCAAAAAGCCTGCGCAGGAGATTGGGCAGGCGAAAGGCGACAAAGAAGGCGTCCGTGGCCGCGCTTGCGCCGAAGAGCCCCGCCGTGAGGATCTCTCGAATGAGCCCAGTGATGCGCGAGAGCAGGGTGAAGCCGCTGACAGTGGCGACGGTCTTGAGTAGATTCATAAGCTGAGCTATAGTCTAGGGCTTTTCCGTTTCCGGGACCCTAAGGAAGAACATGGCCAATTCTGCATCTGCTCGCAAGAGCGCAAGAAAAGCTGCCGCCCGCCGCCTGTCGAATGCTGGCCTTCGCTCCTCTTACCGCACCGC
Organism: Pseudomonadota bacterium; assembly: GCA_041165705.1. Classification (GTDB taxonomy): domain Bacteria; phylum Pseudomonadota; class Gammaproteobacteria; order Burkholderiales; family Burkholderiaceae_A; genus Hahnella. Next base: position 4,772 of record JBEAMW010000005.1, read on the forward strand.
GGTGAAGTCGGTGCGTAAGGCAGTGGCCGCAGGGGACGCCAAGGCAGCCCTCGCAGCATTCTCTGCTGCCACCAGCGTGATCGATCGTATTGCCGACAAAAAGATCGTTCACAAGAACAAGGCTGCTCGCCACAAGAGCCGCCTCGCCACGGCCCTCAAGGCCATGGCTGCTGCTGCCTAAGACTGCTGATTTTCAGTTGGGTTGGTTGGGGTGCGCGCGCCGAAGAGCGCCGACCCCACGCGAATCCAAGTTACCCCGTCGGGGTCACTCGCTGCAATGGCCTGCTCTAGGTCGGCCGACATCCCCATCGACAGCACGTCGAGTGGCGTGGGCTCGATCAGGTCGATGGATCGGCTTAGCTCTGCATTAATCGCGCGCTTAAGTGCTCTGAGGGCCTGGAATCGGGCCCGAATGAGCTGAGCATCTTCGCTGGGTTCTGGAATGGTCATGAGCCCCCGAAGCGCAATCGTGCCATGCTCCTCCGCAATCCTTGCCACCTCCATAGCGAGCGGAATCACGTCCTCAGGGCTCACTCCAGACTTGCTGGCCTCCCCACTGAGATTCACCTGTAGGCAGATCTGAAGCGGCTCGAGGCCCTCGGGGCGCTGCTCGGCAAGCCGCTGCGCGATCTTGAGCCGGTCGACGCTGTGCACCCAGTCAAAGTGGCTTGCCACCACCTGGGTCTTATTGCTCTGGAGCGGGCCAATCAGGTGCCAGATGGGCCGATGCAGGCCGAGGTCCTCGCCCTGCGCGCCCAGGGCCTGCTCCACCTCCAAACGCTTCTGCACTCCCTCCTGCACATAGTTCTCACCAAAGTGGCGCAGCCCCAGCTGCCAGGCCTGCAGAACCGCCTGCGCCTCGAAGGTCTTGCTGACGGCGAGTAAGGCCACCCGATCAGGGGCTAGAGCTGCCTTCGCGCAGGCCTCAGACATACGCGCGACGAGCTGATCGAGCCGCTCGCGCAGCTGCTCAACGGGAAGCGCTGGATTCATCGGGCTTGGGGCGCCGGGCCGAGCCCGCCACCATGTCGAACCGCATCCACCGACAGTCGAGGTCGCCGTTGTAGACCGGAATACGCCGTGCAGCCTTCAGCCGCAGCGCGCTGTCGAACTTGAGGTCGTCGCTCAGCAGCCAGACGGTCTGATTGGCATACCCCTGCTTGAGCACCTCGGAGACCCGCCGTGCATCCTCACCGAGTTCCAGGCGCTTTCCGTAAGGAGGATTGCAGACCACCAGCCCCGGAGCCTCGACCAGCGCCTGGGGCAGCGGGGCCTGAAAGAAGTCTGCCTGTTCAAACTGGAGCTGCTGGTGAATCGGCTCGGGCAGGGCGCGGGCTGCATTGGCCTGGGCGTGACGCACGAGCTCGGGGTCGAGATCTCGGCCGATCATCGGGGGAAGATGCACCTGATGCGCACGCTGCCAGGCCTGAGCGCATTCGCGATGGAGCTCGGGCATGGACACCCGTGCGAAGGGGCTTCCCGAGGCGAACTGTTCAAAGGAGAAGGGGCGAGGGCGGCTGGGATGAAATCCGGGCGCCAGGCCTGCCGCCCAAGCCGCTGCCTCGATCAGCAAGGTACCGCTGCCGCACATGGGGTCGAGGAGGCCTTGGCGGGGGCTCGTGCTCCGCCATTCCGTCATCTGCACCAAGGCCGCAGCGAGGTTCTCCCGAAGCGGTGCCTCGCCCTTCGACAGCCGCCAGCCTCTTTTGAAGAGGGGCTCCCCAGTGGTGTCAATCGAGAGGGTGGCCTTCTCGCCGTCGAGGTAGGCCCAGATCCGGACATCGGGGTTTCGAGTGTCCACGGAGGGCCGTCGGCCCATCTGTTGGGTGAGTCGGTCGCAGAGCCCATCCTTGATCTTGAGGGCCGCCAGGGCCAGGCCAATGGGCGGATGAAGGGGTCGCCCCTGATTCACATCCACCCGGATGGTCATGTCGGGCGTGAGCCACTTCTCCCAGGTGATCCGTTGTGCGGCGAGGAGCAAGTCCTCCGGCCCACGCAGCCTAACTTGGTCGAGCAAGACCAAGACTCGAGTGGCGATGCGAGACCAGAGGTTGGCTCGCGCGATGGCGACGGGGTCTGCGCGAAAGGAGACTCCACCCTTGCCCGGCTGCGTCTCCTGAATGCCGGGCATCGCCGAGAGCTCCGCCGCGAGCAGGGGTTCGAGCCCTGACGGGCAGACCGCGAAGGCTGCGAGCAGGTTTTTCAAAATGGCTTGACGACCACCAGGATGACAGTCACCAGCAAGACGAGCACTGGGGCCTCATTGAACCAACGAAACCAGATGTGGCTCTTGCTGCAGGCCCCCTGCTGGAACTGCCGAAGCATGCGCCCGCAGAGGTGGTGATAGCCCAGGAGCAGCACGACCAGAAACAGCTTGGCATGCATCCAGCCGTTACCGGGCCCCTGCCCAATGCCATACCCCAGCCAGAGCCAGAGCCCGAGCGCCAGTGCGAGGATCATGAGCGGCCGCATGAACCGGTAGAGCTTGTGCGCCATGAGCAGGAGGCGATCCCGTTCGGCCTGATGGGCCTCTCCAGCGGGCACCATCGCCAGGTTCACGAAGATTCGTGGGAGGTAGAAGAGCCCCGCGAACCAGCTGGTGACCATCACGATGTGGAGCGACTTCACCCAGGGCATGGCCCCAAACCAGATCTCGTCCATGTTGTCCTCTAACTGCGAATGTGGCCGTTGCCCAGCACCACCCACTTCTGTGTGGTGAGCCCCTCGAGGCCCACCGGACCACGGGCATGAAGCTTGTTGGTGCTGATGCCAATCTCAGCGCCGAGACCGTACTCAAAGCCGTCCGCAAATCGAGTGGAGGCATTGACCATCACTGAGGCCGAGTCGACCTCGCGTAGAAAACGCATCGCCACGGTGTGGTTCTCGGTGATGATGCTGTCGGTATGGGCAGAGCCATAGGCTTGGATGTGGGCCATGGCCGCATCAAGCCCGTCCACCACGCGCACCGACAGAATCGGGGCGAGGTATTCGGTGCGCCAGTCGTCTTCGGTGGCCTCGCGGAGTTGATCGACCCAGGGGGCAGCCCCAAGCAGGGCACGCGTCTGGCTACACACCCGCAGCTCTACGCTCTTGCTGAGATAGATCTCAAAGAGGGGCGTGAGCACCCGGCCTGCAATGGCGACGTCCACCAGCAGCGTTTCCATGGCATTGCAGGGTGCATAGCGCTGGGTCTTGGCATTGTCGGCCACCCGAATCGCCTTCTCGAGGTTGGCCTCACTGTGGATGTAAACGTGGCAGATGCCGTCGAGGTGTTTGATCACGGGAACGCTGGCCTCAGCGGAGATCCGACTGATCAGGGACTTTCCGCCGCGAGGAATGATCACATCGATGTACTCGGGCATGGTGATCATGGCACCCACCGCGGCGCGATCGGTGGTGGGAACCACCTGAACACAGGCTTCGGGCAGCCCACTGGCAGCCAGAGAGTCCTGAATGAGTTTCGCCAGAGCCTGGTTGGAGTGATGCGCCTCAGACCCCCCACGAAGCACCGTAGCGTTTCCGCTCTTGAGGCAGAGCGCCGCGGCATCGATGGTCACATTGGGCCGGGACTCGTAGATGATTCCGACCACGCCAATGGGCACCCGCATCTGCCCCACCAGAATGCCACTGGGCTGCTGGCGCATCGGCCCGAGCTCGCCGACAGGGTCGGGCAGGGCGGCAATCTGTCGAAGGCCTTCGGTCATGCCGGAGATCACTTTATCGGTGAGTGCCAGCCGGTCGACGAAGGCGGCGTCTTCCCCCTGCTCGCGTGCGGCCTGAAGGTCGAGCTGATTCGCCGACTGGAGTGTGGTGCGTGCGGCATCGATTCGCTCCGCCAGGTGCACCAGGCAGCGGTTCTTCTGCGCGGTGCTGGCCGCGGCGAGCGGACGGCTTGCTGCCCGGGCTGCCCGGCCGATGGTGATCAGGGTGTCTTGAGTGGTCATCGTGAGGCGTGCGGTTGAGCCAGAAAGAGAGCAAGTCGCTCGAGGGCAAGCCAAGGGTCTTGACCCGGAGAGATGCCCTTCACCATTGTATCGATCCGGCTCAGGGCCTGCAGTGCAGGGCCCGAGCGACGGGGAGGAAGGCGACGACAGGCCTGGGCTGCGCTCCAGACAAGCAGCGTGAGGGGCTCGCCCTCCTCTCGAAGGGTTCGGATCACCCGCAGGCTTCGTTTGGCATCGCCTGCGGTGAGAACCTCGCCCAGCGCATAGGGGCTGAAGCGGGCCTGGTCGGAGACGGCACTCTGCATCTCAGCGAGTGTGAGGGGGGACTCTGGCTGGCTGCGAGGAACCGCCCCCAGTTTGAGAATCTCCTGATGGGCAGCAGTGAGATTGCCCTCGCACTGCTGGGCGAGCCAGCGCACGGCCTCGGGCTCGGCCCGTAGGCCTTGCAGTGCAAGCCGACCCACGATCCAGTTGGGCAGTTCAGCCGGTGGCAGATCGGCCAAGGTCACCAGAAGCGCCTGACTTGAGAGGGCCTGCACCCAGGCTGTTTTCTGGGCGGGGAAGTCCAGTCGTGGGAGGTGGAGGAGCAGAAAGCGCCCCTCGGGGGGCGACTGCACCCAGCTCTGAATGGCCTTGCCACCCTCAACGCCCGGCCGGCCCGTGGGCAGTCGGAGTTCGATCAGCTTCTGGTCATCAAACAGGGAGGCGGTGTTGGCCTCAGCGAGCCATCTGGCCCAGGGAAAGAACCGGTCGGTGGTGTCAGAGGTTCGCTCGGTAAATCCGCCCAGCCTCAGGAGGCGGCGAAGCGCATCCGCAGCCTCAGACAGGAGCAAGGGGTCATCGCCTGAAAGCGCACAGACGCGATTGGCTCTGGGCAGGGCCTTGGTGAACTCTGCCCCAAAGGCCTCTGAACGCCTAGGGTCGAGGCGTAGCTGCATCGGTACGAATGCCCTCGAGCCTGCGGAGCACCTCCTGAACCAGGGCCTCCTCCATGGTGACCTGCTGGCTGCGTTCGGCGTCCTCAGTGGCCAGCACATCCGACTCATTGATGCGTATGGTGCGTCGAATGTCGAGCTCGTCGGCGGGCACGAGGGCCCGGCCAGAGCTGTCCTCGATTCGAAAGGCAAGGCGTAGGCGCAGCTCCACCTCACGGGGCCGGCCAGTACCCGAGTAGCCCACGATGATGCGCTGGGACTCGCTCTCAAAGATGCGCAGAATCACCTCAGCCTGCTCGGCAGAGTTCACGAGGGTGCGCTGCAGACGCCCGCCAAGGGCCTCGCGCAGCCGTTGAGTGATCTGGGTCTGACCCCGGTCAAGGCTGCCCCTGGTGTTGCGTGGGTCTGAGGGCTTGTCGTCGCGAATATAAATCCGCTGGAAGGGCAGGTTCAGCCGAACGGGACGCGGCTTAAAACCACAGCCAGAGGCCCAGAGGAGTGGGCCGACGCAGGCGAGTCCCAGCAGCGTGCGTCGCATCTAGACCACCAGGTTAACCAGCCGACCGGGAACGACCACCACCTTCTTCGCAGGCCTGCCCTCGCTGAATTTGGCGAAGGCCTCGCTGGCCAGCGCTGCAGCCTCAATGGCCTCTCTGCTGGCATCAGCCGGAACCTGCAGGCTGCCACGCAGCTTGCCATTCACCTGGAGCATGAGCTCGAGCGTGTTGCGCACACAGGCCGACTCATCGACCTGGGGCCAGGGTGCGTTCAGAAGGCTAGCGTGGGCCGACTCAAAGCCAGTGGACTTCCAGAGCTGGTAGGTGAGGTGGGGCACCACGGGGTAGAGCATGCGCAAGAGAATGCCCAGGCCTTCGGCAAAGGCGGGCTGCACCGAGTCGGGCAGCGCGCTGTTGTGCCGCTTGGAGAACTCGTCCAGCAGGTTGAGCATCTTCATGCAGGCTGAGACCACCGTGTTGTACTGCCTTCGGGCCAGGTCGAAGTCCGCCTGGCGGAGCAGTTCGTGCATCTGGCGGCGCAGGTCTCTGGCCTCATCGGTGTCTGCCTGCACACGCTGCAGGGCCTTCGATGCCTGCACCTTGAGCCAGTGGTCATGCTGGCTGGCGAGGCTAAAGAGCCGCTTGAGGAATCGGTGGGCGCCCTCCACCCCTGAGTCGGACCACTCAAGGGTCTGTTCAGGTGGAGAAGCGAACATGGTGAAGAGCCGGGCCGTGTCCGCGCCATAGCGATCAATGATGGCCTGGGGGTCGATGCCGTTGTTCTTGGATTTGGACATCTTCTCGGTGCCGCCGATCTCAACGGGCTCCCCGTCACTGCGCAGCCTGGCCGAGAGCGGGCGACCCTTGTCGTCGAAGGATACCTCCACATCTGCAGGGTTAAACCACTGGCGGCGGCCGCTGGCATCCTCGCGGAAGTAGGTCTCGTTCAGGACCATGCCCTGGGTGAGGAGATTGGAGAAGGGTTCACCAAACTCCACCAGACCCAGGTCTCGCATCACCTTCGTCCAGAAACGCGCATAGAGCAGGTGCAGCACGGCATGCTCAATGCCCCCGATGTACTGGTCCATGGGCATCCAGTAGGCGGTTCGGGCATCGACCATGGCGGTGTCGCTGTCGGGCGAGCAATACCGCATGAAGTACCAGCTCGAGTCGATGAAGGTGTCCATCGTGTCGGTCTCCCGACGAGCAGGCTTGCCACAGGACGGGCAGCTGACCCGGAGGAAGGCCTCGGACTTGTTCAGCGGATTACCACTGCCATCGGGCACGAGGTTGGTGGGCAGCACCACGGGCAGGTCGTGCTCGGGCACCGGCACTTCACCACAGGACTCGCAGTGGATGATGGGAATGGGGGTGCCCCAGTAGCGCTGGCGAGAGATGCCCCAGTCGCGCAGACGAATCTGGACCTTGCGCTCGCCCAGGCCAAGGGCCTGAAGCCTGGCCGCGACAGCCTCCACGGCCTCTGAGTGGGTGAGCCCGTCGAGCTCGCCGGAGTGCACACAGCGCACCCCGTCCTTCTGGCCGTACCAGTCCTGCCAGGCTGCCTCCGAGAAGGCCTGACCCTCCAGGGCCATCACCTGCTGAATGGGAAGGCCGTACTTCTGGGCAAAGGCAAAATCACGCTCGTCGTGGGCGGGCACGCCCATGACGGCACCGTCGCCGTAGCTCATCAGTACATAGTTGCCCACCCAGACTGGAACCGCTGCACCGGTGATTGGATGCTGCACGGTTAGCCCCGTGTCCATGCCCTCCTTCTCGCGGGTGGCGAGGTCGGCCTCGGCCACCCCTCCGGCCTTGCAGCGTTCGATAAAGGCTGCAAGCTCGGGGCTGGATTCGGCGGCATGGCTGGCCAGTGGGTGCTCGGGTGCCACGGCCATGAAGCTCACACCCATGATGGTATCGGCGCGGGTGGTGAAGACATACACACGCCCCTCTTGAATGAGGGAGCCATCCGACTGGCGAATGCTGTGGGGGAAAGCAAAGCGCACCCCCACCGATCTGCCAATCCAGTTCTCCTGCATGAGCTTGACGCGCTCGGGCCAGCCCAGCCCCTCAAGCCCGCTGATGAGCTCGTCGGCGTACTGGGTAATGCCCAGGTAGTACATGGGAATCTCGCGCTTCTCCACCACTGCGCCGGATCGCCAGCCGCGGCCATCGACCACCTGCTCATTGGCGAGCACGGTCTGGTCGACTGGGTCCCAGTTCACTGTGCCAGTGCGCAGGTAGGCAATTCCCTTCTCACGCATTTTGAGAAAGAGCCACTGGTTCCAGCGGTAATAGTCGGGCTTGCAGGTGGCGATCTCACGAGACCAGTCGATGGCCAGCCCCATGGACCGCATCTGCCCCTTCATGTGGGCGATGTTGTCGTCGGTCCAGGCCGCCGGGGCAACTCCATTGGCCATGGCAGCGTTCTCGGCCGGCAGACCAAAGGCATCCCAGCCCATGGGCATGAGTACGTTGTAGCCCTGCATGCGCAGGGAGCGGGCCATCACATCGTTGATGGTGTAGTTGCGCACATGGCCCATGTGGAGCTTGCCCGAGGGATAGGGCAGCATGGAGCATGCGTAGTATTTTCCTTTGGGATATCGCGGGTCGTTTTCGAGCGCGCGATAGGCGTCTTGCGCATCCCATTCGGCCTGAACGGCGGCCTCTAAGGCCTGTGGCTGGTAGGTGTCCATAAGCTCTCGATTCTAGCCCGTAGAATGCACCCATGCTCGACAGCCTCAACCCCCCTCAGCGCGAAGCGGTCACGCTTCCGGCCGAGCCCGCCCTGATTCTCGCGGGCGCGGGCAGTGGTAAAACCCGAGTGCTCACCACGCGCATTGCCTGGCTGGTCTCCACGGGCCAGGTGAGCCCCTATGGCCTGCTTGCGGTCACCTTTACCAACAAGGCCGCACGGGAGATGCTCACTCGGCTGGGGGCAATGCTCTCCATTAACCTCAAGGGCCTCTGGGTGGGCACCTTCCATGGCCTTTGCAATCGACTGCTGCGCACCCATCACCGGGATGCCGCCCTGCCTGCCACCTTTCAGATTCTCGATAGCCAGGATCAGCTCTCCGCGGTGAAGCGGGTGATGAAGGCCATGGGAGTCGACGATGAGAAGTTTCCCGCGCGTCAGGTGCAGTCCTTCATCAACAACGCCAAGGAGCAGGGGCTCCGTCCCTCGGCCGTCGATGACTCCGATGGCTACAACCGGAAGTTTGTAGAGATCTACCAGGCTTACGAGGACCAGTGCCAGCGAGAGGGGGTGGTGGATTTCGGCGAGCTGCTCCTGCGCTCGGTGGAACTCCTCCAGCGCCACACCGCCCTTCGCGACCACTACCGGCAGCGGTTTGCGCATGTGCTCATTGACGAGTTTCAGGACACCAACCCGCTGCAGTACGAGTGGCTCAAGCAGCTCTCCACACCCAGCACAGGTGTCTTTGCGGTGGGCGATGATGACCAGAGCATTTATGCCTTCCGCGGTGCAGATGTCGAGAACATGAAACGGTTTGAGCGTGAGTTTGGTGTGCGACACCTCATCAAGCTCGAACAGAACTACCGATCTCACGGCCATATCCTCGATGCGGCGAATGCCCTGATCCGCAACAACAGCGATCGGCTGGGCAAGAACCTCTGGACCGATGCAGGAGTGGGCGAGCCCATTCGTATCATGGAGGCCGCCACCGACCTGCTGGAGGCCCAGTGGATGGTGGAGGAGATCCGTCAACTGATTCAGGAGGGGCGTCTGCGGTCGGAGATGGCGGTGCTCTATCGCAGCAACGCTCAGTCGCGCGTGATTGAGCAGACGCTCTTTCAGGCGGGCCTGCCCTACAAGGTCTTTGGGGGGCTCCGATTCTTCGAGCGGGCCGAGGTGAAGCACGCCCTGGCCTACCTCCGACTGATGGACAACCCCCACGAAGACAATGCATTTCTGCGGGTGGTGAACTTCCCCACTCGGGGTATCGGCGCACGCAGCATTGAGCAGCTCGCCGACCTCGCCAAACTCAGGCAGTGCAGTCTCTACGAGGCCGCAAGCGCTCTCGACGGCAAGGCAGGCACCAGTGTTCGGGGCTTTGTTCAGATGATCGAGTCACTGCGCTTTGAGACCCAGGGCATGGCCCTGCACGAGATGGTGAAGGCCATGCTCGAACGATCGGGGCTGGTGCGGCATTTTGAGAATGAGAAGGAGGGGCGCGAGCGGGTGGAGAACCTTCGCGAACTGGTCAACGCTGCAGCCGCCTTTGTGGCGGATGAGGGCCTGGTGCTCGATGCGCCCGCGAACCTCGGCGTCACGGGTGCCTCCATCGATGACACCGGTGAGATCTTCACCAGCCCACTCTCCATGTTTCTGGCGCATGCCTCGCTCGAGGCGGGTGATAACCAGGCCTCCGAGGGGCAGGACGCGGTGCAGTTGATGACCATCCACTCCGCTAAGGGGCTGGAATTCAATGTCGTCTTCATTACGGGCCTCGAAGAGGGCCTCTTCCCCCATGAGAACAGCCTCTCGGAGCTCGATGGCCTCGAGGAGGAGCGGCGGCTCATGTATGTGGCCATTACGCGGGCACGACGCAGGCTCTACATCTCTCTGGCCCAGACCCGCATGCTCCATGGGCAGACGCGCTACAACATGCGCAGTCGCTTTCTCGACGAACTGCCCGAGGGGGCGCTCAAGTGGCTGGCGCCTCGAATTCAGGCACGCCCCACCACACCGAGCCTGGGCTCGTCACGCCGCTCGGGCTATTCCTCGGGCGAAACCTACTCCTCTGCCGCTGGCCCGTCCTCGGGTGGCAGCTACTCCGCCAACACTCCGTATTTTGGCGGGCCTGCTCGCCTCTCTGGGCAGACCCACGACAGTGGATTTCGGGTGGGGCAGGCGGTGAGCCACGCCCGATTCGGTGAGGGGGTGATCACCGCCCTCGAGGGGAGCGGTCAGGATGCTCGGGCGCAGGTTCAGTTCAAGCGGGCGGGCAGCAAGTGGCTGGCCCTGTCGATCGCTAAGCTCGATCGGATGTAGACGAGTCGGGCTGGTCCGCGCCGAGTACCTCGCGCGTGCTCACATAGGCACTGGCGTGCCCGATCGCCATCAGCAGCAGCGAGAGCGGCAAGACTGCCATCACCATCGCGCTGGAGCTGAGCCCTGCGGTGGTGATGACAAGGCCCAGCAACAGGCTGGCCGAGAGAATCACTGCAACCCAGAGCAGGCTGTAGCGAAAGAACGCAGCCTTGTTGAGCCAGACGGCCACCAGAGAAAAGAAGAGTGCCTTGATCGGCGGCAGCTGCTGCCACACCACCAGCTGGGGCGCGAACCAGAAGGCCATCAGAATGGGGACATAGAGCACGGCAACCAGCAGCAGAGAGCCCGGGAGCTGCTCGCGCATCTGCGAGAGGGCTTCCTCCGGGTTCTCAGGACTGGGTGGGGTGGAGACTGGGGCTCCGCCATCGATGCCCATGCTGATGAGCATGAGCAGGCCGAGGAGTGCGCCGTAGATGAGCCCCAGCTGAATGAGACGAAGGAGGGTCTGTCGTCCCATGCGAAAACCCGCAAAGAGCTGAGCAGGTGTGGCTGGGCGATCGGGCTGGGCCTGGTCGATGGCAGAGGCCAGCGCAACCAGGCCAAAGGCCAAAAGCTGAGAGAGCGACATAGACAGGGCAATGCCTACGAGGGGGAGGCTGCTGGAGAGCACCAGCACCAGCCAGTAGCTCGTCATGGTGACGAACCAGACCAGGGGCTGCTGATGAAAGAGTCGAAATCCCAGGCCCACCCAGGCGGCCCCGCGTTGGCTGGAAAGGAGATGGGGGCGGTTACTCAGCCTCATTCGCCGCGTCGCCGGGCGCGCAAGATGCGCTCGAAATGCCCGGGATCCTTGGGGGTGAGCATCGCTGCTGCGCGCGGCAGGTGCCAGTCATAGAGCCTAGAGATCCAGAACCGCAGGGCGGCGGCACGCAGCATCATTGGCCAGGCCTCGCGCTCGACTGCCGGGCGTGGGCGCACCGCGTCGTAGCCCTGCAAGAGTGCGTTAACGCGAGCGGCGTCCAGCAGGCCTTCATCGGCTGTGCCCGACTGCAGACACCAGTCATTTGCTGTGACCGCCAGGTCGAAGGCAAATCGGTCAACACCCGCGAAGTAGAAGTCGATAAACCCGCCAATCACGGGTGACGCTGCTGAGGAATCGGCAAAGAGCACGTTGTCCCGAAAGAGGTCGGCGTGGACTGCGCCACGGGCCAGATCCTGGTACGCAGGTGTCTCTGAGAAGGCCATCTGCGCCCTGAGTTCGTCCGCCAGCAGGTCAGCCTCTTCGGGTGAGAGCAGGGGAAGCAGCACAGGCACGGTCTCAGTCCACCAGTCCAGCCCTCTTAGGTTGGGCTGGTGCAAGGGGAAGTCATGCACGGCGAGGTGGGCCTGAGCCAGCATGCCGCCCAGCACCCCACAGTGGGAGGGCTCTGGGCATGTGAGGTCTCGGCCCGGAATTCGAATGGCGAGCGCAGCGGGCTTGCCGCAGCACTCGGTGTGCAAGGCCCCAGCCCGGGTTGACATGGGCTTCGCACAGGCCACGCCCTTATCGGCCAGGTGCCGCATCAGGCCGAGGTAGAAGGGGAGTTGGTTGGCGGTGAGCTTCTCGAAGAGGGTCAGTACAAAACGCCCCTCTGTGGTGTCTACAAAGTAGTTGGTGTTTTCAATCCCCGAGGAAATGCCTTCAAAGCCCACCAGCTCACCGAGCGGGTAGTCCTGCAGGAGCCGCTCGAGCGCCTCCTGTGAGACCGGGGTAAAGACGGCCACGTCAGCGCAGGCGCTTGATCAGGCTCGAGGTGTCGAAACGGCCACCACCCATCGACTGCACATCTGCGTAGAACTGGTCGACCAGCGCAGTCACCGGCAGCTTGGCCTGATTGCGATTGGCCTCGTCGAGGCAGAGCCCCAGGTCTTTGCGCATCCAGTCCACCGCAAATCCAAAGTTGAACTGGTCGTCCACCATGGTCTTGCCTCGGTTGTCCATCTGCCAAGACTGGGCTGCGCCCTTGCCAATCACCTCGAGCACAAGCTTCATGTCGAGCCCGGCCTTCTGACCAAAGGCAATCCCCTCAGAGAGCCCCTGCACCAGGCCAGCGATACAGATCTGGTTCACCATCTTGGCCAGCTGACCCGCGCCGCTCTCTCCGATTCGGGTAAAGGCGCGAGAAAAGGCCATGGCAACCGGCTTGGCCTGCTCAAAGGCCTCGACGCTTCCACCGACCATGACGGTGAGCAGGCCATTGACTGCACCGGCCTGGCCTCCGGACACTGGCGCGTCCAGGAAATGCAGGCCGAGCCCCGCTGCCTCAGTGGCGAGCTCGCGGGCCACCTCAGCAGACGCTGTGGTGTGGTCGACCAGAAGAGCGCCCTTGCGCATGCCGGCAAAGGCGCCGTCGGCGCCCAGCACTACGCTGCGGAGGTCGTCATCGTTGCCCACGCAGCAGAACACGATATCGGCCGACTGGGCTGCCTCTCGTGGGGTGGCGGCAGACTGGCCACCAAACTCTGCCACCCACGCCTTGGCCTTTTCTGCGCTGCGGTTGTACACCGTTACGCGATGGCCGGCCTGGGCCAGGTGTCCGGCCATGGGCAGGCCCATGACGCCGAGCCCGAGAAAGGCCACGGAAGTCGGTTGGGCTGGGTCGTAGGTTTTGGCTTGAATGCTGGGCACGGGCGGTCTCGGGTTCTGAAAAGAGAAGCCCATAGGATATCCCGAGCGCGCCCCTGCCTTCCATTAAACTCCGGATATGCGCACAAACCAAACCTTCGTCTCCGTATCCGAGATTCGCCAGAAATTTCTCGGCTATTTCGAATCTCAGGGCCATACGGTCGTGCCCTCGAGTGCCCTCGTGCCGGCGAACGACCCCACCCTGCTGTTTACCAACAGCGGCATGGTGCAGTTCAAGGATGTCTTCCTCGGACGAGAGCAGCGGCCCTATGTTCGGGCCACGTCCTCCCAGCGTAGCGTTCGTGCAGGTGGAAAGCACAACGACCTTGAGAATGTGGGCTATACCGCCCGCCACCACACCTTCTTTGAGATGCTGGGGAACTTCTCCTTCGGCGACTACTTTAAGCGGGAGGCCATCCGTCATGCCTGGACTCTGCTCACCGAGGTCTACGGGCTTCCCAAAGAGAAGCTCTGGGTGACGGTCTATGCGGAGGACGATGAGGCCTATGCCATCTGGCGAGATGAGGTGGGTGTACCGGTTGAGCGCATCATCCGAATCGGGGACAACAAGGGCGCGCGCTACGCCAGTGACAACTTCTGGCAGATGGCTGACACCGGCCCCTGTGGCCCCTGCAGTGAGATTTTTTTCGACCACGGCCCCGAGATCTGGGGGGGGCCACCCGGCTCCCCGGAGGAAGACGGAGACCGCTACATCGAGATCTGGAATCTGGTCTTCATGCAGTTCGATCGCGATGCCCAGGGCGTGCTCACCCCCCTGCCACGGCCCTGTGTAGACACTGGCATGGGCCTGGAGCGGATCTCCGCTGTGCTCCAAGGCGTTCATAGCAACTATGAGATCGACCTCTTTCAGGCCCTGATTCAGGCGGCTGCGCGCGAGACCGGTTGTGCCAACCTTGAGAGCCCCTCGCTTCGTGTGATTGCGGATCACATCCGGGCCTGCTCGTTTCTCATGGTCGATGGCGTGATTCCCGGCAATGAGGGCCGAGGCTATGTCCTTCGCAGGATCATTCGGCGCGCGCTCCGTCACGGCCACAAGCTGGGTCAGACCAAGCCCTTCTTTTATCGCCTGGTTCCGGACCTGGTCGGCCAGATGGGGGCTGCCTACCCTGAGCTTGCTGCCGCTGCAGGCCGCGTGGCCGACATGCTGCGTCAGGAAGAGGAGCGATTTGGAGAAACCCTCGAGAAGGGGATGGCCATTCTCACGCAGGCCCTCGAAGGCCTCAGCCCGGGCCAGCCTCTGGATGGGCAGACGGCCTTCACGCTCTACGACACGTTTGGATTTCCCCTCGACCTCACCGCAGATGTCTGTCGAGAGCGCGAGGTCTCCGTGGACGAGGCCGGATTTCAGGCCGCCATGACTCGCCAGCGCGAGCAGGCCCGTGCAGCAAGCAAGTTCAAGGCGGGGGCCAGCCTCAGCTACGACGGCAGCGTGACCCGTTTTGTTGGATATGAACAGCTCAAGGAGCGGGCTCGAGTGCAGGCCCTCTATGTGGAGGGTTGCTCGGTCGAGCAGGCGCTCGAGGGGCAGTCGGTGGTGGTAGTCCTCGACACCACGCCCTTCTATGCGGAGTCCGGTGGTCAGGTGGGCGATGCAGGCATGCTCGTCGCCTCCACGGGTCAGGTTCGAGTGGATGACTGCCTCAAAATCAGCCCAGAGGTCTTCGGTCATTACGGCACGGTTGCGCTCGGGCGACTGCGGGTTGGCGATGAGGTGGAGGCCGAGGTTGACCTGCAGCGGCGGGCACGAATTGTGCGGCACCACTCGGCCACCCACCTGATGCATAAGGCCCTGCGCGAGACGCTCGGGGCGCATGTACAGCAGAAGGGCTCACTGGTAGACGACGACAAGACGCGGTTTGACTTCTCCCATACCCAGCCCATGACGGCAGACGAGATTGCGGTGGTGGAGGGCATAGTGAATGCCGAAATTCTCTCCAATCAGGCCACTCGGGCCCAGCTGCTCTCCTTTGATGAGGCGGTGAAGGGGGGCGCTATGGCCCTCTTTGGTGAGAAGTACGGTGACGAGGTGCGGGTGCTCGATATTGGAAGCTCCCGTGAGCTCTGTGGCGGAACTCATGTGTCGCGCACCGGAGACATCGGCCTCTTCAAGATCGTGTCTGAGAGTGGCGTCGCAGCGGGGATTCGCCGGGTCGAGGCGGTCTGTGGTGACCGTGTGCTCGCGCGTCTCCAGTCTCTGGAGCAGCAGGTCCAGGAGGCGAGCGGCCTCTTGAAGGCCCCACCGGCCGAGCTCACTGCTCGACTCTCCCAGGCCCTCGAATCGAGCCGTCAGGCCGAAAAGGAACTCGCACGGCTCAAGTCCAAGCTTGCAGCGGCCGCTGGCCAAGACCTTGCGGCCCAGGTGCGCACCGTTGCTGGGATTCCTCTGCTTGCAGCCCAGGTGGACGGCACCGATGCGGGTGGGCTGCGCGACATGCTCGACAGCCTCAAGTCCAAGCTCAAGCAGGCAGCGATTGTCTTGGCCTCGGTAGAGGGCGAAAAGGTGAGCCTGATTGCGGGCGTCACTACAGACCTCACCTCGCGACTCAAGGCGGGCGAGCTGGTGAATCATGTGGCCAGTCAGATTGGCGGCAAGGGTGGTGGTCGTCCCGATATGGCCCAGGGCGGGGGCACCCAGCCGGAGGCCCTGCCTGCAGCCCTCGAGAGCCTCGTGGCCTTTGTGCAAGGAAAGTGCGCGTCGTGAGTGAGCCGGCCAGTCAGCTCCTGGATGTCAAAGGGCTGAGCTGTCCGCTGCCCATTCTGCGGGCCAAGAAGATGCTCTCGGCCATGCAGGCTGGCGAAACCCTCGAGGTGCTGGCAACCGATGGGGGAGCCTGGGATGACTTCGACTATTTCTGCCAGCACTCCGGCCATGCGCTGGTCTCGCGAGAGGAGTCCGAAGGCGTTTATCGCTTTCTGATCCGCAGGAAATAAGATTTCACAGACCCCGGACTTTCCCTAGGTTTTCTGAGCTTGTCCGATCTCCAAGCGTGATCGGGGGATATCTGACCTAAACAAGCCATCGTCAAACCCCAGAAGCCTGCTGCATTGCAACTTGTCCCAGACCGGTAGAGCACATAGCCTTAAGGCTGTTGAGGAGGAGAGGCCGTGACGCTCAGAGCAGAGCGGCCTTTTGGGGGCGATGCAGGCGGTGCCTGCCTCGCCTTTTTTTCTTAGGCCTCGAGCGTGGCGAGCTGGGCCTTCACTCGCTCCAGGCTGGCCTCGAACCCGGCCAGGCGCTCTCTCTCCTGCGCCACCACGGCCTCGGGTGCGCGTGCCACAAAACTCTCGTTTGAGAGCTTGCCCTGAGCCTTCTGACGCTCTGACTCCAGACGCTCGATCTCTCGGCTGAGCCGCTCGCGCTCTGCAGCAATGTCCACCTCGACCACCAGCATGAGCTGACAGTCGCCCACCAGCTGAACGGGCGCCCTGAGCGTCTCTCCGCCAGCCTGAAGGCTCTCGACGAAGACGACTTCACTCAGCCGGCCAAGGGCCTTGAGCCCGCTGGCAAAGAGCGGGTCGAGGCGCTCTGCGCTCTGCAGGCCGCTGATGCGCAGAGGCACCCGGTCTGCCGGAGACAGGCCCATTTCGGAGCGAAGAGACCGCACAGCTGCCACCATGTCCTTGAGCTGCTGCATG
Organism: Pseudomonadota bacterium; assembly: GCA_041165705.1. Taxonomy (GTDB): domain Bacteria; phylum Pseudomonadota; class Gammaproteobacteria; order Burkholderiales; family Burkholderiaceae_A; genus Hahnella. The sequence continues at coordinate 21,484 of JBEAMW010000005.1, forward strand.
AGTGCATCGCTGGTGGGGTCGATCTTGTGGAGCTCCGCAGTGGGATAGGGTGCGGTGACGATGCTGTCGGGTGTTCCTGCCTGAAGCTTGGTGGATCGACCGGCCAGCGGGGCCACCACCTGCCAGAGGGCCTCGGTGATGAAAGGAATCATGGGGTGTGCCAGGCGAAGGGTGGCCTCCAGCACCCGGAGAAGGGTGCGCCGCGCCGCCCGGGATCGATTTTCGGGCCCCTCCTGAATACTCACCTTCGCAAGTTCGAGATACCAGTCACAGTAGGCATTCCAGACGAATTCATAAACGGCCTTGGCGGCCAGGTCGAAGCGATAGTCTGTGAGCTGGACGTGCACCTCATGCTCCACCCGTTGCAGTTCAGACACGATCCATCGGTCGACAAAACTAAAGTGCAGCAGGCCATCCGGCCCACAGTCTCCTGCACAGACGGCAATTCCGTTGTCCTGCCCCTCGCAGTTCATGAGGACGAAGCGGGTGGCGTTCCAGAGCTTGTTGCAGAAGTTGCGATAGCCCTCGCAGCGCGCGAGGTCGAAGTTGATGTTGCGGCCCGGCGTGGCAAGGCTGGCAAAGGTGAAACGCAGTGCATCGGTGCCGTAGGCGGGAATGCCCTGCGGGAATTCCTTTCGGGTTTTCTTTTCAATCTGAGCGGCCTGCTTGGGATTCATGAGGCCGGCCGTGCGCTTCTCCACGAGCGCGTCTAGGGCGATTCCATCGATGAGATCGATGGGGTCGAGCGTATTGCCCTTGCTCTTGCTCATCTTCTGGCCCTCGCTGTCGCGAACGAGGGCGTGCACATAGACATCCTTGAAGGGCGCCTTGCCTGTGAAGTGGCAGGTCATCATGACCATTCGAGCCACCCAGAAGAAGATGATGTCAAAGCCAGTGACCAGCACGCTGGAGGGCAGATACTGCGCGAGGTCTGGTTTCAGGCGAGGCCCGCCAAAGGCCAAGCCTTCCGACGCGCCGAGGCGAGGATCCCAGGCCTGGCCGGGCTCTACTAGGGTCGAGAAGGGCACCAGGGCGGATGAGAACCAGGTGTCGAGCACATCGGGGTCTCGCACGAGCGGGCCGGTGTAGCCGGACGCCTGGGCCTGGGCGCGGGCGTCCTCCTCACTGGCCGCAACGAAAATGGCGCCGCCTTCAATGGGCTGTCCGTGATCATCGGCGGCATACCAGGCAGGAATCTGATGGCCCCACCAGAGCTGTCTGGAGATACACCAGTCTTGAATGTTTTCAAGCCATTGCCGGTAGGTGGAGGTCCAGTTCTCGGGATGGAACCGCACCTCTCCCTGGTCTACGGCCTGCAAGGCGCGCTGGGCGATGGAGACCCCAGGGCTGTGAGTACCCTCGGGTGCGGGCTTGGACATGGCAACAAACCATTGGTCGGTGAGCATGGGCTCAATCACCACGCCGGTGCGATCGCCCCGAGGCACCATGAGCTTGTGAGGCTTCTCTGAGACCAGAAGGCCGAGCCCTTGGAGGTCCTCGAGCACTCGCTGTCGGGCCGCGTAACGCTCCAGACCCTGGTAGGCCACTGGCGCCTGGTCATTGATGTGGGCGTCCAGCGTCAGAATATTGATCGGGGTGAGGCCATGTCGCTGGCCCACCGCGTAGTCATTGAAGTCGTGGGCGGGCGTGATCTTGAGGCAGCCTGTGCCGAAGGCAGGGTCAACATAGCTGTCCGCGATCACGGGAATCAGTCGACCCACGAGCGGGAGGCGGACCTGCTGACCCACCAGGTGGGCATAGCGTTCATCGTCCGGGCTCACGGCCACGGCCACATCACCCAGGAGGGTTTCAGGACGAGTTGTTGCCACCACCAGGCCCTGGCTGGGGTCGCTGGCAAGGGGATAGCGAATCTCCCAGATCTTGCCGTCCTCTTCCTCGGCAACCACTTCGAGGTCGGAGACCGCCGTGTGTAGCTTGGGATCCCAGTTGACGAGCCGCTTTCCTCGATAAATGAGGCCCTGCTGGTAGAGGCTGATGAAGACCCCCTGCACCACTTCGGAGAGGGCCGGGTCCATGGTGAAGTACTCGAGTGACCAGTCACAGCTCGCAGCCAGGCGCCGCATCTGTGAGGTGATGGTGGATCCCGACTGCTGCTTCCAGGCCCAGACCTCTTTCAGGAATGCCTCGCGGCCAAGATCGTG
>JBEAMW010000006.1:0-14302 GCA_041165705.1 Pseudomonadota bacterium
AAGCCGCTGATGCGTACCTTGGTGCGATCGGCCTCGAGCGCATGGGCCAGCTCCTGCTGAACCTGGGCCTTGTGGTCTTCATCCAGCATGTCAATGAAGTCGACCAGGATGATGCCGCCGAGATTGCGCAGCCGCAGCTGACGCGCAATCGCCTGAGCGGCCTCAAGATTCACCTTAAACACGGTCTCGGCAAAGCTGCGTCCACTCACAAATCCGCCGGTGTTCACATCGATAATCGCCATCGCCTCGGCCTGGTCGATCACCAGATAGCCGCCGCTCTTGAGGTCGACCCGTCGCTTGAGGGCCTGCTCAATCTCCTGCTCGATGTTGTGGAGTTCGAAGAGGGGGCGTTCGCCCTCAAAGTTCTTGATGCGATCCAGCACGCCAGGCATGTACTGCTGAGCGAAGGTGCGAAGGCCGTCCACTCGATACGGGTCGTCCACCAGCACACGGGCGGTCTTGTCGCTCACCCAGTCACGCAGCACGCGTTGGGGAAGGTTGAGCTCTCTGTAGAGCGTGGTGCCCGGGCTGGCGGGATGGCTGGCTGAGAGGATCTCAGACCAGCGCTGTCGCAGGTAGGCCATGTCGTGCTGGAGCGCTTCGTCACTGGCGTCCTCCGCTGAGGTGCGGGCAATAAAGCTGCCCTGCTCATCTGAAGGCGTGAGTGCCAAGAGCCGGGCCTTAAGGGCCTCTCGAGCCTCAGGGTCGGCAATCTTCTGGCTTACACCAATGCGGGGCTCTGCGTCCTCGGTACGAAGGCTGTAGGGCAGGTACACCAGGTAGCGGCCGGCAATCGAGAGCTGGGTGGTGAGCCGAGCCCCCTTGCTGCCCAGGGGGTCTTTGAGCACCTGCACCAGCAGCTGCTGGCCCTCGTAGAGCACGCGCTCCACGGGCCGGGGCGTGTCGAGCCGTTGCCCATCTTGCTGGCGGGCCTGCCAGACATCGGCCACATGAAGAAAGCCTGTGCGCGAAAAACCGGCCTCTACAAAGGCGGCCTGCATACCGGGAAGCACACGGGTGATGCGGCCCATCACGATGTTGCCCACCGCTCCGCGCTGGGCCACCCGCTCCACCTCAATCTCCTGCACCACGCCCTGAATCAGCCGTGCCGCCCGGGACTCAAAGGGGGTGGCCTGAAGAAAGATTTCTTCGGCATGGGTGACGAGGTGAGCGTTCATGGGTGGTGTTCTGCAGCGCCTGAAAGCGCCCGCTTGAGCAGGATGTTGGTCTCAAAGAGTGGGAGGCCCATGATGCCAGAGGGGCTGCCCCTTACCCACTCAATCTGCACGCCGGCGTGGCCCTGAATGGCATAGGCCCCCGCCTTGTCCATGGGCTCACCAGTGGAAATGACCCAGTCGATCCAGGCCTCGGTAAGGGGCGCAAACTTCACCTCCGATCGGCTGACCTGAAGCAGTGGGCTAGCCTCTGCGTCCGAGGCGATCGCCACCGCCGTGAGCACCTCATGCACCTGGCCCGAGAGCGTGCGCAGCATGCGCCGGGCGTCGTCTGCGTCTGCGGGCTTGCCCAGAATTTCATTGGAGTGCGCCACGGTGGTGTCGCTGGCGAGCACGGGGGTGTGTCTGAATCCGGCGGCCTCAGCGCGCTCCAGGCCGGCCCGGAGCTTGGCCAGGGTAACCCTCTGCACATAGGCCAGGGGTGCCTCCCCGGGCAGTGGGATCTCAAGGGCCTCCGCAGCCATTGTGTCCTCCGGCTTGAGCACGATGAGCTCAAACCCATAGACGGGTGAGAGCTGCTCGAGCAGCTGTCTTCGACGGGGGGACTGGGAGGCGAGGATGAGGCGACTGCGCATGCCTCGATTCTAGTGACTAGGAGCGAAGGAGGTCGAGCACCCGTCTCATACTGGTGTTGGCCTGAGACATCACTGCGGTGGTGGCATCCTTCATGATCTGCGTCTTGGCAAGCTCGCTGGCCTCAAGGGCATAGTCCAAGTCTTCAACCGCTGATCGGGCGGCAGAGAAGTTGAGCTGCTCCTCGCCCAAGGTGGTGATGCGCAGGGCCAGACGGCTGCTTGCTCCTCCGAGATTCGCCCTCTGGTCGGAGAGCTCTTGCAGTGCTCGATCCACGATCTCCATCACCTCGCTGGCTTCGTCACGCCCGATTAAGGTGAGGTGGGCATCGTCAGGCCCCCCAGGTGTCGAAAACACGAGTGCCTGAGTGGCGCTCCCAGCCCGGGCCAGGTTGGGCAGGTCAATCGAGAGCTGCTCATCGTCTACGGTGCCGATCTGAAAGGTAAACCGGCTGACATCCGGTGGGTTGAGGGTTTGGCTGGATCGTCCGCCAAAGGCGCCGGTCTGAAACCCAAGGTCGTAGAAGCTGCTCGACTCGGAGAAGCCTGCCGCACCTACTGTGAGGGTGAAGGGCCGCGCCTGCGGCTGGTCTGCAACAGAGAGGGGAGTGTCGGTCTCGAGCGGGGCGGCAGAAAATAGAGCAACACCGCCATAGACGGTGGTGGCGCCGGTGCTCTGGGCCGTTGCATTTTCAAGTCCTCGCACCGCTCCGGAGTCCACCGCATTCGCCACCAGGGTCTCGGTGGCAATCGACAGCCCGTCGTCGCCCCCCACGCGGGCCTGAGTGACCTCAAATCCAACCCCGGCTCGGGTGCTGGTGATTTCGATCTGACCGTTGACTGGGCTGCCCACCGAGATGTTCTTAACGGTGCCAGCCGCGAGCGCGTCGATGAGTTCGTTGTAGAGGTTCTGAGCGGTGGCCTGCGCGTCAGCGCCCACCGTCGGCTGAAACAGGACGCCATTGACCGCAACATCGACATTGATGGTGTCGGTGTACACAAGGTTCTGCTCAATGAGGCTAAAGTCGTCGGCGGACAGCCGTGATCGACTTGTGCTCGCCACGGTGGTGGTGAAGCTGTCCACTTCCACGGTTGCGCCGGCCTGTCCGTCTCCGTTGCTGTCGAAGGAGCCTCCGACCACGACGAGGTAGTAGCTACCACTCTGATTGGCGTCCAGGGTCTTGGTCACGGGCTGGAAGCTGGAAACCCCCGAAGTGGGCGTGCTGCCGCGCTCATCTGCGACCAGGATGGGCTCGTTGGGCCGATCGGGGTCGATGAGGTAGGCGTACAGCGCGTAGGTGTCGCTGCCTGCTGTGGCTTTGTACTGAAAGGAGACGGTATCGCCCGCATCTAGGCTCATCCTGGAAGAAGAGACCATGGCTGGGCCCCGGGCGACTCCCCCAGGGCTGGTGAGCTGGAGGTTCTCACTGATGAGGGCTATTGATCCATCTGCAGAGAATGTGCCAGTGCTACCGTTCACCATGGCGGAGCGAAAGGTGCCAGCGGAGGTGGCACTCTCACCGGCGCCGAGATTTGGGGTGGGCACGGGGGTAGAAACCCCCCGGTTGTCCAGGCTGATGGTGCTCACTCCGTCAAGCAGCTGAGGGCTCTGGGCAATGGACCAGCCACCAGAGGGCAGAGCCTGGTTGGCGAAGCCACGAACGGATCCGTTTGAGAACTGTGTGTTGATGCTGAGGCTCAGGCTCGCGCCCTGAGAGGCCGTAAGATCGGCCTCGTTCAGGCGTCCAAGGTAAACCCGTCGACCAGCCTCCATCTCCTTGAAGGCATAGCCATTGGGGTCGATCTGAATCTCACCCGTGCTGGCATTGTCCGTGTTGAGACCGTTGACGGTATCGCTCAGGCGAATGGTTTCGGTGCTTCGACGGTAGTCGGAATAGGTGAACGATAGGCTGCCCACGCTGCCGGAGGTGCGTTGGGGGTTCTCCACAGGAATGTCCTGGAGAGTGACGGTCGTGCGTTGAACCCCGCCGTCTCCGGCATCCAGCCCAAAGCTGGCCGCAGAAAGACCGGTGATCGAAGAGTCATACCAGGCCGAGAGGTTTCTTCCATCTCGGGTGGAGAGGGTGATGCCAAAGTCGTTATCGTGCGCCTCGACCCCATGCAGGCCAAAGCTCGCATTGATGGCCTTGATCACACTGAATCTTCGTTCAATGGGGAGTTCATTCTGGATGAATGGAATCTCCACCTCGATGCCGTTCAGAAAGAGGCTGTAACTGCCAGAGGCCATCGTCGCGGTGTCAACCACGATGCCCTCAATTTCGGCGGGAGTGGCCCGGGCGATCACGCCGGTCTGCTCTGCGGACTCATTGATGGCAGCTGCGATGGCGACTGCACTTGCAACCCGCTTGCTCGTCAGGGTTGTCTCATTGGAGACGGTGTCGTCTTCGGCCCTCGTTGCGCGAATGGGCTCTCCGTTGATCACCAGCGACCCATCGGTGAGGAGCACTGGAGTTGCCAGGAGATTGGGCGTAATTTCCTCGGGAATGAGGGTGGCCGACTGGTCTTGAACCGGAATTTCGAGCGTGAATGGTGTTCCAGGCGTGTTGGCGGTGATGAGAAGTTCGTACTCAGTTCGGCCCCGAGTAGCTGTGACCCCGAGGCTAGCGGAGGCATTGTTGATAGCGGTGATCAGGTCATCTCGAACATCCTGCTCGTTGACACGATTATTCGAGGCGGTGGAGATGAGCGTGTCATTGACGAGGAGCTTGGTGTAGTTGCTGTTCACAGGCCCATCAATTCGCAACGCCTGAACCTGGGCGACAGATGGCTGCAGGGGCGGGCGAGGGGTGGTCTGAAAGACGGTTCTATTCTCGGAGTAGTCACCTGCTTGGAAGCCTGTGCGCTGAATTTCGCCAAGCGTCTCCGCACTGAGGTTGAGTGCGGCGTCGATCTTAGATTCGAGCGAGATGGAAGCTGTCTGCACTCCCTGCCTCAGGCCCATTCGCGTGCCAAATACAGACGGGTCCGAGCCTGTCTCAAAGCTAATCTCAATGTTGCGTCCGTCCTTGGCAACAAGTGTCATGCCGCGTTCATCTGCGCCGGCATTGATGGCAGTCACCCCGGTCTTCTCACTAATGGCGTTGATCGCGAACACCAGGCGACGGCGAGTCTCTTCAGGGTTGTTCGGAACCGAGGTGACGAGCTTGGTGGTCTCTCCATTAATGGTGATGCGTCCGGACACCTCTGGCCCACGGCTCATGGCCGTACCCGTCATGATGTTCTCGTTTACCTTGGCCTGAACGCCCGTAAGTTCGGATACACGATTGATAGCGGCTGCACGAGCAATTGCGCTCGCGGCTGCGTTGCTTGGGGGGGAGAGTTGATCGTCTTCGGCCTTGCTGGAGCCAATATCAGTTCCATTGATCTTGAGGTCACCCTGTTCGACTGCGGCCAGCGCTCCGGAGTAGGCGGCCTCAATTGCAACCGTCTCATCTGTGAGGTCGATGGCTTCTCCAGCCTCGTCCTCGAGTCGAAGAATGACCGTTCCTCTCAGGACAAGGCCATTGAGCCCCTCATCATCGGAGAACACGACACGTCCAGAGTCGGGATCAAATGTCTTCGGGGTGAGCGTGTAGACCGCATCACCCACGGTGTAGGTGGCTGTGACGGCATTGTCATCAATGCTGGCCGAGAGTCTGCCTGCAAGACGCCAGCTGCTCGGGCCGACGAATTCTTCACTCAGGTTTTCTTCGCTCAGGTCTGCACCCTCAACCGAGAACGCCGTGGTACTGCTCAGCAGCTGATCGGCCTTTAGCGTGGAGGAGGTGACTCGATAGACGGGCACCTCGCCAACGGGCTCTCCGCCCTGGCCGTTTAGAAGGGGCTCCCCACTCCAAGTGGTCTGCTCAATGGTTCGGGCCGCCTCCTTGCGGAGCTCCTGGAACTCCACATCGAGGTAGCCCTTCTGGTCGGTTGAGAGGGTGTCTGAGACGGCCTGCATGGCGAGTTCACGCATTCTCGTGAGCTGATCGGAGAGTTTGCCGGTGGCGCCGTCTGCCACTTGAAGCAGGGCCACGGCGGAATTGACGTTCTCAATCGCCTTGGTCAGGCCTTTCACCTTCTGGCTGAGGAGACTCGCTGTCGAAATGCCGACGGGGCTGTCTCCAGCTGAGTTGATCTTCAGCCCGGTGGACAGCCGTTGCATGGCGGTGGCCATCTGGCGCTCCGTCTTGACGAGCGAGAGTTGGGCAACCGTACTGACGGTGTTGGCGTTAATGCTGCTCATGACGACCTCTGGTCTCGAGAGTCCATAGAAATTGGAGGGGTTAAAGCAATTGAGATGCCAGCGCTGCATACTCAGGCCATGAATCGGGATAACCAGGCCATCCTCTTCTGCCGCGTGGTGGACCACTACGGCGATGCAGGCGTCTGCCTGCGGCTGGCCAAGGGCCTTGCCGCACGGGGCTGTGAGACGCGGCTGGTGATCGACCAGCAGGCCCTAATCGACCAGATGCAGCCCATCCTGCCGCCGGGGGTTCACCTGGCCCGGCGCCCCCCCAATCTCGACCTCAATGCGGTTCCGGATCTGGTGGTGGAGGCCTTTCAGCACGAGGCGCCGTTGGAGTTTCGAATGGAGCTCGAGCGGGCCTATTCACTGGGGGCTCGATGTCGTCGAGTGTCGCTGGACTACCTTGCCACGGAGTCGTGGGCGGCCGACTGCCAGGGGCTTCGGGCACCAGACGCTGAGGTGCGGCGTCTGCTGCACCCGGCAGGCAGCATGGCCCAGAACCCTCGAGGGCCTGCCGCGGAGCGGGTCTGGATGGCACCAAGTTTTGCGCCCCGCGGGCCAGGTCTGATCCGAGGCACCTGGCAGGAGGCCGGAGCGGCCGAGCGGGCCCGCATGCGGGCGCAGCTGGGGGCCGATGAGCAGACCTTTCTGGTGATGGGCTTTGGCTACGCCGATGCGCCCTGGGCCGAGCTCAGGAAAGCCTTCGATCAGCATGGGCTGCCGGAGGGGTTTCAGCGAGTGGTGCTCTACCGCCCTCAGGGCCTGGCCCTCACCCATGACGAGTTCGACCTTGCGCTGCAGGCCTGCGACCTGAATTTCGTCCGGGGGGAGGACTCCTTTGTGCGCGCGCACTGGGCCGCAGCAGGACGCTGGCGGGTGCCCTTTGTCTGGCAGCCCTATCGTCAGGAGGCGATGGCCCATCGGGATAAGCTTGACGGCTGGCTCGACCAGGTCTTTCGTCCCTCTCACGCGATGGTCCACCTCGAGGCGCTGCATTTTGTGTTCAATGGCATGGCGGAATCACCCAGCCTGCAGGCCTGCTGGAAGGGAATGTTGGTGGACTGGAACCCCATGCGGGATCACCTGCAGGACGCCTGTCGGGGGCTGGCTGAGCGCCCCGCCCTAGAAGACCGCCTGCTGGCCCTGATGGAGGAACGGCCGGAGTCAGCTAGAATCAGGGGCTAACTCCCACCCTTTCACTCCAAGACTCGCATTATGAAAATCGCTCAAGAACTCCGCGTCGGCAACGTGTTTATGCTCGACGGCCAGCCTCAGGTCGTGCTGAAGGCCGAATACAACAAGTCCGGCCGCAACGCCGCCGTGGTGAAGATGAAGTACAAGAGCCTGCTCTCGGGCTCTGGCTCTGAGCAGGTGTTCAAGGCCGACGAGAAGTTTGAAGACCTCGTGCTCGACCGCAAGGAAGCCACCTACTCCTACTTTGCAGACCCGATGTATGTCTTCATGGATGTGGAGTTCAACCAGTTTGAGGTGGAAGCCGACTCCATGGGCGATGTCCTCAACTACCTCGAAGACGGCATGCCCGTAGAGGTGGTGTTCTACGACGGCCGCGCTATTTCAGTGGAGATGCCCACCTCGGTTGTGCGTGAGGTGGCCTACACCGAGCCTGCCGTGAAGGGCGACACCTCTGGCAAGGTGATGAAGCCTGCTCGCATCGCCCCCACCGACTTTGAGATCTCCGTGCCTGCCTTTGTGGAGATTGGGGACAAGATTGAGATCGACACCCGCACGCACGAGTACCGCAACCGCGTGAAGTAACCGCTCAGGCGCCTAAGAGCGTTCTGAGAACGGCCCGCATCTGGTCCTGCCAGGCGGGCCGTTTGATTTGGAAGTCGGCCTCCGTGCGTGCACAGTCCAGTTGTGAGTTCTGAGGGCGTGGCGCTGGCGCATTGAACTGCGCCGTGGTGATCGCCTCGATCTGCTCGTTCGACTGGATCGTCCAGTGTCGCTCGGGCGCAAGCTCTCGCGCCCCTTCCAGGAGTGACTGCGCAAAGCCATGCCAGCTCACCGAGCCTCCAGCAGTGAGGTGGTACACCCCTCGCAGGGGCGGCGAGGCTTTGGGCAGCGGCCAGCGAGAACAGATCTGCAGGCTTGCCTCGGCGAGCCACTCGGCACTGGTGGGCGCACCTACCTGGTCTGACACCACCCTGAGATGCTCGCGTTCCTGGGCCAGCCGAATCATGGTCTTGAGAAAGTTGTTGCCGCTGGCGGAGAACACCCAGCTCGTCCTGAACACCAGGGCGTCCGATGCACTGCCCAGCAGTCCTTGCTCCCCTGCCGCCTTGGTGCGGCCATAGACGCTCTGGGGGTCTAAGGGGTCGATGGCGGGGTTGGGGCTATAGGCCTGGCTGAGGGGCTTTTGGCCATTGAAGACGTAGTCGGTGGAGTAGTGCACCACCGGAATGCCCCTGAGCGCAGCCACGCGCCCAATGCTCGCCGGTGCCCTGGCGTTAACGGCCTCTGCGGTGTCGAGATTTTGCTCGGCCTTATCAACTGCCGTATAGGCTGCAGCAATCAGAATGTGACTGGGCGTATGGGCGTCGATCAGGGCCCCGAGCTGGGCCTCGAAGCCCAGGGGATTGTCTTGGCAGTGAGCAAAGTTGAGCTCGGAGCGGCCGGTGCCATGGGCCTCGAGCCCGAGGCTCTTGGCCCGGGCCAGAAGGGCGGCGCCCAGCTGGCCGGTGGACCCAAGAATGAGTGGCTTCAATCGAAGAGCAGGCCCCGGGCCTGCGCCTGGGCGAGGCTGGGAGCCTCTGCGTCTTTGGGCGATACCAGGGGCGCTTGCAGGCCGAGCGCAGCGAGCGGCCATTGGATCTGAAGGGCAGGGTCATTCCAGTGCACAGCCCCTTCAGTCTCAGGCGCGTAGAACTGAGTGGTCTTGTAGAGAAAGTCGGTGCCATCCTCCAGCACCAGAAAACCATGGCCATAGCCCGGAGGAACATAGAGCTGATTGTGGTTGATCTCGCTGAGCAGATGGCCTGCGGCCTGTCCGAAGGTGGGCGAGGACAGGCGCAGATCCACCACCACGTCGTAGACCGCCCCGCGAGCCACTCGAACGAGCTTGCCCTGGGCCATATCGCCCCTCTGAAAGTGCAGTCCTCTAAGTACCCCCTTGTTGGAACGGGAGTGGTTGTCCTGCACGAACTGAGCATGCAGGCCATGCTCGGCCAGGACCCGTGCACTGAAGCTCTCAAAGAAGAAGCCGCGGGCATCGCCGAAGACGCGAGGCTCGATGAGCAGCACATCAGCGAAGGGGGCGAGCCGACCAATCTTCATGGGTTGGACCTAGTGCTGAGAGGTAAACACGGGCGCATCGAGCAGCCGCAGTAGGTATTGGCCATAGCCCGTCTTGGCGAGCGGTGCGGCCAAGGCCTTAAGCTGATCGTTATTGATCCAGCCCCGACGCCAGGCAATCTCCTCTGGGCAGGACACCTTAAGGCCCTGGCGCTTCTCAATGGTCTGGATGAACTGGCTCGCTTCCAGTAGGGAGTCGTGGGTGCCGGTGTCGAGCCAGGCATGCCCGCGCCCCATCACCCGCACATTCAGCTCGCCCGCCTCAAGATAGAGCCGATTGAGGTCGGTGATCTCAAGCTCACCACGGACTGAGGGCTTGAGCGATTTGGCCCGCTCCACCACCTGCTGATCGTAGAAATAGAGCCCAGTGACGGCATATCGGCTCTTGGGCTGGGCCGGCTTTTCTTCAAGAGAGATGGCCTGGCCCTGGGCGTTGAACTCCACCACGCCATAGCGCTCGGGGTCGGTCACGGGGTAGGCAAAGACGGTGGCACCGGCCTGCGCCTGATCGGCCTGCCGAAGCTGTGGGGCGAGGTCGTGGCCATAGAAGAGGTTGTCTCCGAGGATGAGGGCGCTGGGCCCACCCTGGAGAAAGTCCTCGCCAATCAGAAAGGCCTGGGCCAGGCCATCCGGAGAGGGCTGAACGGCGTACTGGAGATGAAGGCCCCACTGCTGCCCGTCGCCCAGCAGCTGCTGGAATCGGGGGGTATCCTGCGGGGTAGAAATAACAAGAATGTCGCGCATGCCCGAGAGCATGAGAATGCTCAGCGGGTAATAGACCATGGGCTTGTCGTACACGGGCAGCAGTTGCTTGCTCACCGCAAGGGTGGCGGGGTGCAGGCGTGTGCCCGATCCGCCGGCGAGGATAATGCCGCGTCGATTCATGCCTGCGCTCCTGAGCCATACTGCTGGTGAATCCAGTTCTGATAATCCCCTGACTGAACGCGGGCCACCCAGTCCTGATTCTGGAGATACCAGTCGAGGGTTTTTTCAATCCCGGTTTCAAATGTCTCGGCGGGCTTCCAGCCGAGTTCACTGAAAATCTTGTTGGCGTTAATCGCATACCGGCGATCGTGGCCAGGGCGGTCCTTCACATAGCTGATCAGGTTTTCGTGCTGGCCGCCGGCCTGCTTCGCAGTGGCCGGGCTCTTGGCATCCAGCAGGCGGCAGATGGTGCGCACAATCTCAATATTGGGCCGCTCGTTCCAGCCGCCAATGTTGTAGGTCTCTCCGGGGCGGCCTGCCTCGAGCACACGCCGGATTCCGGCGCAGTGGTCACCCACATACAGCCAGTCTCGGATATTCATGCCATCGCCATAAATGGGCAGTGGTTTTCCGGAGAGCGCGTTCGCGATAATCAGCGGAATAAGCTTTTCGGGGAACTGATAAGGCCCGTAGTTATTTGAGCAGTTGGTGGTGAGCACGGGCAGGCCATAGGTATGGTGCCAGGCCCGAACCAGGTGATCACTGGCCGCCTTGCTCGCCGAATAGGGGCTGTTGGGCGAATACGGGGTGGTTTCTTCAAATGCTGGGTCTTGGGCCTGAAGTGAGCCATAGACCTCATCGGTTGAGACATGGAGAAACCGAAATTCAGCCTGCTGGGGCCCTGTGAGCCCCTTCCAATGGGAGAGCGCAGCCTGAAGCAGGCAATAGGTGCCCTGGATATTGGTTTTGACAAAGGCCTCAGGACCGTGAATCGAGCGGTCTACATGGGATTCCGCAGCAAAATGAACCACAGCGCGAATGGGGTGATTCTGGAATAGAGAGGCCAGTAGACCTGAATCGAGAATGTCGCCGTGGACGAATCGATACCTGGGGTGATTCTGAATGTCTTTGAGGCTCTCGAGGTTGCCCGCGTAGGTGAGGGCATCGAGATTGAGGAGGGGTTCATCCTCGGCCTGCAGCCATTGATGAACAAAATTACTTCCTATGAAGCCAGCACCGCCTGTGACAAGGATCATGCGTGGCAGTGTAGCAGAGGGAAAACCAGCAGAGGCGCAGCGCGCCCCTGCTCAAGAGCGTTTAGGCGTTTGCCTGAATCAGGAAGGACTCGAGGGTGCGGCCTTCTGCCATGGATTTGACCAGCCAGGTGGGCATTTTGCCGCGGCCAGTCCAGGTGTTGCCAGCACCATCTCTATATTTTGGCGCTACCTTTGTTCCAGCCGTGGCGCGCTTTGCGCGAGGCTTGCGAGCGGGCTTGGCTGCAGATGCAGGGCGACCGGGTTTTCGGCCTCGCTTGGCAGGTGCGGAGGCCGCGCCAAATCCGAGTTCTTCAGCCGAGATTCCATACTCCGCAATCTGCTTTTTAATGGTCTTCAGCACGGTTGAATATTCTTCTTTGCGCTGCTTTTCAGCTTGCTTTCTCAGTTCTTCGATCTGAGCCATCATTTCAGAATAACTGGCCATTTCTTTCCTTAATAAATGAGGGGGGGTAATAAATTAGCTACCCAATAATAATGGAGGGCCGAGTAATTGGCAAATAAATTTTGAATGGAATTAATTTTTCTGGCATTAACTATACGGCCTATATTTTCTTTCTCCTCAGGGTGCTCTCACGCCAAACTGTAGAATTCAGAACAGACACATCAATGCGCGCTGGGAGGCCGAATGAAGATTTCAATTGTGGGCACGGGCTATGTGGGCCTCGTTACGGGTGCCTGCCTTGCTGATGCAGGTAACGATGTGCTCTGCCTCGACCTCGATCAGAACAAGATCAAGATTCTCAATGAGGGCGGTATTCCCATCCATGAGCCTGGGCTGCTTGACGTCGTGCGCAAGAATGTGGCCGCTGGCCGGCTGCGCTTCACCACGTCGGTGGAAGAGAGTGTGGCCTTTGGCCTTGTTCAGTTTATTGCCGTCGGCACCCCCCCAGATGAAGATGGCTCGGCCGATCTGAAATATGTGCTCGCAGCGGCCCGGTCGATTGGCCTGCATATGCAGTCTGAGAAGATCGTGGTGGATAAGAGCACAGTGCCCGTGGGCACGGCCGATAAGGTTCGCGCAGAGATCGCCAAGGCGCTGGCAGAGCGCCAGTCCACAACGCCCTATTACGTCGTGTCGAATCCTGAGTTTCTGAAGGAAGGCGCTGCAGTGGAGGATTTCCAGCGGCCCGACCGCATCGTGATCGGTGCAGACCACCCCCGGGCCGTGGAGGTGATGCGTCAGATCTACGCCCCGTTCCAGCGTAACCACGACAAACTGATGGTGATGGATGTGCGGTCTGCAGAGCTCACCAAGTATGCGGCCAATGCCATGCTGGCCACCCGAATCTCCTTCATGAATGAGCTGGCCAACCTGGCAGAGACCCTCGGTGCCGACATTGAGCAGGTGCGTCTGGGTATTGGATCCGACTCGCGCATTGGCTACAGCTTCCTCTACTCGGGCTGCGGCTACGGGGGTTCGTGCTTTCCCAAGGATGTGAAGGCACTGATCAAGACGGCCAGCGAGAATGGTCACGACCTCAAGGTGCTCAACGCCGTGGAAGATGCCAACGACGCACAGAAGTCGGTGCTGGTGAAGAAGATCGAGAAAGCCTTTGGTCGCAACCTGGTGGGCAAGCGGTTTGCCCTCTGGGGGCTGGCGTTTAAGCCCAACACCGATGACATGCGAGAGGCGCCCAGCCGCGTGCTGATCCAGGCCCTGCTTGAGCGCGGCGCCACGCTCTGTGCCTATGACCCGGTGGCCATCGAAGAGGCCCAGCGAGTGCTAGGCAACAGCATCGACTACGCCAAACGGGCGGTCGATGCGCTGGAGGGCGCAGACGCGCTGGTGATCGTGACCGAGTGGAAGGAGTTTCGCAGCCCAGACTTTGAAGGCTTGGCGGCCAAGCTCAAGTCCAAGCGGGTCTTTGATGGCCGCAACCTCTATGAGCCTTCCGTGCCCACGTCCTACGGGCTGATCTATGAGGCGATTGGACGCCTTGGGAAACCAGTAAAGGAGGCGTAAAAATGAGCGTCGACATCCAAGAGCTGCGGAGCTACTTTCTGGGCCTGCAGGACCGCATCACCTCAGCCGTGGCTGCGGAGGATGGCCAGAGCTTCTTTGAAGATGCCTGGGTTAAGCCCGACGATTCCCCTTTGAGGGGAGATGGACGATCTCGTCTGTTGGAAGAGGGCAATCTCATGGAGCGCGCGGGCGTGGGCTTCTCCCATGTGCGGGGAGATCGGCTGCCGCCCTCGGCCACCGCCAACCGGCCTGAGCTCGCTGGACGGGGCTTTGAGGCCATTGGGGTGTCCCTGGTGTTTCATCCCCGCAACCCCTATGTGCCCACCGTGCACGCGAATGTGCGGGTGCTCGTGGCCAAGGCCACGCGTGCGGGCGAAGAGGACATCTGGTGGTTCGGTGGCGGGATGGACCTCACGCCCTACTATCCGTTTGAAGAGGATGCCAGCCACTTCCACAGAACCTGCCAGCAGGCGCTTGCGCCCTATGGGGACGCCTACTACCCAAGGTTTAAGAAGTGGTGCGATGAGTACTTCTACCTGAAGCATCGGGGCGAGGCCCGCGGCATTGGGGGCATCTTCTTTGATGACTTTGCCGAGCTGGGATTTGAGCAGAGCTTTGCCATGACCCGAGCCGTTGGTGACTCGGTGGTGAGCGCCTACCTTCCCATTGCGCAGCGCCGTCGTGGCCTGGCCTATGGCGAGCGTGAGCGGGACTTCCAGGCCTATCGCCGTGGCCGGTATGTCGAGTTCAACCTGGTCTACGACCGCGGCACCCACTTCGGGCTGCAGAGTGGTGGGCGGGCGGAGAGCATTCTCATGAGCCTGCCGCCCATCGTGAAATGGCGTTACGACTGGTCGCCGGAGCCCGGGTCGCCCGAGGCCAGGCTCTACGAGCTGATCAAGCCGAGGGACTGGGTATGACGCGACGCATCCTCGTCACCGGCGCTGCAGGCTTCATCGGAAGCTTTGTGAGTGAGCGCCTGCTCAGCC
>JBEAMW010000007.1:0-22022 GCA_041165705.1 Pseudomonadota bacterium
CAATCCTGGGCCTGCTTTTCGGAACTGGGAGACCTTAGACTCTGGCCTCATCGCACCCAAACGGACGGCTTCTATGGGGTGATCTTGTCTCGCAAGGCCTGAAGCATGGGACAATTCAAAAAAGTGTCATAGGGAGAAAAGCGCTTTGGACGCATGGGTTCTGTTTGCAGTGGACTGGTTTCGGTTTGGACTCACGGGCTGGGATTGGTGGGGCGTTCTGCTCTACACGCTGGCGGCGACGCACCTCACCATCATTGGGGTCACGGTCTATCTCCATCGATGCCAGGCGCATCGGGCGCTCACCCTTCATCCGCTGGTATCCCACCCCCTGCGCTTCTGGCTGTGGTTTACCACGGGCATGGTGACGCGTCAGTGGGCAGCAATCCACCGCAAACATCATGCGAAATGCGAAACCGAGGAAGACCCCCACTCCCCGCAGACTCGTGGACTCCCCGAAGTGATGTGGCGGGGTGCAGAGCTCTATCGCACTGCGGCCAAAGACCAGCCTCTCATCGATCGTTACGGGCACGGCTGCCCCGACGACTGGATTGAGCGCAATCTGTATACCAAGCGCTCTGCCCTGGGCGTCAGCCTCTGCCTCATCCTGAATCTCAGCCTGTTTGGCATCCTGGGCCTGGCAGTCTGGGCAGTGCAGATGGCCTGGATTCCCTTTTTCGCCGCGGGTGTGATCAACGGCGTGGGCCACTTCTGGGGCTATCGCAACTTCAAGAGCCCCGACACCTCCACCAATATTGTTCCCTGGGGGATATTGATCGGTGGCGAGGAGCTCCACAACAACCACCATGCCAACGCCACCTCCCCCAAGCTGTCGTCTCGCTGGTATGAGTTCGATATTGGCTGGATGTATATCCGGCTGCTCTCCTTGGTTGGCCTGGCGCATCCCCGGGCGCTACCTCCCGGCCTGCTCACGAGCCCCAACAAGCTTCAGATCGATGCTGAGACCATTCAAGCGGTGCTCACCTCCAAGTACGAGCTCTTTGCCCGGCTCACCCGTCTCGTGGAGAAGACCCAGTCGGCTCGTCTACAAGAAGACCTCAGCCGCCGTGCCTCTGAGCTTCGGTCGGAGTTTGAGGCCATCTGGGCCGAGCGGAGCATGAGCGTGGAGCAGGCCATCGCAGCGCTACAGAACTGGTGCAGGCAGGCCGAGGCCAGCGGCATTCAAGGCTTCGAGGCCTTTGCCAAGCTGGTCCGGTCGCTCACCGTACGCCCGCTTCGCACGGCTTAAACAGTTCTAGTCCGCTTTTACCCGCTCGGTGATGGTCTTTCGCTGGGCGGGCCGAATAACCAGCTGCATACCGGCACGCACTTCTCCTTCGAGCCGGTTAAGCCGCCGAAGCGTGGCAACAGACAGGCCAAAGCGACGCGCAATCTTCTGCAGCGTGTCCTTTTTCTTCACACGGTAGGTCTTGGCAGGGATGGTGATCTGTTCCACCGTCTTGGCGCCAGAAAAGCCAGCGAGTTGAGACTCGATCTTTGCAGATTGGCTGCTCCCTTCGCCGGACTTGATGGGCACCAGGATGCTGGAACCAGGCATCAGCTTCGCCCTCGCGGATTTCAGGCTGTTAGCCTCGGCAAGGGTCTGGGGAGTGACGCCTCGGGAGGCCGCGACCTTTGCAAGGGTGTCGCCCTTCTGCAGGGTGTAGGGCTTCCAAGACACCAGCGGTTTACCCTTGGCGGTGTGGTTTTCTAGGTTGCGCTGGTAAGTGTGGGCTGACTCGACGGGCAGGATTATCCGACTGGTGCGGCTCACCGTGATCACCGGGCGCCTTAGGTGGGGATTCAAGGCTCGAAACTCTTCGACACTGAGCCCAGCAAGGCGAGCGGCTAGATCACGATCGATAGAGGTGGTCTTGTCAATGGCCACGAAATGCGGGCGGTCCTCGATGCGGGGCAGGGTGACGCCATATCGGGCGGGATCCCGGACAATCTCTCGCAGTGCGATGAGCTGCGGCACATAGCCTCTCGTCTCTTTCGGCATTTTGAGGCTGAGGTAGTCTGTGCGCAGCCCTTGCGCCTGGTTGCGCTTGATCGCCCGCGAGACCGATCCCTCTCCCCAGTTATAGGACGCCAGTGCGAGGAACCAGTCATTCCCCTGCAGGGAGTAGACCCGTTGAAGGTACTCGAGGGCTGCACGCGTGGACTCAATCACGTCTCTGCGCTCATCGGTCCACCAGTTCTGGCTGAGGTCGAAGACGCGGCCAGTGGAGGGAATGAACTGCCAGAGGCCGGCAGCCTTCGCTCGGGAGGTGGCCTGTGGATTGAAGGCGGACTCGACGATAGGCAACAGGGCCAGTTCGGTGGGCAGGCCTCGTGCCTCAATCTCTTCCACGATGTGATGGAGATAGGGGCCGCCCCGCTCGAACACGCGATCCAGGTAGTCCTGCTTTGCAGAAAACCGCTTGATGTGAGGCGCAATCACCTCCGGGGGAAGGTCCGGCATAGCGAACCCCTTACGGATTCGATCGAGCACATCGGGCGGACGCTTGACGGGGAGGGCTGCCTGAGCGGCCGGGTCGATCTTGCTGATGGATTCTGGCGGCTCCGACTTCAGGCCAGGAGCCAGAAGCGGATGAACCTTTGTGGACTCGGTAGGCGCCGCAGTCTGGGCCGCAGCAGGCGGTGCTACGGAGGGGCTGGCCATCTCAGGCGCGGTGGTGGCGCATCCCGATAACAGGGCGGTGGAACAGAGGAGAGCGAACAGCCAGCCGCCGGCGGGTCTGGCCACGCCAGAGCAAATTGAATTCAACATAAGCGCATTTTAGAGTGGATTCACCGGCGGGGCGGCGGGCCGGAAGCTGTCCTTGGCCGCGCGAAGGGCCCGGAAGGATTCGAGGTCTGGTGCAAGAAGGAAGGGGTTGGTATCGCGCTCCACGCCAAGCGTGCTGGGCAGGCTTCTGCCACCCGCAGACCGAAGCGCAGTCACCGACTTGAGACGGGCCTGAATTGCATCAGACTGGGGAAAGGCGTGCGCGGCAAACAGGAGGTTCGAGAGCGTGTATTCGTGGGCACAGTAGACCAGAGTCTCTGCGGGCAGTTGATCGAGCCTCGTCAGGGAGTCATACATCTGCTCCGCAGTACCTTCGAGCAGTCGCCCGCAGCCGCCGGCAAAGAGGGTGTCCCCTGAGAAAAGCACTGCTGGCGGGCCGTCCAGGAAGAAGGCCAGATGATCCTGCGTGTGGCCAGGAACTGCCAGGGTTGTTGCACTCCGCCCGCCCGTGCCGACCGGGACCCGGTCGCCCGCCCGAACGACATGGGTCACCCCCGCTGAGACACAGTCCTCTGGGCCATAGACGGGAATGCGGGCCAGGGCATCGGCGTCCGGAGCGCGAGGCGCCTCGGCCTGAAGGCCCTCCAGCCCTCCCACATGGTCATGGTGGTGGTGAGTAATCAGCACGCCCTCCAGCCAGGCTGACCGCTCCAGGAGGTACTGGAGAACCGGCGCTGCATCACCCGGATCGACCACGACAACCCCTCCTCTCGGGCCCTCGAAGGCCCAGATGATATTGTCCGAGAAGGCATCAATTGCATCGATCTTCATCTGTCTCTCTCACTATGGCTCAACCGGTTCGACTCAACCCCTATGATGCATGGCCCCGGTGGCTTGCGTCACCCAGTGGGGCTGGCCTGAAGGCCGCGACCCAGGCCTGGCTGAATCAGCGCCTCGCCGATCAGTTCGGATATCAGGCCCTCGAAATCGGCCCAGGAGGCTTGCACGCGCTTGCTGAGAATCGAATCTCGACTCGCAGTCGCCTGAGCTTCTACGCGCCCACCCTCGGCCAGGTTGAGCCCCAGTCGACTGAGATTATCTGTACACCTGAGGCCCTGCCCCTGGAGTCCGACTCCGTCGATCTTCTGGTTCTACTCTTCTCTCTGGAGTTGGTGGAGGATCCCCACGCGCTGCTCCGAGAAGTGGAGCGGGTTCTCATCCCGGAGGGTCAGTTGGTGGTGGTGGGCCTAAACCCCTACAGCCTGTGGTCCTTTCACCGTCCCATGAGCCCCGTCCTGTTTCCGCCGATCGCGGGACGATGGATCTCCTATCGTAGGCTTCGGGACTGGTGCCAACTCCTCGGGCTCGAAGTGAATCAGGGAGCCTTTGGGCTCTATCGCCCGGTGTGTCAGTCTGAGTCAGGCTGGGAGAGGCTCGCCTGGATGGAGCTCGCTGGGGCCCGATGGTGGCCCGCCCTGGGGAGCCTCTATTGGCTGGGAGCAACCAAGCGTCGGTCGGGGATGAGGCTGATTCGCGCAGACTGGTCGCGTGAACGGGCTAAGGCGGGCCGCGCGCAGCCTGTCACCAGCGCCCAGGTCCGCTCATGAACGCGCCCTCGGCCAGAGGCCAGTCGGTTTACCTCTATACCGACGGCGCCTGCAAGGGCAATCCGGGGCCCGGCGGATGGGGCGTCCTGCTCCGGTTCGGGGCGGCTGAGCGAGAGCTGTTTGGAGGGGAGGCTCAGACCACCAACAATCGCATGGAGCTCATGGCGGTCATCGAGGGGCTCAGGGCGCTCAATCGTCCATGTTCCGTCTGCATCGTGACCGACTCTCAGTATGTCAAGAATGGTGTGGAACAATGGCTCGCGGGATGGAAGCGCAAGGGCTGGAAGACAGCCGCAGGTAAGCCGGTTGCCAATCAAGATCTGTGGCAGGCGCTAGACTCTGCTCTCTTACCTCACGACGTGCGGTGGCAGTGGGTGCGAGGGCATGATGGCCATGTCGAGAATGAGCGCGCAGACCAGCTGGCGAATCGTGGCGTTCCCAAAACGGAAAGGATCTGAGCTGTGAGTCGAATACGATGGGTTCTGCTGGTTCTGATTGTCCTGGCCGGCGGTGTCGTCTGGTGGAAGTTCAAGCCAGCATCGCCCGTTCAGCCCAGCGGTCCGACTGCTGAGAAGGGTGCTGCCGCAGGGCCATCGGGTCGCCCCTCTCCTGGGGTTGAGGTAAAGCCCGTGGTGCAGCGGGATCTCCAGGATGAACTGGTGGCCACCGGTGAGTTTCGGGCCGTAGAGAGTGTGCTGATCCGCCCTGAGGTGGCGGGTCGGGTGGCCAAGATTCACTTTAAGGACGGTGCGCGTGTTCAAGCGGGCGACCTGCTGATCTCCCTGGATGACGCCTTGATTCAGGCCGAACTCGCCCAGTCCGAGGCAGAGGCCCGCCTTGCAGAATCCAACCGTCAGCGTGCGGAAGACCTGTTTGCCCAACGCTTCATCAGCTCGAGGGCCCTGGACGAGGCGCGTGCGAATGCATCGATCGCGGCCGCTCGCCGTGATCTCGCGAGGGCGCGGCTTGCTCGCACCCAGATCCGAGCGCCCTTTGCCGGGCAGGTGGGCCTCCGGCAGATCAGCCCGGGCGGCTATGTCAAAGAGGGAGAGGCCCTCGTATCGCTTGAGGATTCAGAAGAGCTCTTCTTCGATTTTCGGGTTCCTGAGCGCTATGCCCACCTGGTGCAGGTGAATCAGGGGGTGAGGGTGGAGGCCGACGCGCTCGAGAAGCCGCTGACTGCAAAGGTGGCTGCGGTCGATGCACGGGTGGAGGCCGATGGCCGTTTCTTGCAGATCCGCAGCCGGGTGCAGAACTCCGCCCAGCGTCTGCGCTCAGGTGTGTTTGGTCGTGCTCGCCTCACGGTGCTGGCCCGTCAGGGGGCTTTGGTGGTCTCTGAGGAGGCCCTGGTGGGGGAGAAGGCCGGTTATTTCGTGTGGAAAGTGCAAGACGGCAAGGTGGCGAAGGTGCCCGTGCAGGTTGGTCTGCGTCTGGAGCGTGAGGTGGAGGTTCGAGGCGACCTCACCGCCGGGGATCAGGTGGTGATAGCGGGGCAGCTCAAGATTCGTTCCCCTGGACAGTCTGTGCGGGTGCTTGGCGGCCAGGGCTAGTCGGTCATGAAGCTCTCTGAGATCTGCATCCAGCGACCAGTCTTCGCGACGGTCTTGTCGCTCATCATCACGCTGGTGGGTGCCGTGAGCCTCACCAAGCTCTCCATCCGCGAGTATCCGAAGATTGATGAGCCGTCGGTAACGGTAGACACCGACTATCGAGGGGCCTCGCCGGAGATCATTGAGTCTCAGATCACCAAGCCGCTCGAGGATTCGATCGCAGGCATTGAGGGGATTGAGGTGCTCACCTCCGTCTCACGAACCGGAACCTCGTCGATCACGGCCCGCTTCAACCTCTCTCGCGATCCCGACAGCGCCGCCTCTGATGTCCGCGACCGGGTCTCTCGCGTGCGGTCGCGCCTTCCCGAGGGCGCCGATGACTCCCGAATCTCTAAGGTTGAGGCGGACGCCCAGCCGGTGCTCTGGCTCACGCTGAATAGCGAAAAGCTCAACCTCATGGAACTCTCCGAGCTCGCCAACCTGGTGGTGAAACCTCGCCTGCAGACGCTTCCGGGTGTTGCAGATGTTCGGATCTTTGGTGAACGCCGGCAGGCCATGAGGATCTGGCTTGATGCGCAGAAGCTCACCAGCTTTGGACTCACTGTTCAGGACGTGGAGAACGCGCTGCGGCGTCAGAATGTAGAAATTCCCGCAGGGAGTATTGAGACCCCCGGCCGAGAACTCTCGGTGATGGCCCCCACCGACCTTAAGCTTCCTGAGGAGTTCGCGAGCATTGTTCTGCGATCACCGAAGGGGAGCGCTGCCTTTGTCCGAATCAAAGATGTGGCCAGGGTGGAGGTAGCCCCAGCCACTGAGGGACGCGTAGCCCGCTTCAAGGGCCGTAACAGCGTGGCACTGGGCATTATCAAACAGGCCACTGCAAATCCGCTCACCATCTCCGAAGGGGTTCGCGCCTCGTTGTCTCTGATTAAGTCCGACCTCCCCGATGGGGCGGGTCTGGATGTGGCCAACGACAACTCTGTGTTCATTGAGCGGTCAATTCATGCAGTGGTGGCCACGATTGCCGAGGCGGCCCTGCTGGTCGCTTTCGTCGTCTTCATCTTTCTTCGGGATGTGCGGGCAGCGCTGATTCCCATCGTCACCATCCCCGTGTCGCTGATCACCACCTTTGCGCTGCTTCACCTGTTTGGTTTCTCTGTAAACACCCTCACGCTTCTGGCCATGGTCTTGGCCATTGGGGTGGTCGTCGACGATGCCATCGTGGTGCTGGAAAATATTGCGCGCCATGTCGAGGACGGCATGAAGCCGATCGAGGCTGCATTTCAAGGGATGCGCGAGATTAGTTTTGCAGTGGTCGCCATGACCCTCACGCTCGCGTCTGTGTTTGCTCCGATGGCGTTCTCGTCGGGCCGCACTGGCCGCCTCTTTGTTGAATTCGCTCTCACCCTCTCAGGTGCAGTGATTGTCTCGGGCTTTGTTGCGTTGACGCTCTCGCCGATGATGTGTTCCCGTCTGCTCAAGCCCCATGGGGCTGGTGGGCAGACGGGTGGTGCCCTGAAGCGTTTTGGAGCGGTCTTCGACCGCTGGTTCGACCGCATGAGCTCGGGCTATTCCGCGCTGCTCTCTCGCCTGCTGGGACATATTGCTTGGATGGGACTCGCGGCAGTTTTCGTGGCCGGGGTGGGCGTCTGGCTGGGCAGTCACATCAAGAAGGAGTTGTCTCCCGTAGAGGATCGGGGCCTCCTCTTTACGGTGATGAGCGCGCCGCAGGGAAGCTCGATTGAGTACACCGCTCGGTATGCCCTCAGGATCGAGGACATTTTTGCCAAGGTTCCAGAGACCGACCGGTATCTCGTGATCGCGGGTGCACCCACTCCCGATAAGGGCATCGCCTTCTATCGACCCGTGCCCTGGGAGGACCGGCAGCGCTCCACGATAGACCTTCAGCGAGAGATCCAGCCCAAGGTCTTGGGCATTCCAGGCATTAACGCCTTCGTCAATACGCCGCCCTCCTTTGGGCAGAACCCCCGGGCGCGGCCCATTCAGGTGGTTGTGCTCTCCTCGGCGCCGATGGAGCAGCTCTCTGCGGTGAGTGAACAGATCGTCACCGAGCTCTCCAAGAGCCCCATGCTGCAAGGCGTGGACACCGACCTGCAGATCAGCAAGCCCGAGCTGCAGCTCCAGATCGATCGAGAGCGTGCAGCCGAACTCGGTGTGGAGGTGGATGCGATTGGGCGCACCCTGGAGAGCCTGCTGGGCGGACGACAGGTGACCCGCTTCAAGAAGGGCAACGAGCAATATGACGTGTTGGTTCAGCTCTCCCCGCAGGGACGGAGCACGCCGGACACGATTCGAGCGATGACGGTTCGGGGCAGAGATGGGCAGTTGATTCCGCTCTCCAGTTTGGTCGAGATGAAGGAGGCTGTGGCACCGCGTGAGCTGAATCACTTCCTCCAGCAGCGGGCAGTCAGTATCTCCGCGAACCTCGCGCCCGGGGTTGCCCTTGGTGACGCACTCCAGTTTGTTGAGGAGACTGCGCGAAAGGTCATGCCAGAGAACTTCCAGCTCGACTATGACGGCCAGACCCGCGAGTATCGAGACTCGCAGGACGCGATCTATTTTGTATTTGTGCTCGCTCTTCTCTTTATTTTCCTGGTGCTCTCCGCTCAATTTGAGAGCTTCCTGCATCCCCTGGTGATTCTGGTCACCGTGCCCTTGGCCATGACCGGCGCCCTGGTTACCATTCTGGCCACTGGGGGCTCCCTGAACGTCTATTCCCAGATTGGACTGATCGCCCTGATCGGCCTCATCACAAAGAACGGCATTCTGATTGTGGAGTTCGCCAATCAGCTGCGAGCGCAGGGATTGGATATTCGGGAGGCCACGCTTAAGGCTACTGCCCTTCGGTTTAGACCCATCCTCATGACCAGCATTGCGACCGTCTGCGGCGCCCTGCCTCTCGCGCTGGCCAGCGGTGCAGGCTCTGAGAGCCGTCAGGAGATTGGCTGGGTAATCGTTGGGGGGATGTCACTGGGCACGCTACTCACCCTCTTTATCCTACCCAGTGTCTACGCCTGGGCTTCCTCATGCGCCTTGTCATACTCGACACGGAAACAACAGGCCTGAGGGTTGAGGACGGTCATCGCGTCATCGAGATTGGCGCGATCGAGCTCCTGAATCGAAGACCCTCTGGCCGGCGTTTCCATGTGTACCTAAACCCCGAGCGTGAGGTGGACGAGGGGGCTGCGCAGGTGCACGGCATGACCTGGGACCAGCTTCGCGACAAGCCCCTGTTTTCTGCCGTGGCAGGAGATCTAGTGGCCTTTATCGAAGGGGCCGAGCTCATCATCCATAACGCCCCCTTTGATGTGGGCTTTCTCAATGCCGAACTGGCCCGTCTGGGTCTTCCAGTGGTGAGTGAACTGGCGGGTGGGGTCACCGACACGCTGAGGATGGCCCGCGATCTCCACCCAGGCCAGCGCAATTCGCTGGACGCACTCTGTGCCCGATATGGCGTGATCAATGAGCATCGGGTCCTGCACGGCGCGCTACTAGACGCTGAACTCCTCTCAGAGGTCTATCTCTGCATGACTCGCGGCCAGGAGACCCTGGATATGCTGGTTGACAGCCCCTCAGCCGAGGGTGGGGAGTCGACGCTCCTCTCTGGGGTCAAGGCCTCAGTGCTGGCCGCCTCGATTCCAGAGGACGAGCGAGAGGCGCATGAGCGCATGCTCGATGGGATTGACAAGGCCTGTTCCACAGGCAGCGTCTGGCGACGGGTGGCACCGTGCGCCTGAGTCTGAGAACGAGTGAGGGCGTGGAGATGCTCGACGCCTCGGCCGTGGCCTGGGTGCTGCCCCTCGACCAGGCCTCGCTGCGCGCGGCAGACTGGGGGGGGCAGGTTGGCCTCGCCAGGGGCGTGCCCGTGGCGGTGGCTCAGCCGCTGGAGGGGGCTCGGTGGCTGGTCCTGCTCCAGCCCAACGGAGACCTCTATCCGGCGCGGCTAGCCCTTGAGATAGACTGGGCGCCCCATGATTAAGATCCGTCCGCAACGACTCCAGCAGAGCCTGAACCGGTCACTGGCCTGGAGCGTCGCAGTGCTCTCCCTGCTGGCCTGGGGCCTACTGATGCAGGCCCTCCACCTCTATCTCCTCTCCCCGGCCGCCTGGGCCAGCCAGGCCTCAGCCTTTCCAGGGTTTGAGCTGCTGGAGTCGGCGTGGTCCGCGCTCTGGCCACTTCTGGTGGACTGGGCATTTCTCATGCAGGTGCTTGTGGATGCTCCCGCCCACCTCTCAGGGAGTACACCTCAGGCGCTGAGCGCCTGGACCATTCTGATTCCCCTGGCGGTGCTGGGCTTTCTGCTGAGTGTTGTAGAGCTCATGGGCCTGCGGTCTGCGTTTGGTCGTTGGCGAATGCAGGAGGCGAGGGAGGAGCCTGTCCATGTGCCCGACCCCGCACCTGCACTCGAGCCTGTGCCCACCCCGGTGCCCAGCCCGGTGCTGGATGCACCAAGGCCACGCCTAGAGGCCAGCCCCTCGAGTCCCGAACTCTTCGATGCAATGGACCAGGTGGAAGGGCAGTTGGCTGACCTGCAGTCCGAGCTCGAGGCCCTGCGAGTGGCCATTCTCAATGCCAGTCTCCCGCAGGCACTGGACGAGGCAGATGAGCCGCTGGAACAGGCTCGGCAAGGCTGTGACCGCCTACGCGACCTGGCACGAGGCATTCGCGCCCAGCAGCAGATCGTTCAGGCCCGGGCCATGGGGTTTCGCGCTTGACCAGCGCGCCAGAGGGGCTTGAGTCGGCACTGGATGGCCTACTCAGTGGCCTCGACGAGCTGCTTGCCCAACGCCCAGAAGCACCCCCCCCGGCCCTGGCCGAAGGAGGCCTGTCGCTCGAGCGCCAGCTGCGCCAGCAGGCCGCTCCCGACATCACCCTGCATGTCTTAACCGCCCTCTTGCACGAGTCCCCTCACGCCTCTGGGCTGCAGGAGGCAGCGGTCTCGCAGATTCGTCGTCTGGTCCTCTCGCGAACGGTCGAGCGGCCTGAGCCTCTCGCCTGGCGAGGCCCGACTCAGGTCTCGCCTCGACTGATGCCCTGGCTGCAGTCTCTCGTTCATGAGCGTGGCCTTCAGGTCTGGGCTAGCCCCGAGGGGGAGTGGCTGTATGTCGCCCAGGCCATCTCGTTGATCTCCGACCTCTCAGCCCAGTCTGATGTTAGGCGGTGGGTCAATCGGCTGAGCCGAGGCTTTCCGGTGGTCGCACTTGCAGAGGTGATTCCACCCCGCCCGCAGGCGACTGCTGAGGACGATCCACATCATGTGGTTCGTCTGCCACGGCTGCCTGAGTTTTGTCGCCTGCTGCGGCAGGGCGAGTCGCTCATTCCTCACCCTGAGGGCGAGCCCTGCATGGCCCGGTGGCTGGATGTGCCCATGCCGGGCCAGCCCCAGTTGCTCGGGGTGGCCTGGCCCCTGCTACAGACGTTTGATGAGCACCTGGGACTTCCGATCCCAGTTGTAAGCGTTTCGGCGAACCTCGGGTAGTTCGTCCACCTGGGCGGGCTGAAAGCCTCGCTTGAGAAACCAGTGGGTGGTTCGGGTGGTGAGCACAAACAAGGCACGAAGCCCCTGCTGCCGGGCCTGATGTTCGACGCTCTTGAGGAGCCGTTCTCCGTCGCCCTTCTCACGGGTGTCTGGCCGCACCATGAGGCAGGCCAGTTCGCCCATGGGCGAGTCGGGAAAGCGGTAGAGCGCTGCACAGCCGAAGATCACCCCGTCGTGCTCAATCACCGTGAACCGGTCGATATCGCGTTCGATATTGGTTCGGCCCCTTGGCACTAGGGTGCCATCGGCTTCGAGAGGCTCGATGAGCGACACAATGGCGGCGACATCATCCACATGCGCGGCACGCAGGGCCTCAAGGTTTTCTTCCACCAGCATGACCCCTACCCCATCGTGGGTGAAAAGCTCAAGCAGCAGACTCCCCTCACGGGTATAGGGCACCAGATGCGCGCGTTCTACACCCCCTCTGCAGGCGCGAAGGGCGTGGCTGAGGGTGAAGGCCGCCTCATCGTTGAGGCGCCCTTCCTTGAGCACGCGTTCGGCCTGATCCTCTGAAATCTCGATCAGGGGCTGCTCGGGATCCTCGTTCTGGGGCAGGCCTTCAGGCGGCACCATGAAGATGAGTTTGTCGCAGTCGAGCGCAACCGCGAGGCTCGCAGCGACGTCCTCGAGGGTGAGATTGAAGGCGTCACCAGTGGGGGAGAAGCCGAGAGGAGGCACGAGGACAATCGAGCCACTGAGAAGGGCCTGCCGAATCGACTCTACTTCGATCTTGCGCACCAGCCCCGTGTTCTCAAAGTCGACGCCGCCGAGGATGCCCACGGGCCGAGCGGTGACGAAATTACCGCTGAGAATTCGGATGCGGGAGTTTCCCATGGGGGTGTTCGGAAGGCCGGCGGAGAAGGCCGCCTCGATGTCTAGCCTGAGCTCTCCGGCCGCCTCCTTCGCGCATTCGAGCGCTGGCCGATCGGTAATGCGCACGCCATTGGCGTAACGGGCTTCGATGTTTCTCAGGCGTAGCTGCTCCTCAACCTGCGGCCGCGAGCCATAGGCCAGAACGATGCGCATCCCCATGGCCTGGAGCAGGGCGACGTCATGGACCAGCGACTCGAGCCGCCCCTCCGTGACCAGCTCTCCCGGAAAAGCAATGACAAAGGTCTTGTTTCGAAAGGCGTGAATGTACGGGGCAACGGAACGAAGCCATGAGACGAACTCGTCTCCAACGGCGGAGGAGGGCAGGACATCCTGCGAGGAAGTGGGTGACATCGCGACAGTATAATTTTGTTGTGACTGACTGCGCGCGCCCTAGCTCTGAAGACCTCCGTCGCGGCGCAGCCGAGCGGGGCATTGCATTCGATGAGAGCCTCCCGGTGAGTGCTCACTGGGTCGAGATTGCCCAGGCCCTGATTGAACACCCGGTGCTGATCGTCTGCGGAGAGACGGGCTCGGGCAAGACCACCCAGCTGCCGAAGATTGCCCTGGCCGCAGGGCGGGCGGCCAAGGGCCGGTCCATTGCCCACACCCAGCCCCGTAGGATCGCAGCCACCAGCGTTGCGCGACGCATTGCCCAGGAGCTGAAGTCCGAGTGTGGTCCTCAGCCGGGTGCGGCAGTGGGCTACAAGATTCGATTCTCAGACCAGAGCCGCCGAGGCCAGCCCATTGTTCTGATGACCGATGGTCTGCTGCTCGCCGAGTCTCAGGCAGACCCCCTGCTGCGCCGCTACGACACCATCATCATTGATGAGGCGCACGAGCGCAGCCTGAACATTGACTTCCTGCTGGGCTACCTCAAGCAGTTGCTCAGCCGCAGGCCCGAGCTTCGGGTGGTGATTACCTCGGCCACCTTGGATGCGCAGAAGTTCTCCCAGCATTTCTCTGTGGGCGGGCAGGCCGCCCCGATTTTTGAGGTGTCAGGCCGCCTCTACCCCGTGGAGACGCGCTGGCGGCCACCCGCCTCCGACCGTGACGACCTGGTTGAGCGTGTCGTCTCGGCCGTGGAGGAGGGGCTAAGCCTGGCTCGGGGAGGTGACTGTGCCGACCTGCTGGTCTTTCTGCCCGGGGAACGGGAGATTCGAGCAGTGGCAGATGCACTGGTCCCGGTGCTGAGGCAGGTGGATGTGCTGCCCCTGTTTGCCCGGCTCGCGCAGGGCGACCAGAACCGAATCTTTCGGCCCACGGGCCGCCAACGCGTGGTCTTGTCCACCAACATTGCTGAGACCTCGCTCACCGTACCAGGCATCAAGGTGGTGATCGACACGGGCCTCGCCCGAGTGAAGCGCTACCGCATCAAGGGCAAGGTGGAACAGCTCCAGATCGAGCCGATCAGCCAGGCGCAGGCCAACCAGCGCGCAGGCCGCGCAGGGCGGCTCGCCCCGGGAATCTGTATTCGTCTGTTCTCACAGGACGACTTTCTCTCCAGGCCAGTCCATCCGGATCCAGAGATTCATCGCTCCTCGCTCGCTTCGGTCATTCTGCGCATGAAGGCGCTCGGGCTCTCAGAGATTGAGCAGTTTCCCTTTGTGGATCCGCCCTCTCGTCGCGCAATTGCCGACGGCCTCTCGCTGCTCAGAGAGCTTCAGGCCCTAGACGATCAACTGGCGCTCACAGAGATCGGCAAGGACCTTGCAGAGCTGCCCCTGGACCCCCGTCTGGCTCGCATGCTCGTTGCTGCGCGCGCTGGAGGCTGCCTGCGGGAGATGATCATCCTGGTCTCGGCCCTGTCCTGCCAGGACCCAAGAGAGCGGCCCCAGGACCAGCAACAGGCGGCCGACGCGGCCCACAAACGGTTTGCGCATGAGCGCAGTGAATTCAAGAGCTGGGTTCAGCTATGGGACAGGATCCAGGTGGCCTTTGAGGAAAAGGCCTCTAATCGCAAGCTGGACCAGACCCTTCGGTCTCAGTTTCTCTCGCCCCTCCGGGTGCGGGAGTGGCGGGATCTCCATCGGCAGGTTCATGACTGGGTGCTGGCCCAGGGGTGGAGAGAGAACGAACAGCCAGCCGATGACCTGAGGCTGCACCAGTCCATTCTCACGGGTCTACTCTCCAACATTGGATGCCGGATCGACGAACCCGGAAAGACCGGCACGCTCTGGGCGGGGACGCATGACATTAAGTTTTCGATCTGGCCGGGGTCGTTTCTGGCCAAGAAGCCCCCGCGCTGGCTGATGGCGGCCGAGCAGGTCGAGACCACCCGGCTCTATGCCCGCACGATCGCCAGCATTGAGCCCGACTGGGTAGAGCGCGCCGCTGCCCACCTGATCAAGGTGTCCTATTCCGAGCCGCATTGGGAGAAGAAGGCGGGCCGTGCGGTGGGCTATGCACGCGGCACCCTCTATGGCCTTCCCATCTACGCCAGAAGGCGGGTGGCCTGGTCGCGTCTTGGCCCTCAGCAGGCTCGAGAGGCAAGGGAGCTCTTGATTCGAGAGGGACTGGTGGGCCAGGAGATCGACTGCAGCCTGCCCTTCTATCGACACAACCTCCAGCTCATGCGGGAGGTCGAGCGCATGGAGCACAAGGCCCGTCGGCAAGACCTCCTGGTCGATGAAGGGCTGATCGAGGCCTTCTACGAGGCCCACCTTCCCGAGTCAGTGGTCGACCTGGAGAGCCTGGAGCGGTGGTGGCGCGTGGCCCAGAGGGATCAGCCAAACCTGCTCTTTCTTACCAAGGCGGATCTGATGCGGCATGAGGCGGCCGGCATCACCACCGAGCAGTTTCCCAGGCAGCTGCAGCAGCAGGGCCTCGCGCTTGCACTGGACTATCGGTTTGAGCCGGGTGAGTCCGATGATGGGCTTCAGGTGAGCGTACCGGTCTCAGCGCTCAATCAGCTTCAAGGGGACCGGCTCGACTGGCTCGTGCCCGGAATGCTAAAGGAGAAGGTGCACCTGTTGCTCAAGAGCCTACCCCAGCGGCTGCGTCGCCAGCTCCTCCCGCTCGAGGAGCTGGTGCAGTCCTTCTGCGAGGCATGGCGTGGTCGGGAGGGGGAGAAGCCCCTGCTGAAGGCCATCATTGGGCATGTGGTCCAGGCCCGTGGTATTGCCCTGGCCCCAGATGACTTCAAGCGCGAGACCCTGCCGCCTCACCTCACCGCCTGGGTCCGTGTGATGGATGAGCACGGGCGACTGCTGGGCCAGGGCCGAAGTCTTCAGGCGCTGAAAGAGGCACACGGACAGAAGGCGACCCAGGCCCTCGCGCCGGTTCAGGATGACACGGTGCATCGAGGCTGGAGCTTTGGGCGGCTGGAGCCTGTCATGGAGGTGGTGAAGGCCGGGCAGAGCCTCTGTGGCTACCCGGCCCTTGAGGATGTGGGCGATGGAGTCTGTCTTCGCCTGCTGGATGACCCCGATCGAGCCAAGGCCATGCACCTGCGCGGGCTTGCCCGGCTGTTTGCGCTCTCCTCCAAGGAGCAGATCCGAGCCTTGGAGCGAGACCTGCAGAAGAATCGTGAACTCAGTGTGGGCTGGGTGGCGCTCGGTGAAAAGGAGAGCCTGGCCGACCAGTTGAGCCTGCTGGCCATCCGCAGAGCCTTTCTGGCCGGGGACTGGCCCGACTCCCAGGAGGCCTTTGAGGCGACCGCACAGGCCGGCCGCGCTCGGCTGATGCTGATCGCCCAGGAAACGGTTCGGTGGCTCAGCGGCGTGATCCTGGAGTGGACTCAGGTTCAACGTCGACTGGCTCAGCTCAAGTCCAGCGACCCCGTCGCGCAGGACATTCAGGAACAACTCCAGCGTTTGATGCCCAAGGGCTTCGTGCTGTCCTGTCCCGATGAGCGGGCCAAGCACCTGCCCCGTTATCTCAAGGCCATCAGTCTTCGACTCGATAAGCGTCGGGCAGACCCATCTCGTGATGATCAACGGATGGCAGAGGTGCGGTCGGTAGAGCTGCCCTTCTGGCGGTGGGCTAAGTCTCAGCGGGCGGCCCTCTCGGATGAGGCGACTGGCTTTCGCTGGCTTCTTGAGGAGCTTAGGGTGGCGAGCTTTGCCCAGGAGCTCAAGACGCCCGTTCCTGTGTCTGTCAAAAGGCTTCAGAAAACCTGGAGTACTCTCAGCCTCCACGGCACCTAAAGGAGACACATAGAGCCATGCGGGAAGCGCTTGAGATTGGTCTGATCATCGTGGGCGATGAGATTCTCTCCGGCAAGCGAGAGGACCGTCATTTTGCAAAGACTCAAGAGATCCTCGCGGCGCGTGGGCTCGCACTCTCCTGGGTGAGTATTCTCGGCGACTCCCCGAGCCGTTGCACCCAACTGCTCCGTCAGTCTTTTGCCTCGCAAGACCTGGTCTTCAGCCTGGGCGGGATCGGCTCCACCCCAGATGACTACACCCGGCAGTCTGCGGCAGAGGCCCTCGGTCGCCCCCTGGTGCTGCACCCCGAAGCCCGCGATCTGATTGCCCAGCGCTCGCAGGAGAGTGGGCAGCCGCTCACTCCGGAGCGGCTTCGCATGGGTGAATTCCCAGAAGGGGCGGAGATTGTTCCCAATCCCTTCAACCGGATTCCAGGCTTCTCCATTGGCCGTCATTATTTTCTGCCGGGCTTCCCGGTGATGTCCTGGCCCATGATGGAATGGATCCTGGATACGCACTATCGAGACTGGTTTCAGGCGCATGCGGAGATCGACTGGTCCATGACAGTGCTGCAGATCTTCGAGGCCACCGTCACCCCGCTGCTGGAGACCGTGGCGCAGGCGTTTCCTCATCTCAAGATCTATAGCCTTCCTTCGGGGCCGATTCCGGGGGAGGCCTCGCTCCCGCCTAAGCGACACCTGGAGCTGGGGGTCAAGCTCACCGGCGCCTCGGCCCAGAAGCTGGGGCCTGATGAGCGCGCAAAGGCTGAGCATGCGCTTGCCCAGGCCTACGCTCTCTTGAGAGAGGGGGTGATTGCCCTTGGTGGGCAGGTGACGGACGAGAAGCAGTTGACGCGCTAGTCGCATGCGGATTCAGGCCTTCAGCACAGACCTCTTTGTGCTTCCACTCCCGCAGGGGCACCGGTTCCCGATGGAGAAGTACCGCATGCTCCGAGAGTCCATTGCCCACTGGCCGGGGATTCAGCTGATGGATCCTCCTGCTGCAACTGACGAGCAGCTTAGCCTGGCCCATGCGCCGTCCTATGTGCAGGCCCTGGTCCACAATCAGCTGAGCCCATTGGAGATGCGAACCATCGGATTTCCGTGGACCCCCGAGATGGTGGAGCGCTCCCGTCGCTCCACCGGGGCCACGATTGCTGCCGCCGAGGCAGCGCTGGAGGGGCGTCGATCTGGAGGGGCTCCCATCGCCATCAATCTTGCGGGGGGCACGCATCATGCAGGCCCAGCCCGAGGCGAGGGCTTCTGCTGTTTTAACGACGCAGCCGTTGCTGCGCGCGTGCTTCAACAGTCGCATGGTCTTCGCCGCATCGCCGTGCTCGACCTCGATGTGCACCAAGGCAATGGGACAGCAGAGATCTTTCAGTCGGACGACAGCGTCGTGACGGTGTCGGTTCACGGCGAACGGAATTACCCCTTTCGCAAGCCTCGCTCCGACCTGGATATTGGACTGCAGGATGGGGCTGGTGATGCGGACTATCTGGAGGCCGTGGGAAGTGCGCTGCAGTTTCTCCAGGCCCAGACGGAGATCGACCTTCTCATCTATCTAGCGGGCGCAGACCCCCTTGAGCAGGATCGACTGGGGCGACTTTCGGTGAGCCTCGCGGGGCTGGCGGAGCGTGATAGGCGTGTTTTTTGCTGGGCTCAGTCTCAGCAGCTGCCCCTTGCCGTTGCAATGGCAGGTGGCTATTCCAGGCCGATTGACCTTACCGTGGCAGTCCACCGGCAGACCGTGCAGCTTGCTCTCGAAATATTTTCGAGAAACACGGCTTAAGGCTCGGAATTTCTGATGTTTTTTGCTAGACTTCGCCCGTTCGGTCTGAGGAGTATTTGTGTGAATAAAGCGTTCCAGCGCGTGGTGTTGGCCCTTGGATTGGGTGGTCTGATTGTGGGCGCCCAGGTTCAGGCCACGGAGTCAGTCAAGCAGAACCGGTCACAGTCGGCCGCTCAGAGATCCGCAAAGGCGCAGAAGGCGGCCCCTCAGGCCAAAACTAAACGCGTCGTTCGACGTGACCCCAAGAATCGCATGTCTGCGCGCTCCAAGATGGGGGTGCAGTCCGCCATGTCGACTGCAGCGCTGAGTTCGTCGGCGGCGATGGTGGTAGACCAGATTTCTGGTGAGGTGCTGTTCCAGAAGAATCCCAACACAGTGCTGCCGATCGCATCCATCACCAAGCTCATGACGGCCCTGGTGGTGGCCGAAGCTGAGCTTCCAATGGATGAGATGCTCACGGTAACCCAGGACGATGCAGACCTCGAAAAGGGCGCTCGTTCGAGACTGGCCGTGGGTACGCGGCTCACCCGTGGGGAGTTCATGCACCTGGCACTCATGTCCTCTGAGAATCGGGCAGCCCATGTCTTGGGGCGTACCTACCCGGGTGGACTCGATAGCTTCGTGCAGGCAATGAACATCAAGGCCAAACAACTCGGCATGGTGGACAGCCGCTTTGTGGAGCCCACGGGCCTCAGCGCCTCCAATGTCTCGAGCCCTCGAGATCTGGTGAGGCTCGTCGAGGAGTCTCATCGAGTGGAGGATATCCGCGAGTACTCCACAGCCCGCAAGCTCAGTGTCATGGTGCGCGGCCGTGTCACACAGTTCATCAATACCAACGCCCTGGCGCGTGGCAATCAGTGGGAACTGGGTCTGTCCAAGACCGGCTTCATCCGCGAGGCTGGGCGTTGTCTGGTGATGCAGGCCGAGGTAGACAATCGGCCCGTGATCATGATCATGCTGGATGCCAGTGGCAAGGACCAGCGCCTGAAGGACGCAGAGCGGCTACGGCGCTGGATTGTTCAGCAGGCGGATCAGGCGCCTCGATCGAACCCCAGCGCCTGAGAGATCTGTTCGGCGGTCTGCTGAAGAGCTTGTAGCCAGCCGTCATTGGCACGGTCTGCAGGCGCAGAGATCGACAATCCGGCCACCAGTCGGCCGGCGTCATCCCGAATCGCTGCAGCGATACAGCGCACCCCAAGCTCAAGCTCCTCATTGTCTCGGGCGAAGCCCTTCTGACGAACCTCTTCCAGTTCTCGCTCCAGCAGGTTCAGGCTGGTAATGCTGTTGCGCGTCTGTCCTGCAAGGCCCGTGCGCATGCCGTACGACCGAACAGCCCTCACATCGTCTGCTGCGAGAAAGAGCTTGCCAGTTGAGGTGAGGTGCAGAGGGGCACGGCCCCCAATGGCGCGCACCACTTGCATTCCAGACCGTTCACTGACTGCTCGTTCGATGTAGACAATCTCATCGGCCTGCCGAACCGAGAGATTGATGGTCTCTCCCGTGAGACGGTGAAGCTCTCGCATCGGGCCGGCCGCTGCGTCGCGGACATTGAGGCGTGCCTTCACCAGGTTGCCCAGTTCGAGCAGTCGCATGCCGAGCTGGTAGAGGCCCGGCTCAGTTCGGTCCACCATGCGGGCGAGGACGAGGTCGTTGAGGATGCGGTGGGCAGTCGACGGGTGGAGGCCAGTTCCTTGGGCCAGCGCCTTCAGGGCCACCGGCTCGTCCTGACGAGCCAGCACATCCAGGAGCGCGTTCATTCGCTCAATAACCTGAATCGCGGGCTTCGGCGGGGTAACCGGGGGTGGGGCGGGGTGCATGCTTTTCGATAGGTGAAATGGCAGAATGGAAGTTTACAAAGGGATGTCAAAGATGTCTGCCCCCGAACTGACTGAAAACACACGAATTGCGGTCTTCGTCACCTGCCTGGTCGACCTCATGAGACCCGAGATCGGGTTTGCTACGCTCGCCCTGCTCGAGCGCGCGGGATGTGAGGTGGTGGTTCCACCCGACCAGACCTGTTGTGGTCAGCCGGCCTTTAACTCGGGCGATCGCGCCTCCGCCCATCGCCTGGCTGAGCGCGTCCTGGCCCTGCTCGAGCCTTACGACTATGTGGTCATTCCCTCCGGCTCTTGTGCCGGCATGGTGAAGGTGCACTATGTGGAGCTCTTCTCGGACGATCCAAGCCTTCGGCGCCGCATGGCGGACCTGGCCCCCCGCGTCTATGAACTCACCGACTTTCTGGTCCGCGTGATGCGGGTGAGCGAGGTGCCAGGCCGTGCCCAGGGCGCCATCACTTACCACGACTCGTGCAGCGGTCTTCGAGAACTCGGGGTGCAGGAGCAGCCGCGTCGCCTGCTGAAGATGATCCCCGGGCTGGAGATTCGCGAGATGAGAGACAGCCGAGCCTGCTGCGGCTTTGGTGGAACCTTTTCCCTCAAGTACAGTGATGTCTCTGCAGCCATTGCAGATGAGAAGATTAGTCAGGTTCAGGCCACTGGCGCTCAGGCCCTGGTGCTGGGCGATCTGGGCTGCATGCTCCACCTCGAAGGCCGTCTGCGTCGTCAGGGAGACGACAAGACCCAGGTCTTGCATGTGGCGCAGGTGTTGGCCGGCGAGTTAGAGGGATAAGAGAGAGGCCGTATGCAAGTTCAGTCCATGCACTTTAAGGCGCGCGCAGGCCAGAAGCTTGCCGACCTCAGGCTGCAGAAAAACCTCAAGCGTCTCAGTCAGAAATTCGTCACGGCCCGTTCAGTCGCCATTCAAGAGATCGACTTCGAGGCCACGCGAACGGCTGCCGTAGAGCGTCGTGACCGGGCGATCGCTCGGCTGGACCTCTATCTCGAGATTTTCGAGCGCAACGCAACTGCAACGGGTGCGACGGTCTTGTACGCAGAGTCTGCGGCCGAGGCGAGTCAGATGGTGGTGGAGATCGCGCGGCGTCACGAGGCCAAGACGGTGACCAAGTCGAAGTCAATGGTGTCTGAGGAAATGGCACTGAATGACGCCTTGCGGGCCGCGGGGGTTGAGCCGGTGGAGACCGATCTTGGGGAGTACATCCTTCAGATCAACAACAATGAGGCACCGAGTCACATCATTGCGCCGGTCATT
Organism: Pseudomonadota bacterium; assembly: GCA_041165705.1. Classification (GTDB taxonomy): domain Bacteria; phylum Pseudomonadota; class Gammaproteobacteria; order Burkholderiales; family Burkholderiaceae_A; genus Hahnella. The sequence goes on from JBEAMW010000007.1 coordinate 21,363, forward strand.
CACAAGGACAAAGAAGAAATCTCCGAGCTCTTTGCCAAGGTGCATCAGAAGCCTGCGCTGAGCGATATTACCCAGCTCACCCGAGAGGCGCGTGAGCAGCTTAGGCCCAAGTTTCTTCGTGCAGATATGGGCGTCACTGGTGGAAACTTCGTCATCGCGGAGACCGGCTCGGTAGCCCTCGTCACCAACGAGGGCAACGAGGGCATGTGCACCATCATGCCCAAGGTGCACGTGGTCGTGACGGGAGTCGAAAAGGTGCTGCCTACCTTAGAAGACTTTGCCACCATGGCGCGTCTGCTCACACGATCGGCCACCGGCCAGTCCATCTCCAACTACATCTCGCTGCTCACCGGCACGCGTGCCAAGGGAGAGCCAGATGGGCCGGAGCACCTCTATTTCGTGCTCGTGGATGGCGGCCGTTCATCGCTGCTGGGCAGTGAATTTCAGGACATGCTTCGCTGTATTCGCTGCGGTGCCTGTATGAATCACTGCCCGGTGTATCAGAAGATTGGTGGGCATGCCTATGGCTGGGTCTATCCTGGCCCCATGGGGTCGGTACTCACGCCCTCCTACACCGGCCTTGAGAACACCCTCGACCTTCCCCAGGCCGCGACGCTGTGCGGTGAGTGTCATGTGGTCTGTCCAGTGAAGATCCCACTG
>JBEAMW010000008.1:0-27057 GCA_041165705.1 Pseudomonadota bacterium
GTTGCCCGGCTTCGCGGTCACTTCTTTGGCCGAAAGGCCTGACACACAGCAGGGTCGGTGTAGAGGCTTGGGCCTCCGATGAGCTCAAGGCCATAGGGAACCGCAGCAAAGATGCCCTTGACCACCACCTCGCCCTGTTCGTTCTTCAAGCCCTCAAGCGTCTCCTGAATCGACCGGGGTCGGCCCGGCAGATTGATGATCAGTGACTGCTTTCGAATCACGGCCACCTGGCGAGAAAGAATCGCCGTGGGCACGAAGTGCAGAGAGATCTGGCGCATCTGCTCGCCAAAGCCGGGGAGCGTCTTGTCGGCCACCGCCAGGGTGGCCTCTGGGGTGATGTCTCTGGGCGAGGGCCCGGTGCCCCCAGTGGTGAGCACGAGATCACAGCCCACCGAGTCCACCAGTTCGATCAGGGTGCTCGACACGAGCGCCTGCTCGTCGGGGATGAGGCGCTCATGGCACTCCCAGGGGTGGGTGAGGGCGCGCTCAAGCCAGGACCGGAGCGATGGAAGCCCCTCATCTGGATACACCCCTGCGCTTGCACGATCGCTAATCGAGACCAGCCCAATCCGAGGAGGGCGCGCCGAGGTGAGAGTGTCGTCGGTGTTCATGGCAATATTCTGCCGCATGAGATCCCAATCCCGATTTTCCTTCTTTTATGAGCCCTCCCAGCTGGAGGAGGCCGCAGACACTCTGCTGCAGATGGCACGCGACCAGGGCGCGACGGACGCAGCGGTTGAGGTCTCAGAGCACAGTGGGCTCTCCGTCACCGCGCGCATGGGTCAGCTCGAGACCATCGAGCGAACCCGGGACCGCGCTGCATCGATCACCGTGTACAGGGGCCATCGAAAGGGGCACGCCACCAGTGCCGACCTCAGGGCAGATGCCCTGCTCGAGACGGTGCGTCGGGCTGCCGACCTCGCCTCCTTTACCGCCGAAGACCCCTTCTCTGGCCTTCCAGATGCCGAAGACCTCGAGATGAAGCCTCAGCCGCTGGATCTCTTTCGGCCCTGGAATATCCAGGCCGATGCAGCAGCCAGGCTTGCGCTGGAGTGTGAGGCCGCTGCACGGGCGCTGAGCCCTCTGATCCGCAACAGCGATGGGGCCTCTGTTTCAGCAAACCATGGCCAGTTTGTGATGGCCAACAGCCGCGGCTTTATGGGTGGCTTCCCCACCAGCCGGCATTGGCTCAGTGTGGCGCCGATTGCCCAGCAGGGTGAGCACATGCAGCGTGACGACTGGTATTCCACCAGCCGTGATCCAGGCGCACTGGCCGACCCCCGTCAGATCGGGGAGTACGCAGCCCGCCGCGCACTGGCACGCCTTGGCGCCCGGCGGATTCCCACCATGACCTGCCCGGTGATTTTTGAGGCCCCGCTTGCGATTGGGCTGGTTGGCGCGCTCGTGCAGGCCCTGAGTGGGTCTGCCCTCTATCGACGCGCAAGCTTCCTCCTGGACTCCCTGGGCGAGACCATCTTCCCCGAGCACATTGCGCTGGATGAAGACCCCTTTCTTCCCCTGGGCGCCGGCAGTAGCCCATTCGATGACGAGGGGGTGAAGGTGAAGGCGCGGCGGGTGATTGATGCGGGCCGAGTGGAAGGCTATTTTCTCTCGAGCTACTCCGCTCGGAAGCTGGGCCTTCGAACCACAGGAAATGCAGGGGGCTCACACAACCTCCATCTCACCAGCCGCGAGACCCGTAAGGGCAAGGGGCTGGACCATCTCCTCAAGACGATGGGGCGTGGCCTGCTCATCACCGAAGTGATGGGTCAGGGCGTGAACGGGCTCACGGGGGACTATTCCAGGGGTGTCTTTGGGTATTGGGTAGAGGGAGGCGTGATTCAGCATCCCGTCGAGGAGGTGACGGTCGCAGGAAACCTCAAGGACATGTTCCGCGGCATCGTAGCGGTTGGCGCCGATGAAGTTACCCGAGGCAACAAGACTTCAGGGTCGATTCTGATCGACTCGATGACGATCGCGGGCGCGTAGGCGCTCAGGGCCTAGCCTTGCGGCTGTGGGGGGCTGAGCATCTTGTCAAGGCGCCCCACGCGGGTGGCCCGGTTGGCCTTGGTGACTGCGCTGGTGCGTCGAATCTTGCGAAGCACCTCGGCGAGGTGCAGGCGGTCTCGCACCTCAATCGCGATGTGCATCGACGGGTGGCCCGTGTCCTGACGCTCGATGCGCAGGTCGAGGATGTTGCCTTTGGCGGTGGAGATGGCCGCGGCCACCAGGGCGAGCACGCCAGGCGAGTCTGTAACCTCCACCACCAGATGGGTCTCGAAGGTGCGGTGCATGGGGTCGCCCCAGTGGATGTCCGCCCAGCGCTGGGGCTCCTTTGCGCGCTGGCGCTTGGCATTCACACAGCTTGAGCGATGGATCATGAGGCCGGTTCCACCGCGCATATGCCCGCAGGCGTTGTCACCAGCAATCGGATAACAGCAGTGGGCATACTGCACGGCCGTTCCCTCTGAGCCGTTGATGGTGATGCCTGTCTCTTGATGGGTGAGGTGCTCTGCAGAGAGGGCCAGGGCTCGCTGAGCGAAGGGGCTGAGCCGTCGCTCTCGCCGAGGACCATGGGGCTCTGTGGCATTGGTCATCAGCCGGCGGGCCACGACGTTGGCCAGGCTGTGGCCCAGCCCAATCGAGGCGTAGAGGCTCTCTCGGCTGCTCACCGGAATCTCGTGCCACACCATGTTCCATTGAAGGCTCTCGTCATCCAGCCCGCGTGCACCGAGGGCACGCACGGCCTGATCGAGCAGGCGTTTACCAAACCCAATCGCGCGCTCTTGGGTGTTGGTCTTAAGCAGGTGCCGGATCTCCGCGCGGGCCTTGGCGGTTTTAACAAAGCCGAGCCAGCCCGGGTGGGGCATTGAGTCGGCCCGTGTCTCAATCTTCACCATATCCCCGTTGCGCAGCTCGGCATCGAGTGGCTTGGGCTGGCCATTGATGAGGGCCGCCACGCAGCGGTTTCCAATGTCGGTATGCACCGTGTAGGCAAAGTCGATGGGCGTGGCCCCGCGCGGGAGCTCCTTGATGGCTCCCTTGGGGGTGAAGACATAGACCACATCTGGGAAGAGGTCGATCTTGAGGTGGTCGAGAAACTCCCGGGGGTCGCTGGACTGAACCGAGAGCAGCGACTGCATCCACTCGTGGGCCTTGCGCTGCAGTGGACTCACCTCCTGGGCCTGCTCCTTGTAGAGCCAGTGGGCAGCAACGCCAGCCTCGGCCACCTGATGCATGCCCCTGGTTCGAATCTGAAATTCCAGCGGGGTGCCGTAAGGCCCAATCACAACCGTGTGAAGCGACTGATAGCCGTTGGACTTGGGGAGTGCGATGTAGTCTTTGAAGCGACCGGGCGACGGCTTAAAGAGCGCGTGGAGGGCGCCAAGGGCGAGGTAGCACTGAGGGATGGTGTCTACCGTGATTCGGAATCCGTAGATGTCCAGCACCTCAGCAAAGGACAGGTGCTTCTCGCGCATCTTCTGGTAGATCGAGAAGAGGCTCTTTTCTCGGCCGCTCACCTCCGCCTGGAGACCAAACTTGGGGAGGTGTTCAACGATCTGGCTGGTGAGTCGGTTGACCACTTCCTTTCGATTGCCACGAGCCGTGCGAAGGGCCTGTTGCAGCACGCGATGGCGCTTGGGGTGCAGGCCTGCGAAGCAGAGGTCTTCAAACTCCCGGTAGGCGCCGTTCAGGCCTAGTCGATGTGCAATCGGGGCATAGATCTCCAGGGTTTCACGCGCCACCCGAGTGCGCTTGTCCGTGCCAACACCACCCAGCGTGCGCATGTTGTGCAGCCGATCGGCCAGCTTAATGAGGATGACCCGCACATCGTCGGCCATGGCGAGCAGCATCTTTCGGAAATTCTCGGCCTGTGCCTCTTCGCGTGACTGGAACTCGATCTGGTCGAGCTTGGTGAGGCCACGCACCAGCGCCGATACGGTGCTCCCGAACTGCGCCTCGATGGCCTCATGGGAGACGCCGCAGTCTTCTACCGTGTCGTGCAGCAGGGCCGCACGAAGGGCGTCGATATCGAGCCGCCACTGCGCGCACACACCGGCAACGGCCAGGGGATGGGTGATGTAGGGTTCGCCGCTCTGGCGGAACTGGCCCGCATGGGCCTGTTCACCAAACGCGTAGGCCCTGCAGAGCAAGGCCTGGTCTTCTGGGTCGAGGTAGGGGGTTGCGCTAAGGAGCGCCTCGAGGGTCTGGGGCAAAGCGGTTTAGATGGGCACCTTACGAAGCATCTCGCGGCCCACGAGGCCGGCTGCAACCTCCCGCAGGGCGGTGACGGTGGGCTTGTCTTTTGAGTCGACCTTGGGCGTCGCACCCTGGGCCAGTTGACGCGCGCGGTAGGCGGCGGAGAGGACCAGTTCAAAGCGGTTGGGGATCTGGGTGAGACAGTCTTCAACGGTGATGCGGGCCATAGTGCGTCCTTGTAAAAATCGCGGCAAACAGCTGCCAAATCTATCGCGTGACTAAGGCCTTAAGAGCCTCATAAGCAACGCTAAAGTCTTGATTCATAATAACATGATCGAACTCTGGTGCATGGGCCATCTCGGCCTCTGCAGCCTGCACGCGGGCCTCGATCACGGCCTCAGTGTCCTGACCCCGAGCCTGCAGCCTCCGGCGCAGCTCGTCCAGTGACGGGGGGAGGATAAAAATGCTGGTCACCTGCGCAGGAAACTGACCGCGAACCTGAGCCGCGCCCTGCCAGTCAATCTCGAGCAGAACGCGCTCTCCCCGACCGAGGGCCTGCGCAATCGTGGTGCGAGAGGTGCCATAGAGGTTGCTGTGCACCTCGGCCCACTCAATGAACTCGCCGGCGCGCGCCCTGGCCTGAAAGTCTTCGCGGGAGGTAAAGAAATACTCACGGCCCTCCTGCTCGCCCGGGCGGGGCGGGCGGGTGGTGGTGGAGATGCTCAACCGAATGCGGGAGTCAGGGTCGTCGAGCAGGGCCTTCACCAGGCTGGTCTTTCCTGCGCCTGAGGGGGCCGAGACGATAAAGATATGGCCGGCAGTGATGGAGGTCATGTGGTTTTTGCTACTGGATGTTCTGAACCTGCTCGCGAATCTGTTCGATGCAGAGCTTGAGTTCGATGGCGGTCTGGCTGAGGGCGATTCCCGCAGCCTTGGAGCCGAGCGTGTTGGCCTCACGATTGAGCTCTTGGCTCAGGAAGTCGAGCCGTTTGCCTACGGGCTGATTGGAGGCCAGCGCCCGGCGGGCCTCCTGAACATGGGTGCCGAGGCGGTCGATCTCTTCGGCAATGTCGCTTCGGATTGATGCCGCATGGGCCTCCACCCGAATCCGCTCCTCGAGGGCGGCCTGAAGCTCGGGCCCCGCAAGCCCCTCGAATGCCTCACGCAGTCGTTGGCCAAACTTCGATCGCAGTGCCTCCAGGGCCTCGGGCATCTGGGCCCTGGCCTGCTCCGTGAGCCCCTCAATGGCCTTCAGACGGTCTTCAATCATCTGGGCCAGCCGCTCGCCCTCTCTGGCCCGGGAGGCCTGAAGCCCCTCGAATGCTCGGCTGGCAAGGGCAACCAGCGCCTGCTCAAGCTGAACCGGGTCCACCTGCTGCTGGGCCATCACGCCGGGCCAGCGCAGCAGATCGGAGAGGGGCATCGGCTGGACGAGGGTGGTCCACTGGGGAGTGCTCTGAACCTGGCGCAGGGCGGAGGCCAGTTCTGAGACACGCTCAAGGTTGATGGTGGAGAGTGAGCCGTGGGCCTCGCCTCGAGCAATGGAGAGTCGCAGGTCGATCTTTCCGCGAGACACCTGGCGCTGGGCGAGCTCTCGCATCTGCATCTCGACCGAGCCTCTCAGGTCGTCTGGCATGCGCGAACTGAACTCAAAGAAGCGGCTGTTCACGGTTCGGATGTCGACCGTTGCCAAGCCGAGGGGGGTGTCACCGGAGGCGGAGCCAAAACCGGTCATGCTTAGAATGGTCATGGGGCCGTATTGTATGTGCCCCTCCCATCCCTTGTCCCATTGGAGAAGCACATGTCGAGCGTGATTCGTTCAGATCAGCGGGGCCCTGACGCCCTTCGTCCCGTTAGCCTTAAGCGACGGTTTACCTGTCACGCCGAGGGGTCGGTGCTGGTGAGTTTTGGTCGCACCCAGGTGCTCTGCACGGCCTCTGTGGAGGAGCGGGTGCCGGGCTTTCTGAAGGGCAAGGGGCAGGGCTGGGTAACGGCTGAGTACGGCATGCTTCCCCGGTCGACCCACACCCGGAGCGACCGCGAGGCGGCCCGAGGAAAGCAGGGCGGTCGCACGCTCGAGATTCAGCGTCTGATCGGTCGTAGCCTGCGGGCGGTGGTTCAGCTTGAGCAGCTGGGCGAGCGCACCATCACCCTAGACTGCGATGTGCTTCAGGCCGATGGGGGCACCCGAACCGCGAGCATCACCGGCGCCTGCCTGGCTCTGTTCGATGCGCTCCATGGGCTCTCGCTCGGCCATTGCATGCTCGATCGGGTGGCCGCTGTGTCGGTCGGCATTGTGGGGGGCGTCCCCATGCTCGATCTGAACTACGAAGAGGATTCTGGCTGTGACACCGACCTCAACCTAGCCATGACTGCGAGCGGCGGGCTGATTGAGATCCAGGGCACGGCAGAGGGCAAGCCCTTCTCTCGTCAGGAGCTCGACCAACTGGTGAACCTCGGCACAGCAGGCCTTCAGAGACTGCACGGGCTTCAGCAGGTGCTCATGCAGAACCCCGACCAGCTAGAGGCGAGTCTCAGCCAATGACGCCCTGGGTGATGGCCACGAGCAGCACGGGCAAGGTGCGCGAGCTGGCCCACCTGCTGGCGCCGCTTGGCCTGGACCTTCAGCCACAGTCGGTCTTCGGTGTTCAGTCCTGCGAGGAGCCGTTTCAGAGCTTCCTTGAGAACGCCCTGGTGAAGGCGCGGCACGCCAGTGCCCAGACCGGCCTTCCGGCCCTTGCGGACGACTCTGGCCTCATGGTGGATGCCTTAAACCACCGGCCTGGTGTGCGCACCTCCGACCACGACTGGGCCTGGCTTCTGGAGGCCATGCAAGGGGTTCCTGAGTCGGGCAGAGCCGCTCAGTTTGTCTGTGTTCTGGTCGCAGTACGGTCGGCTGAGGACCCTCTGCCGATCGTGGCGCAGGGCCTCTGGAGGGGCACGATTGCTATGGCGCCGAGAGGCGAGAGCGGCTTTGGATACGACCCGGTGTTTGTCGACACCGACTCGGGCCGTGCCGCCGCGGAGATGAGCCTCGAGCAGAAGAGCGCCCTGAGTCATCGCGGGCGGGCGGCGCGAGACCTCTGCCTTCGCTGGCCTCGATGAGTGGCCTCAGCCTCTACGTGCACCTGCCCTGGTGCGTTCGCAAGTGCCCGTACTGCGACTTCAACTCCCATGGCCTGGGCGAGGGGGGCACACTGCCCGAGGACCGCTATCTCGCGGCACTGCTGAGCGACCTTGAGCAGGCGCTTCCCAGTGTCTGGGGGCGGCCCATCCAGTCGATCTTCTTTGGAGGGGGAACCCCCAACCTCATCTCAGCCCAGGGCATTGGTCGCTTCCTCTCGGATGTCCGTGCCCGGCTACGGGTCCTGCCCGACTGTGAGGTGACGCTCGAGGCCAACCCGGGTGCTGCCCAAGAGACTCAGCTGGAGGCGCTTCGTGAGGCTGGAGTGACACGGCTCTCCGTGGGCGTTCAGTCCTTTCAGCCCCATCACCTCACGGCGCTCGGGCGTATTCACAGTGCCGATCAGGCGATTACAACGATCGAGCGTGCCGTGGGGATCTTCAGCCGCGTGAACCTGGACCTGATGTATGGCCTTCCCTCACAGACACTGGAAGAGGCGCAGCGCGATCTCTCCACTGCGCTCTCCCTGGGTGTGGGGCATGTCTCGCTCTACCAACTCACCCTCGAGCCCAATACGGAGTTTGCTCGCAGCCCGCCCGTGCTCCCCGATGAGGATCTTATTGCCGAGATGCAGGACGCCCTGCTCGCGGCCTTGGAGTCGGCCGGGCTGAAGCGGTATGAGGTCTCTGCCTTTGCGCGGGAGGGGCACCAGTGCCAGCACAACCTCAACTACTGGACCTTCGGCGACTACCTCGGGGTGGGTGCTGGCGCGCACAGCAAGCTTCGCCTGCCCGAACGCGGGACGCTTCGTCAGTGGTGCCTGCGTGCGCCCGGTCAGTACATGGATGCAGTGGAGAGGGCCGCAGGCGGGCATCGTCAGAGTGAGCGGGTCCTCGAGGAGGACCTCGGGTTTGAGTTCATGATGAATGCACTCCGGCTGGTCGATGGGGTTGACCCGCTGCTCTATGCGGAGCGCACCGGCCGCCCCCTGGAGGACCTATTGGCCGATGTCCAACGCGGCCAGGCGCTCGGCCTGATGCAGCCCGGCCTCAGCCGATGGGCCGCAAGCGCAAGAGGCCTCGATCTGCTGAGCGAGCTTCAGCTGCTCTTCATGCACCAGGTTAAATCAAAAAGCACTAAAGTGGTGCAAATTAAGGCACAATAATGGTGCGGTCGACGCGGGCCTAAGCCTGCTCGCCGGTGCGGGCTGAAGAAATCTCATCCAAGAGCCGCTGGCATGGAATCTGCACAGTATGCTCCCGAACGCAGCAGTCCTTTTCATACTTTTTAGAACACCAGGAGAAGCTTTCAATGGCCAGCGCCAAAGACGTTTTGAAAATGATTTCCGACCATGAGGTCAAGTTCGTCGATTTCCGCTTCACCGACACTCGGGGTAAGGAGCAGCACGTCTCTGTCCCTTCCCACCAGGTCGATGAGGACAAGTTTGAGTCTGGCCACGCGTTCGACGGTTCGTCTATTGCCGGCTGGAAGGGCATTGAGGCCTCTGACATGCTCCTCATGCCCGACGCATCCACGGCCGTGATGGACCCCTTCCGTGAAGAGTCCACACTCAACATCACCTGTGACGTGATTGAGCCCTCGGATGGCAAAGGCTACGACCTCGATCCCCGCTCGATTGCAAAGCGCGCTGAGGCCTTCCTGAAGTCCTCAGGCATTGGCGATGTCGCCTACTTCGGGCCCGAGCCTGAGTTCTTCATTTTTGACGGTGTCACCTGGAATGTCGACATGGCCGGCTGCGGCGTGCGGATCAAGTCGGAAGAGGCCAGCTGGTCAACGGGCATCGAGTACGACGGCGGCAACCTGGCCCATCGGCCTGCAGTAAAGGGTGGTTATTTCCCCGTACCCCCCGTGGATTCCTTCCAGGACATCCGCTCCGAGATGTGCCTCATCCTTGAGCAGATGGGCGTGCCCGTTGAGGTGCACCATCATGAGGTAGCTGGTGCAGGACAGTGCGAGATTGGCACCCGCTTCTCCTCTCTCACCCAGCGCGCAGACTGGACGCAGATCCTCAAGTACGTGGTCCACAACGTGGCAGCCAGCTACGGCAAGACCGCAACCTTCATGCCCAAGCCCGTCGTTGGCGACAACGGCTCCGGAATGCATGTGCACCAGTCGATCTGGAAGAACGGCGAGAACCTCTTCGCAGGCAATGGCTACGCTGGCCTGTCCGAGTTCGCCCTGCACTACATTGGCGGCATCATCAAGCACGCTCGCGCGCTCAATGCCATCACCAACCCCGGCACCAACAGCTACAAGCGTCTGGTCCCTGGATTTGAGGCCCCTGTGAAGCTGGCCTACTCGGCGCGTAACCGTTCGGCCTCTATTCGGATTCCTTATGTCGCCAGTGCAAAGGGCCGCCGAATCGAAGTCCGCTTCCCCGATCCCACCGCCAACCCCTACCTGGCCTTTGCGGCCATGATGATGGCGGGCCTGGACGGCGTGATGAACAAGGTCCACCCCGGCGAGGCTGCAGACAAGAACCTCTACGACCTGCCCCCCGAGGAAGACAAGAAGATCCCCACGGTCTGCTCGTCCCTGGATCAGGCGCTCGAGTGTCTGGACAAGGATCGCGAGTTCCTCACCCGCGGTGGCGTGTTCAGCGATTCCATGATCGACTCCTTCATCAACCTCAAGATGGAAGAGGTCACGCGTTTCCGCATGACCACTCACCCGGTTGAGTTCGACATGTACTACTCCGCCTAAACGCAGAGCATGTAGCGCGAAGAGGGGGCGCGCGTCGCCCCCTTTTTTTCGTCTATGAGCGATTACAGCCTCTTTGATCTCCTGAGCTCAGCCGTGATTCTGGTGGATAGCCGAGGGCAGGTTGCCTACGCCAACTCGTCGGCGCAGAGCCTGCTGGGCCTCTCCGAGGCGCAGCTGCATGGGGTTGATGTCGAGAGCCTGATTGCCGATGCGTCCAGTGCTGAGCTGGCCTTTGCCGGTGCCTGGTCGGGTGAGCACAGCGTCTTTCGTCAGCACCTCACCTGGCGCGGCGGACTACGAGGGGCTGTCGATCTCGACACCACCATTCACACCATTGCAGAGCGCGGCCTGATGGCTTCTGTGGAGCTGAGAGACCCCGATGCCTTTCAGCGCATTGATCGAGAGGAACGACAGGCCGAGATCGTTCAGCGTAACCAGTCGCTGCTGCGTAACCTGGGCCATGAGGTGAAGAATCCGCTTGGCGGTATTCGAGGGGCCGCTCAGCTGCTGGATGCCGAGCTCCCGAGTGCAAGCCTGCGGGAGTACACCCAGGTCATCATCAAGGAGTCCGATCGACTCCAGGCGCTGGTGGATCGGATGCTCGCGCCCGTGCGTCGCAGTCAGAACCGGCATGCCGTGAATATCCATGAGGTGCTGGAGCGGGTCCGCCGCCTCATCCTCTCCGAGTTCCCACTCGGGCTGGAGGTGCGCAGAGACTACGACACCAGCCTGCCGGAGCTCGAGGGCGATCTTGAACAGCTCATCCAGATGGTGCTCAATATCGTGCGGAATGCCGCGCAGGCCCTCGAGGCATCCCGCACCACACGCACTCAATCAGGGCAGATTGTGCTCCGAACGCGTGCAGTGCGTCAGGTGACGCTGCATCGGCGCCGGTACCGGCTGGCCATCGCACTCTTCATCATCGACAACGGACCGGGCATTCCGGAGGCCATCCGCGAGGAGATCTTTGATCCTCTGGTCTCTGGCCACCCGCAAGGCCACGGCCTTGGCTTAACTATTGCTCAGACAGTGGTGCATCAGCACGGCGGGGCCATCAGTTGTTCGAGTAGCCCCTCCGGGTCGGTCTTTGAAGTGGTCTTGCCGCTCGTTCTTGAAGGAGTGAAGCCCCAATGAAGCCAGTCTGGATCGTCGATGATGACGCCTCAATTCGATGGGTGCTCGAGCGGGCACTGCGTCGGGCCGATCTTCCCTGCAGGCTCTTTGAGAACGCGCAGGAGGTGATGCGTGCGCTGCAGGCGCAGGAGGTTCCTCAGGTTCTGGTGTCCGATATCCGAATGCCTGGCGAGACTGGGCTCGAGCTGCTGGAACAAGTCAAGGCAAGGCTGCCCGACCTACCCGTCATCATCATGACGGGCTTCTCAGACCTTGATAGCGCGGTCTCCGCCTTTCAGGGAGGAGCCTACGAATATCTGCCCAAGCCTTTTGATGTGGATGAGGCCACTGCGCTCATTCTGAAGGCCTGCCAGAGGGGCGGGCGAGGAAGCCCCGAGCCAGACGCCGTCTCTGCGCCGGCGGTCTTTGAAATGCTGGGCCAGGCCCCGTCGATGCAGGAGGTGTTTCGAGCCATTGGCCGCCTCTCTCAGTCCACGGCCACGGTGTTGATCACGGGCGAATCCGGGACAGGCAAGGAGGTGGTGGCGCAGTCGCTGCACCGGCACAGCCCGCGCGGCGACCGTGCCTTCGTCGCACTCAATACGGCAGCCATTCCCAAAGACCTGCTGGAGTCCGAGCTCTTTGGTCATGAGCGGGGGGCCTTCACGGGGGCACAGGCCCAACGGCGGGGCCGGTTTGAGCAGGCCGAGGGAGGAACACTCTTTCTGGATGAGATCGGAGACATGCCCCTGGAGCTGCAGACTCGGCTGCTCCGGATCCTCTCCGATGGCCAGTACTATCGCGTGGGCGGGCACCAGCCGCTCAAGGCAAATGTCCGGGTGATTGCGGCGACCCACCAGGATCTCGAGCGACGGGTGGCCGATGGCCTCTTTCGCGAGGATCTCTTTCATCGCCTGAATGTCATTCGGCTCCGGCTTCCCCCGCTTCGGGAGCGGTCAGAGGACATCCCTGAGCTGGCCCGACACTTTCTGGATAAGTCTGCACGGCAGCTCGGCAGTGAGGTGCGTCGACTGTCTCCTGCGGCGATGCAGCTGCTTCAGCAGCATCCCTTTCCCGGCAATGTCAGGCAGCTGGAAAACCTCTGTCACTGGCTCACGGTGATGGCACCGAGCCCCCGGGTTGAGCTAGAGGACCTGCCACTTGAGTTTCGGCTGCCACGTGCAGGAACCCCTCCCGTATCGCCAGAGGCTGCTGGGCTTTCGGTGCTGCAGGCAAAGCCAGAGATGGTGTCTCCCGACGGGGATGCGGCCTGGCTTGAGCCGCTTGAGCGGGCCGTGGCTCAGGCTATCCAGGCCGCCCAGCGAAACCCTTCGGAGGCAGCCCAGGCAGAGATGGCCCGGTTTGAGCGGCTCTTTGAGCGAACCGTCTATGGCACCGCGCTTCGGCTCACGCGGGGGCGTCGTCTTGAGGCCGCCCAGGTGCTTCAGGTTGGCCGCAACACCATTACCCGCAAGATCCAGATGCTGGATCTGGGGGCAGAGTAGGGCGCGGCGGGAGCGACTAGGACTTGGGTGGGCGAGCGAGCAGGTAGGTCATGCTGCTGGCCAGTGCCGCAAAGCCCCAAAAGATCATGAAGCCCAGCCCGTAGGCCTCGCGCCGCCCGAGATCGAGCGGAATGTTGAAGATCACCAGCTCGTTGGGGTCGACGCTAGAGAAGAACAGGCCCGTGAGGGCGGTGGCCGCCAGGAATGAAGGCCAGGCGATGCTCATCGCAGCACGGGCCATGCAGGGGGTAAGCCGGGGGTCGCGTACATCCTCTTGAACGGGGATATCGGTCGCCATCTGTGTCTCCTCTTTTTTCATGTTTATAAGGCACTCTGAGGAGAAATTTCAAGTCTGGTGCGAACCCGCCAGCTCCCCTCGGGGTTCTCGAACGCAGCATGCCACACCCCAGCCATGGGGGGGCTGGCCTGAACAAAGTAGCTGCCCGAGGGATGCCGGGCGAGATTGAGCTGGGTGTCGAGCTTGCTCATGGTGGGATGAGAGAGGCTGAGGCGGAGAAACTCAGGGGCAGGCACCGATGGGTCTGCGATGCGAAGGCTCACCTCGATGCGCACCAGGCCCTCGCCCTGAGGAAGGACACGCGGGCTCAGAACAATACCAAGGCGATGGGCAGCCTCGTCTTTTTCGAGGCGTTGGTTGATGGCCTTGCCGTGCTTGGTGTAATCGTCCGCCACGAGGCTGTCGGTGGTGTCCATGGCGATGATCAGAGTGATGATGCTGGCCACCACCACGGTGCTCAGCATGCCAATGATGATCCAGGGCCAGGGCTCGCGCGTCCAATGACGCGCGGGGCTGGAGGGAAGAGTGGGGCGGCTGGACACGCGACGATTAGCGAGGAATGAAGAAGGCCGCCTTCTCCGTGACGATGAGATTCTTGTCGTCGGAGGATCGCACCACGATCTCAATCTTGTGAGAGCCCTTTGTGAGGACCTCGGCCTCGGCCAGGGGAAGCTGAAGGCTGACGATGGCGGTCGACACTGCACCGGCCTCCACGCTCAGCTCTGTGTCCCCGTCTGCCTTGAGCTTACTGAGGCCCACGGGGAAAATCACGAATCGCTGAGTTTGGTCGGTGGTGTTGTTGATCTGAAGCCGATAGGTGTTCTCGATGTACTGGCCCTCCACCTCTCGAGCAAGTGCGCCTCGGTCACGAATCACATTCACCTTGAGCGGGGTACGCATCGCCAGCGAGATGAGAATCGCCAGGGTAACAGTGGTGAGGATGGCACCGTAGATCAGCACGCGGGGCCGGAAGAAGTGGCGCCGAACCTCTTTCTCTGTGAGTCGGTGCTCCAGTGAGTTCAGGGTGGCATACCGCACCAGCCCGCGCGGTGTGCCCATGCGGTCCATGATGGTGTTACAGGCATCGGCACAGAGGCCACAGCCGATGCACTCGTACTGAAGGCCATCGCGAATGTCGATGCCAGTGGGGCAGACCTCCACACACACGCCGCAGTCGATGCAGTCGCCCTTGCCAACTGATTTGGGGTCGACGTGCTTGGCACGCTTGCCGCGCGGCTCTCCCCGCTCGGTGTCGTAGCTCACGATGAGGGTGTCGCGGTCGAACATCGCGCTCTGAAAGCGTGCGTAAGGGCACATGTACTTACACACCTGCTCCCGCATGAAGCCAGCCTGCATCATGGTGAAGAAGGCATAGAACAGAATCCAGAAGCTCTGCCAGAAGCCCAGAGATCCGTCGAGAACGCCGGCCCCGAGGGACTGAATGGGGGTGAAATAGCCACCGAAGGTGAAGCCCGTCCAGAGCGCCACCAGGGCCCAGACCGCCCATTTCGCCGACTTCAAGGGCAGGCGGGCGAGGAGGGACTTCTCGCGGTCACGGCGCATGCGAATGTGCCGATCCCCCTCAATCCAGCGCTCGATCTGCATGAAGATCTCGGTGTAGACCGTCTGCGGACAGGCGTATCCGCAGAAGAGCCGTCCAGCGATGGCGGTAAAGAGAAAGAGGCCCAGGGCGGAGATGAGCAGCAGGCCCGTGAGGTAGATAAAGTCCTGCGGCACGAGGACCAGATCAAAGATGTAGAACCGGCGGGCCTCGAGGTCGAACAGAACAGCCTGTCGCCCCTTCCATTGGATCCAGGGGGTGAGGTAGTAGAGCGCCTGGGTGAGGAAGACGAAGATCCAGCGCCAGTTGTTGAAATAGCCCTGGATGGATCTTGCGTAGATTTTCTTGCCGGGTGCGTAGAGGAGAACGGTCTTCTCTACCACGGCACCGGGTGCAGCAGCCCCGCCAGACGGGCTGCCCGGCGTTTGGACGGGGCCGTCGGTCATTTGTTGCTCAGACTGTAAACGTAGGCTGAGACCAGGTGGGAGCGCTCCTCACCCAGGATGTCTTTCCAAGCGGGCATGACACCGCCGCGGCCCTTATTGATGGTCTCGGTGATCGTGGCCAGCGAGCCGCCGTAGAGCCAGACCTTGTCGGTGAGGTTGGGGGCGCCCATGGCGGCCATGCCCTTGCCGTCCGCGCCGTGGCAGGCTGCGCAGGCTGCGAACTGCTCTTTGCCCAGTGCGGCCTTCACGGAGTCGTGGGCGCTGCCCGAGAGGCTCAGCACGTAATTGGCTACGTTCTCCACGCCCGCGGGGCCACCGACTGCGTCTGCCATCGGGGGCATGATGCCCATACGGCCCTCAAGAATGCCGGTTTTGATGGCCACGGCATCGCCGCCGTAGAGCCAGTCTTTATCGGTGAGGTTGGGAAAGCCCTTGCCCCCACGGGCATCGGTACCGTGACACTGGGCGCAGTTGTTCACAAAAATGCGCTGTCCAATCTTGAGTGCAGCTTCGTCCTTGGCAACCTCTTCCACGGGCGTGGCGGCGTACTTGGCATAGATCGGGCCGAACTTCTGATGGGCTGCGGCAACCTCCTTGTCGTACTGGCCAGTGGATGACCAGCCCAGGCTGCCCTTGGCGTCGCCTAGTCCGGGGAACAGGACCAGATAGAGAATGGCAAACACGATGGTGAGGTAGAAGAGGATCATCCACCAGCGCGGCAGGGGGTTGTTGTATTCGGCGAGATTCTCGTCCCAGACGTGGCCGGTGGTCTCAACCTTGCCTTCCTTGAACTGAATCTTGGTGCGCGAGAGGAAGTAGAGAAATACGCCACAGGCCAGCACGCTGACGATCGTGGCAACGATGACGAATAGGTTCCAAAAGGAATGGGTGAAGTCAGCCATTTTGCTTACCTTGAGAATGTTCGATGGGTTCGTCGTCATGCAGCGGGATCTGCGCAGCTTCGTCCATGTTCTTGCGTTGGCCCTTGCTGTACGTCCAGGCCACGATGCCGATGAAAATCAGGAAGAAGAGCGTGGTGAGCGCTGCGTGCAGGTCGTTCATGACCGCT
The DNA here is from genome assembly GCA_041165705.1 of Pseudomonadota bacterium. Taxonomy (GTDB): domain Bacteria; phylum Pseudomonadota; class Gammaproteobacteria; order Burkholderiales; family Burkholderiaceae_A; genus Hahnella. The sequence continues at coordinate 16,041 of JBEAMW010000008.1, forward strand.
TGTCTTTCAGTGCGAGTCCGAGAGACTGCAGGTAGGCAATGATCGCCTGCATCTCAGTCTTTCCCTCGAGCTCAGCAGGCGCTGCGGCAATCTGCTCTGCCGTATACGGCACGCCAAAGCCCTGCAGGCCTTTCATCTGGGCCTGAATGTGGGGCATCTTCACGGGGGTGCCCTCGAGCCAGGGGTAGGCGGGCATGACCGACTCGGGCACCACATCGCGAGGGTTGACCAGGTGGACGCGATGCCATTCGTCGGAATAGCGACCGCCCACGCGGGCCAGATCCGGGCCGGTGCGCTTGGAGCCCCAGAGGAAGGGCCGCTCGTAGACCGACTCACCTGCCACCGAGTAGTGTCCATAGCGCTCGGTCTCGGCGCGGAAGGGACGAATCATCTGGGAGTGGCAGCCCACGCAGCCCTCACGGATGTACAGGTTACGTCCAGCCAGTTCGAGTGCCGTGTGCGGCTTCAGGCCGGTGACGGCCTCAGTCGTGGACTTCTGGAAAAAGAGCGGGACGATTTCAACCAGCCCTCCCACCGCGACGACCAGCAGGGTCATGACGATGAGCAGGGTGGGGCGCTTTTCAATGATTTCGTGACGAAAACCCATGATCGTGTAGTCCTATTCGTGTGCAGTTCAGGCGTGGTGGGCAACAGCAGGAATGCTGTTGTTCACGGGCTGGGGATTGCGAACGGTCATCACCACGTTCCAGGCCATGATCACCATGCCGGACAGATAGAGGATTCCGCCCGAGAGACGAATGACGTAGTAGGGCATGGTGGCCTTCACACTCTCCACAAAGGAGTAAGTGAGTGAGCCGTCCTCGTTCAGGGCGCGCCACATCAGGCCCTGCATCACGCCCGAGATCCACATCGCGGCAATGTAGAGCACGATGCCGATCGTGGCGATCCAGAAGTGCAGCTCTACCGCCTTGGCCGAGTACATGCTGGTGCGGCCCACGAGGCGAGGGATGAGGTAATAGAGCGAGCCGATGGAGATGAAGCCCACCCAGCCCAGCGCGCCAGAGTGCACGTGGCCAATGGTCCAGTCGGTGTAGTGCGACAGGGCATTCACTGTCTTGATCGCCATCATGGGGCCCTCGAAGGTGGACATGCCGTAGAAGGAGACCGAGACGATGAGGAACTTCAGGATCGGGTCGTTGCGCAGCTTATGCCAGGCGCCCGACATCGTCATGATGCCGTTGATCATGCCGCCCCAGGAGGGTGCAAGCAGAATCAGGGAGAAGACCATGCCCAGGGACTGGGTCCAGTCGGGCAGGGCGGTGTAGTGCAGGTGGTGGGGGCCGGCCCACATGTAGGTGAAAATCAGCGCCCAAAAGTGAACGATCGAGAGCCGGTACGAGAAGACGGGGCGCTCGGCCTGCTTGGGAATGAAGTAATACATCATGCCCAGAAAGCCAGCCGTGAGGAAGAAGCCCACGGCATTGTGGCCGTACCACCACTGCACCATGGCATCTTGAACGCCCGCGTAGGCGGGGATGGCCTCGGTGAGGCTGATGGGCAGGGCTGCACTGCGCACAATGTGCAGCAGGGCCACGGTGAGGATGAATGCCCCGTAGAACCAGTTGGCCACATAGATGTGCTCCACCTTCCGGGTCATGAGGGTTCCAAAGAACACGACTGCGTAGGCCACCCAGGTGACTGCCAGCAGAAGGTCGACGGGCCAGATGAGCTCAGCGTACTCATGGGAGGAGGTAAGGCCCAGGGGCAGGGTGATTGCTGCGAGGACAATCACGGCCTGGTAGCCCAGGAAGGTGAAGAGTGCGAGCGGGCCGCCAAAGAGCCGGGTGTGGCAGGTGCGCTGGACCACGTAGTACGAGGTGGCCAACAGTGCATTTCCGCCGAACGCAAAGATCACTGCATTGGTGTGCAGGGGGCGAAGCCGGCCAAAGGACAGCCAGGAGATGCCCTCAGCCAGTGTAGGGAAGGCCAGCTGGGCGGCGATCCAGACGCCGACAAACATGCCGATGATTCCCCAGAACACGGTTGCATAGGCAAAGAGCCTCACCACATCGTAGTTGTAGGTCTGTGTGATGTCAGACGGGCCACCAGAACGCGTGGTGGCATGACCCATTTGGTCAAGCACTGCAGCCATGACGGATTACCTCTCTTGGAATGTTATTTTTCGGACTATATGCCTCTGTCGGCATATTGCCTTGATCTAAGTCAAATCCGTGAAAACCCGAGTCGAACGGTCAGCTTTTCGGGGGAGGGTCTTTGGTGACTGAATTGGGGGGCGGAGCGCGGTCATCGTCGAGCAGAATTCGACGCGCTGGGGCCTCGAGGTCATCGAACTGGCCACTATCGGACATCTTGAAGAACAGCCAGACCACGAGGCCAATCACGAGGAGGCTGATGCCGATGAGGAGCGGGAGGGTTTCCATGGTTCGGACAGCAGTCTAGCCGCATTTAGCATGACGACGAGCGAGGAGGCGGCCATGCCTGCTGCGGCCCAGACCGGAGAGATCACCCCCGCAATCGCAAGGGGAATGGCTGTGAGGTTGTAGGCCACCGACCAGATCAGGTTCTGGCGCAGCACCCGGCGCGTTCGCTGGGCGGTCTCAATCAGCACCTGGACGCCGAACAGGCCGGGCCTTAGCAGGTAGCAGTCCGCCCGCTGCTGGGCGAGGGGGGCTGCACCCCACATGGCGATGGAGAGGTCTGAGCCCGCCAGCACGGGTGCGTCGTTGACGCCGTCGCCGACCATCCCCACGCGGCGGCCCTGCTGCTGCAAGGCCAGGGTTCGGCCCTGCTTATCGGCTGGCAGCAGCTCTCCTGAGCCTGCCGACTGGGGCAGCCCCAGCGCCGCACTGGCGCGATCGACTCGGGCCTGACGGTCTCCGCTCAGGATCTGCACCTGGAGGGACTGCCCGAGCAGCCAGCGGATCAGTGGACTGGCCTCTGGACGCAGGCAGTCATCGAGCGAGAAGGCCGCGAGTGGAACGAAGGCAGGCTGGGGAAGCGCCTGGGTACTCCGCGCGGTGCGAGCCAGATAAAGGTTGGCCTCTCCCATGGCCGGGACCTCAATGAAGCTTGCTGAACCCAGACGAACACGATCCCCGTTGGGCAGCACGGCCTCAATGCCAAGACCAGACTGGACCACGCGCGAGAGCAGCTCAGTGGGCTTTGCGCCGTGTTCAAGCGCCGCTCGATGCAGCGCGCGGCTTAGAGGATGGCGATTCCCCTCGGTCAGCGCGGCCACCAGAGCCCAGCCCTCGGTGGGTTCCGATGCCAGGCTGGGGCCCAGCCATTGCACGCGTACCTCTGACTCCGCAGGGTCGGTGAGGGTGCCGGTCTTGTCGAAAATCAGATCGGTGAGCGACCAGGCCGACTCAATGGCCTGAGGCCGTGAGACCGCGACGCCCTGCTCAAGCAGCCGAGCCAGCGCTGCGGAGTAGGCGGCCGGACCGGCGATGGAGAGTGCACAGGGGCAGGAGACCACGAGGACGGCGATGAGGCGAGGGAGCCAGTCCTCCAGGGGCAGTCCCATCCAGAGGCTCAGCCCCAGTACGCCCAGGGCAAGGCTGAGCAGCAGTGCAGTAAACACGGCTGCAATCCGGTCCGCCCACAGCGCCCAGTTGGGCCGTTGGGCCGCAGCCTCCTCCGCCAGCTGCGCCAGGCGAGTGAGCGTGCCGGATGCCGGGTCGCTGGAGACCTGAGCGCTGAGGTCTGCGCCGAGATTAACCGCACCCTCGGGCAGCAGCGCGCCTCGAAGATGGGTGACGGGGTCTGGTTCTCCTGTGAGTGAGGAGAGGTCGAGCTCTGCGCGATCCGATTGAAGGACCGCATCTGCAGGCAGGCGCTCTCCAGAGGGCACCAGAATCTCATCTCCCAGGCGAAGCTGCCAGGGTGCGACCACCCCAGGTTCAGGATGGGTCCGGTGGGCGAGCGCAGGGGGGTCTCGCGACAGGGCCTCCCGTCGCTCGAGGGTCCGTCGGCGAACCTTGGTCTGGATCTGACGAGCACCCAGCACCAGAAACAGAAACATGCAGACCGAGTCGAAGTAGACATGTTTGAACTCGAGCATCAGCCCCGCAACGCTTCCCAGGAAGGCCAGGCTAAGGCCGATGGCGATGGGCACGTCCATGTTGAGGCGCCGCTGGCTGAGCGCCCGCCAGGCGGACTGGTAGAAGCTGAGCCCTGCATAGAGCAAGGCGGGCAGTGTGATGACGAGTGAGGCCATGCGCAGCATCTGCATGGTCTCTGCGTCGAGGTCGCTAAAGCCAACATACTCGGGGGTGGCCAGCATCATCACCTGTGCCGAGGCGAGGCCCGCAACAAACAGCCGACGTCCCGCACGCCGCTCCTCCAGTCGGCGACTCTGTTCGAGGAGCTCTGAGCCAAGCGGCAAGGCGGCATATCCATGTCGAATGAGCGCCTCTGAGACCTGGCGCAGGCTGGTCTTGGTTGGATCCCATCGAATCGCCAGTCGGGCCGTGGTGGCATTGGCCTGGGCCGACAGCACCCCATCGATCTGCAGCAGAACGCGCTCGATCAGCCAGGCGCAGGCGCCGCATCGCAGCCCCTCGATGGCCAGCTGGGTCTGGCTGAGAGGCTGACCGGCTGCGCTGAGCTGCTGCCGAACCTGTTTGGCCTGGAAGGACGGGTCGTCGAGTAGATCCGCCCAGGGGGCGAGACGCTCCAGGGCCTGTGGCTCAACGCCCTGGGCCGTGCGCTGCTCGTAATAGCCCTCCGCCCCAGCCTGCACAATCGCCTGGGCCACGGCGGCACAGCCTGCACAGCACATGGGCTGGTCCTGGTTGAAGACCCTCGTGTGAAATGCGGGATCACCCAGGATGGGCTCTCCACAATGAAAGCAGTGCAGCTTCAAGGGGCTGCTCATGGTGTGAGACAGAACCCGTCGAGCCAAGGAATCGACACGAGCTCGAAGGCGCGAAGAAGGCCCCAGAGCCCAAAGGCCAAGATGAGCAGGCCCGCCGCTCGACGGATCCGGTCATCCCGAAACCGGCCGAGAAGCCGCTGAGAGGCGATTGAGGTGGCCCAGAGTGCTGGCAGCGTGCCCAGCCCAAACGAGATCATCCATCCCATCCCTTTGAGGGGCCCGCCTGAGACCGAGGCCGTCACCAGCATGCTGTACACCAGCCCGCAGGGAAGCCAGCCCCAGAGCGCACCGGCGCGCATCGCCCGTGCAACCCGCAGGAGGAGGGGCGGGCCAGGGAGCAGCCCGTGGACGGGCTGTGGCGTGAGGGTGGCCTGAGCCCAGGGGGCAACCCACTGCCAGACCACCTGTCCCATCTGCTCGAGCATCTGGATCAGACTTGAGAGGCGGGCCAGGTGAAGGCCCAGCCCAATCAGCATCAGGTTGGCCAGGACCATGGCGATCGTTCTGGCCCACTCCACAGGGGCAGCCTGCAGGAAGAATGCGCCCATCCCGCCTGCGATGCTGCCCATGAGGGCGTAGCTCAGCACGCGACCCATCTGCCAGAAGAGCAGCTCGATGCGCTGCTGCATCACCTCCGGGTGGCCGCGCATGCGGACACTGTGTCCAGCGGCAAGTGCAAGACCGCCACACATGGCAAGACAGTGCGCCGAGGACCAGAAGCCAATCGCGAGTGCGGTTGGCGAGAAGACATCAGGCATGGCGAAGGAGGGCCCACACGGGCGCGTGGTCAGACGGCTGCTCGCGCTTTCGTGGGCCCTTGTCGATGCCAGCCTCGGTGAGGCCCTTGCGGAGGGCGTCCGTGACGAGGATCAGGTCGATCCTGAGGCCCAGGTTTCGTCGAAATCCGGCCTGGCGATAGTCCCACCAGGAGAATGCACCCTCCGCCTGTGGGTGAAGGACCCGCAGGCTGTCGTGAAGCCCAAGCTGAATGAAGGCCTGAAAGGCCTCGCGTTCGGGCTCGGAGCAGAGGATCTGGCCCTGCCAGGCGGCTGGGTTGTGAACATCCAGGTCGGCTGGCGCAATGTTGAAGTCGCCCACCAAGGCCAGATGGGAATACCGCTCAAGCTCCTCCGCTAGCCGAGTGCGCAGCGCGGCGAGCCAGGCGAGCTTGTAGGCGTACTTCTCGCTGCCCACCGCCGACCCATTCGGCATGTAGGCATTGATGAAGCGAATGGGGGCTGTGCCATCTGCAGGAATGGCGGTTAACGCCAGGAGCCGCTTCTGGTCGTCGGGCAGTCTGGTGTCATTCACCTGAACATCCTCAAGCGCGGAGAAGCGCTCCGCCCGGGCCAAGACCGCAACGCCGTTGTAGGTGGGCTGGCCCGCAAAGCGCACCTGGTAGCCTGCGGCCTCGATGGCCTCGAGGGGAAATTTCTCATCCGTGAGCTTGGTCTCCTGAAGGCCGAGTAGGTCGGGCTTGGCCTCCTCCAGCCAGTCGAGCAGGTGCGGCAGGCGCACCTTCAGCGAGTTCACATTCCAGCTGGCCAGCTTCATGTCCGGGCCTCTCCGAGATTCGCCTCTGCAAAGCCCTTCGCCCGCAGGAGGCAGGCATCGCAGGCGCCACAGGCCTCACCCGCTGGGCTGGGGTCGTAACAGCTGAGCGTCCAGTTGGGGTCTAGGCCCAGTGCCCTAGCCGTCTGAATGATCTGTGCCTTGCTCAGGTGCTGAAGCGGGGCCTCGATTCGAAAGGGCTCTGCGTCCTGGACTCCGGCTCGGGTGGCGAGATTTGCCATGCGCTCAAAGCTCGCAATGAACTCGGGCCTGCAGTCGGGATAGCCGCTGTAGTCCAGCGCATTGACACCAATAAACAGTCGGTGCGCGCCCAGCACTTCAGCCAGGGCCAGGCCATAGCTGAGGAAAATCGTGTTGCGTGCAGGCACATAGGTGCTCGGAATGCCCGCACTCAGCTCGGCGGCACTGCGATGCTTGGGCACCGGGATATCGTCGGTGAGCGCAGAACCGCCAATGGGGCGTAGGTCGACCCGAAGGATGCGGTGCGAGTCGGCGCCCAGCCGCTCTGCGAGCCGGGTGGCAAAGTCGAGTTCCACCCGATGGCGCTGACCGTAGTCAAAGGAGACCGCGTGGGTCACATAGCCCTGTGACTTTGCAATCGCAAGGCAGGTGGCGGAATCGAGCCCTCCGCTGAGCAGCACAACAGCGGAGCCGAGCGCGGATGAGGAGGCAGCCAAGGCGTGAGCAGCGCGGGGGCGACTGGGCCGACTCAGGCCGCCTCGAGCAGGCCCGAGTGACGGAGCAAGGGCTCGATACTCGGCTCACGTCCGCGGAAGGCCTTGAAGTTTTCCATCGCAGGACGAGAACCACCGCGCGAGAGGATCTCCTCCCAGAATCGACGGCCTACTGCCTCGTACTGGCTGGGGCCAGCCTCTTCGAAGGCCGCATAGGCGTCTGCAGAGAGCACCTCTGCCCACTTGTAGCTGTAGTAGCCCGCCGCGTAGCCGCCCCCAAAAATATGGCCAAAGCTCTGGGGGAATCGGTTGTAGGCCGGCGGCTTGATCACGGCAACCTCATCGCGAACCTCCTGAAGCACACGCATGATCTGCTGCCCGGCCTCAAGCGCCGCCGAGGCTTGCAGCTGAGTGAGTTCGGCATGGATGCGCATATCAAACAGACCAAACTCAATCTGACGCAGGGTGAAGAGGCCACTCTGGAAATTCTTGGCTGCCACCATCTTGTCGAAGAGGGCGCGGGGAAGCGGCTCGCCTGAGTCGATGTGGGAGGTCATCTGGGAGAGGTTGTCCCACTCCCAGCAGAAGTTCTCCATGAACTGGCTGGGCAGCTCGACTGCATCCCATTCCACGCCATTGATGCCCGAGACATCCAGCTCGTCGACTTCGGTGAGGAGGTGATGCAGTCCATGACCAAATTCGTGAAAGAGCGTAATCACCTCGTCGTGGGTGAGGGTGGTGGGTCGATCCCCCACAGGGGCAGCAAAGTTGCAGGTCATCAGCGCAATTGGCTTTTGCAGTCCCCTGCCGCTGCGCTTGCGCCCTCGACTGTCGTCCATCCAGGCGCCGCCCCGCTTGGTAGACCTTGCGTAGAGGTCCAGGAAGAAGTAGCCAATCGTCTCGCCCCTTCGGTTCACCTGAAAGGTTTGTACATCCGGGTGCCAGGCGGGCGAGTGGGCAAGCCCGGTGAGCGGGCTGATCTCTACGCCAAAGAGCTTGTGGATGACACCAAACAGCCCACGCAGGACGTTGGGCAGCAGGAAGTACTGGCGAACCTCATCTTCAGAGAAGCTGTATCGCGCCTGCCGCAGCTTTTCGCTGGCATAGGCAATATCCCAGGGTTCCAGCGGGTCGAGGCAGAGGGTGGACTTTGCAAAGGCGCGGAGCTCGTCCAGATCGCGCTCGGCCGACGGGCGGGCCTTTGCGGCAAGCTCTCGAAGAAACCGAAGGACCTCGTCTGCGGTGGAGGCCATCTTGGGCTCTAGCGAGACCTGGGCCGAATGGTCAAAGCCCAGCATCCTGGCCTGGGCCTGGCGGATAGCAAGGATCTCTCCCATCACGGGCGTGTTGTCGTGCTCGGGGCCCTCTTCGGCCAGTTCAGACGCCTTCTTGGCATTCAGGCGATAGAGGTGCTCGCGCAGCGCGCGATCGTCTGCAAACTGCTGCACGGCCATCAGGCTGGGTGCCTGGAGGGTAAAGACCCATCCCTCGAGGCTGCGACGCTCAGCCTCCGCCTGTGCCGCGGCCAGTGCATGCGCGGGCAGTCCGGACACGCGCGCCTCGTCGGTGACGTGGACCGTACTGGCGTTGGTGCTGTCCAGGAGCTGCTCCGAGAACTGCTGGGCCAGCTGGGCCAGCCGCGCAGAGAGGTCTGCGAACCGCTCCTTGTCGCTTTCCTGGAGCTCTGCACCGCCGAGGCGAAAATCTCGCAGCGCATGGGAGACGGCCTGCTCTCTGGCCTTGTTGCCCACGACGTCAGGAGCGCTCGCCACCCGTTTGAGCTTGCCGTAGAGGCGCTCGTCCTGGGTGACAGAGGCACTGAACCGGCTCACTGCCTCGAGCCGACTGTTGGTGCAGTCACGCCATTCCGGGCTGTCCACCACTGCGCCGAGGTGATGCACGGCGGACCAGGCTCGGTTGAGCTGTTCCATCGCGTCATTCAGCGGGGCGATGGACTCGGCCCAGGTGTCGGGCGTGGACTCGGCGACGGCGGCCTCGAGTGCAGCCTGGGCAGCCTCCATCAGACCGTCGATTGCGCTGGGCACCTCGCTGGGCTGCAGGAGGTCGTAGCGTGGCAGAGGATCTTGGGTGAGGGCAGACTGCACGGACTGGAGTGCGGCGATGGGGGTCATGAGGCGAGGGTCCTTTCAGCAGCTTCGAGTGTGTTGACCAGGAGCATGGCGATGGTCATGGGCCCAACGCCACCGGGCACTGGGGTGATCGCGCCTGCAACCGCAGACACGCCTGAGAAGTCGACATCGCCGGCGAGCTTGCCGTTGTCGAGCCGATTAATGCCCACATCGATCACCACCGATCCAGGCTTAACCATGTCGGCGGTGATGAAGTTCGCACGGCCCACCGCCGCAACCAGCACATCAGCGCGTCGGGTGTGGCTGGGGAGGTCTTTGGTCTTGCTGTTGCAGATCGTGACCGTGGCGCCTGCAGCCTGTAGGAGCAGAGCCATGGGCTTGCCCACGATGTTGCTCGCCCCAACCACCACTGCCTCAGCGCCCCGCAGTGGGGTGCCCAGGTGCTCGAGCATCTTCATGACGCCGTAGGGTGTGCAGGGGATGAAGAGCGGGCGTCCGGTCATGAGCGCGCCGGCGTTGGCAACATGAAATCCGTCTACATCCTTCTCCGCTGCAATGGCCTCTATGACGGTGTGGCTGCTCATGTGGGCCGGAAGCGGGAGTTGGACCAGGATGCCATCCACGCTCGGGTCCGCGTTGAGTGCATGTACGCGCTCAAGCAGTTCTCCCTCCGTGGTGGACTCGGGGAGTGCGATGAGCTGGGACTGGATTCCAGCGGCCTCACAGGCCTTCACCTTGTTGCGGACATAGACCTGGGAGGCGGGATTCTCGCCCACGATGATCACCGTAAGCCCAGGCGGCCGTTGCGATTTGTTTTGAAAGGCAAGCGCGCGTTGGCGCACGGTTTCACGGGTTGCCTGAGACAGGGCCAGGCCGTCAATAAGCTGTGCAGTCATAGGCATGTGATGGTAGCACCGGGGGCCTGGCCCAGCCCCTGGCTGCACACACCGACTGGACAAGTTTTGTGCGATGCCTTAAGATGCGCGCTTTGCTTTTGCACGGGGCTATAGCTCAGCTGGGAGAGCGCTTGCATGGCATGCAAGAGGTCAGCGGTTCGATCCCGCTTAGCTCCACCACCCTCATGGTGGTGGGTTGTGTAGCAGGAGTAGAAATGCAGTAGGCTTTGACTCGGTTTTTCACGGGTCCCCTTCGTCTAGAGGCCTAGGACATCACCCTTTCACGGTGAGTACAGGGGTTCGAATCCCCTAGGGGACGCCATCATTTTGGCTTGTCCAGCAGCGCATCGGTCAGTCCAGCCGCCAGCCACATCGCCAGCAGCGCCACCCAGGAGGTGAGCGCCATCACCGCCCCCCCTGTGACGCCCGCACCCACGGCGCAGCCCCCGGCCAGCATGCCGCCAAACCCCATGAGGCAGGCGCCAAAGATGTAGCGCGCAAGGCCAGTCTCCTCGGTGAAGGCCTGGATCTTGAATTCGCCGCTGAACACGGACGCAAAGAAAGCACCGGCGAAGACGCCGCCCACAATCCCAATGTCAAACGAGAGCGGCAGGTGCGGTTCATTGATGAGCCCCATGAGCGTATCGGCTGAAGGCCCCGTAAAGCTCACGCTCTTAATCTGAACCACATCGAAGGACCAGCTCGCGTGCCAGGCGGTGAGGCCCCAGCCCAGGGCCACCGATATTCCCACGCCGACGGCGGCCACCTGATGCCAGACGCTCTCTTCGCCCTTGTGTTGGCGGACCAGCCAGACCGCAAGGGCAAAGAGCAGCACAGCGAGCCCGACGGGTGCGTAGGTGGGCAGGTAGGCCGCGAGGTTTCGGGTGCCTGCGTCCACCAGCCACCAAGAGGAGATGTCCTCAC
>JBEAMW010000009.1:0-14853 GCA_041165705.1 Pseudomonadota bacterium
ACCAAGAACAAGCACCGGGTTGGATCTTGCGCAAACTGAAGCAAGGTGTCTGGTGTGATCTCCTCCAGATGATGGTCGGCGATGAGCCTCTCGGCACGCAATTCGCTCAGTGCCAGGGCCTGAGTGGAGATTTCAGGCATGGAGGGTTTAGGGTTGTCTCTTTGAAGCGTGTACCCGGCCAAGGCCCATCCCTGGGTGCCATTCTCAATGGCGTAGACCGGATTTGGTAGCTTCAATGCAGCCAGACCGGACCAACCAATCAATCCGCGGGTTCGACCTGCACAGGTAATCACAATGGGCTGATTCGGGTCCTCCACTAGGCCTCCCATTCGGTGGGCCAACTCCCCATTGGGAACGCATTGCGCGGTGGGCAGCGTCATCTTGGTGTACTCGTTGGGCGGGCGACAGTCAAAGAGCGCGAAGGATCTTCCCTGCTCCATCCAGTCATGCAGCTGATCGGGCGTCATCATGTTGGGGTGGTCACGGTGTTCGACCAGTTCACCCAGAGTCTTACTGGGAAGGTTGACGCCCTTAAACAGCGTGAAGCCTGCGGCAGACCAGCCGGGGGCACCGCCTTGCATGCCCGACACACGTGTGTAGCCCATCTGTTGAAGAATGGATGAGGCGCGCTCCACGACGCCATCCCCGTCATCCATCAGAATGATTTCTGTATGGATGTGTGGCACCAGTCGAAGAATCTCGGTCTCGAGGGACGAGAATGGACAGTGAACACTGAGAAAAGGATGCCCCTCGCCGTATTGACCATGCTCACGAATATCGAGCAGTGCAACTTCGTCTTGACTATGGATGCGTGCCTTCGCTGCTTGGGGTGTGATCATCGTGCCTGGTTCCTCCAGGGCGCAAGAAACCCCCATAGCGCCTTGTAAACGAGTTCTGGGTCTTGCTCTGCGGGGTAATGTCCGGTTGGAATGTCGCAGCCTTGTAGATCGGGCGCCCAGTCTGACCAGGCTTGCAGGACTTTAAAGTGTCGACCGCAGTGGCTGTTGCTACCCCAGAGCACCATGACCGGGCAGGCAATCTTGCGCTGACCAAAGTCTGCGGTGTCCATGGCCAGGTCGATCGAGACTGTCGCGCGATAGTCTTCGCAGACGGCGTGGATCTGCTCTGGCGTTGTGCAGCGAACATACTCCGCCATGGCCTGGGGAGAGAAGATCTGCAGCCCGACCCCCTTCTTGTTCAGCTTGTACTGAATGTAGTAGTTCAGGTCGGCACAGAGCAGCTTTTCTGGAAAGGGCGCCTTCTGGGCCATGAAGAACCAGTGATACGCTTCGAGCCCCCAGCCCATGGTGACATGGGTCAGGACATGGTGGGTGGGTGCAATATCGAGAGGGACAAAGGCCTTGACCCGGTCTGGATGGTCGAGCGCCATGCGAAACCCAACCCGCCCGCCGCGGTCGTGCCCGACGACCGCCATCTCTTGAATACCAAAGTGATCTGCTACTGCGAGTAGGTCTTCCGACATGGACCGAAACGAGTAGCCGCTGTGATCCTCACCACCCTCCGGCTTGCTGCTGTCCCCATAGCCGCGCAGGTCGGGAATGAGCAGCGTGAAGTGACGAGCAAGCGACGGAGCAATCTTGTGCCAACTTGCGTGCGTCAGCGGATTTCCGTGAATCAGCAGAAGGGCGGGCCCCTGTCCTCCCTTGACCCCATGAATGGTCGCCCCTTTGCCGGGAAGGTCAAATCGCTCAAAGCTCTCAAAGAGGGCCTCTCCCCAGGGCTCGAACGAGGGGGCCTGGACTGCTCTTATGTGATCAACGGAATGAATCATGGAAATCTCTCGCAGCGGGTCGATTGAAAAAAAGGGATGATCTCAGAAAGTATTCAGTAAACCGCGCGTTCAACGTTTTTGATATAGAGGAATTCATGGGGTACACGATCGTTGAGAAGTTGCTGGCCTCCCACGCGGGTCTGGCGTCGGTGCGTCCGGGGCAGACGATCGTCGCCTCGATCGACTTCGCCATGCTCACCGATGCACGAGCACCCAATGCGCTGAAGATGCTCGGCAAGCTGGGAGAGCAGCCGCTGCGATTCGTGGAAAAGACCGCACTTGTTCTGGATCACTACTCGCCACCCCCCAACCTCGAGGCGGCTAAGACCCATACTGCGATGCGGTCCTTTGCTCAGGAAGAGGGTGCGGTGCTTTACGACATTGGCGATGGCATTTGCCATCAGCTCCTGCCCGAAAAGGGTCACCTCACCTGTGGGGATCTGGTGGTTGGCACAGACAGCCATTCGGTCACCTATGGTGCGTTCAATGCGTTGGGAATGGGCGTGGAAGGAACCGACCTCGCAGCCGTAATGGCCACGGGACGGCTCTGGTTTCAGGTTCCACAGACGATCCGAATCGAGCTCAAGGGGCGGTTGCAACCCGGGGTTTGGGCCAAGGACATCACGCTCACCCTTCTTCGGGAGCTTGGTGCTGAGGGTGCAAACTATCTCGCGATTGAGTTCGTTGGCGAGGCCGTCGCGCATATGAATATCGATGATCGTATGACGCTCTGCAATCACTGCGCAGAGTTGGGTGCCAAGGCGGTCTTGCTCGAGGCCGACCAGAAGACTCTCGATTGGCTCAAGGTACATGGAGCGCGAACTCCACGGCCCGTCAAGGCAGATCCCGATGCCCAGTATCTGCGATCGATCACCCTTGATGTCAGCGCGATTGAGCCTCAGGTGGCGCGTCCCCATGAGGTCGATGACGTGGTGTCGGTCTGTTCGTTGCCAGAGGTGCCGATCCAGTTTGCGCTCATTGGTACCTGCACCAATGGACGCCTTGACGACCTTCGGCAGGCTGCAGCTATCCTGAAAGGCAAGAAGTTGGCGCGAGGGGTCCGAATGATCGTGACTCCCGCATCTCGGGAGATCTATCTGCAGGCCGCTCGCGAGGGAATTATTGAGGCCCTGACCGAGGCTGGCGCCTCGGTGGAGGCAGCTGGCTGTGGCACCTGCATCAGTGTGACTGGGCATCTCTACCCAGGCGATCACGAGGCCGTGGTGAGCACCGCCAATCGGAATTTCCGGGGACGCCTGGGCAATGAGCTGGCAGACATCTGGCTCGCCTCGGCTGCCACCGTGGCCGCTTCAGCGCTGAAGGGGGTTCTCACTGATCCTCGGACTGTTGAGCACGGAACTTGGAGGGCTGCAGCGTGAACGCACGACTCATCATCGGGCAGGCTCTCGTGTTGGGTGATGCCGTCAACACTGATATTCACTGCTCATCGAAGTATCTTCCCGGCAGAGATAACGCCTATGTCGCTGCCCATGCCTTTGAGCGGCTCTCTCCAGGCTTCCCAGATCGACTGAAGGCGGTGGCCAAGCCGGTTCTCGTGGCCGGTGAGCACTTTGGAATGAACTCATCCCGCGAGCAGGCCGCCCATGTGCTTCGTGAGATGGGTGTGCAGGCCATCCTTGCGAAGTCCTTCGCGAGGGCCTTCTACCGAAACGGAATCAACAATGGGCTGGCCTTGCTGGCGTGTCCCACCGAAGATATCTGCGAAGGGGATTCGCTCTCCATCCATCTGGCGAGTGGGCGGGTGGAGGTTGCTGGGCGGCCAGAGCGATCGGGAGAGGGGCTGCCTCCTGTGCTCCTGGAGCTCATTGAAGCGGGAGGGCTGCTGCCTTTTCTGTCAATTCATGGGGGCTGGCCTCGCTCACTGGAGGGCCTTTAATGCGCTCGCCCCCTGAGAAACGGCGAGCACTCAGGCAGGCCCTCGGGTCCCAGGCTCCACTTGCGGCCCCGGGCGTCTACGACGGCTTTGGGCTGAGGATGGTTGAGGAGGCGGGCTTTTCGCTCGCCTATGTCTCGGGAAATGCGGTGTCGGCCTGCCTTCTGGGTAGGCCCGACCTCGGCCTGGTCGACCTCACCCTGATGTCGGACCACCTCAGGCGTATCAGTGCTTGCGTTGACCTTCCGGTGATCTGTGATGGCGATGCGGGGCATGGGGGGCCCTTGAATATCCAACGCCTCGTCCATGAGTTTGAACAGGCGGGTGTTGCCGGCTTTCATCTCGAGGACCAGTTGAGTCCGAAACAGTGTGCGCAGCTTCCTGGCCCGCGCACTGTGGTGTCCCGTGAGGAGGCCCTGAACCGGATACGCGCAGCCTGCGCTGCGCGTTCTCTGGGCGGATCCGAGGCTATGGTGGTGATCGGGAGAACCGACGCGGCAGCCGCACTTGGAGATGAAGAGGCGGTCTGGCGGGCGTGTGCTTTTCTAGAAGCCGGTGCTGACGCGGCCTTTGTGGAGATGAAGTCCAGCCCTGATCTGCTCGACCGAATACATCGCGTTCGTGCCCGAGTAGGCGGCCCGTGCGTGGTGAACATGAGCGTTGATCCTCGGCTCATGTCGATGCCGGCTGAGGCATGGCGCAGCTCTGGTATCGACCTGGCGATTTTTCCAGCACTTGCGCGTGGAGCGTTTGGCTCAGCTCTGCGAGAGTGTCTCGGGCTTCTGCGGGAGGGGCAGGCAGGCGCTCTGGCCGCAAGGCTTATGTCAGCGCAAGAGTATTCGGAGGTGTTGGGGCTGCAGGAGGCTCAGGACTGGGCCTCACGCTTTGAGTGACGTGCTCTTGCAAGCCTGATGGCAACGTCGAGTGCTCGGCGCATGGCGCCGGGATGGGCCTTACCCTGGCCAACAATGTCATAGGCCGTTCCGTGTGCAGGTGTGGTGTAGAGGGTTTTGAGCCCACCGGTGAGCGTCACACCCTCTGAGAATCCCAGAAGCTTCGTGGCGATCTGCCCTTGGTCGTGATACATGATTACCACGGCATCAAATAACCCAGCCTTCGCCTTGAGAAAAACAGTGTCCGATGGAAAGGGGCCTTGAGTGGCCAGACCCTGCGATCTCAGCGACTCAAGGGTTGGTCCGATGATTTCAATTTCCTCGCGTCCAAAGAGCCCACCCTCACCACCGTGTGGGTTCAGCGCGGCCACGCCAATACGAGGCTGAGCGATGCCCATGCCGGTGAGTACCGAGTGCGCCAGACGGACTGCGCCTTCGATTCGCTCGGGCACGACCAGATCGACTGCAGCACGAAGACTCACGTGAGACGTGACGCGGAAGGTGCAGAAGAGGTTGATGAGATTCACTTCACCGTAATAGCCTTGGTGATGGTTCCAGTCTGCGAACATGGCATGTTCGTCCAGGTACTTCCAGCCCCCACGATTCATGGCGCCTTTGTTGAGCGGTGCAAAACACACCGCCTCAATCTCGCCCCTCAAAGCCATGTCCGTCAATACTCGGAGCGCCTCGCCGCAGAGCCTTCCCGATTCAGGCGAGGCGACTCCGCGTTGAAAGTCTGCTGGATTGGTGTCGGCCAGGTCGATCACGGGGATCGTGCTGTCGGACCAATTGATATCTGACAGGCGGGACACGGTTTGGAGGCTGAGTGAACAGCCGGAGTCCTGTTGCCCTAGCCTCAACACTCGAAGGTCTCCCACGACCACCACTCGCGCCTCCTCGTGAAGGCTTGGGTCTGCAAGCACTCGGGCGGCGACTTCCGGACCGATGCCGGTGACATCGCCGAGCATTAGTCCAATCAGGGGGCGGAGGCTGGTCATGGCGGTCCTAGTGAGCACGGCGAGCAAGGCGCGGGCCTGCGCACGACAGGTGAGAGGCCACGGGGTGATGGAGAAGGGCAGGTAGACGTTCGCTTACCGCCAGGAGGGCGTCGAGATCGACACCCGTGTCAATGCCCTCACAGTGCAGGAGATGCACCCAGTCCTCCATGCTGGCGTTACCTGAGGCTCCTGGGGCGTAGGGGCAGCCCCCAATTCCGCCGGTGCAGGCGTCGAAGTGGCTCACGCCACAGTCCAGTGCCGCGAGCATGTTGGCGAGGGCTAGGCCTCGGGTATCGTGGACATGCAGGGTGATGGTGAGTGTGGGAGCTTCGCGCTGCACGGCCTCAACGAGTGCCCTGATCTGGCTGGGATAGGCCATTCCAGTGGTGTCGCAGAGGCTGACACCAGCAATTCCCTCGTCCCGAAATGCCCGCACCCAGTGAAGGACCTGAGTGGTCGGGACATCCCCTTCAAACGGGCAGCCAAAGCTGCAGGAGAGCGACGCGATGATGGGTACTTCTCCATCAACCTCGCGAATCACCCTTCGAAGGCCTTCGAAGGAGTCCTGAGGGGACATGCGGAGATTGGACTGACTGTGCGAGTCGGTGACCGACATCACAAGGTTGAGCTCGTCTGGTGAACAGCCCAACGCGCGCTCTGCTCCTCGCTGGTTGGGTACCAGCACGCTGAGTGCGCATTCAGGCCGGCGTTGGATGCCGCGCATGACAGCCTCAGCATCCGCGAGCTGCGGAATCGCTTTGGGTGACACGAAGGAGGTAACCTCAACCTTTGGAAGGCCAGCGTCGATGAGGCTATTTACAAATTGAATCTTTGCCTCGGTGGGAACGAAGGCGGACTCATTCTGAAGTCCGTCACGGGGAGATACATCACAGAGCACAACTCGGGAGGGACGCATAGGAAGGGCTGATTCAGGAAGAGTGAGAGTGGATGACCTGTTGTTGGAGGAGTTCAAGAATCTCGGCGTCACTGAGTCCCGCCTCTCTGAGCACCTCCTGGGTATGTTCCCCCACCCGAGGGGCGCGTTGCCGAATTGATCCGGGGGTTTCACTGAGCTTGGGCACAATGCCAGGCTGATGGATCGGAAGGCCGTCATAGGCCTGCGTCTTGAGGATCATGTCGCGTGCTTGGAAATGGGGGTCTTCGGCGATGTCTTTTGCGGTAAAGATTCTGCCCGCGGGCACCCTCACCTGTTGGAGGGCTTGGATGACGGCCTCCACCGACTGCAGGCTCGTCCAGGCGCCGATTGCGTCATCAATCTCGGATGCGCGTTGATTGCGCCCCGAGTTGTCTGCAAGGCCAGGGTCGTCGCGAAGGTCGGTTCGACCAATCGCCTCCATGAGCCGTCTAAAGATGCCGTCTCCGTTTCCGGCCACGAGCACGAGCCCGTCCACACAGGGATAGGCATTGGAGGGAGTGATGCCGGGCAGGGCCGAGCCGGCCGGCTCTCGGACGACGCCTGCCTCTGTGTACTCGGGTAAGAGGCTTTCCATGACGTTGAACACGGACTCATGCAGCGCGACATCGACCACTTGTCCCCGTCCGGTCTGTCGGCGGGCCTCTAGTGCTGCGAAAATCCCAATCACGCCGTGAAGGGCTGCGAGGGTGTCACCGATGGAGACTCCCACCCGAACAGGCCTTCTGCCAGGCTCTCCACTGAGATGCCGAAGGCCTCCCATGGCCTCGCCCACTACACCGAAGCCAGGGCTGTCTCTGCGGGGCCCGGTCTGCCCAAATCCAGAGATACGAACCAGAATGAGGCCCGGATTGTCTCGGGAGAGTTCCTCGTATGACATGCCCCACTTCTCCAGGGTTCCGGGGCTGAAGTTCTCGATCAGAACATCGGTCTGTGAGGCCAGGCGGCGAGCAAGGGCTTGGCCTTCAGGGAGCCGAAGGTCGATTCCCACAGAACGCTTATTGCGAGACTGCACGTGCCACCAGAGCGAGGTGTCTCCTCGCATCACTCGCCATCGGCGGAGGGGGTCGCCCTCGGGCGGCTCAATCTTAGTAACCTGCGCGCCGAAGTCACCGAGTGTCTTTGCACAGAAGGGGCCCGCAATGAGCTGCCCCATCTCCAGGACCTTGAGTTCAGACAGTGCCAACATGCTGGGCATCGTAGGCATAAATCTCGCGCTGATCCATGAGGGTTTCTGAGAGCAGTCCGAGTGCCAGATTTCTCGCCCAGGCTGCAGGCCCAGAGAGCTGAAACACCTTGCCCACCCTCAGCGCCCGGATCTGGGTATTGGCGTTTCGCCGCCATCTCAGCTCGGCAAATGATCGCAATGCCTCGGAAGGCTGACCAGCACCTCTAGCGGCCCATGCATTGGCCAGAACGAGGGCATCCTCAAGCCCCATAGCGGCCCCCTGGGCGAGGTGAGGCCGCATGGGGTGAGCAGCATCCCCCAGCAGCGCAATACGCCCAGTGGCATGTGCCCATGGGGATGTGAGAGGAGTGGCTGCCCAGAGTGGCCAGGCGAGCCAGGGGCTTGCGGCCTGCAGGGTTGCACGCAGTTGGGGGGCAATGGGCTCCAGGGCCTCCAGGAGGAGGTGGTCCGCCAAGGGAGCCCCCCAGCCCGGACTCAGGTGCTCTCGATGGGGCACGATGGCGACGATCGCAATGGCCTGGCCCGACTGAATGGGATAGGTCACCAGATGGCGACCAGGTGCAGTGTGAACCTGAATCGTGCGCGCAAGAGTGCCGTCCGCTCGATCGGCAGGCAGCACCGCTCGAACCGCGATCTGACCGGCAGGCTGAGGCTGATTTGCGTGCGCGAGTGCCCGGCGGGTGACGCTCCAGAGCCCATCCGCCCCAAGGACTACGGGGCCTTCTGCGATCAAACCCCCATCGGTTCGCACCGAGACCTGCTCAGGCGTCTGCTGGACCGATGCGATGGCCTGTCCCCATCGGATGTCGAGGCCTAGCTCCGCATGTCTGCGGAGAAGCGTCTGAGTGAGGTCGGCGCGAAGCACCGTGCAGTAGGGAGCGCCATATCGTCTTGCCATCGCCTGGCCAAGGGTGAGCTGGCCGATCTGTCGTCCTGAGGAGAGTTGCCGCACCTCTAGGCGATCAGGCTGGGCCGCGTGCTCATGAAGCTCGTCCCTGAGGCCCAAGGCGTAGAGCACTCTGACCGCATTGGGTCCGAGCTGAATCCCACCGCCGGCCGGCTTCGCCTCTGTCGCCTTATCAAGGGTGAGGGTGTCGGTTCCTTTCTGCGCCAGAGCAATTCCTGCCGCGAGCCCTGCCACCCCTGCGCCAATGATGATGGGCCGAGAGGCGTGTGTGGTCATGGGCTGGCGCCGGGGATGAGCAGGCTGATGAGCGGGCTCAAGATGAGCCTGAGGAGGTCGTAACTCAAGGACATGAGGGGCCGCATCCAGTAGTCAGATAGAACGCCCGTAAAGAGTAGGCCCAGAAGAATGAAGAATCCGTAGGGCTCGATACGGGAGACCGTAACGGCCGCGCGCCATGGCAGGAGGCCCACCAGAATGCGACCGCCATCGACGGGCGGCAGCGGTAGGAGGTTGAAGACCGCCATCACGATGTTGACCAGAATGCCCGCCTGAGCCACCTCTCTTAAAAAGGGCTCCTCGCTCCCGGCCGCAGCCAGTCCTGTGAGGAGGACGGCCCATCCCAGCGCCTGAATGGCGTTGCTTCCTGGCCCGGCAAGTGCAACCCAGACCATGTCGCGCTTGGGATTCCGAAGGCCGCTGAAGTTAACGGGGACAGGCTTGGCGTAGCCAAACAGGAAACTGCCTGCGGTGGCGAAATAGAGCGCAATCGGCATGAGGATGGTGCCAACCAGGTCGATGTGCGAGAGCGGGTTGAGCGTGATGCGTCCCGCGCGCTCGGCCGTGTGATCACCAAACATCCTCGCGGTATAGCCGTGCGCGGCCTCATGCAGCGTGATGGCCAGAAGCACGGGCAGGGCATAGACGGAAAAGGCTCGAAGGGTGCTCGCGAGGTCAAAGGAATCCATGGTCTAGGGCCTTTGGCGGGCGGGTGCGGGGCAGAAAAGCGAACAGAAATGGCGCGGCTGGCAGGATTCGAACCCACGACCCCCTGGTTCGTAGCCAGGTACTCTATCCAACTGAGCTACAGCCGCGCGAAAGACCGGGATTCTATCACGGGTTTTGTGCAGCGCCCGGGATGGATGCAGCGAGTGCCGTCTTCATGAGATCGGCCATGGTTCGCGCCTCAATCTTGTCCATGATATTTGCTCGATGGGCCTCAACCGTCTTGATGCTGATGTTGAGGTCGTCTGCGATCTGCTTATTGAGCCTGCCCGCCACAATTCGCTCGAGCACCTGTGCCTCACGGGGCGTGAGCCGGCCGAGAAGTTCTTGGGCCCGTTGGGCCTCCTGTGTCTTCTCCGACTCACCCCTGGCCTTCTCCAGGGCCTTGGCCGTGAGTGCGCAGAGCTGTTCGTCGTTAAATGGTTTCTCCAGAAAATCAATCGCTCCCTTTTTCATACTCTCTACGGCCATGGGCACATTGCCGTGGCCGGTGATGAAGATGATGGGCAGTGAGACATTGCGACGCAGAAGCTCCTCATGAAGCTCTGTACCGGTCATTCCTGGCATACGTACGTCGAGAATGAGGCAGCCCGGGCTTGCTGGCATAGCGCCGAGGTACGAGAGGAAGCGCTCGGCCGATTCAAATGCTGCAACTCGAAAGCCATTGCCCTCGAGCAGCCAACGGAGCGAATCGCGTACGGCCTCGTCGTCATCCACTACAAACACGGTCTCATGCATTGCTAGTCTCCAGGAGGAAGGGGTCTTGCGGCATCTGTGCCTCAAGCGGCAGGGAGAAACAGAAGAGGCTGCCGCCTTCTGGGTTATCTTCAAACCAGAGTCTGCCCTGATGCGCCTCAATGATAGACCGACAGATGTTGAGGCCCATACCCAGGCCCTCTGACTTGGTGGTGTAAAACGAGTCAAACAGACGGTCACGAATCTCGGGGGCCACGCCTGGGCCGCGGTCGACCACACAGAAGACCATCTGCATGGCCTGAATACGAACCCGAACCCGCAGCGAACGGTCGGCGCTCTCTCGCATCGCCTCGAGGCCGTTCTTCACCAGGTTGAGCAGAACCTGTTCGATCAGAATGGGGTCGACATTTAAGGCAGGAAGGTGAGGGTCAAGCTCGGTCTTGATCGCCAGCCCAAATTGTCGGGCATCGATCTCGGCCAGGCCGACGGCCTCCGCGACAATGGCTGCGGGATCAACAAATTTCCGGATGGGGTCGCTCCGCCTTACAAATCCCCGTATTCGCTTAATCACCGTGCCTGCCCGCTCGGCCTGACGAGCCGTCTTGCTGAGCATGTCGATGAGGTCCTCGGGCGGAATGGACTGCTGTTGGGCTGCTGCTGAGCGGATGCGCGCGGCAGCGCCCATGGTGTAGTTGGTGATGGCCGTGAGGGGCTGGTTCAGCTCATGAGCGAGCGAGGAGGCCATCTCTCCCATATTGATGAGGCGAGACGTCTGCTGAAGCCTGAGCTCGGTGTTGCGTTTGCTCTCCTGCGTCAGTCGTCGCTGAGTGATGTCGGTGGCCACCACCAGCTGGACCACGCGACCATCCACCCACTGGATACTCCGGATTCGCACATCAAACCAACGCTGGGCACTCTCGCTGAAATATTCTCTGCTCTCGGACCATGGTGTTCTCGGGGCCTCACAGAGGGCTCGGTGTCCATTGTCGAGTGACTGCCCAAACCACTTCCGATAGGCCTCATTGGCAAAGAGCAGTTCATTGTCGGGTACGGGTGGGGCCACCGATACAGCTGCGTCTAGGGCCTGCAATACGGTGATGAAGCGCTCCTGCGCCTGCCCGAGCTCCTGACGAATACGAGTCGGTTCGGTGATGTCGGTGACCGACGTCATCCAACCCATCTGTCGGCCGCTTTCGTCCTGCATGGGGGAGGTGTACATCCGGCAGATCAGCCGTCTCCCGTCTCTGTGCATCACGGTGACCTGGCTGTTAAGGCTGTTGATCTCACCCATGAGCAACCGCTTGATGTTGAGCTTGTGCTGCTCAATCTGTTCAGGTGGCCAATAGGCGTAGGGAGGGGTCTGTCCAATCAGCTCCGACTGTTGCATGCCCACCAGCCGACAGAAGGCTGGATTGACATAGGAGATCCGGCCCTGCAGGTCGATCACTCGCATACCCGTGGGCATGGAGTTTTCCATCGCCCGCCGAAAGGCGATCTCTCTCGACAGTTCGGCCTCAGTTTTGCGTCGATTGGGTCCGGCCAGCAGGCTCGAGAGGGCTGTCCACATGCTCCGAGTGTATCTGTCTGGAAGAGGGCTCGCACTGTTCACAATATGAAACGTTGTGCCGCATAGCGGAAAAATGGTTGTGCGGCTCCACGAAGTCCAGAACAATGCCGTTCAACCCAACAGCCATGAGGCCTACCCCATGTCCACGCTTCCCGAGCATGTCAGTCAGATGATGAACACCGATGCGGACACCGATCCCCAGGAGACCGCAGAGTGGCTGGAGGCCCTTCAGGGCGTCATTCGGGCGGAAGGTCCAGAGCGGGCCCAGTTTCTGGTGGAGGCCCTGATTGACCAGACCCGGCGCAGTGGGGGCGCGATCCCGTTCTCGGCCAACACTGCCTATGTCAACACCATCCCGTCGGCACTTGAGGAGCACTGCCCTGGCAACCTGGAGTACGAAGAGCGGCTCAGGTCTTGGATGCGGTGGAATGCGATGGCCATGGTTGTGCGGGCCAACCGAGCCGATGGTGACCTTGGTGGCCATATCTCCAGCTTTGCCTCCCTCGCCAATATGCTCGGCGTTGGCTTTAACCACTTCTGGAAAGGCCATCAGCACCCCAAGGGTCAGGATCTGCTCTTCATACAGGGCCACAGTTCCCCTGGCATCTATGCTCGGGCCTTCCTCGAGGGCCGCATCAGCGAAGACCAGCTCAACAATTTTCGGCGTGAAGTGGATGGCAAGGGCCTCTCCAGCTATCCCCACCCCAAACTCATGCCCGACTTCTGGCAGTTCCCCACGGTGTCGATGGGCCTTGGCCCCATCATGGCGATCTACCAGGCACGCTTTCTCAAGTACATGCACGCGCGTGGTCTCGCCGAGACCTCTGAGCGCAAGGTCTGGGCGTTCTGTGGCGACGGCGAGATGGACGAGCCGGAGTCCATGGGCGCGATTGGTCTGGCCTCGCGAGAGAAGCTCGACAACCTGATTTTCGTCGTGAACTGCAACCTCCAGCGCCTTGATGGTCCTGTTCGAGGAAACGGCAAGATTATTCAGGAGCTCGAAAGCGACTTTCGCGGCGCTGGCTGGAATGTGATTAAGGTGATCTGGGGTGGTTATTGGGATCCTCTCCTGGCGGTAGACCATGAGGGCATCCTCAAGAAGATCATGATGGACACCGTCGACGGCGAATACCAGAACTACAAGGCCAACGACGGCGCCTATGTTCGGAAACATTTCTTCGGCAAGCATCCCAAGGCCTTGGAGATGGTGGCCAAGATGTCAGATGACGATATCTGGCGCCTGAATCGGGGAGGCCACGACCCTCACAAGATCTATTCAGCCTTCTCGGCTGCGGTTCGACATAAGGGTCAGCCCACCGTCATCTTGGTGAAGACGATTAAGGGCTTTGGCATGGGCAAGGTGGCCGAGGGGCGTAACACGGCCCACCAGACCAAGAAGCTCGATGACCAGAGCATTCATGAGTTCCGTGATCGGTTTGGAATCCCAATCTCAGATGAGCAGCTGCCCTCAGTCCCTTTCCTAAAGCCGGATGAGAACGCGCCTGAGATGAAGTACCTGCGGGAGCGTCGTGCGGCGCTCGGCGGATACCTGCCTCATCGTCGCATGAAGGCTGATGAGCATATTCCCGTGCCTGCACTGGATCTCTTTGCCCCCGTGCTTGAGGCCACGCAGGAGGGCAGGGAGATTTCAACCACACAGGCCTATGTGCGCTGCCTCACACAACTGCTCCGCGACAAGACCATTGCACCGCGTGTGGTCCCCATTCTGGTGGATGAGGCGCGAACCTTCGGCATGGAGGGGCTCTTTCGTCAGATTGGCATCTACTCGGTTGAAGGTCAGAAGTACGAGCCCGTGGACCGCGATCAGGTGATGTACTACCGAGAAGACACCAAGGGCCAGATCCTGCAGGAAGGAATTAATGAGGCGGGGGGCATGAGCTCCTGGATTGCGGCGGCCACGTCGTACTCCACGAACAACCGCATCATGGTTCCGTTCTACATCTACTACTCCATGTTTGGCCTTCAACGCATTGGTGACCTGGCCTGGGCAGCGGGCGATATGCGGGCCAGGGGTTTTCTGCTCGGAGGGACCGCCGGTCGGACCACCCTCAATGGAGAGGGCCTTCAGCATGAGGATGGCCACAGCCACATCCTCGCGTCCACCATTCCCAACTGCGTGTCCTACGACCCGACCTTTGCCCACGAGGTGGCCGTGATTCTGCACAGTGGCCTCAAGCGTATGGTGGAGCAGCAGGAGGACGTCTTCTTCTACATCACACTCATGAATGAGAACTACGCCCATCCTGGCCTCAAGCCCGGAACGGAGGAGCAGATCCTCAAAGGCATGTACCTGCTTCAGTCTCACGGCGAGGCCAAGAGCGCGCTTCGAGTGCAGCTTCTGGGCAGCGGCACCATTCTTCGCGAGGTGATCGCTGGAGCAGAGCTGCTTGTCAAAGACTTCGGCGTGGCCAGTGATGTCTGGAGCTGTCCGAGCTTCAATGAGCTCCGCCGCGATGGCCTTGACGCTGAGCGATATAACCTCCTGCATCCCACCGACACCCCGCGCAAGAGCTTTGTGACCCAGCAGCTCGAGGGAACCTCAGGCCCGGTGGTCGCCGCAACCGACTACATGAAGACCTTCGCAGATCAGATTCGGCCCTTCATCCCTGCTGGTCGTGCCTACACCGTGCTGGGAACGGATGGGTTCGGTCGCTCCGATAGTCGCGCCAAACTGCGGGAGTTCTTTGAGGTGGACCGCCACTACGTGGCCGTGGCTGCGCTTTACAGCCTGATGAAGGAGGGCAAGGTAAAGCCTGAGGTCGTGAGCCAGGCTATTCAAAAGTACGGCATCAACGCCGATCGCATGAACCCCGCGCTGGTCTAACCCAAGGAGAACGGAAGATGCCCACGATTGAGCTGAAGGTTCCGGACATTGGGGACTTTAAAGAGGTGGAGGTGATTGAGCTGCTGGTGAAGGCTGGGGATGTGCTGACGGTGGAGCAGAGCCTGATCACGGTGGA
>JBEAMW010000010.1:0-32883 GCA_041165705.1 Pseudomonadota bacterium
TCTCACTCGCGGTTTTAGTCTTTTTAGAGGCGGCTTTGGTGGTGGGCGTTTTGGCCATAGCAGTTTTCTTCAGTCGTTGCGACGAACCTTAAATTATAACCGATCAGCTGCTGCTAGAGAGCATTTCTTTGATCTGTGCAATCTCCATTCGCACGGACCTCAGGCGTGCGCGATCCTGCTCGGTGGTGAGGGTGGCCAGCGCCGCCGCCTGGGACTCAAGACTGCGAAGCTGAAGGCTGCTGAGCACGCGCTGCCACTCTGACCGCTGCGCCTCCGCATCCGCCTCCATCAGGGCGTCCGCGGCCAGGTCGGGCGCCCAACAGCGCAGAAAGAGGGCTCGGTCTTCACCGGCCTCCTCGCCCATGGCCTGCACCCGTTCGTAGAGGCCTGCTGCGGTAACGCCCTGACGCGAGAGGCCTGCAGACCAGCGAACCAGGCGGCGATGCCCCTCGGGAAGCTGCTCCAGCAGCTCTGGGCGCACCTGCTGGGCCCAGTCTGGCCGTCGAACCACCAGGCGACAGAGTCGGTCGGCGAGGCTGGGCAGTCCGCGCACGCCCTTGGCCACGGAGGCAGTGCCTGCGCTGCGAGGGCCTGAGGTGCGCCCGAGTCGAACGCCAAGCCCCTCTGCGGAGGTCTGAAAGCGCTCCACCGCCTCCCGGGCAATCTGCCGCCTGAGTTCCCCGTCGGGCATGAGGGCGAGCAGCCGCTTGGCCTCCGTGGTGGCGGCGGCCCGCCCCTCGGGGAGTTTAAGGTTCTGTCCGGCGGCCGCACGATCTAAGAGAAAGCTGGAGAGGCTTGCTGAGGCACGAACAAACTCTCGCAGGGCCTCGGCGCCGTGGGCCCGCACATAGCTATCGGGATCGTGCTCCGGCGGCAGGAATGCAAACTGCAGCGATAGGCGTTCTTGCAGGACCGGCAGGCTCACCTCGAGGGCCTTGGCTGCCGCCCGCCGCCCGGCCGCATCCCCGTCAAACATAAAGACAAGCCGGCTGCTTCTGCGCATCAGCAGGCGAAGGTGATCGGGCGTGGTGGCCGTGCCCAGCGTGGCCACCACATGACCAATGCCGTGCTGATGGAGGGCCACGACATCCATATAGCCTTCCACCACCCAGCAGGTCTGCGCAGCACGAATGGCCTGTTTGGCCTCAAAGAGGCCGTAAAGGTTGTGGCCCTTGGAGAAGACCGGCGTCTCGGGAGAGTTGAGGTACTTGGGCTCATCCTGGCCGAGGGTTCGGGCGCCAAAGCCAATCACCTCGCCGCGCTCATCCCGAATGGGAAACATCAGCCGGTCTCGGAATCGGTCGTAGCGCTTGGTGAGCCCCCCTTCGTTGGACTGAATCACCAGCCCCGCGTCCACCAGGTCGGGCTTGGCGTAGTCGGCAAAAACGCCCTGCAGCGACTGCCAGCCGGCGGGAGAGTAGCCCAACATAAACTGCGCAGCCACCTCGCCAGTGAGCCCTCGTCGTTTGAGATAGGCAATCGCCTCGGGCGACTCTCTGAGCCTTCGCTTATAGAACTGAGCGGCCTCGCCGAGTTGGGCCAGCAGTCGAGCGCGTTGGTCTCGCGACTCGGCTCGATCGTGCTCGGAGCGCCCATCCTGCTGTTCCTGGGGAACCTCAAGGCCCACCCGCCCCGCGAGGTCTTCCACAGCCTGAGGAAAGGAGAGGCCCAGGTGTTCCATGAGAAAGCCGATGGCGGTTCCGTGGGCTCCACAGCCAAAGCAATGGTAGAACTGCTTGCTCGGACTGACCGAGAACGAGGGCGATTTTTCGGTGTGAAAGGGACAGAGGCCGCTGTAGTTCGCGCCTGTTTTCTTGAGCTGGACATAGGCGCCCACCACCTCGACCACGTCGACACGCTGGAGCAGCGAGTCGATGAAGGCCTGGGGAATCATGGGCCTATTGTGAGAGCTTTTGCTTCAGGAGGCGAGAGACGAGTGCGCCGTCGGCACGCCCTGCGGTCTGGGGCTTAAGAACCCCCATGGCCTTGCCCATGAGACCTGGGCCCATGGACTCCCCTGCCGACACAAGGCCCTGCACGGCGGCCTCGATGAGGGCGATGATCTCGGCCTCACTGAGCGGCTGGGGAAGGTATTGCAGCAGGAGATCAATTTCGGCCTGCTCTTGCTGCACCAGGTCTTGACGGCCGCCAGCCTCAAACTGGGCCACAGAATCGCGACGCTGCTTCACCATTTTGTCGAGAATGGCGAGCACCTGGGCATCATCGAGCGTGATGCGCTCGTCGACTTCTTTTTGTTTGATGGCCGCGGTGACGAGCCGGAGCGTGGTGAGACGCTGGCTTTCTTTGGCTCTCATGGCCTGCTTGATGTCCTCGAGCAGGCGGTCTTTAAGCAGCATGGCTACAGGAGAGCCCCGCGGACGCGGGGGCTTGTGGAATTAGTACTTGCGAGCTGGAAGCATCTGGCTGCGAACGCGCTTGTAGTGGCGTTTTACAGCGGCAGCCTTTTTGCGCTTGCGCTCGGCCGTGGGCTTCTCGTAGAACTCACGTGCGCGCAGATCATTGAGAAGACCAATCTTCTCGATGTTGCGCTTAAAGCGCCGCATGGCGGCTTCGAAGGGCTCGTTTTCTTTGACTCGGACGACGGGCATAACAACCTTGCGTGAAATCGGTTAATCCGTAAGTATTCCGGACGATTGTCTTTTTCGCAAGCCCCCCATGCACATTCTTGGCATTGAGACCTCCTGTGACGAGACCGGACTCGCCCTCATTGAGCTGAGCCCCGCCGCGAGCCCAACGGGGCTTCCCCAGGTGAGAGTCTGTGCGGAGGCCCTTCACACACAGATGGCCATGCATGCCGCCTACGGCGGCGTGGTGCCCGAGCTCGCCTCACGCGACCACTTGCTGCGGATTAATCCTTTATTGGACAAGATCCTAGACGAGAGTGGCTGTTCACTTACCGACATTGACGCCATCGCCTATACCGAGGGGCCTGGGCTGGCCGGAGCGCTGCTGGTGGGCGCGAGCCTCGCGCATGGACTGGGCACAGGGCTCAGCCGGCCCGTGATCGGCGTTCACCACCTGGAGGGCCACCTGGTGTCCCCCTTGCTCAGTCCGGGCTGGGATGAGGCGCCCTTCCCCTTCCTGGCGCTATTGGTCTCTGGCGGGCACACGCAGATCATGGCAGTGCGCGGACTCGGGGACTACGCCCTGCTGGGTGAGACCATCGACGATGCAGCGGGCGAGGCCTTTGACAAGTCCGCTCAGATTCTCGGGCTGGGCTATCCGGGCGGCCCCCAGATTGCCCAATGGGCCACCCGGGGACGAGAGGGGCGCTTTACGCTGCCGCGCCCCCTGAAACACCGAGAGGGGCTGGACTTTAGTTTTGCTGGTCTCAAAACGGCCGTGCTCACCCAGGCACGCAAGTGCCCTCAGCCGCTCAGCGACGTGGACCGGGCAGACCTGGCAGCGGAGACCGAGGCTGCCATCGTGGATGTGCTGGTGAGCAAGTCGCTCTCGGCGGTCCGGGAGACAGGAATTAAAACCGTGGTGGTGGCGGGTGGGGTGAGCGCCAATCAGCGCCTGCGGGAGCAGCTCGAGCGCGGCCTGCGGGCGCTGGGGGGCCAGGTACGGTTTCCGCCTCCCGCGCTCTGCACCGACAATGGGGTCATGATTGCCTGGGCGGCTGGCCTTCGGATTCTGACGGGGCTGGAGCAGCCGCGTCGGGCGGGCCGCTTTGGGGTTCAGCCGCGTTGGCCGCTTTCAGAGCGGAGCGCTCCTCGCGCCCAGCCCGAAGGTCTCTGATGTTCTGCTTGTGCCGATAGAGCAGCAAGGCGGCCATCACCATCACCATCAGCTGGGCGGCTAGGCCGCCCTCAGGGCCGAGCAGCCACCACCAGATTGGAGCCAGCAGCGCGGCGGAGAGAGCCGAGAGCGAGGAGATCTTGCTGAGCTTAAAGACCACGAGCCAGCTCACCAGGCAGGCCAGGCCCACCGCGGGGGAGAGCGCAAGCAGCACCCCGAGCGCTGTGGCAACGCCCTTGCCACCCTGGAATCGGTGCCACATGGGATAGAGGTGGCCGAGAAAGGCCACAAGCCCAACTGCACAGAGCACCGGCCAGACCTCGCCCATCAGCAGGGCTGCGAGCTTGACCGCGAGCCAGCCCTTGAGCGCATCGCCGAGCAGGGTGAGTGCAGCAGCGAGCCGATCGCCAGTGCGCAGCATATTGGTCGCGCCTGGATTCTTGGAGCCATAGCTCCTCGGGTCGGCGAGGCCACGGACCCTACTCACCACGATGGCGGCCGAGATCGAACCAATGCCATAGGCCACCAGCAGGAGCCAGGCCACGATGTAGCCAAGGTCGGAGGCAAGGAGCTCGGGAGACATGGGCGGATTATGCCCAACTAGGCTCGAGGGTGGTGCTGGGCATAGAGCACCGCCAGGCGCTCACGCGCCACATGGGTGTAGACCTGGGTCGTAGAGATATCGGTGTGGCCAAGCAGCAATTGCACCGCCCGGAGGTCGGCCCCGTGATTCAGCAGATGGGTCGCAAAGGCGTGACGAAGGCTGTGCGGCGAGAGCTTGAGGGCGATGCCCGCCTTGCCTGCGTAGCGCTGAATGAGCTGCCAGAAGTACTGGCGAGTCATCTCCTGCCCACGCTCCGTCACGAACACCGCCGTCGAGAGGCGTGGGCCGAGAATGGCCGGGCGCGCCTCCTGAAGGTAACGGCTCAGCCAGAGGCCGGCCTCCTGGCCAAAGGGCACCAGCCGCTCCTTTCCGCCCTTGCCGGTGAGCCGAAGGAGGCCCTCGGTCTGGCTCACCGAGGTCATGCTGAGCTCCGTGAGTTCGCTCACGCGCAGACCGGTTCCGTACATCAGCTCAAGCATCGTACGGTCACGCAGCCCCCGGGGGTGGTCGAGGTCCGGGCTGGCCAGGAGTGCCTCCACCTGGGCCTCGGTGGGCGCCTTGGGAAATCGGTCCGGCTGACGCGCAGCCCTCACCCGGCGCATGGGGTCATCCATGCGCTGGCCCATCTGAAGCTGCCAACGAAAGAAGCGACGAAGGACTGAGATCAGGCGGTTGAGGCTGCTGGCTCTTAACGCGGACTGGCGCTGGAGCAGAAAGTCTTGGACGGCCTGTTCAGACAAGTCCGCGAGGGGACAGAAGCTGGCGAGGCTTCTGAGGTCGCGCCGATAGGCGGCCTGGGTGTTGGCGGAGAGGCCCTGTTCTAGCCAGAGGCTATCGACAAACTGCTCAATGCGCTGGAGGTCCTGCGCGAGGGGTTGCGCAGGCGCGGTAGGATGCGCAGAACTAGGTGTCATCCGATGATTGTTGACCAGACCCGCCTCCACTTCAACGCACTGACTGAGCCTGAGCTCATTGCGCTCGGCCAAGCGCTGGCCCTCGATGCCGAGGCCGAGGGCCTCCGACTCATTACGCTCTCAGGCAGCCTCGGTGCGGGCAAGACCACGCTGGTGCGAGCCCTGCTGCGCGCACTGGGTGTGGAGGGACGCATCAAGAGTCCGAGCTTTTCGGTGATCGAGCCCTACGAGACGCGTCTCGGCCCGGCCCATCACTGCGACTTCTATCGCCTCAAGTCACCCAGCGACTGGCGAGACCTAGGTCTTCGTGACCTGCTGGACGGTCAGCAGATGGTGCTGGTGGAATGGCCAGAGATGGCCGAGGGGCTTCCACCCGCCGACCTGTGCATTGCCCTGGGCTTTCAGTCTGAAGACGCACCCGATGGAGCGCGTGTGGTCGAGATCAGTGCGCGACGACCGCTGCCCCGCGCGCAGGCCCTGCTCAGCACGCCTCTCAGCTCCGACTCAGCGCCCCGGCGGGCTGTGTTTCTTGCGGCCGGGGCTGCGCTGCTGCTGGGGGTTATGCCCAGAGACGCCCGGGCGGTGGAGGTGCTGGCCGTTCGCCTCTGGCCCGCGCGCGACTACACCCGGGTGGCCATTGAGCATGACATCGATCGGCTGGTCTTTCGAACCAGCCAGCTCACCCAGCCTGATCGACTGGTGGTCGATATTGAGGGGCTGCGCTTGAGTGCCGCGCTCAAGGAATTGGTGGCGAAGATCGCGCCCAACGACCCCTACATCGCGAGTGTCCGGGTGGGGCAGTTCCAGCCCACTGTGGTCCGCCTGGTCTTTGACCTGAAGCAGCCCGTACGGTCGCAGGTCTTTCAGCTCCAGCCAGTTGCGCAGTACGCCCAGCGACTGGTGCTCGACTTCTACCCCCAGCAAGAGCAAGACCCGCTCCTGAGTTTTCTAGAGTCGGTTGAGCAGGCACGCAAGGCCCCGCCCACGGCCCCCGAGCGGCCGCCCCTGGCAGAGCCCCCTGCCCCCAAGGCCGACGGCCTTGAGCGGCTTGTCACCATTGCCCTGGACCCGGGTCATGGAGGCGAAGACCCGGGCGCTGTCGGTCGCCGCGGCACGCGCGAAAAGGATGTTGTGCTGGCGATCGCCCAGCGTGTGAAGCGAATGATCGACCGGCAGCCCAAGGTCAAGGCCTTTCTCACTCGTGATGGCGACTACTTTGTTCCCTTGGGCCGCCGGGTGCAGAAGGCACGCGCCGTTCGCGCCGACCTCTTTGTGAGCATTCATGCCGATGCCTGGGTGTCCCCACACGCCAAAGGCTCCTCGGTCTACGCCCTGTCTGAACGCGGCGCAAGCAGCGCAGCGGCGCGTTGGATGGCCAAGCAGGAGAACCGGTCGGACGATATTGGTGGCCTGCCCATCGACACCCAAGACCGCATGGTGACCCAGACCCTGCTCGACATGTCCACCGCCGCCCAGATCAAGGACTCTCTGAAGCTCGCCAAGGCGGTGCTCTCAGAGATCGGCGCCATCAACACCCTGCACAAGCGTCAGGTAGAGCAGGCAGGATTTGCTGTACTCAAGGCGCCCGACATCCCGTCCATCCTGGTAGAGACGGCCTTCATCAGCAACCCCGATGAGGAGCTCCGGCTCAAGGACGAGAGCTATCAAGACCAGATCGCCCGGGCCATCACCGAGGGGCTGCTGCGCTACCTGCAGAACAACCCACCGCTTGCGCGTCGGGCCAAGCTCTCCTGAGCCCAACCCGCTAAGCTGAGCACCATGCCCACCATTGCCCTCCTCCCCGACGCACTGATCAGCCAGAT
Organism: Pseudomonadota bacterium; assembly: GCA_041165705.1. Taxonomy (GTDB): domain Bacteria; phylum Pseudomonadota; class Gammaproteobacteria; order Burkholderiales; family Burkholderiaceae_A; genus Hahnella. The sequence continues at coordinate 7,104 of JBEAMW010000010.1, forward strand.
TGCCGCTGGTGAGGTGATTGAGCGGCCGGCCTCCGTGGTGAAGGAGCTCGTGGAGAACGCAATTGACGCGGGCGCGCAGTCGATTCTGGTCACCCTGGAAGAGGGGGGTATTCGTCGGATTCAGGTGAAGGACGATGGCTGCGGCGTTGCTGCTGCGGAGCTCCCGCTTGCGGTGTTACGCCACGCCACCAGCAAGATCCGCAGCCTCGATGACCTCAATGCCATCTCCAGCCACGGCTTTCGGGGTGAGGCCCTGGCAGCGATTGCCTCCGTGTCAGAGGTATCCATCGTAAGCCGCACCCCAGAGGCCAACCACGCCAGCTGCATCACCAACCAGAGCGGGCGCTGGCAGCAGGAGCCAGCGGCAGGGGGTGTCGGCACCACCATCGATGTCCTGGGTCTCTTTCACCATGTGCCGGCCCGTCGTCGCTTTCTGAAGAGCGCAGCCACCGAGTACAGCCACGCCAAAGAGGCCCTGGTGCGCGAGGCCCTGCATCGCCCTGAGCTCGCCTTTCAGCTCACCCATCAGGGTCGGGTAACCCTCAAGCTCGCCCCGAGCCCAGCAGACCTGAGGGTCGCCAGCCTGCTCGATCTGAGCGTGGACGGGCTACGAGAGGCGGACGTTCAGGCCGGCCCCCTGAGGGTGCAGGTCTGGCTTCAGAACCCCACCGATGCCGGTGGTCGAACGGACCAGCAGTACATCAGCCTGAATGGACGCCCGATTCGAGACCGAAGCCTGGGCCACGCGGTGAAGAGCGCCTATGCAGATGTGCTGCACGGCGACCGGCAGCCCAAGTGGGCCCTGCGGCTCTCGATCGATCCTCACCTGGTGGACGTCAATGTGCACCCCGCCAAGCACGAGGTTCGGTTTCAGGATGCACAGGCGGTCTATCGTGCGGTGCGTGAGGCCTGCCAGCGGGCCCTCTCGCGGCCGGTCTCCAGTCTCACGACGGCCCCCTCCCCTCCCGCCTGGCCACGCCCGCAGCCTCAGGCGGCGGGGCTTCCCTGGTCCGCTCCCGCGTCGGCCTCACTCTCCCTCCAGCCACTGGGCGAACAAGGTGCTTGGATGCCCCCCGTTCGCGCAGAGGCAGCCACCCCCTTAACCGCCTCAGAGCCCACTGCGTCGGCCGAGCATGAGGCCATGGGACACGCACTGGCTCAGCTCCATGGCATCTACATCCTCGCCCAGAACCAGCAGGGCCTCGTGCTGGTTGACATGCACGCCGCGCATGAGCGCATCGTCTATGAGCGCATGAAACAGACCCACCAGTGTGTGATGCAGAGTCTGCTCAGCCCCATCAGCCTGCAGGTCGAACCCCAGGAGTGGGAGGCCAGCCAGCTGCACGAGGAGACCCTCACTCGACTGGGCTTCTGGCTCACGAGTCTCGGCCCGGAGAGCCTTGCCATTCGGGGCGTTCCCGCCGACCTCGCAACCGCCGAGCCCACTGCGCTCGTGAGAGACACGCTGCGCGAGCTCGCCGCCCATGGTGTGGCGACGCAGACCGAGGAGGCGCTCAACCAAGTGCTGGCCACCATGGCCTGCCATGCGGCCGTGAGGGCCAATCGCAGCCTAACCCTGCCCGAGATGAATGCGCTGCTGCGCGATATGGAGCGCACGGAGCGCGCTGGCCAGTGCAATCATGGACGGCCCACCTGGGTGCAGGTGGATCTGGCCGCCCTGGACCGGCTCTTTCTTCGGGGACAGTAGTTGGGCGAGCCGTCACTGCCTCAGCAGCCCGTGCGCTGCCTGATCGGGCCCACTGCTTCCGGAAAGTCCGGGCTGGCCATGGAATGGGTTCGACGCTGCGCGCCAGGCCCCGTGGAGATCATCAGCCTCGACTCAGCCCAGATCTACCGTGGGCTCGACCTGGGAACCGCCAAGCCCAGCCCCCAGGAGCGGGCAGAAGTGCCGCATCACCTGCTCGACCTTCGAGACCCGGAGGAGCCCTATTCGGTGGCCCAGTGCCATGCCGATGTCCTGACGGCGGTGCATTCGATTCGATCCCGAGGCGCAGTCCCGCTGCTCGTGGGCGGGACGATGCTCTATTTCAAGGCGCTCTTGGAGGGCCTGGATCAGCTGCCCGAGGCAGAGCCTGAGGTCCGCGCACAGATCGCTCAACGCGCGGAGGCGGAGGGCTGGCCCGCCCTGCACGCGCGGCTTGCTGAGGTCGACCCGCTCACGGCCGGTCGGCTTGCGCCCCATGACGCCCAGCGGATTGGCCGAGCCCTTGAGGTCTGGGAGCAGACTGGCCGCAGCCTCAGCGACTGGCAGCGGGCAAGCCAGCTCGAGCCACAAGACCGGCTGCAGCCGCTCGCCCTGAACACGGTGGCGCTCATCCCGGAGGACCGATCCTGGCTCCACCAGCGCATCGCCCAGCGGTTTGAGCAGATGGTGGCAGCAGGCTTACTGCAGGAGGTGTCGGCCCTGGCAGAGCGGCCGGGCCTCAGCCCAGACCATCCCAGCATGCGCAGCGTGGGCTATCGCCAGGCCTGGATGCACCTGCGCGGCGAGCTGTCTCGGGAGGCTTTTATTCAGAAGGGTATTGAGGCCACGCGTCAGCTGGCCAAGCGACAGATCACCTGGCTCAGGAGCTTTCAGCAGCGCGGTGTGGTTCGGGCGCTGCGGGCCGAGACGGCCGACAGCGGTCAGATGATGAGCGTCTGGTCTTCGCCGGCCTGACGGCTGCGAACCCGGCCAATCTCGTAGACACGCTCGCCCTGTGCGGTGAGGTGTGCGGCAATCGCCTCAGCCTGGTCAGAGGCAACGACCACCACCATGCCGATGCCGCAGTTAAAGACCCGATGCATCTCCGCCGTGTCGACACCACCCTGCTGCTGGACCCAGTGCATGACGGGGGGCATCGGCCAGGCCTTGGCACGGAGCTCGGCCGTGAGCGTCTCGGGCAGTACCCGGGGCACATTGCCTACAAGGCCGCCACCAGTGATGTGGGCCAGCGCATGAATGCCCTCGCGATGGGCTGCCAGGGCCGAGAGCATGGGCTTCACATAGAGCCGGGTGGGCTCCATGACCAGGTCGGCCAGTGACCGCAGGGCGGTGTCACCCTCCTGGGCGGGAAGCTCGACCGTGGCCAGGCGGGCGGGAGTGACCTCACCGAGGGCACGCGCCAAGACCGCGCGCACCAAGGAATAGCCGTTGCTGTGAAAGCCGCTGGAGGCGAGCCCGAGAATGGTGTCGCCAGCCTGAACCCGGTCGCCGGTGATGAGCTGATCTCGCTCGACCACCCCTACGGCAAAGCCTGCGAGGTCGTACTCACCATCTGGGTACATGCTGGGCATTTCGGCGGTCTCCCCGCCAATCAGCGCGCAGCCCGACCGCTCGCAGCCGTCGGCAATGCCCGCCACCACATCGGCGGCCTGGTCGACTGCGAGGCGACCACACGCGAAGTAGTCGAGAAAGAAGAGCGGCTCTGCCCCTTGGACTAGAATGTCGTTGACGCTCATGGCCACCAAGTCAATACCAACCGTGCGGTGCCGATTGAGCGCGAACGCAAGCTTGAGTTTGGTTCCAACACCATCCGTTCCAGAGACCAAGACGGGCTCACGGTAGCCCGCCGGAATTCGGCAGAGCGCGCCAAAGCCGCCGATGCCGCCGAGCACCTCAGGACGCAGGGTGCGCTTGGCCAGGGGCTTGATTCGATCAACCAATGCATCGCCAGCGTCGATGTCGACACCGGCATCTCGGTAAGACAGGCCTGTAGGTGAAGAGTGCATGCGATAGTTTAGCGTGAGCGACCAACAACTCATTCTGGGACTCATTGAGGAGTCACCGCCCCCCCTAGACCAGGTGGTTCACGGCCCCAACGCAGAGGCCTGGAGCTGGCTCGTTCGAGTGGGCCAGGGTGAGCGGCCACCTGGCGAGCGGCTGCTGCTCTGGGGTGCCCCGGGGAGCGGCAAGTCTGCCGCCCTGAAGGCGCTCAGCCAGCAGCTCAAGTTGCAGCGGGTATCGCACCAGTTCATCCAACTCAGGCCGCCCACGGAGGTGCCCACTGAACCTGCCGAGGGCCCCCTGGAGGGAGCGCCTGAACGGGGCCTCGACCAGCCCCTGCTGATCGACAACCTCGAGCACGCCAGCCCTGCCCTTCAGCAGGCACTCTTTGCCCGGCTTGTGGCCCAGCCCAGCCCTGCGCTCCTCGTCGCCACCACAGGCCGATCGCTCTCGGAGCTTGCTGCCCTGGGCATCCGAGACGACCTGCGCACGCGCCTGGCCCAAGGGCTGGTCTACCCGCTAGCGCCTCTGAGTGAGCCGGAGCAGCTTCGGGTGCTGCGCCAGAAGGCCCATGCCCTGGGCTGGACGGCTCAGATCGACGACACGCAGTTCGATTCGATTTTTTTGTATATGCTCAAGCGCATGCCCCGGCACCTCGGCTGGCTCTGCGGGCTGCTTCAGGCCGTGGACCAGGCGGCCCTGGCCCAGAAGCGGCCGGTGAGCGTGCCCCTGCTGCGCACCGTGGCCGAGGGCTTTAACGCCCCTGCGCCGTCCTAATCTTCCCTTTCTTCTCAGCGCTCACCATGACTGCCCAACGCCTCGCCCTCTTTGACCTTGACCACACCCTGCTGCCCATCGACAGCGATGTCCTCTGGGCCCAGCAGCTGGTTGAACTGGGCGTGGTGGATCCCAGCTGGCACACCACGCGCAACGACTACTTCTATGAGCAGTACAAGCAGGGCAGCCTCAACATGGAGGAGTTCCTCGCCTTTCAGCTCGGGCCCCTGGCCCAGCACTCGGTTGAGCAGCTTCATGCCTGGCGGGAGGCCTTTCTGCAGACCAAGATCCTTCCCCAGATTCGCCCGGCCGCGCAGGCCCTCGTGGAGCAGCACCGCCAGGCGGGCGATCTCATCGCGCTGGTCACGGCCACTAATGATTTCGTCACTGAGCCGATTGCTCAGGCCTTCGGCATCGAGCACCTCATCGCCACCCAGGTTGAGCGTGACGCAGAGGGGCGGTACACCGGGCGGCATGTTGGGCTGCCCAGCTTCCAAGGGGGGAAGGTGACGCGCGTTCGCCAATGGCTTGCCAGCCTCGACCTCGACCTGGAGTCCTTTGCCGCCTCCTATTTCTACAGCGACAGCCGCAACGACCTTCCTCTTCTGGCGCGAGTCACGCATCCGATTGCGGTGAACCCCGACCCCACCCTTCGAGCGCACGCACTGGACCAGGGCTGGCCCATTCTCGACCTGTTCGCGCAAGAACCTGGCGCAACCTGATACCCTTTGCCACCGTGATCAAAAAGCTGCTCCGATCCCTGGCGCGACTGGCCCCAGGCCACGCCCGTGGTCATGGACGAGCCGCCCACCACGATCCCAAAGTCCACAAGGCCAGCAAGATTGGCGTTGACCGCCATCTGGTGTCCTCCGCTGCCCTCCGAACCGTAGAGGGCCTCCAGAAGGGCGGCTTCAAGGCCTTCATCGTGGGCGGTGCCGTGCGTGACCTTCTGCTGGGCATGCGCCCCAAAGACTTCGACGTGGCCACGGATGCCACGCCAGAACAGGTGCAGCGGCTCTTTCGTCGCGCCCGGGTGATTGGCCGCCGGTTCCAGATCGTGCATGTGCTCTTCGGGCCAGAAACCATTGAGGTGTCTACCTTTCGCGCCCTGGCCCCTGAGAACCAGGAGACCGATGCCCACGGGCGGGTGCTCCGGGACAACACCTTTGGTGAGCAGCATGAGGACGCCGCACGACGGGACTTCACCATCAATGCGCTCTACTACGACCCACTCAGCGACACCGTGCTGGACTACCACGATGGGGTTCGCGACCTGGAGCGTCGCTGCCTGCGCATGATTGGAGAGCCTAGCCAGCGCTATCGCGAGGATCCCGTTCGGATGCTGCGCGTGGTTCGCTTCTCCGCCAAGCTGGGCTTCACGCCCGAGGCGGCCACCCGCGCACCGATTGCCAAGCTGGCCGACCTCATCCAGCACGTTCCGGACGCACGCCTCTTCGACGAGATGGTTAAGCTGCTGCAGAGCGGCCAGGCCATGGCGGCCCTGCAGGGCCTGCGCGCGTATGGCCTGCACCATGGCTGTCTGCCCCTGGTGGATGTGGTGCTCGAGCCTGAAGGCACAGAGGAGGAGCGGGCCCAGGCACTGCGCTTTGTGGAGCTGGCCCTGGCCAGCACCGACGAGCGGGTGCATGCCGGCAAGCCCTTATCGGTTGGATTTCTCTTTGCCACACTGCTCTGGCACCTGGTGGTGCAGCGCTGGCGGGCCCTGCAGGCCTCGGGCGAGAGATCCGTTCCGGCCCTGCAGCGGGCGATTGACGAGATTATCGAGACCAACCTCGAGGCGCTGGCCATCCAGCGTCGGGTGGTCTCCGACCTACGCGAGATCTGGATGCTGCAGCCTCGCTTCGAGAAGCGAATCGGCGCATCGCCCTACCGGCTGCTAGAACACCTGCGCTACCGGGCGGGCTACGACTTTCTGCTGCTGCGTGCAGCCTCTGGTGAGGCTGATCAGGCACTGGCCGACTGGTGGACCGACTTTGCCCAGGGCGATGACGAGACCCGCACGGCGCTCATCGAAGACGCCGCCAAGCAGCCGTCCTCTGGCGGCGGACGGCCCAGACGCCGGCGTAGGGGCCCGCGCAAGTGATTCAGAGCCCTCTGCCGGCGCTCATTGGGTTTGGGGCCAACCTCCCCTTCAGGGGCGAGCCCCCTGAGCTCACCATCCGTCGTGCCCTCGCCCGGCTCGACAGCAGCCCCGGCATTCGGCTCACGGCCAGCTCCTCGCTCTGGGTGAGCCGGCCGATTCAGGCAGAGGGCCCAGACTTCATCAACGGGGTGGCCGAGATCCGTTGCTCGCTCGAGCCCGAGGCGCTCATGGCCCAGCTCCTGGAGGTTGAGGCGGAATTCGGACGCGTGCGCAGTGCTCGGCCCGCCGATGCCGCCCCCGCACGAACCCTCGACCTCGACCTGCTCTGGATGAATGGCATTCAACGCTGCAGCCCAGAGCTTGTCCTTCCACATCCCAGGGCGCAGACCCGCGCCTTTGTGCTGGCTCCCCTCGCAGAGCTCCGGCCCTGCCTGCGTCTGGGCCAGGACGCCGACTCCCCTACCGTGGAGGAGCTGCTCGCAGGTCTGCTCAGGCACGACCCCCAGAGCGTGGCGCGACTGGAGAGGCCCAGTGTCCGTTCTGCCTGAGGCAAGCCCCAGGCTAGCCCGGCCAGCCTGGACCGATCGGTTCCGGTCGATCGTGTTCGAAGGCCCGATCGGCGTCGGCAAGACCTCACTCACCCGGAAGTTTGCAGAGCGCTTTGGCTACAGCACGCTCTTTGAGGCCCCAGAGGCGAACCCCTTCCTTGAGCGCTTCTACCGGGACTCCACGCGCTACGCCCTTCCTACCCAGCTCTTTTTCCTGTTCCAGCGCGTGGACCAGCTGCGTGACCTCTCCCAGCGCGACCTCTTCGCGGAGCACCTGGTGAGTGACTTCATGATTGAGAAGGACCCGCTCTTCGCCGCCCTTACACTCAATGAGGACGAGCACGCGCTCTATCAGAAGATCTATGACTCGCTGCGTCCGCAGATGCCCACCCCCGACCTGGTGGTGGTGCTGCAGGCCGCCCCGGATCAGCTCATCGAGCGTATTCGCTCGCGGGGGATTGCCATGGAGCAGGGCCTCTCAGAGGGCTATCTCGCCCGACTCTCCGAGGCCTATACCCAGTTCTTCCATCACTACGAGGACGCGCCGCTGCTCATCGTCAACACGGCTGCGCTCGACCCCGTCCATAGGGACGACGACTTTGACGCCCTGATCCAGCAGATTGCTGGTTTCCGTGGCCGCCGAAGCTTCTTTAACCTCCGAACATGAAAATCGTCAAAACCATTGCGGATCTGCGCGCCCAGCTCCGAGGCCAGCTCCGCACGGCCTTCGTTCCCACCATGGGCAGCCTGCATGAGGGCCACCTCTCCCTGATGCGCCTGGCCGCTCGGCACGGCGACCCTGTGGTGGCCTCGATCTTCGTGAATCGCCTCCAGTTTGGGCCCCATGAGGACTTTGACCGCTACCCCAGGCAGCTCGAGGAGGATGCGGCCAAGCTCGAGGCAGAGGGGGTGTATGTGTTGTTCGTACCGGATGAGCGCGAGATGTATCCGGTCCCTCAGGAGTTTCGGGTTCAGGCGCCCACCCAGCTAGGCGATATTCTGGAGGGGGAATTTCGGCCGGGGTTCTTCATCGGCGTGTCCACGGTGGTGCTGAAGCTCTTTAACTGTGTGAGCCCGCAGGTGGCTGTGTTTGGGAAGAAGGACTACCAACAGCAGATGCTGGTGCGGCAGATGTGTCGGCAGTTTGCCCTGCCCACGGAGATCATCTCAGCCGAAACCGTTCGCGATGCGGATGGCCTGGCCCTCTCCTCACGCAATGCCTACCTCAGCCCCACGGAGCGCGCAGAGGCACCCCAGCTCTACGCCACGCTGCAGCAGATGAGTCGGCGGCTGGCTCAGGCCGTGGCGAGCCAGACTGTGGAGGCCGACCTACTCGAAGAATTGGAGTCTGCCGGACGACAGGTGCTCGTGCAGCGAGACTGGGCGCCCGACTACCTCGCGATTCGAAGGCAGCGCGACCTTGGTCGTCCCTCTCGGGAGGAGCTCCTTGCGGGTGAGCCATGCGTCATTCTGGCGGCAGCAAAGCTTGGCAGCACTCGCCTGATTGACAACCTAGAAGTGAAGGCGCCCTAGGGCGCAGCGCTCAGCGGACGAGGGCTGCGAGGCCCACGCCCACCAGAATGAGGAGCCCCATCACTTGAAGGAGGCTCCAGCTTGAACGCGTATAGGTACCGGGATGATCGTGCATAGCGGCTAGTTTACCTCGGATGGCGGTGGCGGTGCCTTAGGCCTGCCCAGAAGCTTGCCCAAGGCCAGCACCAGCACCACGCCCACCCAGGCCAGTTCGTGGCCCGCGAGGCCCACCGTCTGTGACCAGAAGTCCTTGAGGAAGGGGTCGGTCTGGATCATTTCGCCTGCCAGATAGCCCAGCAAGGCGCCCCCGATCATGATCACGATGGGGAAGCGACTGATCAGCATGAGCACGATCTTGGAGCCCCAGACCACCAGAGGAATCGAGAGTGCAAGGCCAAAGATCAGCAGGAAGAAGTTGCCCTTTGCAGCGCCAGCCACTCCGATCACGTTGTCGAGGGACATGGCGAAGTCGGCAATCACGATGGTTTTGATGGCGTCAAAGAGCTTGTCCTTGCCCTCGATGTTGTGCTCATCCTCCTCATGCTGAGGCAGCACGAGCTTCACTCCGATGTAGATCAGCAGTAGGCCCCCCACCAGCTTGAGCATGGGAATGCTGAGCAGGGAGACCGCAAAGGCCGTGAGGACCACCCGAAGAATGATGGCGGCCGACACGCCCCAGAAGATGCCCAGCCGCCGCTGATGCGGCGGCAGGTTACGACAGGCCAAGGCGATGACGATGGAGTTATCTCCCGACAGCAGCAGATCGATCCAGACGATCTGAAGCAGTGCGATGAAAAACGCCGACGTACCAAACTCGATCGCAGCGCCCTCGACGCTCACAGCACGCTCTTGAGGAGTTTGCCCATTTCGGACGGGTTCTTGGTGGTGCGGATGCCGCAGGCCTCCATCACCTCAAGCTTGGCCTCGGCCGTGTCGGCTCCGCCAGAGATGAGCGCACCAGCGTGGCCCATGCGTTTGCCCGGGGGCGCCGTGACACCGGCAATGAATCCCACGACCGGCTTCTTCATATGCTCTTTGGCCCACAAGGCAGCATTGACCTCATCGGGGCCGCCAATCTCACCAATCATGATGACGGCATCGGTGTCGGGGTCGTCGTTGAACATCTGGAGCACATCGATGTGCTTGATGCCGTTGATGGGGTCGCCTCCGATACCCACTGCAGAGGACTGCCCGAGGCCAAGCTCGGTGACCTGACCCACGGCCTCATAGGTCAGCGTGCCGGACCGCGACACAATACCGATGCGGCCCTTGCGGTGGATGTGGCCGGGCATGATGCCGATCTTGATCTCATCGGGCGTGATGAGGCCCGGGCAGTTGGGCCCAAGCAGGAGGGTTTTGCTTCCCGCGGCCTTCATCTTGTTGCGAACCACCATCATGTCGCGAACAGGAATGCCCTCGGTGATGCAGATGACCAGATCGAGCTGGGCCTGCACGGCCTCCCAGATGGCATCGGCTGCACCGGCAGGAGGAACATAGATCACGGAGACGCTGGCCCCAGTGGCCTGCTTGGCGTCTTGCACAGAGGCATAGATGGGAATGCCCTCGAAATCCTCACCAGCCTTCTTGGGATTAACGCCAGCGACGAAACAGTTCTGCCCGTTGGCATATTCACGGCACATACGGGTATGGAACTGACCGGTCTTGCCGGTGATCCCTTGCGTGATGACCTTGGTGTCTTTGTTGATCAGAATCGACATGTTCGGATCCTTCCTTATGCCTTGACGGCCGCAACGACACGCTCAGCCGCCTGGGCCATGGTGTCAGCAGCAATGATCGGGAGACCGGACTCAGCAAGAATCTTCTTGCCGAGGTCTTCGTTGGTGCCCTTCATGCGCACCACGAGCGGGACATTCAGGCCGACGGCTCGCGAGGCCGCAACAACTCCCTCGGCAATCACATCGCAGCGCATGATGCCGCCGAAGATGTTGACGAGAATGGCCTTCACCTTGGGGTTGGAGAGCATGATCTTGAAGGCCTCGGTCACCTTCTCGGTGGTGGCTCCGCCGCCCACGTCGAGGAAGTTTGCGGGCTCGCCACCAAAGAGCTTGATGGTGTCCATGGTGGCCATGGCCAGGCCAGCACCGTTGACCAGGCAGCCAATATTTCCGTCGAGCTGGATGTAGGCAAGATCGAACTTGCTGGCCTCGATCTCGGCGGGATCCTCCTCGTCGAGGTCGCGCATGGCCACGATGTCCTCATGGCGATAGAGCGCGTTGGAGTCGAAGTTCCATTTGGCATCAAGCGCCACCACTCGGCCGTCACCGGTGAGGATGAGGGGGTTGATCTCTGCGAGGGAGGCATCGGTCTCCCAGAAGGCCTGATACAGGCCCTGAAGCACGGTGCGCGCCTGACCGAGCGAGCCTGCGGGCACTCCGATGGCGGTGGAGAGCTGGTCAGCGTCCTGGTTGGAGAGGCCCTGGGCCGGATCAACAAAGACCTTATGGATTTTCTCGGGGTGCGAATGGGCCACTTCCTCGATGTCCATGCCGCCCTCAGACGAGGCCATGACGCAGACCTTCTGGGTGACGCGGTCGGTGACCACGGCCACATAGAGCTCCTTCTGGATGTCGGCGCCCTCCTCAATCAGCAGACGACGCACGGGCTGACCCTGAGGCCCGGTCTGGTGGGTGATGAGCTGCATGCCCAGAATGGCCTGGGCATGGCTGCGCACTTCGTCGAGGGAGCGCGCGAGCTTCACGCCTCCACCCTTGCCGCGACCACCGGCATGGATCTGAGCTTTTACAACCCAGACCGGACCGCCGAGCGCCTCGGCCGCCTGAACGGCCTCATCGACGGTAAAACAAGGGCTTCCTTTGGGCACAGCAACGCCATAGCGACGGAGGATTTCTTTGCCCTGATACTCATGGATTTTCATGGCACAACGCTCCCTGGATTAGAAATGCGTGAAGGCGGCAAGAGCGCCCGCTGCGGTCGCCGTCGGCCTTTGAATTGATCGATGTTAGCACGCAGGGTTTTCAGGAGACTCGCATTCGGGAGAGGCAAAACCCCGACGCTCGAGATCACGGTAGAGGCCGGGTGCGAAGCCGCGAGCGAGCAGAAATCGCTGCTGTTTCAGGCGCTCGGCCAGCGTCTCGGGTGGCCGATTGAAGCGTTTGAGCCAGACCAGATAGAAGCGCTGAGCCTCGCTCTGCTGGGCCTCTCTGAGGGCGGGCTGGGATGCCTCGTCGGACACCCCACGGTGGGAGAGCTCCTGCCGGAGCCTTGCCAGGCCGTAGCCCTGACCCCGCACCCGCACCAGCGACTCGGCAAACCGGGAATCAGACTGCAGGCCGGCCTGCGTGAGCTGGGCGACGACCGCCTCGAGCTGCTCAGGCGACTCAGCGTGGGGGGCAAGCTTTCGAGTGAGCTCGGCCTGGGAATGCTCGCGCCGGGCCAGAAGTGCAATGCCTCGTGACAGCAGTGACCGGCTGGCACGAGGCATGGGGCGGACTGGGAGGGGGGTTAGGCGTCTGCGCCCTGGGCCGCTGCTGCGGTGCCAGCGGCACGCTGGGCGACTCCATAGGCCTCGCGAATCTTGTTCTCGATCTCGAACGCCATGACCGGGTTCTGTCGGAGGAACTCGCGCGCGTTGTCTCGGCCCTGGCCAATCCGATCGCCGTTGTAGCTATACCAGGCGCCAGACTTCTCCACGATGTTCTTCTCTGAGCCGAGGTCGAGGATTTCGCCCTCTCGCGAGATGCCCTCGCCGTACAGGATGTCGAAGCCGGCCGCCTTGAAGGGGGGCGCCACTTTGTTTTTCACGACCTTGACCTTGGTCTCGGAGCCAATCACCTCTTCGCCCTTTTTGAGGGAGCCCACGCGCCGAATATCGAGCCGGACTGAGGCGTAGAACTTCAGGGCGTTGCCGCCCGTGGTGGTTTCGGGGCTTCCAAACATCACCCCGATCTTCATGCGGATCTGGTTGATGAAGATGACGAGGGTGTTGGTGCGGCTGATGGTGCCCGTGAGCTTGCGCAGGGCCTGAGACATGAGGCGCGCCTGCAGGCCGGGCAGCGAATCTCCCATATCACCCTCAATCTCTGCCTTCGGCGTGAGGGCGGCCACGGAGTCGACCACGATGAGGTCGACAGAGCCGGATCGAACCAGCGCATCGACGATCTCGAGGGCCTGCTCACCGGTGTCGGGCTGAGAGATGAGCAGCTCGGGCAGCTGGACCCCGAGCTTCTGGGCGTACTGGGTGTCCAGGGCGTGCTCGGCGTCGACAAAGGCGCAGGTGCCCCCCAGCTTCTGCATTTCGGCAATCACCTGCAGGGTGAGGGTGGTTTTGCCGGAGGACTCAGGGCCGTAGATCTCGACCACCCGACCGCGGGGAAGCCCACCGGCCCCAAGCGCGATGTCCAGGCCCAGCGAGCCCGTAGAGACGGTTTGAATATCGGGCGCCTGGTCGTTTTCGCCCATGCGCATGATGGAGCCCTTGCCAAACTGCTTCTCAATCTGCGCGATTGCGGCGGCGAGGGCCTTGGCCTTCTCGGTTTTGGTTTTGTCGTCCATGTTGGATCCTTAGTCGGGGATGGGGTGAAGAATACTGTATAAATAAACAGCTATCAAGCAGCTGAAGGGGCAAGCCTAGTGAGGCCGCGCGGTCTACGCCATCGGCCGAGCCTCCGAGGCAGAGGCCGCACCAGGCCCGGCAACAGGCCCCCCGGTTACGAGGCCACACCACTGAGCCAGCGCGAACCAGGCCGCCTGATGCTGAATAGACTGACGGCTGCCCACAAACACTCGACTGGCCGAGTGGGTGGGCTGGTCCGGAAGCGCCCAGGCAAACCAGACAAGGCCCACCGGCTTTTCCTTGCTTCCGCCCCCGGGCCCGGCAATTCCAGTGATCGCGCAGGCGCCCACGCTCGCCAAGGCTCCCCCGAGCCGCGCCTGAGCACCCTCGGCCATGGCTCGGGCTACGGGCTCACTCACTGCGCCATGGGCCAGGAGCAGGGCCTCCGGCACCCCAAGCAGGGCGTGCTTCAGGGCGTTGCTATAGCTCACTACCCCTCCCTCGAACCAGCTGCTCGAGCCAGCCTGCTGAGTCACCCAGGATGCTGCGAGCCCACCCGTGCAGGACTCGGCCAGCACCAGGCGAAGCCCTGCAGACTGGGCCACGAATCCGACGGTCAGCCCGATCAGTCGGCCAGAGTCTGGGTTCATGCGAGCGCTCCCAGCAGCCTAAGCAGGACGGAGAGTGCAATCAGCGTGAAGAAGGCTGCCATGAGGTCGTCGGCCATGATGCCCCAGCCGCCCGTCAGTCGTCGGTCCATCCAGCCGATGGGCGGCGGCTTCAGAATGTCGAAGGCCCGAAAGAGGACCACGGCCAAGAGCTCAAGGGGCCAGCCGGATAGCCCCTGGCCGGCGAGGCTCCCCCAGGGCTCACTGGGGTGCGGGAGCATGAACAGCACCAGCCAGATGGCAAGCACCTCATCCCAGACGATCGCGCCGTGGTCCGGCGCGCCAAGGTCCTTGGCGGTCTGGCTGCAGGCCCAGATGCCCACAAGGAGCGCAATCGGTAGAACCATCCACCAGGCCTCCCGGCCCAGAAGGCCCTCAATCGCAATCGCGCTGAGCCAGCCCCAGAGCGTTCCGAAGGTTCCTGGGGCCCAGGGCGCCAGGCCAGACCCTCCCCCAAAGGCAACCCAATAGGCAAACCGAGGACGCGCCATCAGCGCGGCCGGTGACCGGGGCGTGGGGGCGGTGGCTGGGTGGGCATTCATGCCTGCTCCCCCTTGAAATGATCAAAGCCTGCCCCGGGACGCTCATGCGTCTCGCAGGCGACAGACTGGAAGGACCAGTGCAGGCCTGCAGCCTCGCCCAGCTCCGCCAATCGGACTCGTCCCAGGCGGGTGAGGGGCAGGCCCTGTTGGTGCGACCAGTCCTCCAGCGCTCTGCGGTGTTCAGCAGGTGCCGAGAAGACGAGCTCGTACTCATCCCCGGCCTCAGCCGCTCGACGGCAGCAGTCGCGACGAGAGAGACGGCCCTCCCGAAGGTGCTCAGTCAGGCGTTGGCCCAGACAGGCCGAGAGCGCATCGAGCGCAAGCTCAAGGCAGAGCGCACGCCCCAGCCGGGCCTCACTGGCCGCGTGGAGATGGGCCAGCTCAGAGGCAAGGCCATCGGAGAGGTCAATGGCGGCGTGGGCGAGACCCCTTAGCCGTCGGCCCAGTGCGAGCCTGGGCTCGGGGCTGTGAAGCTTTGGATGATCGGTCTGGGTGAGGACCGCATCCGCGGGGTCACCCAGACAGCCTGAGACCCAGAGGTCATCACCGGGCTGCAGCCCATCGCGCCGGAGGGCAAGCCCCGGGGGCACGCCGCCCAGCACCTGAAGGGTGAGCACCTGCGGCGCATGCGCTGGAAGGCTCACGGTGTCACCTCCCACCAGAGGGCAGGACCAGGCGAGGCTGGCGGCCCGCAGCCCCTGCGAGAATGCGCGCATCCAGGGCCCGTTGGAGTCTGGCCGCAGGCTCAGGCTCAGGGTGCAGGCCAGGGGGTCAGCGCCCATGGCAGCGAGGTCGGAGAGGTTCACCGCCAGGAGCTTGCGCCCGAGCAGCTCGGGGTCTGCATGCGGCCAGTAGTGGCGCCCTTCCACCATGGTGTCCACAGCCACGACCAGCTGCTGGCCTGGGTCGGGGGCCAGCAGGGCGGCATCATCACCAATGCCCAGGACCACCGCACCAGTGGCAGGTTTCGCGAGGCCTGCACGCCAGGCCTGGTCGATGAATTCGAATTCACGGCCTGGGCCCAGCGCCACCTCTGGCCCAGAGCCCACCCCCCGTGCGGGACTATCGACGGCTAACCTCATGGGGGCGAAGCTGGGATGCCAGTCGATCGAGCACGCCGTTGATGTAGCGGTGCCCCTCATTTCCCCCAAGTGACTTGGCCAGTTCAACACCCTCGTTGATCACGACACGAAAGGGAACCTCTGGGTGGGCCTTGAGCTCGTAGGCACCCAGTAAAAGAATGGCCTGCTCAACCGGCGAGACCTGGGCCAGCGGGCGATCCAGAGAGGGCAGCATGTCCTCTCGAAGGGCATCCACCTGGCGCAGGGCGCCGTAGAAGCAGTCCTTGAAGTACTCCTCGTCGGCGTCCGCAAAGTCGTCCGACTCGCGGGCAAAGGCCTCGATCGCCCCCGGCTCCTCCTTGGCAATGAGCCACTGATAGAGGCCCTGAACGGAGATCAGCCGAGAGAGTCGACGCGCGCTTCGCCCGCGGGCGTCTGGGGCATTAGTCGTCACGGGCCCCGTCCTCAGCGAGCTGGTCCTCAATGATGAAGAGCAGATTGGCCATCTCGATGGCGGCCATGGCGCAGTCGCGGCCCTTTTCCTCTGCACGCGCAAAGGCCTGATCGTCGTCCTCGGTGGTGAGGATGCCGTTGGCCACTGGGATTCGATGGTCGAGGCTCACCCGGCTCACCCCCGCACAGGCCTCGTTGGAGACGACCTCGAAGTGATAGGTCTCGCCGCGAATCACCGCGCCGAGTGCGATGAGGGCATCAAAACGGCCGGTGTCCGCAGCCTGGGCCAGGACCAGAGGGATCTCCAGGGCTCCCGGCACGGAGAACACAGTGATGTCCTGCGGGAGAACTCCCTGCTGCTCGAGCGTCTGGAGACAGCCCGCCTCGAGCATGGAGGTAACCTCCTCGTTGAACCGAGCCACGACAAGACCAATTCTCAGCCCGTCTCCGGACCACTCAGGCTCCACACGATTGACGTCCATACGTCCTCCTTATTCGCTAGCGTATCCGCAGACTTCCAACCCGAATCCTGCCATGCTGGGCATCTTGCGAGGGCGGGCCAGCAGTCGCATTTTGCCCACGCCCAGGTCTTTCAGAATCGCGGCCCCCAGGCCATAGTTGCGCAGCGCCAGGCTTGAGGCGCCCGCAGACGAGACCACCACCCCCGCAATCTGGTCCAACACAGTCTGGGCAGACGGCGCCACGTTTAACAAGACCACAACGCCCTGACCATGCGCTGCAATGGTGGACATGGCACGAGAGACTGACCAGCTGTGAAGAAGGCTCTCCTCTCCGAGGAGGTCCATGGGGGTGAGCGGCTCATGTACCCGCACCAGGGTCTCCTCCTGGGCCTGGATGCTGCCCATCACCAGGGCCAGGTGCGGCTGACCGACGGCCTTATCGCGATAGGCATAGAGCTGCCATCCCTTGGGCGCCTTCAGCGTGGAGGAGAGACGCTCGACCAGGCTCTCATGGGCCGTACGGTAGTGGATGAGGTCGGCAATGCTGCCGACCAACAGGCCGTGCTGACGGGCAAAGACGAGCAGGTCGGGCAGGCGAGCCATACTGCCGTCGTCGTTCAGGATCTCGCAGATCACCGCCGCGGGGGCACGGCCAGCGAGGTCGGCAAGGTCGCAGCCGGCCTCGGTGTGTCCTGCTCTTGCCAGCACCCCGCCGGGCTGGGCCATCAGCGGAAAGATATGGCCAGGCTGTACGAGGTCGGAGGGCTTAGCCTGCGGAGCCACGGCTGCAGCAATGGTGGTGGCCCGGTCCGCCGCAGAGATGCCGGTGGTGACTCCCTGGGCCGCCTCGATCGAGACCGTGAAGGCCGTGCCGTGGGGAGTTCGATTCTGATTCACCATCAGCGGGAGCTGGAGCTGTTCACAGCGAGCGCGCGTGAGCGTGAGGCAGATGAGGCCGCGCCCATATCGGGCCATGAAGTTGATCGCATCCGGGCTCACGGCGTCGGCTGCCATCACCAGGTCGCCCTCGTTCTCGCGGTCCTCGTCATCCACCAGCACCACCATCTCGCCTCGGCGAATGGCCTGGATCAGGTCCTCGGTGGGGCTAAGGGTAGGGCGGCCGGAATCATTCATGTCTGTGCTCCTGAGGCGGTCTCTGGTGGCAGCGCGGGACGGCCTGCAAGGGCCTCCACCATGCGTGCAACCTGTTTGGCGAGTTGGTCCGCCTCAAAATTCACCCGACTGCCCACCCGCAGGTCTTTCAGTGTGGTGGCGGTCCAGGTATGGGGAATCAGGTTCAGGGAGATGACGGAGCCCTGCCCCTGGGGAAGGTCTTCAAGCTGGTTGATGGTGAGGCTTACACCGTTCAGGGCGACCGACCCTTTGGCGGTGAGGTAGGGTGCGTAGGCCTGTGGGACCCGCACCCGAAGCAGGGTGGACTCTCCACGCGACTGGATCTCGAACACCTCCGCGGTGCAGTCGATGTGGCCGCTCACGAGGTGTCCACCGAGCCGATCCTGCAGGCGAAGCGCCTTCTCAAGGTTAACCGGCCCAGGCCGGTCGAGGCCTGCCGTCTTGTCCAGGCTCTCACGCGAGACGTCCACCGCAAATCCCAGTTCGTCGGGCCTCAGCACCGTCATACAGGCGCCGTTCAGAGCCACTGAATCGCCCTCAGAGACGTCACTCCCATCGAGCGATCCCCAGGCCACCATGAGCCGCAGCCCCTGACCATCACCCCAGCTCGACTGCTCACTGCCCTTCACCGCCGTCTGGGCCATCACGGCCTCAATCTGGCCGATTCCTTGAACAATTCCGGTAAACATGGTCAGAGTGTATCGGTCTGGGGGTGAAGCAGCCGGATTCTCACCCCCTCCCCGAGGGCTTGGGCATCCAGCAGACGCCACCGAGGGGCATCAGCGGGACGCTCCAGAGGGGGCTGAGCCGCAAGCAGGGGGCCTGGCCCTTCCCCCAGGAAGATGGGTGCCCAGTAGATCAGCCACTCATCAATGAGATCGGCCTGGGCGAAGGCGGAACTCAGGCCAGGGCCAGCCTCCAGAAGAATCTCGTTCATGCCAGCCTGCGCCAGGGCGCTGAGCAAAGCGCTCAGATCGAGGCGCCGTCCGTCGGGGGTGAGGGGGTCGGAGGGCACGGGGAGCATCCGGACGCCCCGCGCCAGCAGCCGATCCTGCGCAGCGCGCGCTGCGGCGGGAAGACCGTCCCAGTGGGCCACCCAGGCCCCTGGATGTGCAAAGAAGGGGGCGTCTGGGTCAGCCCTCAGCCAGGGGTCCAGAAGGATTCGCGCCGGCGGGCGAGTGGTCTGCACCGCGCGGACCGTGAGGAGCGGCGCGTCGCGCTCAAAGGTGCCCAGCCCCGTGAGCACCGCGCAGGACTGGGCTCGGAAATGGTGGCCATCTGCCCTGCACTCAGCATCACTGATCCACTGGCTCTGGCCATTTGGCAGGGCGATGCGCCCATCTGCGGAGCTTGCCGTCTTGGCACGGACCCAGGGCCGGCCCTTGCGAAACCGATGAAAGAAACCCCGGTTCAGGGCGATGGCGTCCTCGCGCAGCAGGCCGCATCGAACCTCGATCCCCGCTGCTCTCAGGCGCTCGAGGCCCTGACCCGCCACGAGAGGATTGGGGTCTTCGGTGGCCGCGACCACCGCCCGAACACCCGCATCCACCAGCGCCTGCGTGCAGGGGCCCGTGCGTCCGTGATGGCAGCAGGGCTCAAGCGTGACATAGGCGGTAGCGCCACGCGCCCGATCACCAGCCTCCGCCAGGGCGTGGACCTCAGCATGAGCCTCACCTGCTCGCCGGTGAAACCCGCGGCCGACAACGACCCCGTTGGACACCAGGACGCAGCCCACTCTCGGATTGGGAGAGGTGGTGTAGAGGCCCTGCTCGGCCAGGCCGAGGGCCTCACGCATGAAGCCTTCGTCCTCATTGGTCCACATCAGGACTTGCCCTTCGGGCGCAGGCCCGGATTGTGACCCACACGGCGGGCACGCTTGGGGCCCACCTCTGCGAGGATTTCTTGGAAGGCGGAGAGGTCTTCGAAGCTCCGATAGACCGAAGCAAAACGCACATAGGCCACCTTGTCGAGGCGCTTGAGCTCAGCCATGACGAGTTCCCCGATGAACTGACTGCTGACCTCTCGCTCGCCAGCAGCCGATAGCCGCTCCTCGATCTGACGAACGGCCTGCTCGAGCACGTCCGCTGAGACCGGTCGTTTTCGTAGGGCCAGAGACATGCTGGACCGGAGCTTCGCACTGTCGTACTCGCGGCGAGAGCCGTCCTTCTTCACCACCATGGGAAAGCTCAACTCCATCTGCTCGATGGTCTTGAACCGTCGGTCGCAGGCGGCACAGCGTCTCCGCCTGCGAATCTGATTGCCGTCTTCGGAGAGACGGGTGTCGGTGACCTGGGTGTCTGGAGACCCACAGGCGGGGCAACGCATGGGCGGTCTGCCCCGAACTCGTTATCGGTAGACCGGGAAGCGAGCGGTGAGCGCCTCCACCTGGGCCCGCACCCGGCCAAGGTTGGCCTGGTCCTCGGGCGCATCGAGCACATCGGCAATCAGATTGGCCACCAGCTTCATCTCCTCCAGACCGAAGCCGCGCGTGGTGCAGGCTGGGGTGCCCAGACGGATGCCGCTGGTCACGAAGGGCTTCTCAGGATCGTTGGGGATTGCGTTCTTGTTCACTGTGATGTGGGCCTGGCCCAGCGCCGCCTCGGCCAGCTTGCCGGTGATCTGCTTGGCGCGAAGATCCACCAGCATCACATGGCTCTCGGTGCGGCCCGAGACAATGCGAAGCCCGCGCTGAACCAGACACTCGGCCAGCACCTTGGCGTTATCGACCACCTGCTGGGCATAGACCTTGAACTCGGGCTTGAGCGCCTCGCCAAAGGCCACCGCCTTGGCTGCGATCACATGCATCAGGGGGCCGCCCTGGATGCCCGGGAAGATGGCGCTATTGATGGCCTTTTCATGCTCGGCCTTCATGAGAATGATGCCGCCACGCGGGCCCCTCAGGCTCTTGTGGGTGGTGGAAGTAACCACATCGGCATGGGGCACCGGGCTGGGGTAGACGCCTGCAGCGATTAGCCCAGAGTAGTGCGCCATGTCCACCATAAAGATGGCGCCAATCTCTCTGGCCACCTGCGCAAATCGGGCCCAGTCGGTCTTTAGCGAGTAGGCCGATGCGCCGGCGATGAGAATCTTGGGCTTGTGCTCACGGGCCAGCGCTTCCATGCGGTCGTAGTCGATCTCTTCCTGCGCATTGAGGCCATATGGCACCACATTGAACCACTTGCCCGAGAGATTAAGCGGCATGCCGTGCGTGAGATGCCCACCCTCCGCCAGAGACAGGCCCATGATGGTGTCGCCGGGCTTAAGGAATGCCAGAAAGACTGCTGTATTGGCCTGCGCCCCCGAATGCGGCTGCACATTGGCCGCGTCGCAGCCATAGAGCTGCTTTAGGCGATCGATGGCAAGCTGCTCCACCACATCCACATGCTCACAGCCCCCGTAGTAGCGCTTGCCGGGATAGCCCTCTGCATACTTGTTGGTGAGCTGCGAGCCCTGGGCCGCCATCACGGCCGGGCTGGCGTAGTTCTCTGAGGCGATGAGCTCGATGTGCGCCTCCTGGCGACGATTCTCCGCCGTAATGGCGGCGAAGACATCGGGATCGAGCTGGGCGGGGTTTTGGGTGGAATCAAACATGGGAAGTCCTGTGAAGGGAGGGTGAGGGCGCCTCAGCAACGGGGCTTTGACGAGCAACAGCGATCGCCACCCAGAGAAACCAGAGGGCGCCGAAGATGAGATGGGCTGCCAGCAGGTGAACGGGCTGGGCCAGCAGGGGGAATCCCAGGTGGTTGAGTGCGCCCCCCAGCAGCATCTCAAAGACCACCAGGCCAAAGAGGGAGAGGCTGATGCGACCAACCGCGGTGGCGCGCAGCGGGCTCTTCCAGAGACGCCAGACGAGATAGCCCACCAGGCCCAGAATCACCCAGCTAAAGGAGCGGTGGAAATAGAAGATGACGGGCACCATCTCAATCCACTGGTCCCGCTCGAGGGGCGTAGCAGCGCGAGAGATGAGGTCGACGCTCTCACGGATCTGAATGCCCATCACGATCTGCAGCACCAGGGCGGCCATCGTGGCCAGCACCAGGCCGGAGAACCATCGCGGAAGCGCGTGAAGGGTCTCCCGCAGGGCCTCACGCTGTGAGCGCACCGCTGCAAAGATCAGACACATCTGCACCAGAAAGGCCCCGGTCATGTGCAGAGAGATCATCACCGGCCTCAGGTTGGTGGCCACCACCATGGAGCCCAGCCAGCCGTTGAACCCCACAAAGAAGACGGCAGCCCAGGCGGACCAGACCACTGCGGGGTTAGACCTGCGAAAGGGCAAGGCCAGCAGGGCGGTGCCGATGACCAGCAGGCCAATGAGCGCACCGACCAGACGATTGAGGTACTCCGTCCAGGTCTTGATGGGGTCGAAAGGCGCGTCCGCGTAACCCCGATGGCTGTATATCTCACGCCAGTTTGCGGGCAGCTGAGCCTCAGAGGTGGGTGGAATAACCTGACCAAAACAGAGGGGCCAGTCGGGGCAGCCCATGCCGGCGCCAGTGGCGCGAACCGTTCCGCCCACCAGGATGAGGAAATAGACCGCTGCGATCGTGACGAGCGCAAGCGCGAGAAAGCGCCGAGCCTGCGCCTGACTGACTCCCTGCATCACGCTGCCTCCCCCTTGATCTGAATTCGTGCGAACCGTCGCTTACCCACCTGCAGCACATACTCGCCGGCCTCAAGCTGAAGGCTACGATCGGCGATGCGTTCGCCGTTCATTCGAACACCGCCCTGCTCGATGTTGCGAATCGCCTCTGAGCTCGAAGCCACAAGCCCAGCCTCCTTGAGGACCTGCACAATACTCCAGGCGCCGCTGGCAAGGGCAATGGTCTCGAGATCGGTGGGGATTTCGCCCTGCTTGAACCGAGACTCGAAGGACGCCAAGGCGCTTACGGCCGCCTGGGCGGAGTGAAACCGGGTCACGATCTCCTGGGCGAGCTCAACCTTGATATCGCGCGGGTTGCGCCCCTCGTCGGCCTGGGCCTTAAGGGCCTGAATCTCCTGCTCGCTCTTGAAGGACAGCAGCAGGTAGTAGCGCCACATGAGGGTGTCGGAGATGGACATGATCTTGCCAAACATGTCGTCAGGCGCATCGGTGATGCCAATCGTATTGCCCTTGCTCTTGCTCATCTTTTCGACGCCGTCGAGTCCTTCGAGTAGCGGCATGGTGAGCACACACTGGGCCTCCTGGCCCGCATTGCGCTGGAGCTCTCGGCCCATCAGGAGATTGAACTTCTGGTCGGTTCCGCCGAGCTCGAGGTCGGCCTTCAGGGCCACTGAGTCATAGCCCTGCATGAGGGGGTAGAGGAACTCATGCACCGAGATGGGGGTGCCGGACTTATAGCGTTTGGTGAAGTCGTCGCGCTCCAGCATGCGGGCAACAGTGGACTGGGCTGCGAGACGGATCATGCCGTGGGCCCCGAGCGGCGCGCACCATTCGGAGTTCCGTCGAATCTCCGTGCGCTCCGGGTCCAGGACCAGGGAGGCCTGGCGGAAATAGGTCTCTGCGTTCTGCGCGATCTCGTCGGGCGTGAGCGGTGGGCGCGTGGAATTCCGGCCGGTGGGGTCGCCGATCAGGGCCGTAAAGTCGCCAATCAGAAAAATAACCTGATGCCCCAGGTCTTGAATCTGTCTGAGCTTGTTGAGGACCACGGTGTGGCCCAGATGAAGGTCGGGCGCGGTGGGGTCGAGGCCGAGCTTCACCCGCAGGGGCCGGCCTGAAGCCTCACTCTGCTGCAGCTTGGCCTGCATCTCCTCAAGGACCAGCAGTTCATCAACGCCGCGGCGAATCACCGACAGGGCGTGCGCGACGGAAGGGGAAATTGGGGGGGTGGACTCGGGCATCAGTAGAATTTTACTTGTGATGACCCCTCGCGCGCTCAAGACCTGGATCTATGGCTCCGCTGGCCTTGGCCTCAGCCTCTCTCTGCTCACGGCCCTCGGACTCGCCCCGCTCTCGGAGGCGGAGTCTGCGCTGCTCAATCAGCCGGTGCGAATCAACATCGCCAATCCAGACCTGGAGGACCAGCTCCGGGCGCTGCAGGCTCACGGTCTCGACCTCTCACGAGAGGACGAGGTGCGCAGGGGTGACAGCATGGCGTCTCTCTTTAGCCGCATGGGCATTCAGGATGCAGCGGCCCTTGGATTCCTGAACAAGGACCGCCGCAACGCCGCTGTCCTTCGCTCCAGTGTGGGACGCTCAGCGATCGTGCAGACCGACCTCAGTGGCCGACTGCTTCGCCTGCAGCTCTATGCGGGTGATGACGCCTGGATTGTGGAGCGCGTGGGCGAGGGCCAGTTCGAGGTCCGAACCGGGGCGCTCAAGGCTGAGACTCAGGTGGAGCATCGCTCGGTTGAGGTTGGGCAGTCTTTCTTCGGCGCCATGGACCAGGCCAGTGTGCCAGCCAAGATTACCGAGGAGGTGGTGAGCCTCTTCGAATCGGACCTCGACTTCCGACGCCAGGTGAAACCCGGCGACAAGGTGCGCGTCATCTATGAGGCCCAGCGTGTGGCGGGCCGAGACACGGGCGAGCACAAGCTTCTGGCGGTCCGCTTTGAGGCCTCAGGCCAGACGCACGAGGCCCTGTACTTTGTTGGCCCGGACGGGCGCGGGGGCTACTACGACGTGGAAGGAAAGTCGGTTCGACGAGGCTTTCTGGCCGCCCCGCTCCGCTACACGCGAATCAGCTCAAGCTTCACCAGCTACCGCCTGCACCCGCTCTTTGGAGACCCACGAGCCCACCGAGGGGTGGACTACGCCGCGCCCATCGGCACGCCCGTGCGCGCGGTTGCAGACGGCAGGGTGACCGAACGCGGCTACAGCGGAGGCTACGGCAACGCGGTGGAGATCCAGCACAACCAGCGTTACCGCACCTACTACGCCCACCTCTCTCGCTACGCCCCCGGCATTCAGGTGGGACGGGAGGTGCGCATGGGGGAGGTGATTGGCTATGTTGGGGCCACCGGCTGGGCGACTGGGCCTCACCTGCACTATGAGTTTCGCATTCAGGGTCGGTCCATCGACCCCTCCAAAATCGCCCGCGAGAATCCGCAGGTTCCCGCGCTCGAAGGCTCCAGCCTCACTGCCTTTCAGGCTGTAGCGGACGACCTTCGCAAACGGCTCTCCCTGCTTGACAGCGTCAACACGGCCAGCCTCAAGCCGTCGATGCAGTCCTCCAGCAAGCCCTAAGCGCGCATGCAGATCATCGGCGTCATGACCGGAACCTCGATGGACGGGATTGACGCCTGCCTGGTCGACCTCTCCCAGCCCCGCCCGGTTCGTGTTGCCAGCCAGCACGCGCCCATGCCTGAGGGCCTCCGGGAAGCGCTTCACCGGATTCAGGTGGGCGACTGGAGGGAAGACCCCCTCTTGCAGGCCGCTAAGGCGAGCCAGGCCCTGATGCTGGCCCTGGTTCCTGTGGTGGACTTACTCCGTCACGCAAGCCCGAACCCCGTTCGGGCCATTGGAGTCCATGGGCAGACGGTTCGGCACTGGCCCGAGCAGGGCATCAGCCTCCAGCTGGCCGCGCCAGCACTCCTTGCCGAGCGCCTGGGCATCGATGTGGTGAGCGACTTCAGGAGCCGCGATCTCGCCGCAGGCGGTCAGGGGGCTCCGCTGGTGCCTCCGTTTCATGCGGCGATTGTCCATGGCCGGCATCAAGGCGCAGTGGCCGTCCTCAACCTCGGAGGCATCGCGAACCTCAGCCTGATCGAGGATGAGCAGGTGCGAGGCTTTGACACGGGTCCGGCCAACACCCTGATGGACCTCTGGTCGGCCGAGCACCTCGGACTCCCCTTCGACGCGGCAGGCCAATGGGCCGCCTCGGCGGAGCCAAACCAGGCCCTCCTGGCCCGCATGCTCGAGGACCCCTACTTCAGCCGGGCTGCGCCCAAGAGCACCGGCCGCGACTATTTCTCCCTGGGCTGGCTGCAGCGCCACCTCGAGGCATTCGGGCAGCAGATCCACCCTGCCACGGTGCAGGCGAGCCTGCTCGCGCTCACCGCCCAGACCATCCTGGCCCAGATTCCCCATCAGACGCAGGCGGTCTATCTCTGCGGCGGTGGTGCGCGAAATACAGCCCTGGTAAGCGCCCTCCGAGCAGGCCTGCCCGAGCACTGCACGCTGCAGGACACGGAGGTCTTGGGCTGGCCCGCAGAGGACATCGAGGCTGGGGCCTTTGCCTGGCTCGCAGGCCAGCATCTGCGGGGACTGGCGGGCAATGAGCCCGGTGTCACGGGCGC
>JBEAMW010000011.1:0-23796 GCA_041165705.1 Pseudomonadota bacterium
CAGCATCTCGGGTCAGATCTGCCTCCAGAGCGGCGTCCACAACAAACGGATCCCATTCAATATGCTTTCGGTGGTCCCCTGCTGTCATTAGGAGAGCTCTCACTGGAGTGGTACCTGTCTGCCGAATGGAGCGCCAGCAACCCGCCGGAATGGAATAGCTATCCCAACCGTCAGCATTACCAGTTAGAGCAAAGGTCTCCACACCATCAGTTCCCTCAACGTCGAGAAGAAGGCACCCCTCTGTGACTAGAACAACCTGCTTTTCCATCATTCGATGGCGTGACCACCGTCGACCTTCTGCAAGGCGCATCCATTCAAGTGACACCCCATGCGGGTTGAAAATGGGAGGGGTAGAGGCTGCTTGTTCGCTCACCCCGAATCCGATCGCTGGGGCAAGTTCGGCCCCGCAGTCGGGGAGCACGCAGTCAAGTAGAGCTTCTTTGTTCCATTGAATATCTCGATTTAGAACGACGCGCTGCGCCATTTGTTCGGGTGTCCAACGCTTAAGTTGACTCTGTTCTTCAGCAGACATGGGCTGGAGTGCATGTTCGTTCGGAAAGAGTTCTTCCCCTCGCTTCAAATCTACAAGCCGGTATTGATCTGTTAGGACCACGCCGTTCCTTTGCGCAGCTTCCAGGACTTCAGGGGCCCATATGATTCCGCCGGTATTGTCACCGCCTAGCGTTGTAAACAGAAATCCGTCATCTGATCCAACGTTACGAAACCCGCGAAAAATCCAGGTAGGCACGGAGATTAAGTCCCCCTCCGAGATGATCATTGAACTGAATTCGGGGTCATATCCCCATCGGATTTCCCACTGCCCACGAGTACAGATAAATACCTCGCAGGTAAAGTGAAGATGAGGAGGGTTCACCTTTCCGTGGGGCATTCGCACCCCACCCACTTGGAAACCGTGAGGCTCACGAAGGCTGACAGGCTGGCTAGCAGACTGTGAGACTCCGGGACCAACGAGAGCGTAATTAAATTTTGGCTTGCATTCATCAAGGCAATAGTCCACAAAGGCTTCGGTTGAATACCTCAGACCTGAAAACGGCATATGGCGTGCCATGAGTTGTTCACGTGTGTACATTCTCACTCTCCAATTTCGCTTCCTTGATCCATTTCAGTAGTGAAGTAGAAACCCTCCCCGGGCTCTCAAGCGGGGAGAAATGCCCGCACCTTGGGAGTAGCGTGAGGGTGCTGGCCCTGCCTGAGCGTGCGGCCTTTATCTGAAGGTTTGCAGGGCAGACTGAGTCAAGCTGCCCGGACATGATTAGGAGAGGTCTTTGAAAGTTGTGAAGGCATGAATATCCCTCACGACGAGTCGCAGCAAACTTGAACTGATTGAGCGCCCGCCGAATGGTTGTAATTTGAGCCATCTTCACGAGCGTCGACCGATTCTTGATCGCTGTGCGCTGACTCAAAAAATAGCGCTGTTTCAAGTGGCCACATAGCCTTCGTCGATCCCAATGCCGAAGCCTGTCTGTAAGGTGCCTCCGAGCGTGACGATGCTTCGCCCCAGCGGCTTCTGCGTTACTAGAAATGAGCGCAAGTCCAGTAACTCGCTCTGGTACTAATCGAAGAATCTCCAGCGCAACCAGACCTCCGAGAGAAAAACCCGCGAGAGTAAAGCGATTAGGAAGCGTGCGGATAAGCCCCCGCACCCATTGCTGTCGGGAGTTCAAACGATCAAGCCCAAGATATCGAACTGAAATTGTTGATCTCAGCTTGGGCGTGACACGCTTAAAGATCCTCGCGTCACACAGCGTGCCTGGAATGAGGACGAGGGGTGGAGTCACTTAATGGCTCCTTGGGTTAAACCAGCAACAAGTCTTCGCTGAAAAACAGCGACAAGGATCATGAGAGGAATGGTAAGGCTCACCGATCCAGCGATACCTTGCATAAGTAGCGACTCGCTGTCAGCTTGAATGACAGTGGCGATCGCGACTGGCATCGTCATATTTTCAGCGTTTGTGAGCGCGCTAGAGAGCAGAAAATCGTTGTAGGCCAGGAGGAAGCTAAACAAACCAGTGGTTACCAGACCGGGCCCCATGACGGGCAGGATGACGTGTCGAAAGGCTTGGATGCGAGAACATCCGTCAACGAGAGCAGCATCATCAATATCTCTTGGAATGGATAGAAAGAACGCGCGAAGCATCCAGATAGTGAATGGCTGATTGACAGCAATGAGAACCAGCATCAGAGGGAAAATAGAGCCTCGAACTCCAAGCGCTTCAAAAAAAGTCACGAACGAGGGCAAGAGGGCCGCATGTGGCATGGCGCGACAGGCGAGCGCAAACACGAGGAGCGCTAGCCCAACCCATGAGCTGGTGCGCGAGAGCGCGTACCCAGCGAGACATCCGATCGAGAGAGAAATAGTGACCGTTCCCCCGGTAAGAAGTATGGTGTTGAAAGCGTTTCCGGCAAAACCCCCGGCTTGCCAGAGATTGAGGTAATGATCAAAGGTGATTGGGGCGAACCAACGAACCGGTATCGCGAAAGCGTCAACATAGTCTCGAAGGCTCAAAAGAAAGGTCCACAAAAGGGGCCCTGCGGCGAGAATTAACCAGACCAAAACGACTCCGAAAGCAAGGACTCTCATGCTGCCCCCGACCTGTGCTCATTCACAGCACGTCTGAGCATTGGAATCAGAAGCAAGCCGACACCAAGCGTAGTGAGGATTGCAGCGGCACTAGCCTTATACGGATTTCCCTCCTCTAGCAGTATGGAATAAGTCACAAACTGCACGCTCTCGGTGAACGTTCCCTGAGTAAGGACCACGACTGGCTCAAAGAGTTTGTAGGAGTCCATGGTGTGAATCAGCAATATGAAGGTTACTAAGGGACCTAAGTGGGGAAGGGTGACGTACCAAAGCCGTTGTCGAGCGCTTGCCCCATCTAGGGCGGCTGCCTCAAGAGCGTCTCTCGGGACTGATTGAAGGCCAGCAAAGAGGACAATGAAGGCAAATGGAAGGGAGTGCCAGATCCCATAGAGAATGACAAGGGTCCTTGCGCTCCATGCTTCAGCCATCCAGAAGATTTGTACTCCGAAGATCGATAGGAATTGAGTAATGAGTCCGTCGTCCCGAAATAGCCATTTCACAGACAGTGCTCCTACCAGAGGAGTAATGATGAAAGGGAGAATCGATGCGCCAATGACGAACCCCCGTATTGCAAGAGGTAGTTGATGTACCGACAGGGCCAGGGCGAGACCGCCGACAATCACAATCGGGACGGTTACAAGGACGTAGAGCATCGTAAACTGCAGTGCTTTTGCGAATTCGGAGTTCAGCACGCTGAGGTACTGATCGAACCAAACAAATTGGCAGATCTGTATAGGCATTCCGTCCTCACCAACCTGGGCACGTTGGGTAGTCAGGTCATCGACTCCAAATGGTGTTTGAAGGCGGACCGTGACGAGCTCGAGGAGGTCTGTACACTGATTGAATGAGAGGTAGACAGAATAGATCAGAGGGATTGCAATAAGAGAAGCCATCAGCCCAAAAGAGGGGGCCGCGAATCGAGCAAGCGCGCTGTGCCTCATGTGCTTATAAACCCACGCTCTCTTGCGAGTCGGACGTATGAGTCTGCAGCACGTTGAAGGGCGATTTCTGGCTTGATTTCGCCAGCAAGCGCTTCAGGAATCCATTGCCCAATTTCTGAGTGAGCGAGCCCAAAGAAAGGCTCAGTCGGCCAAGTTGCCGCTCTCCCTGCTTGTGCTAATGCAACACCAGAACCAAAACGCCCCGGTCTAAAACTTGAGTGTGTCCAGATGGCGAGATCGTTTCCGGACTTAACATGACTGGGATCAAGCAAATACCTTAGCGAGGAGAAAGTCATTTCTCTGGGCGCCTTGCTTCGTCGTGGCATGACAAATCCATCCCACCAGAGATGAGCAGCAGTAGGGCCGCCAGTAAGGGCAGAAGGTGCCGCAGCAAAGTGGATTTTTCCAACGACCCGAGAAGCTGAAGGGTCATCCATCCTTGCGGCGCGGCTTGCCCACAGTACCCCAAGCGCGGCGCGACCCTGCTGCAGTTGGTTCATGACATCGTCAGAATTGGATGAGAGTGCATTCGGGGACATGTAGCGCATCTGTGCCCGCATGATCTCGATCGCATGTTGGCCGTGTTCCCCCTGAAAGCTCGGCAGAGCAGTACCGCGAGAGAAGAATCGACCGCCGAGTGCAACGAATAGGTTAGTGAATTCAGTTGCGCAGTCCCAGCCCTTTGCAAACGTCTGAGCGACTGGATAGCGAAGGCCATAGTCTCTCTGCAACTTCGCGGCGGCCAATAACAGCTCTCGGTAGTCTCGCGGCGGACTCAGACCACTTCTATCGAGGAGGTCTTTCCGGTAGTAAAGAATTTGAGTATTACTCATAAAGGCAAGTGCCATGAGTTGATCGTCAACCATTACAAGCTGACGCTGCTCAAGTGAGCCTTTGGACGATTGATAGAGATCACTCATAGAGGAGAGTTGACCCCTTGCATATAGGTCACTAAACACACTCATCGAGACTATTGCGGCATCGAAAGGGCACCTGCTACGCATTGAAAACCCTTGCTCGGTCTCCTGCCTGGCCGTTGGCGTTAGCTTGATCGAGATTCGACCTCGGGAGGATCTGCATCGCTCTGCAGCGTTGGCAAGATGCGACATCGCTGGGAATGCGTTGCTGAGAATGTCAACTCGACCTTGTAAGTCGAGTTGGCAAGTGGCCGACACTTTGGGGGAAACGATGCCAGATGAGAGCCCAATGAGGACAGCTCTCTTGGTTAGATCTATTCTGCGTGTCATCGCCTCAGACCTGTGTCTGGATCAAACCAAGAGACCGTTGCTTCGGCGAATCCAAAGGAGACTTCCTGGCCGATCTGCCCCGAAAAGTCTGGAGCAGCCCGACAGATCATAGGTTGACCGGTGAAATCTAAGGTGACCCATGTGAGGTCGCCCGTTGTCTCCACAGAGGAGATAGTCGCGTCCCCGAGGGCTCCACGATCTGGCATCAGGATAACGTGTTCGGGGCGCACGCCCATAATGATCTCGCCTTCCCTCCCATTGCTCTCAGGTGACAGGTCGATCGCCTTACTCTTCTCCGGACCTAGTTGAAAAGTGCCTCTCTTGTCTAAATCCCCGCGGAGTAAATTCATCGGAGGAGAGCCTACGAACCCCGCAACGAAAGTATTTGCAGGATTTCGGTAGATCTCCAGGGGAGTTCCAATTTGTTGAACTCGGGCAGCGCTCATTACTACCACTCGATCCGCGAGGGTCATTGCCTCAACCTGGTCGTGAGTGACGTAAAGCGTTGTAATACCCAGTTGTTTGTGGAGTTGCTTGATGTAAGCCCGCATGCTTGTCCTCAACCTTGCGTCAAGATTGGATAAGGGCTCATCCAATAGAAAGAGCGAAGGCCGCCGAACGATTGCTCTTGCAAGTGCAACTCTTTGACGTTGCCCACCTGAGAGTTCTCTAGGTTTTCGGTCGAGCAGACCGTCAACCTCAACCGTCTTCGCTGCAGCGATCGCTTGATTTTTGATGGCCTCTCGAGACTCACCGCGCATCCTTAGCGGAAATCCGATATTTTCTAAGACGGTCATGTGGGGATATAGCCCATAGCTTTGAAAGACCATGGCGACATTTCGATCGCGTGGCTCAAGAAGAGTGATATCACGCTCATCGAGGAAAATTTGCCCACCTGACGGCATCTCCAATCCGGCGATCATGCGCATAGTGGTTGACTTGCCGCATCCAGAGGGACCAAGCAGAACAACAAATTCTCCGCTTTGAATATCCAGGCTAAGTGGGTAAAGAACGGTGGTTTCTCCCCATCGCTTCTCTAGACGAACTAAGCTAAGAGAACTCACTTGGGTCCCCTTCGTCCTGACAGGACCTGCATCCAGATTGATACCTCATCGAGGAGTGTCCATTCCCTAAAAACCATACCGTCTTGAAGCTCTGAGTGCTGAATGACAAGCACCGAGACAATTGACCCGGTTGGTTCACCAAAGTGACCGTATTGGTTATGGACAAATCGGGCTCGGAAGCGGCAGGAGATCGACTCAATACCGGGCCTAATATGAGGATGCCTTGCACAATGCTCCACATCGAGGCTGTGGAAACTGAGGCCGTCTAGCAAAGACGCAATACGACCCATACGCTGGTGTCGGCCAACAGAGGTGAAGCCGCCAGGGTGCCAGGCAATGACGCCCTCAGCCGAAAGTCCAATAGGTCGAACCTCAAAACGCGACCTCAGTGATCCATAGGTATCGTGAAGACTCTGGATGTAGGTTTTGCAGAGACGGCTCTCATCAATGATTGGCCGAAAGGGAGTTGGGGCTGTGGTGGGAGGTGGTGGCTGCCAGTTTTGATCCAGCCTCATCCAGTCCTGCGCCAGTACGCTGGGGAGCACACCAATCTGTCTCGCAATTGCTCCATGGTCTCTGACGAGCCACTCATGTTGAATTTGATTGTCTCTACAGACGCAGTCAGCAATGGTCCTAACAAAGATCGGCTTATTAGTGGGTACACCGAAACGACCCGAGCCAGCATGAACCATTGGACTGAGTATTCGATGTGACGAGAGAAACCCAATCTCATCGCTACCGCTCACGAGGACTGCCTCAGCGAGCAGTCTCCTGTCTGGAAAGGACTGGAGCGTTGCAGCGGTACCATCAATCACTGGTTGAATGCCACGAGAGACACTTAAGGGTGACTCAACCACGCACTCCCTTGAGTAGTAGCGCTCAATATCTCCCATTTGTCCGCCTTCCCAAATAGAGGCGGTGATCTTAAGAATGTAGTCTTCTATGGATGAGAATTGCGCATCAAATCCCCTCAGCATTAGATCATCCTTTGCGACGAACCGAGCTACGCTGAACGAGAAGGGCGGGCACCACAATGGTCTCCCTACGCAGCTCATCATTCTCACGCAATGCAGATTGCAAAATCTGGACAGTGTGTTCCACCATCTCATCTAACGGCTGTCTGACCGTGGTGAGGTTGTAACTCAACCAAGACGCCTGCGGGACATCATCAAAACCCACAATCGAGACATCTTCGGGAATTCGAAGCTTTAATTCGAAGCGGAGGGTATCCATGACTGCGAACGCCATGTGATCAGATGCAACAAATACAGCGTCAGGTCGATCCGCTCGGGAGAACATATCTCGCGCAGCGACGCGTGCCTGAGTGAAGTCATAGTTTCCAACTCCTCGCGACCATATGCGAGAGTTCAGACGGGTGAGTTCCTCCCGAAATCCACGCTCACGCTCACGGCTCGTGGAGGACTCCTCCTGCCCTGCGATGAATGCTATGCGCTCGTGACCAGCGTCTACCAATAGTCTCGCCACTTCGGCACAGCCGGAATAATTGTCGGATGTCACCGCTGATGCCTCTTGCCGATCGGTCACAGAGTGCACCCGATTGAACATTACTACTGGAATACTGGCGTCAGCACATCGGCGAGCAAGTGTGGAAGACAGGGTGACGGAGGCTAGAACGATGCCGTCTACGTGATATTGAAGAATCTCGTCCACTACTTCATCTGCGCTTGCCTGGGGGCAGAAAAAGAGCAGCACGTGATACCCATCGTGCTGAAGTCGCTCGGAGAGTCTCTGTAAGGCGATTGGATAGAAGAGATTTTCTAGGTAGGAGAGTACGAGCCCAATAATCCGTGACTTCTTCGTGATGAGACTTCTGGCATGGGCGTTGGGTCTGTATCCGAGCAAACGCGCTGCTGAAAGCACCTTTTCACGAGTCTCCTCAGAAACGCTCGCACCTTTTGTAAAGGTACGACTGACGGCCGACTGAGAAACCTGTGCAACTCGTGCGACGTCAAATGAAGTCACTGTGCGAGAGTTTTTGCTCATACGGCGGTCCATCCTCCGTCTAGTTTTAGTGTAGTGCCCGTCATCAGCGACGACGCATCCGAGGACAGAAAAACAACTGCGCCAACCACGTCCTGCAGCGTCCCGAGGCGTCCAAGCGCAATCTTTGAGATGACATCATCTCGAAAGCCAGGCTCGCTTAAAAATGGAGTGGTCATCTCAGTCTCAATGAAAGTCGGAGACAGGGTGTTAACTCTAATCCCGTAGGGGCCTAATTCCCAACTCAATGCCTTCGTCATGCCCTCAAGGCCATGTTTGCTTGCACAGTAGAGCGACCGTTTGGCACCGCCGACATGGCCCATTTGAGACGAGACATGAACTATCGAACCCGGGCGATCAGCGGCTATTGCCCGCTTCGCAAATTCCCGAGTTAAGTAGAATGCCGCCTTAAGATTGAGAGCTAATATTTCATCAATATCGACATCGGGAGTCTCGACCAGCAATTTCGGTCGATTAGAACCTGCACTATTGATAAGAATGTCAAAGGCCTCGCGTTGTAAAAAGAAGTCTCTGACTAAGTCAGGCTGTGTGACGTCTAGGCAGGCAAAGTCTGCGACGCCACCTGAGGCTCGGATTCGATTGCATATCGCAAGGAGATCCGCCTCTCCTCGAGCGGATACAGTTACATGTGCTCCAGCTGCCGCGAGCGCCTCTGCAGATGCGCCTCCAATACCCTTGCTTCCGCCTGCTATGAGCGCTCGCTTTCCGGTCAGGTTGAAGCTTGCTGAGAGAGACATGGATAGGCTTACTAGAAATTAGGCGCTGGCGGGCTTATACCATTCAACCTCGCGATTTCCGTAACGACGAACTCGAAGGTTGGCTTGCTCGCCGTGACCAGCAAAATTTTCCATGTGGCATAGGCGCGAGCAAATCTCCCCGATCTGTGCACTGGCCTCATCTGAAGTTACTCGCTGATAGGTGCAGGTCTTCAGAAACTTTCCAACCCAGAGTCCACCTGTATAGCGCGCATTTTTGTTGGTTGGGAGCGTGTGATTGGTTCCAATGACTTTATCGCCAAAGCTAACGTTAGTTCTGGGGCCAAGGAAGAGCGCTCCGTAATTCTGTAGGTTGTTCAGAAAGTACTCGGGGTCTTTGGTCATGACTTGCACGTGCTCTGAGGCGATCTCGTCTGCAACCGTCAACATCTCCTGATCGCTGTCGCAGACAATCACCTCCCCGCACTCAGCCCAGCTGACCCTTGCAATGTGGGCCGTTGGCAACAAGGTGAGCTGCCGCTGGACCTCAAGCAATACCTCCTGAGCAAGTCTTTCAGAGGTGGTGAGAAGTACTGCAGGGGAATTAGTGCCGTGCTCTGCTTGGCCAAGGAGATCGACTGCACACATTTCGGCGTCAACGGTTTCATCCGCAATCACCAGGGTCTCGGTAGGTCCAGCAAAGAGGTCGATACCTACACGCCCAAAGAGCTGTCGTTTCGCCTCAGCGACGAAGTGGTTCCCGGGTCCCACGAGCATATCCACGGGTCTGATCGAGGGAGTTCCGATTGCCATTGCTGCAACTGCCTGAACTCCCCCCAGCACGAGGATCTCATCGGCGCCCGCCATGCTCATCGCGGTGACGATCGCCGGATGAGGTGCGCCTTGGTAGGGAGGTGCAGTTGCGACGATTCGTTTTACTCCAGCCACCTTAGCCGTGAGCACACTCATGTGGGCTGAGGCAATCAGCGGGTACTTTCCGCCGGGTACATAACATCCAACGTTCTCGATCGGGATATGCTTGTGGCCCAAAATCACGCCTGGCAGCGTCTCTACTTCGACATCCTGCATGCTCTTGCGTTGAATGGTTGCGAAGTTACGGATTTGGGCTTGCGCGAACTTAATGTCCTCAAGTTCCCTTGAAGAGAGTGCCTTGCGGGCCTTCTCAATCTCTAAGTCTGAGAGTCGGAAGTCAGCTGGATCCCATTGGTCAAACTTTAAGGAATACTCGCGGACGGCCTCATCGCCGCGCTTTGAGATATCAAGCAGAATGCGCTCTACTGTAGCGCGGGTGCTCTCGTCAGATGCCGCTAATTGTGCCGCGGACTTCCCAACTTTTAGATGTCTGACCATAGGGGATCGAACCTTTCCAAAGAGATGATCTTATTATGCATGCGTATGCAAAATCGTGTCTCCTACTTTTGAATTCACTTAGGGAAAGCCATAGGTCTAACATCGGTGCGAAAAACGAGAATAGACTCTCGGTTTGACGATATTGCATAGGTTTGCAAATATATTATGGCGCCAATCATTTCCCCAGACCGTCTATCGAAATTTATCGCACAACTTGATCGAGCGTTTGGGGCGAATTCATCTGGCGATCAAGAGCTCTTCAGTGCTGACTTATCGACGGATTGCTTTCATCCCGTCAATCGCTGTTCGGGGTCGAAAGAATTTTTCGATCGAGTCATCCTTCCAATTCAATCCGCATTTGGGTCACTCCGCAGAAAGGTCGATATTGCGATGGAGGGTGAGTGGTCTCCGTCTGGCCAAACGCCTCAACGCTGGATCTCTTTAATGGGCCACTATGTGGGCCAACACCGAGAGTCGTTGTATGGCATTCCCCCTACCCAAAGGCTGGGAAGCGTCAGATTCGGTGAGTTCTATCGCGTGGAAGGTGATCAGGTCATCGCAGCCAAGATCATTTGGGATCTCCCTGGTCTATGCGCTCAGGTGGGGCGGCCTGTGTTCACTCCGTCCAAGGGAATGGAGTGGCTCATTCCGGGCCCATTCTCTCAAGATGGGGTGCTGCGCCCTCACGAATCCCGTGTTCAATCGAATCAGTCGCTTCGTCTCGTCGAGAGCATGATTGCCGGACTCATGGACTACGACGGAGTATCTCTTGAGAGCATGGGAATGCGACGCTTCTGGTCTAGTGACATGCTGTGGCATGGGCCTTGGGGGATAGGCTCCTCATCTGGTCTAGGGGGATTTCAAGATGTACACCAGCGCCCTTTCCTGAAGGCTTTTCCGGACCGAAAGGGAGGGAACCATAGCGCCCGTTTCGCAGATGGCCCGTATGTCTGCTCAACAGGCTGGCCGAGCATTAGGGCAACTCATCTTGGGGAGTACCTTGGCCACCCTCCAACAGGACGGCCCATAACGATGCGGGTGATGGACTGGTGGCGAGTTGAAAACGGGCTGTTGTCGGAAAATTGGGTCTTTATTGACCTCCCACATTTGTTCCTCCAATTGGGGAGGAACTTGTTGCCAGATTTTCCTGAAGCGTTCAAGCTTTGATCGTCTAGGCTAAAACTGGCGCCCTCGTCTGGAAAAACTTACACTGTCTATGTCCGTTTAATCTGACGGACACGTCTGCTGGTGCCCGCAACACGCGGGTTAAACGGGAAGCTGGTGGGAGTCCAGCGCTTTCCCCGAAACAGTGAGAGGACGATGGGTGAATCGTTGAGCGGCGCCTCGCACCGCTCGGTCACTGCCCTCGGGTGGGAAGGCCAGAATCACCGCGTTGAAGTCCTCAAGCCTGGAGACCGGCCGCAGGCGCCCATTTGATGCTGCCTCGGGTGTAAGGCCGCTGTTTGGAAAGCATCCCCATGAAACTCCCAGTCTCCCTCTGCGCCGCAGGCCTCTGCCTTACGCTCCTGGCCCCCGCACGGGCCAATGAGGTGGTCATTACCGCCACCCGCATACCCACGCTCGCCTCGTCCGTCATCCCAGCAGTCACGGTGTATAGCCGCGCCGAGATTGAGGCGTCTGGCGCCTGGTCCCTCGCCGACCTCATCGCAAACCAGCCCGGGGTTGAGATCGGACGAAACGGCGGGGAGGGTGCCGTTACCTCGTTCTTCCTTCGGGGAGCCGAGAGCAAAAACGTGCTCGTATTAGTGGATGGACAACGCATGCGGGATGGGGTGACGCAGTCCTCCCTCGCAGAAAATATCCCGCTCGACCTCGTCGAGCGCGTCGAGGTGATTCGAGGCAATGTCTCTGCACTCTATGGAGATGGCGCGGTGGGGGGAGTGATTCTTGTAACCACTCGGAATGACCAGCTGGCGCAGTCCAGCAGACGCATCAGCCTCGGGCTCGGCAACGAGGCTGCCCGACGGATCGGTCTGAGCCTGGCTGCGCCTCTGGGCTCCGCACAGGTTCAGCTTGGACTCTCCCATGTGGCCCTGCGAGGGGCGTCAGCAACTGACCCAAGCAAGACCTTCAGCACGGATCCCTCGGACGCTGACCGAGACCCCTACGAAAGAACCGCAATTCAACTTGGGGTGAACGCATCAACCTTGGGCGGGCGGCTGGCAGCCTCCCATCAGTCCACCTGGTCTCATCTCCGCTTTGATAACGACTGGATGGGAATGGACCCAAGGCAGGCTAGCCTTGCCGAGCTCTCGAGTCTGGGCTGGACCGGCCCGCTTGCAGGGGACTGGCAACAGACGCTCTCTGTTCAGCGGGCTGAGCATCGGATCGAGACCAACACCGGAAGCCGCAACCTGACCGAGACGGTTCAGACCAGCTGGACCCTGTCCGGTGCCGTTGGACCGGGCCGACTGCTGGCTGGGCTGGAGCTGCGAGACGACGATCGGAGCCCAGCCGATGGCGAGACGGCCACGAGGAGTACCCCCTCGCAGTTTGTCACCTGGATGTTCGACCCCCGCACTTCAGCACTCTCCGCACAGATTGCCCTTCGGCATGATGAGCCGAGTGACCTGCGATCTCGCGTCACCTATCTGGCAGGCCTCGGCTGGCGCCTGAATGGCTCCACCCGGCTCACCGCAAGCGTCTCCACCGCCTTTCGAGTTCCAGACGGCTATGCACTCTCCACCAATCCAGCGCTCCTTCCAGAGGACACGCGAAGTGCTGAGCTGGGCCTTCATTGGCAGCCACCGAACGGGGGTCGTCTGAGCCTGGTGGTGTTCAAGGGTCGGACCGACAACCCCATCTTCTATGACGACACCTACACCGCGCGCAATCTCGCGGAGATGAAGAACCAGGGGCTGGAGCTTGAGGCTACTGTGCCGCTTCAGGCCAGCTGGCAGCTGAGGATGAGCCTCACCGGGCAGAACCCGAAAAGCCCTCTGGCGATCTATGGCGCTGTGGTCCAGCCCACCGTCTGGGTTCAGAGTGCACGGCGCGCAAAATGGTTTGGCGAGACCCGTCTGGAGGGGCGTCTGCAGAACACTCAGCTTGTGCTGAAGCTCTCGGGCGCGAGCGCTCGCCGAAACACCGACTCTGATCCGATGGAGTCAGACCGGCTTGCTGGCTATGCACTGGCCTCCATCACGGCGCAGAGAAGACTGGGCCGAGGCCTAAGCGCTGGCCTGAGTCTGAATAATCTCCTTGACCATCGCTACAGCCTTGCCGAGGGCTACCCCGCCCAGGGCCGCAGAATGATGCTCAACCTGCACTGGCAGGACTGACGCCTCTGCCCAGAGGGGCAGCGCAGTGGGCTAGTGGAGGTGCTGGCCCGATGGCTCTCCGCTATCGGGCAGTTCGGCGTGCACGAGCTCTGCATCCAGGTTGGGATAGAGCGGCGCTCCACAGTCCTCACAGTACTCCATGGGCATCCGGGCTCTCAAGACTTCAATGCGCTGCAGGCCCGACTCTTTAAGCACCTCTTCGATGTTCTCGACGATGTCACTCATCTCATCTTCTGCACCGAGCAGCGGCCAGATGACACCATGAATCACCTCATCCTCATCGGCCACCTGAAAGCCCACTCGGTACTCCTCGAGCTGGCGGTTGTAGCAGCCTGCGATCACCGCCACTAGGTTATTGGGGGCGATCGAGAGTGTGGTGCACAGAAAAGCCACGGAGGCGGAGAGAGAGAAGGGGCGGGCGGCGCGGTCTGCATCCCGACAGGCGACATAGTAGGCGCGGGGAATCATGGGCTCAAAGCCACAGGCGGGCAGGAGCTGGCTGAGGCTCTCCTGGCAGGCCTGTCGCCAGGCCGCCCCCACTTCGTCTCTGGTCACCAGTCCTTCCTGCCATTTGAAGATCGGGTGGCCCGCTGGGGCTGAGACGGCGCCAATCACATAGCGCTGATCGGCCAAAAACTGGGCCGTCTCATTGAGCGACTTGGTATCCACGGGCATCGAGCCCTCAGCCATGTGCTGAACCAGGGTCTGTCTCAGCTCCGAAGTCTCTCCGAAGGTCTCGGGAAGCTGGTCGGGAGAAAAGAAGTAGTCGGCAAGCACGATGTCAGTTCCCTCGGCAAACACCTGCTCGGCCATGGCCGCCCGAAGGGCCTGAAGGGTGTCCTTGCCCAGGGTGCGGGTGGGCAGGGGCATGCGCGACCAGGCGAGCACTGGCGCTGCGATCAGCAGGATGTCTCTGGGGCCATCGGACGCCTTCACCTGGCCATGTTCGACGCGCCCTTCAATCGCATCTGCAAGTTCCTCGTAGGCGCGAGACTCCCGGTCGGCAAGCCGATCGAGGGCAGCGTTGAGCGAGCCTTCGTCGGAACTTGAGAGCAGTGCATCGATCTCAAGATCGAGCTGCCCCTCCCAGAATCGATCTTCTGCGCGGCTGCCCGACTGAGCCAGCCCTTCGGCGAGTTCGACCAGTCGATCTGCCTCTCTGGAGGCGCGGCCACGGCGGGAGGAGGGCGATGTTTTCATGAAGGAATTCCGTTTATTTACTATTGTTGAAAATACAGTAGTGGATCTTTTACACTAGTAGTAGGATCTCATTTTTGAAACAGAGCTACATCGTGATCAAAACTTTATTCACGCGCCGGCGACTGCTCATTCTGTTCATTGTCGCAGGCTTTGCTTTCGCTCTCGTTGCTGCCCTTGGTGGCCTTGGAAAAAAGCAGGAGAAGGGCCCCGAAGGGCCACCCGCACTCACCTTCCTGCCCTCTGAGCTCATCCAGCCCCAGGTCGGTCCGGTGGGGCGCGGAATTGAGCTTGCTGGGGTTCTCCAGGCCGCTGACAGCGTCACCGTTCGCGCACGGGTCGCCGGTCGTCTGCTGGCGCTGCGGGTTCAAGAGGGCGACCGGGTTCGCCAAGGACAGTCTCTCGGTGAACTCGACCTCACCGACGCCCGCGCCAAGGTGCTTGAGCGTCAGGCTGCGCTCACCGCGGCACTGGCCGACGAGGCCAATGCACAGTCTCGCCACGAGGCCAACCTGGTGCTCACCCAGAAGGGCTTCCTCTCACCCGTAGCCTTGAAGGGGTCGGATGCAGCACTTCAGGCCGCGAGGGCGGCGCGCCAGTCTGCCCAGGCTCAGCTCGACACCGCAAAGCTCCGGCTCTCTGAGGCCGAACTCACGGCCCCCATCTCTGGGGTGATTGCCAAGCGTCAGGCGGTGGTTGGCGAGATGATCAACCCCGACCAGCCCATTCTCCAAGTCCTAAACCTTTCACTGATGGAACTGAGCGCGACCGTTGCGGCAGCAGATGCGGGCCTGCTTTCAGTGGGGCAGGTTGTAACGGTCACGATCGATGAGGCTGCTGGCCTCAAGGCGCAGGGGCGGATCCACCGGATCGGGCCTGCCTCCGATGCCGCTGCTCGGGCCATGCCTGTGGTGGTTCGGTTTCAGAATCAAGGCGCCGTCTTGCCGGGTCAGTATGGCCGTGCACAGCTCACGCTCTCGGATGACCGTCCCCGGATCTCCGTGCCCATTCATGCGGTGGGGCTCGAGGGCGCCGACCGCATCATTTGGGAGCTCAGTGATGGGAAGCTCAAGCGACGCGTCGTCTTTGTTGACGGGCAGACCTCAGACGGGCAGCGGCTCATCATTCGCGGTGAACTCAGCGACAAGAGCCAGATCCTGGCGCGTCAGTTTGACAACCTGCGTGAGGGGCAGCGCGCCTCGGTGGGCGCTGCGCCGGTGGTGCCCCCAGTCCCCGTCGGGTCCCGACCGCCCGCTCAGGGCTAATAGGAGCATCTCTCTATGTGGATGACTCGCGTCTCCATTGCGCAGCCCGTGTTTGCCACCATGGTGATGCTCGCGCTCACCGTGTTGGGTCTGTTCTCCTACGCAAAGCTTGGCGTCGACCAGATGCCCGAGGTGGAGATCCCAGTCATCTCCATCCAGATCGAGTACCCGGGTGCCTCGGCTGAGGCTGTGGAGCGAGAAATTACGCGCCGCGTCGACGAGTCGGTGAGTGGTGTTGAGGGATTGAAGAAGATCTACTCCCAGGCCACCGACGGGTACTCCTCCACCTGGATTGACCTCAACCTCGGCACAGATGTGGCCTCCACCATGCAGGACGTGCGCGATCGTGTTGGCGGGCTCGCAGCAGCGCTGCCCGAGGGCACCAAGCCTGCTGCCATCAAGCGGGTCAACACAGAAAACGATCAGCCCCTGGCCTTCTTCTCGCTGAACTCGGACAAGCGCGGCCTGCGCGAGCTGAGCCTCATCGCCGAACTCACGGTGGCCCGACGCCTCCGCCAGGTGCCGGGCGTCGCAGCCGTTCAGGTGGGAGGAACACAGCCCCGAGAGCTCCGGGTCGATCTCAACATGGACCGTCTCATCGCCACGGGTGTGATGCCCCAGCAGATCATTCAGTCTATTCGTGAGGGCAATCTCGATAGCGCAGTCGGTCGGCTCTCGGATGATGTGTCCGATCTTGCGCTTCGGGTCGACGGCCGCATCCAGGATGCCTATCGCTTTGGTGAGATTCCAGTGAGCTCAGGCCAGGGAACCAGGCTCCAGGTGGCCGACCTTGCGCAGGTCTACGAGTCCACCGAGGAGCCCACCAGCCTGGCTCGAATCAATGGAAAGCCCAGCATCAGCATTGCGATCTTCAAGCAGCAGGGCGGCAACATGGTGGCCGCCGGAACTGAGGTGCAGCGCGTAGCCAAGCTGCTTCAGGCCCAACTGCCAGAGGACGTGAAGCTCGACCTCATCTGGGCGCCCAGTGACTGGGTGAAGCAGTCGATTGATGGGCTTCAGAAGACCCTCATTGAGGGCGCCTTGCTCACCGTCATCATCGTGTTTCTCTTCCTGAAGTCATGGCGGAGCACGGTGATTACGGCGCTCACGCTTCCCATCTCCATTATTTCCGCCTTCATTGCGGTGAACGGCTTCGGGTTCACGCTCAACTTCATGACGGTGATGGCCTTGTCGCTCTGCGTGGGTCTTCTGATTGATGACGCGATTGTGGTTCGAGAGAACATCGTGCGCCATCTGCACATGGGTAAGACACACTTCCAGGCCGCCCAAGAGGGCACTGAGGAGATTGGGCTTGCGGTGTTTGCGACTACCCTCGCCATCTGTGCGGTCTTCGTGCCCATTGCCTTTCTCGACGGCATCATGGGCGCCTACTTCTTTCCTTTCGGGATCACCGTAGCGGTTGCGGTGATGGTCTCGCTGTTTGTGAGCTTCACCCTCGATCCCATGCTGTCATCCATCTGGAAGGACACCCACCCGGACGGCGATAGCCTTCCGCGTCCACTGCGCTGGGCGGTGGAG
The DNA here is from genome assembly GCA_041165705.1 of Pseudomonadota bacterium. Lineage (GTDB taxonomy): Bacteria > Pseudomonadota > Gammaproteobacteria > Burkholderiales > Burkholderiaceae_A > Hahnella. The sequence continues at coordinate 17,246 of JBEAMW010000011.1, forward strand.
CAGGTGGACCGGCTGATGGCCTGGATGGCCAGGGTGTACCACCAGTTCATTCATTGGGGCTTCTCAGACGCACGCTATGGGCTCTCGGGCCGGCTTCGCTGGCTGTCACTCTCACCCCGAGGCGTCATTCTCTGGGGCGCTGCTGCCAGCTTCATCGCGTCCTTCTTTTTGATTGGGATGGCCGGCACCGAATTCATTCCCAAGACGGATCAGGGTTACATCGAGCTCAGGATCAAGCTCCCGGTCAGTTCCAGCCTCGAGAGAACCAACGAGAAGGTCGCTCAGGTGGAGGCACTGGTCTCCGACCTCAAAGAGATCAAGATGATCTCCAGCCGCATTGGCGGGGGATCGGGAGGCCGCAATGAGGGCAGAATTGGGCTGGTGCTCAAGCCGCGCTCTGAGCGCAGCCGAACGCAGTTCGAGATTGAGACTGAGGTCCGGAATCGCCTGAAGGGCGTGGCGGGGGTTGAGTTTGTTCTGGGCTGGGATCGCCCCATCGAAGTGGCGATCCTGGGCTCCAACCCAGAGCAGCTCAAGGAGGTGGCGGGCAAGCTCAAGGAAAAGATTGCAGCCATCCCTGGCGTCGTTGATCCCGAGTCCTCTGCACAGCCTGGCATTCCCACCTATGCGATTCGCGTGAATGAGCTCGCGGCAAAGGAGATGGGCATCACCAGTCAGGGCCTCGCGCAGACCATTCGCACCTATGTCTTTGGGTCCACTGCGAGCTATTGGATGGCTCCCGATGGAGAGCAGGTGGATGTACGGGTTCGCCTGCCTGATCAGGATCGAGCCCGGCTCGAGCAGATTCTCGATCTTCCGGTGGGTTTTACAGCCAACCGGCAGCCCATCAAGCTCTCGGCTGTGGCCCAGGTGGAGGCCGTCGATAGCCCCAAGCGCATTGTTCGCCAGAACCTTCTTCGGCGGGAGACCGTGACGGCAAACGTCGAAGGTCGCTCGTCAGGCGAGGTGGGTGCTGAGGTTCAAAAGCTCACCCAGTCCTACCAGCTGCCAGAGGGGCTCAGGTTTGACATTGGGGGCGACACGCAGGAGCAGCAGGAGGCCTTTGGCCAGATGGTGGGAGCGATGCTGCTGGCCATTCTCTTCATTTATTTTGTGATCGCCAGCCTGTTCAGAAGCTTCATTCAGCCGATCGCCATCATGGTCTCGCTGCCACTCGCGCTCATTGGGGTTGCGCTCGCACTGGTGGGATTTGGCTCCACCCTCAATATGTTCTCCATCATCGGGCTGGTGATGCTGATGGGCCTGGTCACCAAGAACTCCATTCTCTTGGTGGACTATGCCAATCAGCAGCGCAGGGCAGGGCTCTCGGTCAAAGAGGCGCTCATGGTGGCTGGTGAGGTTCGCATTCGGCCCATCATCATGACCAGCTTTGCCATGATCTTTGGCATGCTGCCCCTCTCGCTGGCCCTGAATGAGGGCGGAGAACTGCAGGCGCCCATGGGGCAGGCCATCATTGGCGGTGTGATCACCTCCACCCTGCTCACACTGGTGGTCGTGCCGGTGATTTATACCTACTTAGATCAGTGGACGCACCGTCGATCCAAGCCGAGTAAGGCGGCCGCTGAGTCGGCATAAAAAAGGCGCCCCCGAGGGGGCGCCTGTGTGGCGCAAGCAGGCCGCGTTTAGGCCGCAAGCAGCTCACGAAGCACGTAGGGCAGGATGCCCCCGTGCATGAAGTAGTCCACCTCAATGGGGGTATCAATCCGGCAGAGCACCGTAATGGTCTGCCGAGTGCCGTCCTTGCGGGTGATGACTACCTCGAGGTCTTGCTGAGGCTGGAGGTTCTCGGGGATGACGATGTCATATGACTCGTCGCCCTTGAGCCCCAGCGACTGCGCTGAGTCACTGCCCTTGAACTGCAGCGCCAGCACGCCCATGCCCACCAGATTGGAGCGGTGGATCCGCTCGTAGCTCCGTGCAATCACTGCACGCACGCCCAGGAGCTGAGTGCCCTTGGCTGCCCAGTCGCGAGAAGAACCAGAGCCATACTCCTCGCCACCGATCACGATGGTGGGCACGCCAGCAGCCTGGTATTTCATGGCTGCGTCATAGATGAAGGCGCGCTCGCCAGAGGGCTGCATCAGGGTGACCCCACCCTCTTCGGGCGACCCATCTGCCTTGGCCGGCATCATGAGGTTCTTGATGCGGACATTGGCGAAGGTTCCCCGCATCATCACCTCATGATTTCCACGACGCGCGCCGTAGCTGTTGAAGTCGGCCTTCGTGACGCCGTTTTCCTTGAGGAATCCACCTGCAGGCGAGGCCTCTTTAATGGATCCCGCGGGAGAGATGTGGTCGGTGGTGATGGAGTCGCCCAGGATGGCCAGGGTACGAGCACCAGCAATGCTGCTGGTCTTGCCAGGGGTCATGCCAAAGCCGTCAAAGAAGGGAGGCCGGGCGATATAGGTGGACTTGGGCCAGTCGTAGACCTGACCTTGGGTTCCCTGGATGTTGTTCCAGAGGTGGTGGTCCTTGGTGAGGTCGCCGTAGAGACGGCGGAAGGTCTCGGGGTCGCGGGCATAGCCCATGACGGCTGCCACTTCCTCACTGCTGGGCCAGATGTCCTTGAGGTAGACCGGGCCGTCCTTGCCCATTCCAACGGGCTCGGTGGAGAGGTCTTTCTGCACGGTGCCCGCAATCGCATAGGCCACCACGAGGGGAGGCGAGGCGAGGTAGTTGGCTTTGAGGTTGGGGTGAATCCGAGCCTCGAAGTTGCGGTTGCCCGAGAGCACAGCTGCACAGATGAGGTCGTTACTGGTGATGGCCTCATTGAATTCAGGAAGCAGATCGCCCGCGTTGCCGATACAGGTGGTGCATCCGTAGGCCGCCACATTAAACCCGAGCTGCTCCAGATAGGGCAGCAGGCCTGCCTTGGTGAGGTACTCGGTGACCACGCGGCTTCCGGGCGCCAGAGAGGTTTTCACGCGCTTGTTTACGGTGAGGCCTTTCTCCACTGCCTTCTTTGCGAGGACACCCGCGGCCAGAAGAACGCCCGGGTTGGAGGTGTTGGTGCAGGAGGTGATCGCTGCAATCAGCACATCGCCATGTCCCAGGTCGGTGTGTCCCGCGGGGACGCGCTTTCCGAGGTCAACGGCCGACTTGCCAAATCCGCCGTCAACTGCAGGCTTGGCAAAGAGCTCGGCGTAACGAGTCTTCATGGCAGTGAGTTCGATTCGGTCTTGGGGACGGCGCGGACCGGACATCGAGGGCTTGATGCTCGAGAGGTTGAGCGACAGCACCTTGGTGTAGTCGATCTGGCCCTCACCAGGAATGCCGAACATGCCCTGGGCCTTGAAGTAGGCCTCGAAGGCCTCTACCTCAGCCTGGGTGCGGCCTGTGGCCCGCATGAAGTCCACCGTGACCTCATCCACTGGGAAGAAGCCCATGGTGGCGCCGTATTCGGGGGCCATGTTGGCGATGGTGGCGCGATCGGGCAGTGCAAGCGTGCGGGTGCCTTCGCCGAAGAACTCAACAAACTTACCCACCACTTTCTCCTTGCGGAGCATCTCGGTGATCGTGAGCACAAGGTCGGTGGCGGTGCAGCCCTCAGGCAGCTTGCCGGTAAGGTTCACGCCCACGACATCGGGGGTGAGGAAGTAGAGCGGTTGACCCAGCATCGCGGCCTCGGCCTCAATGCCTCCCACGCCCCAGCCCACGACGCCAATGCCATTAATCATGGTGGTGTGGCTGTCGGTGCCGACGAGAGTGTCGGGATAGGCCACGCCGTTCTTGATGTGAACGCCCCGGGCCAGATACTCGAGGTTGACCTGGTGCACGATGCCGATGCCTGGGGGCACCACCTTGAAGGTGTCGAAGGCCTGCATGCCCCACTTCATGAACTGATAGCGCTCTTCGTTGCGCTGGAACTCGAGCTTCATGTTGAGATCGAGCGCCTCTTGGTTACCGAAGTGGTCAATCATCACCGAGTGGTCGACCACCAGGTCCACGGGGACCAGCGGTTCGATACGCTTGGGGTCTTTGCCCATGGCCGAGGCCACATTGCGCATGGCTGCTAGGTCGGCCAGCAGGGGCACGCCGGTGAAGTCTTGAAGGACTACACGGGCCAGGACAAAGGGGATCTCGTCGACTCGTGCGGCCGTGGCGCCCCAGTTGGCGAGCTGCTTCACGTGCTCGGCAGAGACTTTCTTGCCGTCACAGTTGCGCAGGACGGATTCAAGAACGATGCGAATCGATACCGGAAGGCGCGAGATGGGGCCAATGCCTGCGGACTCGAGTGCGGGAAGACTAAAGAGTTTGAGTTCTGCTCCTGAGGCGGTTTTCACCGACTGGAGCGTATTTTCGAATGCGTGTGCCATAGGGGCGATCTCCGGTGGGGTTAGGCCAGCAGGTGCTTCACACCGTCCTGCTCTTCGAGCAGCTCGTTGAGGGTGTGGGTCATGCGATCCCTCGAGAACTCATCGATCTCCAGGCCTTGAACGATCTGGTACTCGCCGTTGGCGCAGGTGACGGGGAACCCATACATCACATCCTTGGGGATGTCATAGGAGCCGTCGGACGGAATGCCCATAGTGACCCAGCGGCCATTCGTGCCGAGCACCCAGTCGCGCATGTGGTCGATGGCTGCGTTGGCTGCAGAGGCCGCCGATGAGAGCCCGCGCGCCTCAATAATGGCCGCTCCGCGCTTGCCGACAGTGGGCAGGAAGGTGTTGCGGTTCCAGTCTTCATCGTTGATGAGAGGCTTCACCGCATGCCCCTCGATGGTGGCAAAGCGGTAGTCCGCATACATCGTGGGGGAATGGTTGCCCCAGACCGCAAGCTTTTCAATGCTGGCCACCGACTTGCCGGTCTTGGCTGCAATCTGCGAGGCTGCGCGGTTGTGGTCCAGGCGCAGCATGGCCGTGAAGTTCTTCTGGGGAAGATCGGGGGCCGACTTCATGGCGATGTAGGCGTTGGTGTTGGCGGGATTTCCCACCACCAGGACGCGAACATTGCGCGATGCAACATCATTCAGGGCCTTGCCTTGCGCAGTAAAAATCTGCGCATTTGCGGACAGGAGGTCTTTGCGCTCCATCCCGGGGCCACGGGGGCGAGCGCCCACCAGCAGGGCGACATCGATGTCCTTGAATGCGCCGTTGGGATTGTCATGCGCGCTCATGCCCGCCAGAAGGGGGAAGGCGCAGTCGTCAATCTCCATCATGACGCCTTTTAATGCCTTCTGGGCCTTTTCGTCTGGAATTTCAAGGAGTTGAAGGATGACGGGCTGGTCTTTTCCAAGCATTTCACCACTGGCGATGCGAAACAACAGGCTGTAGCCAATCTGACCTGCAGCGCCGGTAACGGCGACACGAACGGGAGCTTTCAGGGCCATAAGACCTCCTTAATATGAAGTGCAGGCAGTTTAGGGTTGGCCCTAGCCCCTGTCAAAGATCAGCCCCTATAATTCGAACACTTCAATTTCGCTGAGGTGTCCAATGACCAGTACGGGCCGCAAGAGCCGCGGGGAGTTTCGAAACATCCACGTCTCCCAGATTCTGCAGTACCGCCTTCCCCTTCCCGGCATCATGTCCATTTTGCACCGCATCAGCGGCGCCGTGATGTTTCTGATGCTTCCCGTGTTTGTCTACCTCCTCGATCTCAGCCTCACCTCTGAGCTGAGCTATGCCCAACTCGTGGAGCTCACGGACTACACCCTCGTGAAGCTGGTCTTCTGTGGCCTGACATTCGCGTTCATTCACCACTTCTGGGGCGGAATTCGTCACCTGGTGAATGACATGCACATCGGAATTGACAAGGAGGCCGCCCCCAAGATGGCCCGCAGCTTCCTCTTCCTGTCTCTGGCCAGCACCGCGCTGGCCTGCCTGGCAATCTTCGGAGTGGTCTGAACATGAGCGAAAACATCGGTCGCAAACGTCTCGTCGTCGGGGCTCATTACGGGCTTCGGGACTGGCTCTCCCAGCGGGTGACCGCAATTATTTTGTCGGTCTACTCGATCATTCTTCTCATCGCGGGGCTCACCACCGCCGAGCCCGGCTACTACGGCTGGGCTGGGCTCTTTGCCCAGACCTGGATGAAGGTCTTCACGCTGGTGGCCTTCCTCGCCTTCGTGTACCACGTCTGGGTTGGTATCCGTGATCTCTGGATGGATTACGTGGATCCCGTAGGCGTTCGCCTCATGCTTCAAGTCTTCACCATTGTCTGGCTCCTAGGCTGTCTCGTCTGGGCCATTGACGTTCTCTGGAGGGTGTAAATGTCGAATATCCAGTCTCATCAGACGCAGAACCTTCCGCGACGCCGGTTTGATGCCGTGATCATCGGGGCCGGCGGCTCTGGCATGCGCTGCTCACTCCAGCTCGCAGAGGCCGGCCTGAACGTGGCCGTGCTCTCCAAGGTCTTTCCCACCCGTTCTCATACCGTGGCTGCACAGGGGGGTATTGGGGCCTCGCTGGGCAATATGAGTGAAGACAACTGGTACTGGCACATGTTTGACACCGTGAAGGGGTCGGACTACCTGGGTGACCAGGATGCGATCGAGTTTATGTGCCGCGAGGCGCCGAAGGTGGTCTACGAGC
>JBEAMW010000012.1:0-31459 GCA_041165705.1 Pseudomonadota bacterium
TGAACATCATCACGCGCAAAGACTTCGAAGGCTTCCAGATCATGGCTGGCTTCACCGACCCGTCAAACGATGGTGGTGAGCGTCGTGAGGCCTCACTGCTCTTCGGTACTTCGGGTAAGAATGGCCGGGTGATGGGTGGTATGTCCTTCAACAGCCGTGGCATGGTCTTCACTCGTCAGCGTCCTTGGGGTACTACGCTTGGCGTGTCGTCCTATGGCAACAACTTCTATGACTCCTTCGGCATCAAGGCCGTGCCCGGAGCTTGTACCGATACCAACTTCTACCTCACCGCGTCTGGAACCTGCTCGTACAACTTTAATGCGGTGGCAGCAGATGAAGCCTCGGTGAAGAACACTGCGCTCTTCACCAAGGGCGAGTACAAGATCAACGAGAACTGGAAGATGTATGGCAATGCCAGCATCACCCGTGCCGAGAGCTTTGGTCGCTATGCGCCCACGCCTGGCTTTGTGACGCTGAGCGGCGATAGCCCCAACAACACCGCCTACCTGCTCGATCCTAAGCTCAAAGGCCAGCCTGTTGCACTGCTCCACCGCTTCGCTGCAGCGGGCAACCGTGACACCAACACCGACAACAATGTGTATGACTTGTTGGTGGGCACACAAGGCAGTTGGGGCAAGACCGATATCGATGCAGGCTTCCGCTGGACGGATTCTCAGTATCGTGAATTGGGCCGCAACTACATCGTTGGGCCCCTCGCCGAGCAGTACATGAACTCTGGCGAGTACAACATTTTAAAGCCCAGCGAGAACCCCGCCTCTGTCCTGAACGCCATCAAGGCTACGATTGGTCGTGACGCGTTTTTCCGTATTGCAGAGTTCTATGCGACTGCATCAATGCCTCTGATGAAGCTGGCCGGCGGAGATGCTCAGATCCTGTTTGGCGCCGAGCGTCGCACGGAAAAGTATCAGGATCTCTATGACTCCCTCCAAGAGGCTGGTGTGATCCTCGGATCCGCTGGTAACTCGGCAGGTGGCGATCGTCAGGTGAATTCCTACTTCACCGAGACGGTTCTGCCTGTGGCCAAGGGCGTTGAGCTCTCCCTCGCAGCTCGCCACGAGTCCTACTCAGACTACGGCTCAGACACCTCACCCAAGGCAGCAGTGCGTTGGAAGCTTCGCCCCAACCTCTTGGTGCGTGGTGCAGTGGGAACAGGATTTGCTGCTCCCTCCCTGCCGATCCTCACCCAGAAAGAGTCCTTCTCCGCTGAGTCGGTGATCGATCCTGCCACCTATGTGGCCTTTGGCGGCAATCCTGCTGATGCCAACACCAAGCAGGTGCAGGTGGATACCTACTTCATCGCTAACCCTGAGCTGTCGTCTGAGAAGTCGCAGAACTCGTCGATCGGTGTGGTGTGGGACGTCACCGACAAGATGAGCGTGAAGGCAGACTACTGGAAGATCAAGATCACCGACAAGATCGCCTCCATCGGCGCACAAACGCTGATCGATCGCTCCAACGGATCCGATCCTCGCGCAACTCCCGCGGGCCTTGGTGTGACTCGTAACAGCGTCACGGGTGCGATCACCAAGATCACTGCTGGTTACGGTAACGAGGGCGAGATTCAGACCACCGGCCTGGATATCACCGCCGACATGAGCTACCGACTCGCGAACATCCCTGTGTCTCATCGACTCACGGTGTCTCGCCTGATCAGCTATGACGACGATGGCGATGAGCTCGCTGGCACACTGGGCCTTCCCAAGCAGCGCGCTGTGCTGAGCACGAAGGTCACGGTCTCTCCCAAGCTGGACGTCTACCTGAATGCAAACCAGATCGGCGAGAACGGTACGACCCGTCGCATGCCTTCCGTCCGCACCTATGACCTGCAGCTCACCGCAGACAGCTTCATCAAGGGCGGGAAGATCAGCTTCGGCATCGTGAACCTCCTTGGCTGGTACCCTGGTGAGAAGGGCGCCAAGGATCCCAACCTGGTGGCCTACGATGGCCGTAACTTCAACTACTACCTGTACGACTCTTACGGTCGTCAGACCTATCTCCGTTACACCCACAGCTTCTAATCTGCGGGTTTAGCGGTTAGGCTCAAAGGGCTCCCTCGGGAGCCCTTTTTTATTTCCGACTCGTTACTCTCAAAGATGCAGCCCAATTCTCCAGCCAAGCCCAGACTCCGGACCCGAATTCTGCCGCCCGCTCCGTTTGCGCTGGCCCTTGGCCTGGGTTGGTGGACCGGTCAGTCTGGGCTCGGCCAGCTTCGCTGGTTTGGGTCTCCCGACCTAGAGCCTGCGTTGATCACCTTGGGCTGGCTGATGGTGAGTCTGGGCTTGCTCCTGATGACCGCAGCTGTGCTCACCCTCTGGCGGCATAGAACCACCGTGAACCCCTTTGGCCGGGCGAGAACCCTCTGCGTCACAGGGCCGTTTGCCTGGAGCCGCAATCCCATTTATCTGGCAGATTTTCTGGTGCTTCTGGGCGGAGGATGGGTGCTAAACAGTGTCTGGCCAGCGGTGCTCGCGCCAGCCATCGGGTGGCTCATTCGCCACCATGTGGTCGCGCATGAGGAGGCGTTTCTCAGTGCGGAGTTTGGGCCTGCGTATGACGATTATCTGGCCCGTGTGAATCGCTGGTTTGGCCGAAAAAAAACCCCGGCACAAGGCCGGGGCTAGGAGGAGGGGGGCAGAACGGACGCCCCCTTCGAGGGAGAGACTTACATGTCCATGCCCATGCCGCCCATGCCGCCCATGCCGCCGCCCATGGCGGGAGCAGGCTTGTCTTCAGCCAGCTCACCGATCATGCAGTCGGTGGTCAGCATCAGGCCAGCCACAGAGGCTGCGTTCTGGAGTGCTGTACGGGTGACCTTGGTGGGATCCACCACGCCCATGGCCAGCAGGTCGCCATACTCACCCGTGGCCGCGTTGTAGCCGTTTGAGCCGGTGTGCTCGAGCACCTTGTTCACGACCACGCTGGGCTCTTCGCCGCAGTTGGCCACGATCTGGCGCAGGGGCTCTTCAACCGCACGCATCACGATCTTGATGCCAGCCTCTTGATCAGGGTTGTCACCCTTCACTTTGGCAGAGGCACGTGCACGCAGGAGTGCAACGCCGCCACCGGCCACGATGCCCTCTTCCACAGCGGCACGGGTTGCATGCAGCGCATCTTCCACGCGGGCTTTCTTCTCTTTCATCTCCACTTCCGTGGCCGCGCCGACGCGAATCACGGCAACACCACCGGCCAGCTTCGCCACGCGCTCCTGGAGCTTCTCTTTGTCGTAGTCGCTCGTCGCTTCTTCGATCTGAACGCGGATCTGCTTGACGCGAGCCTCAATGGCCTTGGAGTCACCAGCGCCATCAATGATGGTGGTGTTCTCTTTGGCGATCTCGACCGTCTTGGCCTGGCCCAGCTCATGGAGGGTGGCCTTCTCGAGGGTCATGCCGGTCTCTTCGGAGATGACGACGCCGCCAGTGAGGATGGCCATATCTTCGAGCATGGCCTTGCGACGGTCGCCGAAGCCAGGGGCCTTCACTGCAACGGTCTTGAGAATACCGCGGATGTTATTCACCACCAGGGTGGCCAGGGCCTCACCTTCCACATCTTCTGCCACGATCAGCAGGGGACGGCCAGCCTTGGCAACCTGCTCGAGCACGGGCAGGAGGTCGCGGATGTTCGAGACCTTCTTGTCGTGCAGGAGGATGAATGGGTTCTCCAGAACGGCGATCTGTTTCTCGGGGTTGTTAATGAAGTAGGGGGAGAGGTAGCCGCGGTCGAACTGCATGCCCTCAACCACATCGAGCTCATTCTGTAGTGATTTTCCGTCTTCTACTGTGATCACCCCCTCTTTGCCCACCTTTTCCATCGCATCAGCAATGATCTGGCCAATCTCAGTGTCGGAGTTGGCGGAAATGGAACCGACTTGAGCGATTTCCTTGCTGGTGGTGCAGGGCTTGGAGATTTTGGCGAGCTCTTCCACGATGGCTGCAGAAGCGCGATCAATGCCGCGCTTCAGGTCCATGGGATTCATACCTGCGGCCACGTACTTCATGCCCTCACGAACCACAGCCTGAGCGAGTACGGTTGCAGTGGTGGTGCCGTCACCGGCGTTGTCTGCCGTCTTGGAGGCCACTTCCTTCACCATCTGGGCGCCCATGTTCTCGAACTTGTCTTTGAGTTCGATCTCTTTGGCCACGGATACGCCGTCCTTGGTGACGGTGGGGGCTCCGAAGGAACGCTCCAGCACGACATTACGGCCCTTGGGCCCGAGAGTCACTTTTACTGCGTTGGCCAGAATGTTGATGCCATTAACCATCTTTTGGCGTGCATCGTCGCCGAACATTACCTGTTTTGCTGCCATTTTCTTTAATCTCCTAGTTCGAGTTGAGAGTGAGCTTAGGCTTCGATGACGGCCATGACGTCGTCTTCACGCAGAACCAGCAGCTCCTCTCCGTCAACCTTGACGGTCTGACCAGAGTATTTGCCGAAGAGCACGCGGTCGCCCACTTTGACGTCGAGGGGGCGCTGCTTGCCGTCTTCTTGCACTTTTCCATTGCCAACTGCGAGAACCTCGCCCTGATCGGGCTTCTCGGCGGCGTTATCGGGGATCACGATGCCCGAGGCAGTTTTGCGCTCGTTGTCCAGGCGTTTGACCACAAGGCGGTCGTGCAGGGGACGCAGTTTCATACTGGTTTCACTCCATTTGGTGAAAAACGGTTAATGGGAGGATTCGGGGAGGAGTGTTAGCACTCAATCCCCTTGAGTGCTAATAGTAGGGGCGCAAAGCCCCAATTTCAAGAGGGGCTACGCACCAAAGAAGCGAGTCTGCTTCTCTTTGATGGTCTGGCAGTCGATGCAGCGGATCTTGCCGAGTTTGAGTCGTGCGGCCGGGATTCCCTCACCGCAGTCGATGCAATGCAGTCCGTCAAAGTCGGGGCTGGTTTCGGGCACGGTGCGTCGACGCGCCTCTTGCAGTGCATCTTCATTAAACTGGGCCTCTATGGCTGACGCGCGATCATTCTCGTCCGTGAGCTCAAAGTAATTTTCATTTTTCTCGAGGGCCATGTTGTTTTCTCCAGTGCGCCACGGATGGTGGGCGCTTAATGTGACACTAACATTTATTGTTGGTGCTGCCACCGTCCGCGCTGCCGAACGAGACCCGGTTGCCCTCTTTACGCAGACGGGCCTGCCGCGAGAGTCCATTGCGCTGTCCATTCAGTCTGCCGATGGAAAGCGCTTGGTGGAGCATCAACCTCATCTCCCCTTCAACCCAGCCAGCACCATCAAGGTGGTGACTACCCGAGCGGCCCTGGGGATTCTGGGGGAGGACTTTCGCTTCAGAACCCAGATCTTTGGCAAGGGGAGCCTGCGCAGTGGGGTCTTCGACGGTACCTTGGTGCTCAAGGGTGGGGGCGATCCGAAGCTGATCCGCGAGGACTTGGAGGAGATCGTCGGGCAGTTGAGAGCCAAGGGCTATCGAGAGCTGCGTGGGGAGTGGCGTCTGGACGGTGGGCTCTTTTCGGAGCCTGAGGCCTCCCCTGCCCAGTTTGATGGCCAGCCGCTCAAGCCCTACAACGTGATTCCTCACGCGGGCATGCTCAACTTCAAGTCTGTCGGCGTTGTACTCTCTGTCTCGGGCCGGCAGGTCAAGGCGCAGGTCGAGCCCGCACTCTACGGCCTCTCAATTGCTCCTAAAATTAAGCTTCTTCTGGGAAGTTGCGAGCAAAACCGGTTTACTCCAATTTGGCGTCCGCCCCGAACCCTGATGGTTGAGGGGCAGATGGGCCGGCAATGCCCCGGCGCGGAGTTCTATGTAGGGGTTTTCGATCACCTCGAGTTCGCCTACCGTCTTTTTGCACAGACATGGATCGAGTCAGGCGGGCGCATTCGGATGCACCCGAGAACGGGGCCAACCCCACCAGAGGCTCAGCGCCTTCTGGAATGGACTTCTCCTCGGCCCCTGATCGAACTGGCGGGTGACATCAATAAGCGCAGCAACAATCCCATGGCCAGAACCGTGTTCCTGGGTATCTCAGCGCAGACTGGGGGGAATGGGACCTCGGCCGATGCCCAGCGCAAGATCCATCTCTGGCTGGAGGGGCGCGGCCTTCAGTTCCCAGAAATGGTCCTCGAGAATGGATCCGGTCTGAGTCGACATGAGAGAATCTCAGCGCGACACATGACGGCGCTACTGCTGGACGGATTGAAGGGCGCAGATGCCTCGCGATGGATTGAAACCCTGCCCGCAGCGGGCATAGACGGAACCCTCAGGCGTCGGCTCAAGGATCCCTCTGTGCTCGGGAGGGCCTGGGTGAAGACGGGCACGCTGGATGATGTGCGTGCCTATGCGGGCTACGTCCGAGCAAATAGTGGTCGACTGATTGCCTTTTCGGCGTTCGTGAATCACCCCGAGGCCCGACTGGCCCGGGAGCCGCTGGATAAACTTGTTGAATGGATGATCGAACACCTGTGACCGAGCTTTCACCCCAATCACTGCCGCCTGCGAGAGATCCCGACTTCCTTCATCGACATGGCGTCGCAGTCGTGGTCGCCATTGTGGTGGCGCTCTCGACCATCGCCACTGAGGCTGGGCGCGAACGACTCTCAGGCTGGTTTAAGGTGTCTTACTCCGCCCTGTACCGCCCAACCCTTGCATCGGTGTTCTCTGCTAAGCCGTCTCTCCTCAATGTGGAGCAGGCCCGCGCAGCGCGCTGGATTGCCCGCAAGCATCGGGTCTCTCTCGGGGCGATCGAGCAGATTGTGATTGCATCGTTTCAGGCGTCTGCGCAGCACGGCCTGGATCCCTACCTTGTGCTCTCGATTATCTCGATTGAGTCGGCCTTCAATCCCTTGGCAGAGAGCGCTGCTGGTGCAAAGGGCCTGATGCAGGTCATGCCCCAGGCCCACGCGGAACGGTTTGCGCCCTTCGGAGGTATCGATGCAGCCCTCGACCCGAATGCCAATATCCAGGTTGGCGCGCAGATCCTTCGTGATTACATCGATCGTTATGTCACCGTTGAGTCAGCGCTGGCGGCCTATGTCGGAGTGGGACCGGATGGCGAGAGTAGCTATCCAGCCAAGGTGATCAGCACGCGGGATCGCATTCATGCAGCTGCACTGGGCAGAGTACTGGCGAGCGCTGAGCTGGCCTCCGACAACGAGTAGAGCGCCGCCTGCACTCCGCCCGCCTGATACCGGGCCTGGGTGCCGTGGAGTGACATTTCTACGCCCCCGAGCATTCCAATCAGGCTGAGGTCGTTGAAGTCTCCCAGGTGTCCCATCCGAAAGACGCGCCCAGCGAGCTTGGAGAGCCCAGTCCCAAGGGAGAGGTTGTAGTGTGTGAGCGCGTGCTCACGAAAGAAATCCGCCTCTGCGAGTTCCACCGCGGTGACCACGGGGCTGTGCGCGGTGGGCTCTTGGCAGACGGTTCTGAGCCCCCAGGCCTCAACCGCGGCCCGGGCTGCAGCTGCATGACGGCGATGGCGAGCAAATACTCGCTCGAGGCCCTCCTCGGCCAGGAGGTCGAGTGCCTCGGCCAGCCCATAGAGCAGGTTGGTGGCGGGCGTGCTGGGCCAACTGCCGCGCTCATTGGCCTTCAGAATCTCGTCCCAGCGCCAGTAGGCTCTCGGCAGCCCAGCCTGAGCCTGAGCGGCCAGCGCACGCTCACTGACCGCATTGAAACTGAGACCAGGAGGCAGCATGAGGCCTTTTTGCGAACCGCTCACGGTGACATCAACTCCCCAGGCGTCATGCTCAACGGGCGTGCATCCGAGGGACGAGACGGTATCGATCATGAGCAGTGCAGGGTGGGCTACGGCATCCATGGCGGCGCGAATGGAAGGGATATCGGAGAGCACGCCGGTAGAGGTCTCGTTGTGGACCACGCAGACCGCCTTGATGCGATGCATGGGGTCTTGCCGAAGCGCATCCTCAATGCGCTGGGCATCGACCGGCTTCGACCAGTCTGCCTCAAGAGCAAGAGGAAGCAGGCCGAGCTTGATGGCCAGGGCCTTCCAGAGCACTGCAAAATGACCTGACTCCACCATCAGTACCTGGTCTCCAGGGCTGAGTGTGTTCACGAGGGCGGCCTCCCAGGCGCCCGTGCCCGAACCGGGGAAGATCACCACAGGCTGGGTCGTCCCGAAGACTGGACGGATCGCCCTCAGAATGCCCGTGGCAAGTGCCGCAAACTCAGGACCTCGATGGTCGATTGTGGGAAAGTCCATCGCCCGAAGGACTCGATCCGGAACATTGCTCGGCCCTGGAATCTGCAGAAAATGTCGTCCGAATCCTGATCGATTCAGTGCGCTGCGCGGATTAATTGGTTGGGGAGAATCTCGATGCATAGATGCTCAGGATGAGGGACGATGGTGGAAGTGATGAATCAGAGACTTCCCCACAATCCCAGCCGGAGAGCACTTTTTCAAGGCCTTCGAGGGTCTTCCCTAGGCACAGACTGGCTGAGCCGCCTTCGCCGTGAGATGCAGGGCGAGGTGTATGCAGACCCCGCCTCACGGGGGCGCTACGCCACCGATGCGTCGATCTATCAGGTGATGCCACTGGCTGTGGCCGCTCCCCGCAGCCTGCTCGATCTGAGCATTGCCCTCGAGGTGGCGCGAGAGGCCCAGGTGCCCGTGCTGATGAGGGGTGCTGGAAGCTCACAGTGCGGTCAGACGGTGGGTGAGGCCCTTGTGATTGATCAGAGTGTCCACCTGAACCACATCGAGGCGCCCGACCTTCAGCGCCAGACCCTGTGGGTGGAGCCCGGAGCGGTGCTCGACCGAGTGAATCAGGCCCTCAGGCCTCATGGCCTCTGGTTTCCGGTGGATGTCTCCACAGCGGCCCAGTGCACCATTGGTGGCATGGCAGGCAACAACTCCTGCGGCTCCCGAAGTCTGGCCTACGGGAACATGGTCCACAACGTACGCGCGATCGATGCGATCTTGGACGACGGCACTCGCGCCCGATTCGAGGGCTTTGGCGATGGGCAGCCCATGGAGATCAACAGTCGACGCCTCGCAGACCTGGTCTCACGACTCTTTGAGATCTCGGCAGGGGTAAAGGAGGACATCGCGGCGCACTGGCCCAGGCTGCTCCGTCGCGTGGGCGGCTACAACCTAGACATCTTCTATCCTCAGAGCGAGCGTCCTTACACCTCCGATGGGTCGCTCAACCTGGCCCACCTCCTGGTGGGGTCCGAAGGAACCCTCGCCACTTTTGAGCGCATCCAGCTTGCGCTGGCCCCGCTGCCTCGCGCCAAACGGCTCGGTGTAGCGAATTTCCCGAGCCTGCAGGCCGCGATGGAATCAACTGCGTCGATTGTTCGACTGGGTCCTGTTGCCGTTGAACTTGTCGATCGCACCATGATTGAACTCTGCCAGTTCAATCCCATGTTTCAGCCTGTGATCGCGAAGGCACTCAGAAGCCCCGATGGACGGCCAACGCAGGCTCTCCTGCTGGTGGAGTTTGCCGGTGATGATGAGAACCAACTCGACGAGCGCCTGCATGCCCTCGATGCGCTGATGTCCGACCTGGGCTATGCCGGCTGGCTGGTTTCCATGCGAGAGCCGAGCGCCCAGGCCGCACTCTGGGAGGTTCGCAAGGCTGGCCTGAACATCATGATGTCGCTGCGGGGAGATGGGAAGCCTGTCTCCTTCATTGAAGACTGTGCGGTGCCTTTAGATCATCTCGCTGAATACACGGCTGCGCTCACGGAGGTCTTTGAGCGCCACGGCACGCAGGGCACCTGGTATGCCCATGCCTCGGTTGGAACACTTCATGTTCGTCCCATCCTCGATCTGCGTCGTGGGGGAGCCCTACAGATGCGAGCGATTGCTGAGGAGGCGGCTGCACTGGTGCGCCGATTCAAAGGAGCATTTTCGGGGGAGCATGGAGATGGCCTCGTTCGCAGTGAGTGGGTGGGCTGGCAGTTCGGTTCCCGCATCACGCGCGCATTCGAGGAAGTCAAGGATGCCTTTGACCCGCAGAATCGACTGAATCCCGGGAAGATCGTCCGGTCGACCCGCATGGATGACGCGAGCCTGTTTCGATATCAGCCTGGCTATCAGGTGATTCCCATTCAGCCAGCACTGGACTGGTCCGCTTGGAATGTCCAGAACGACCCCTCACGGCCTGGGGAGTCGGGTGGCCTTGGGGTCTATGTCTCCGAGCCGGGAACGGGTCAAGACCCGAGCCAGGGGCTCGCGAAGGCCGTGGAGATGTGCAATAACAACGGCCACTGCAGAAAGTTCGATGCGGGAACCATGTGCCCCAGCTACCGTGTGACGAGACAGGAACAGCATGTGGTGCGTGGGCGCGCCAATACCCTCCGGCTGGCGTTGTCGGGGCAGATTTCAGGAGGGCTTGGCTCGGAGGCCGTGAGGGAGGCACTGTCGCTCTGTGTCTCCTGTAAGGGGTGCCAGCGCGAGTGCCCTACAGGCGTAGACATGGCCCGCATCAAGCTAGAGGCGCAGTTTGCTCGGGGGCAGCAGGTGGGCTGGGCCCTGCGCGATCAATTGGTCTCCGCCCTGCCAAAGTTGTCCGCCTGGGTCCGTCGGATTCCGGGGTTGGCAGGGCTGATGGCGATTCGAAACTCCTCGCCCATGCTGGCCCGAGCGCTGGAGAGAGTGACGGGTCTGTCGGCCAGTCGGCGCCTACCCAACTGGGCGTCCCGACAGGACCGAGGCCGACTGCTTCAGCTGGACCAGGCACCGATCGCGTCCGCAGACGTCGTGCTCTGGGTGGATAGCCTCACCGAGGCCTATCACCCGGAGCGAATCGAGCGCGCCTTCCAACTGATGCGACGGTTTGGGCTGCGGGTTGCACTCCTGGGCGCTCTGCCAGGCCAGAATCAGTGTTGCGGCCGAACCGCCCTGTCTGTTGGTGACCTCGTCACCGCAAAGCAGCGCGCCCGCTCGCTGCTGGAGGCATTAGGCCCTGCCATTCAGCGAGGCCTTCCGGTGGTGGGTCTGGAGCCCTCCTGCCTGCTCAGCATGCGAGATGAATGGCTGAGCATGGGCATGGGTGCTCGCGCCTCTCAACTGGCGGGTTTGGCGATGCTCTTTGAGGAATGGTGGGTGAAGGCGGTGGAGTCTGGCCAGATTAGGCTAGCCCCTCGCGCAGGGCGAGGCATCGTGGCGGTTCACGGGCATTGTCATCAGAAGGCGGCCGGAGCAGTGCCTGCGATTCGAACCGCACTTGAGTCGGTGGGCTATGAGGTGCAGTTGATCGAGAGCAGCTGCTGCGGAATGGCGGGGGCCTTTGGACTTCGACCCGAAAACCAGGATATGTCTCGGGCTATGGCCATGCTCAGCCTCATTCCTGCTGTGCAGAAACGAGAGGACCGCTCGCTGCTGGTGGCCGATGGGCTCTCCTGCCAGCACCAGATTCAAGACTTCTCCGGGCGAGTGCCCCTGCATGCCGTTGACGCAATTGCGCTGGCACTCGGCGAATCACGGGATAATCATCCAAACCCATAACCGCACTGGATACCCTCCTCATGGACCCAACCCTTCGCAAACAGGCTCTCGAATATCACGCGCTGCCCACCCCTGGAAAGCTTGCGATCACCCCCACCAAGCAGCTCACCAACCAGCGAGACCTCGCGCTGGCCTATTCGCCAGGTGTGGCAGCAGCCTGCGAAGAGATTGTGAAGGACCCCATTCACGCCTTTCGCTACACCGCGCGCGGCAATCTCGTCGGTGTGGTCACCAACGGTACGGCGGTGCTGGGGCTTGGCAACATCGGGCCACTGGCCGCCAAGCCTGTGATGGAGGGCAAGGCCGTTCTGTTCAAGAAATTTGCTGGCATCGATGTCTTCGACATCGAACTGAATGAGACTGATCCCGATCGCCTGGTCGAGGTGATCGCTGCACTCGAGCCCACCTTTGGTGGCATCAATCTGGAGGACATCAAGGCGCCCGACTGTTTCCTGGTCGAGCGAAAGCTCCGTGAGCGCATGCGTATTCCCGTCTTCCATGATGACCAGCACGGCACGGCCATTGTGGTGGGAGCGGCACTGGTAAATGGCCTTCGCGTGGTTGGCAAGCAGATCGACCAGATCAAGCTGGTGGTCTCTGGCGCTGGCGCGGCAGCGCTGGCCTGCCTGGACCTGCTCCTTGACCTGGGGCTGCCCAGAAAAAACATCTGGGTGACCGACTTGGAAGGCGTGGTCTTTGAAGGCCGCACGGTTCTGATGGACCCGGAGAAGGCACGGTTCGCTCAGCCCACTGAGATGCGCACCCTGGCCGAGGTGATCGATCAGGCCGATGTCTTCTTGGGGCTCTCCGCCGCGGGCGTGCTCAAGCCTGAGATGGTCGCCAAGATGGCCGCCAATCCACTCATTTTTGCCCTCGCTAATCCTACGCCCGAAATCATGCCCGAGGAGGCTCATGCTGTCCGTTCGGACATCATCATGGCCACAGGACGGACCGACTATCCCAACCAGGTCAATAACGTCCTCTGTTTCCCCTTCATTTTTCGGGGCGCACTCGATGTGGGCGCAACCACCATCACGCGAGGCATGGAGCTTGCGGCTGTGCATGCCGTGGCGGAACTCGCTCGGGCTGAGCAGTCGGATGTCGTGGCTGCTGCCTACGGCACGGAGGGGGTCCAGTTCGGACGCCAGTACCTCATCCCCAAGCCATTCGACCCCAGGCTCATTGTGAAGATTGCCTCTGCGGTGGCGCAGGCGGCCATGGACGATGGCGTCGCGACGCGTCCCATGATGGATATGGAGGGCTACCGAGAGCAGCTGCAGGAGTTTGTGTATCACTCGGGTAACTTCATGAAGCCGCTGCTCAATGCCGCTAAGCATGCGGAGCGTCGACGCGTGGTCTATGCCGAGGGCGAGGAGGAGCGAGTCCTTCGCGCCGTGCAAGTGATCGTGGATGAGCACATCGCTCACCCCATCCTGATCGGCCGTCCTGCGGTGATTCAGGAGCGGATCCAACGCTACGGGCTTCGCATTCAGCCGGGGGTGGACATGACGCTCGTGAACCCGGAGCAGGACGACCGCTATCGAGACTACTGGGAGACCTACCATCGCATGACCGAGCGGAAAGGCGTGACGGCCCAGTACGCAAAGATCGAGATGCGTCGACGACAGACCCTCATTGGAGCCATGATGATCCACAAGGGCGACGCAGACGCCATGGTCTGTGGCACCTTCGGCACCCACGCCCTCCATCTTGGCTATGTCAATCAGGTGCTCGGCCTCAGGCCAGGCGCAGGCGTCTTCGGCGCGATGAATATCCTGATGCTGCCTGGGCACACGATTGCGCTGGTGGATACCCACGTCAATGAGAACCCGTCCGCAGAGGAGATTGCGGACATCACTGTGATGGCAGCCGATCAGATGAAGCGTATGGGCCTTGAGCCCCGCGCCGCTTTGCTCTCACACAGCAGCTTTGGGAGCTCGCAGGCCGAGTCTGCGGTGAAGCTCAGAGCGGCGCTGGCCATCATCCGCGAGCGACGCCCCGGCCTCAACGTGGATGGAGAGATGCACGGCGACCTGGCGCTCGACCCAACGGCTCGCAAGGCCTACATGCCGAACTCCACCCTACAGGGCCCGGCCAACCTGCTGGTGTTCTCCAACCTTGAGTCCGCCAATATCTCGTACAACCTGCTCAAGACTGCCGCCGGAAACAATGTGGCTGTGGGCCCAGTGCTGCTTGGCTGCGCTGCTCCCGTTCACATCGTCACCTCGTCTGCCACCGTACGGCGCCTGGTGAACATGACTGCAGTAGCGGTGCTGGATGCGAACCGACGCAGTGAGGAGTTGGCCTAGGCCAGTCTAGAACTCTCCCGAGCGCACCGCGATCGCGCTCAGGATGGCAGCCGCCACGGTTTCGGTTCTCAGCACCCGAGGGCCCAGCCGCAGGCCGAGAAATCCGGCCTGTCTCGCCGAGGCCTCCTCGTCGTCTGTCCAGCCGGCCTCCGGGCCGATCGCGATCCAGACCTCGGCTGCAAGCGGCGCATTCCCGAGCGGGGTGGTGGCAAATGGGTCGAGCATCCAGCCGCTGGGGCGGTGGGGGGCTGTTCGAAAGGCCTCAAGCGCCTGCTGCAGGGTC
This sequence comes from Pseudomonadota bacterium, assembly GCA_041165705.1. Taxonomy (GTDB): domain Bacteria; phylum Pseudomonadota; class Gammaproteobacteria; order Burkholderiales; family Burkholderiaceae_A; genus Hahnella. Next base: position 14,034 of record JBEAMW010000012.1, read on the forward strand.
ATGATGGGTCGGACCAACGGAATCTGGTTTCGTCCGCACTGGGCCGCCGCCGCCTCGGCCGTGCGCTGCCAGTGCGCAACCCGCTTGTCGGCCCGTTGGCCCTCGAGCTGGAGCTGGCTCCTCGCCGCGCGAATGGGCCAGACCTCAGCACTGCCAAGTTCTGTGGCCTTCTGAACCACCCAGTCCATCTTGTCCGCTAGGCACAGGCTCTGTAGAACGAGGGTTCGGACGGGCGACTCCCGCTGAATGCATGCGAGCTGTTCGAGGTGGACCTGGCAGGCGTGCGAATCAGCCACGACGATGCGGCCTTCTCCCTCGTCGCCTCGCCCGTTAAAGAGCTGAACGCGATCGCCCGCGTCAAGCCTCAGCACACGAACGAGATGGTGCGAGGCGGTGGCGTCGAGGAGATTGAGCCCGAGGGCGGCCGCGGGGCAATGGATGCGGGGAATCATCAGCGAATTCAACCTCAATTCATAAGAAAAGCTCGGCGCTTCCGCAGAGGGAAGTCGGTAGAATCCCTATTCTGCCAAGCCAGCCTCGCGCGCGCAGGTGCCTCGAGGCCCATCAAAAAAAGGGAGACTCCATGCAGACGATTTCAGCCCCTGTTGCCCGCGATATGGCCAATGCCATCCGCGCCCTGGCAATGGATGCAGTGCAGCAAGCGAACTCAGGCCACCCTGGCATGCCCATGGGAATGGCGGAAATGTCGGTCGCTCTGTGGCGCCAAACCCTCAAGCACAACCCCGCCAACCCCCAGTGGGCCGATCGCGATCGCTTTGTGCTCTCCAATGGCCACGGCTCCATGCTCATCTACGCCTTGCTGCACCTCACCGGCTACAACCTGCCGATGGAGGAGCTCAAGCAGTTTCGTCAGCTCCACTCCAAAACCCCCGGACACCCTGAGGTCGGCATGACGGTCGGCGTAGAGACCACCACTGGTCCTCTGGGCCAGGGCATCACCAATGCGGTGGGCATGGCGCTCGCCGAGCGCCTCATGGCCGCCGACTTCAACGAGCCCGGCCACACCGTGGTTGACCACAACACCTATGTCTTCCTTGGAGACGGCTGTCTCATGGAAGGTATCAGTCACGAGGCCTGCGCACTGGCTGGCGTCTGGGGTTTGTCCAAGCTCATCGCCCTTTACGACGACAACGGTATCTCCATCGATGGCAAGGTAGAAGGCTGGTTCCGTGACGACACGGCCAAGCGCTTTGAAGCCTACGGCTGGAACGTCATTGGCCCCATTGATGGCCACGACCTTCCCGCAGTTCAGGCCGCACTCAACACCGCCAAAGGCTGGGCCAAGAACGGGAAGGACGGCCGTCTTGCCCCCACCATGATCATCTGCCGCACCCAGATCGGCCAGGGATCACCCAACCGCGCGGGCACCGCCAAGGCCCACGGGGAAGCACTCGGTGCCGAAGAGATTGCGCTCACTCGCAAGGCCATTGGCTGGTCGCACGAGCCCTTCGTGATCCCCCAGGCTGTCTACGATGCCTGGGACTGCAGGCCCGAGGGGGCGGCTGCCGAGGCCAGCTGGAACACCCAGTTCGAGGCGTATTCCAAGGCGTTTCCAGAGAAGGCCGCCGAGTTTCTGCGTCGTATGCAGGGCGACCTGCCTGAAGGCTTTGCCCAGTCGCACCAGGCGCTCATCGAGCGGCTCTGTGCTGAGGCGCAGAATGTGGCGAGCCGGAAGGCCTCTCAGATCACCCTGGACGACCTCGGGCCTCGCGTGCCTGGCCTGCTTGGTGGGTCGGCCGACCTCACCGGAAGCAACCTCACCAACTGGAAGGGGGTTCAGAGCCTCTCCGTCGACGCAAAGGGTGCGCTCACACCCGGACGTCACATCAGTTATGGCGTTCGTGAGTTCGGCATGGCCGCAATCTGCAACGGGATTGCCCTTCATGGCGGCTTCGTGCCCTACTGCGGAACCTTCCTCACCTTCTCCGACTACAGCCGCAATGCCATTCGCATGGCCGCCCTCATGCGCCAGCGCGTGATCCATGTCTTCACGCACGACTCGATTGGCCTGGGCGAGGACGGTCCAACCCACCAGCCTGTTGAGCATCCCGCGAGCCTGCGTCTGATTCCTTTCCTCGATGTCTGGCGCCCCGCTGACGCGGTGGAGACTGCCGTCGCTTGGCAGGTTGCGCTCGAATCCCGTGATCGCCCCAGCGCGCTGCTGCTCTCGCGTCAGGGCCTTGCGCCCCAGATTACAACCCCTGCAGTGGCGGCTGCGGCAAAGCGTGGCGCCTATGTGCTCTCTTCCGATGCCCGTCCTCAGGTGGTCCTCATGGCCACGGGCTCAGAGGTCTCCATTGCAGTGAAGGCTGCTAAAGCTCTCCAGGCATCGAAGATTCGGGTTCGGGTGGTTTCGCTGCCCTCCACTACGGTCTTCGACCGCCAGTCCGCAGCCTACAAGGCAGAGGTTCTGCCCGCAGGAGTGCCCCGCATCGTGATCGAGGCGGGCGTGACCGATGGCTGGTGGAAGTACCAGCCTGCTGCAGTCCTGGGCCTGGATCGCTTTGGCGAGTCTGCGCCTGCAGGCGAGCTCTTCCAGCTGTTTGAGCTCACCCCTGAGGCCGTCGAAAAGACCGCCCGCATCATTCTGAACAAATAAGCAAGACAACAAAGGAGAACCACCATGACCATCAAGGTAGCCATCAACGGGTACGGCCGCATCGGCCGCAATGTCCTTCGCGCCCATTACGAGGGTGGTAAGCGTCACGACATCGAGATCGTTGCGATCAACGATCTGGGTAAGCCCGAGACCAACGCCCACCTCACTCAGTTTGATACCGCGCATGGTCGGTTTCCCGGCCAGGTGTCCGTGGACGGCGACTACATGGTGGTGAATGGCGATCGCATTCGCGTACTGGCCAATCGCAACCCGGCCGATCTGCCCTGGGGTGAACTCGGCGTCGATGTGGTGATGGAGTGCACGGGATTTTTCACCTCCAAGGAAAAGGCTGCTGCCCACCTGGCCGGTGGTGCAAAGAAGGTCATCATCTCCGCCCCTGGGGGCAAGGATGTGGATGCAACCGTGGTCTACGGTGTGAACCACTCTGTTCTGAAGGGCACCGACACGGTGATCTCCAACGCCTCGTGCACCACCAACTGCCTCGCGCCCGTGGCGAAGGTACTCGATGCTGCGCTTGGAATTGAATCTGGCCTGATGACGACGATTCACTCCTACACCAATGACCAGGTGCTCACCGACGTCTACCATGAGGACCTGCGTCGCGCCCGTTCGGCCACGATGTCGATGATCCCCACCAAGACCGGTGCTGCTGCCGCAGTTGGCCTGGTCCTACCCGGACTCAACGGCAAGCTCGACGGCTTTGCCATGCGCGTGCCTACGATCAACGTGTCTGTCGTCGACCTCACCTTTGCGTCCAAGAAGGCCACCACAGTGGATGAGGTGAACGCACTGCTCAAGGCCGCCAGCGAGGGTGAGCTGAAGGGTGTGCTGGGCTACAACACCGCCCCGCTCGTTTCGGTGGACTTCAACCATGATGCCCACTCCAGTGTCTTCGATGCGACCCAGACCCGCGTCTCCCCGGATGGCAAGCTGGTGAAGGTCCTCTCGTGGTACGACAACGAGTGGGGGTTCTCCAACCGCATGCTGGACACCACGATGGCCCTGATGGCTGCGAAGTGAGACAGCCATGAAATTTAAACGCATGACCGACCTAGACCTTGCAGGAAAGCGCGTGTTCATTCGCGCCGACCTCAATGTCCCTCAAGACGATTCCGGCGCGATCACGGACGACACCCGAATTCGGGCGTCCATGCCGGCGATTCAGGCTGCACTTAAAGCGGGCGCTGCCGTCATGGTCACGTCCCACCTGGGACGTCCCACTGAGGGCGAGCTCAAGGCCGAAGACTCTCTCGCCCCGGTGGCTGAGCGCATGGAAGCGATTCTGGGCCAGAGCGTGCGCCTTGTAGCCCACTGGGTGGACGGCGGTTTTGACGTGAAGCCGGGCGAGGTGGTTCTCCTCGAAAACTGCCGGGTGAATCGTGGAGAGAAGAAAGACGACGATGCCTTGGCCCAGAAGATGGCGGCCCTCTGCGACGTGTATGTCAACGATGCCTTCGGCACCGCCCACCGTGCAGAGGCAACCACCCATGGCCTTGCCAAGTATGCTGCCCAGTCCTGTGCAGGCCCCCTGATGGCTGCCGAACTCGACGCGCTGGGTAAGGCGCTGTCGGCGCCCAAGCGCCCGCTGGTCGCGATCGTGGCCGGCTCAAAGGTCTCAACCAAGCTCACCATCCTGAAGTCCCTCTCCACGAAAGTCGACCAGCTGATCGTCGGTGGTGGAATCGCGAACACCTTTATGGCCGCGATGGGGCTCCCCATTGGAAAGTCGTTGTCTGAGCCTGATCTCCTTGGAGAGGCCAAGGCCATCATCGATGCCATGCAGGCGCGTGGCGCAGCAGTGCCGATTCCGGTTGATGTCGTCACGGCCAAGCAGTTTGCGGCCGACGCTCCCGCCGAGACCAAGGCCTCTTCTGCAGTTGCCGCAGACGACATGATTCTCGATATCGGTCCTCAGACGGCTGAGCAGCTGGCCGACATGATTGCGAAGGCTGGAACGGTGGTGTGGAACGGCCCGGTAGGCGTATTCGAGTTCGACGCGTTCGCTGGCGGCACCGAGCGGCTTGCGCAGGCCATTGCGGCCTCCGCCGCCTTCTCGATTGCTGGAGGTGGCGACACGCTTGCGGCCATTGCCAAGTACAAGATCACCGACCAAGTCGGTTATATCTCCACAGGTGGCGGAGCTTTCCTCGAGTTTCTCGAGGGCAAGACGCTCCCCGCTGTGGCCATGCTGGAGTCCCGCGCCTAGCGCGAAACGTAAGGAGCTTCTGATGACTGCTGTGAGTCGCGCAACCAAGATCGTAGCGACCATTGGCCCCGCCTCCAGCAGTCCAGAGCGCATCCGCGAGCTGGTTGAGGCCGGGGTTGATGTCTTCCGCCTCAATTTCTCTCACGGCACTCACGACGAACATCGGGGCCGGGCTCAGCTTATTCGCAGCGCTGCTGCAGAGCAGGGCCGATCGGTGGCCGTGCTGGTCGACCTGCAGGGCCCAAAGATTCGTGTGGGCAAGTTTGCAGAAGGCAAGGTAACGCTTGCCTCCGGTGCGAAGTTTCGATTTGATACCGACTCCACACCCGGTGACCTGAATCGAGTGGGCCTGGACTACCCTGAACTCATTCAGGATGTGGGCCCTGGCGACACGCTGCTCCTCAATGACGGCCTCATCTCCATGACCGTGGACGCAGTGGGCGTCGCACACATCGACTGCACGGTGGTCGAAGGGGGAGTGCTCTCCGATCGCAAGGGAATCAACCGCCTGGGCGGTGGGCTGTCTGCGCCAGCCCTCACCGACAAAGACAAGGCCGACATCATCGTGGCCGCTGAGCTCGAGGCCGACTACCTGGCTGTCTCTTTCCCCAAGACCGCCGCTGACATGCACGAGGCCCGGGCACTGCTCAAGGCCGCCGGTGGGCATGCCTGGCTGATTGCAAAGATTGAGCGGGTGGAGGCGATTGATAACCTCGCGGAGATCATCGAGGCCTCGAATGGCCTGATGGTGGCGCGAGGCGACCTCGCAGTTGAGGTGGGCGATGCGGCTGTGCCTGCCCTTCAAAAGCGCATGATTCGCATGGCGCGCGAGGCGAACCGGCTCACCATTACCGCCACCCAGATGATGGAGTCGATGATCCACTCCCCGGTCCCAACCCGCGCCGAGGTGAGCGACGTAGCCAATGCGGTGCTCGACGGGACCGACGCGGTCATGCTGAGTGCAGAGACGGCCGCTGGTCAGTTCCCGGTTCGAACCGTTCAGACCATGGTTCGGGTCTGTGTAGAGGCAGAGAAATTCCACCAGCCCACACTCGACACCGACTTCTTAAACCGCACCTTCACCCGGATTGACCAGTCGGTGGCCATGGCTGCGCTCTTTACGGCTCGGCACCTGAAGGTCACCGCGATCGCTGCGCTCACCGAGTCTGGGGCGACTGCCCTCTGGATCTCTCGCCTGAACGCGGGTGTACCGGTGGTGGCTTTGACGCCGAGTGAGCGGAGTCGGCGGCGGATGGCGCTCTATCGCGATGTGGTGCCGCTCTCCATGGACCGGGTGCATTCTGACCGGGATGTCTTGTTGGCCATGGCCGAACAGAGCCTCGTGGACGCAGGTGCCGTGAGCAAGGGAGATCTCATCGTGCTGACGGTGGGCGAGCCCGTTGGGCAGCCTGGTGGCACCAACACCATGAAAATTGTTCGAGTCACTGCGGTTCCAAACTCCGGCTTTGCGTCTGGAGCCTAGCTAAGCGAAAATACGCGCTTCGCTTGAAAAAGGAGTTCCCAGATGGCTCTGGTCTCATTGCGCCAAATGCTCGATCATGCTGCCGAGCACGGCTACGGCATTCCCGCGTTTAATGTGAATAACCTCGAGCAGGTGCAGGCCATTATGTCCGCTGCTGCCGAGATTGATGCACCTGTGATCATGCAGGCCAGTGCGGGAGCACGAAAGTACGCGGGTGAGCATTTTCTTCGGCACCTCATCGAGGCTGCTGTTGAGTCCTACCCCCATGTGCCCGTGGTGATGCACCAAGACCATGGCCAGAGTCCGGCCGTCTGTGAGGGCGCCATGAACCTTGGCTTCTCGAGCGTCATGATGGACGGATCGCTCGAGGCCGATGGCAAGACCATTGCCAGCTATGACTACAACGTGCAGGTGACGCAGCAGGTGGTGCAGATGGCCCACGCCCGAGGCATCTCGGTGGAGGGCGAGCTGGGCTGCCTGGGCAGCCTTGAGACCATGCGGGGTGACAAGGAGGATGGCCATGGAACAGACGCCACCATGACCCATGATCAGCTCCTCACCGACCCCGAGCAGGCCGCCGACTTTGTGCGTCGAACCCAGCTGGACGCGCTGGCCATCGCCATCGGAACCAGCCATGGCGCCTACAAGTTCACCCGTGAGCCCACCGGTGACATCCTGGCGATTGGGCGCATCAAGGAAATCCATCGTCGCATCCCAAACACTCATCTGGTGATGCACGGCTCCTCATCCGTCCCCCAGGACCTGCTCGCGGATATCCGGCAGTTTGGTGGAGATCTCAAAGAGACCTACGGCGTGCCGGTTCGCGAGATCCAAGAGGCCATCCAGCATGGCGTTCGCAAGATTAATATTGATACCGACATCCGGCTTGCCATGACCGCTGCGATTCGACGGGCGCTCGCGGAGAAGCCCGCTCAGTTCGATCCCCGTGATTACCTGAAGCCTGCTCGAGAGGCCGCTCGACAGATCTGCCTGGCCCGGTACGAGGCCTTTGGCTGTGCGGGGCAAGGCAGCAAGATCAAGCCCACCCCCCTGGCCGTGATGGCCCAGCACTATGCAGCAGGTGGGCTCGGTCAGGTCGTCCAATGACCGCGCTGTACCAGACCAGCATCAAGAGCCTTCCTCTGGTGGGCCGAGGGAAGGTGCGCGATCTCTACGCGGTGGGCGATGACAAGCTCCTGATGGTGGCCACCGATCGTCTATCGGCCTTTGATGTGGTGATGGACGAGCCCATTCCTGACAAGGGCGTCGTGCTGAACCGTATGTCCGAGTTCTGGTTTGCCAAGCTCGCTCACCTCGTGCCCAATCACCTCACCGGTATCGACCCAGAAACCGTAGTGAAGGCCACCGAGGTGGAGCAGGTGAGAGGTCGAGCAGTGGTGGCCAAGCGCCTCAAGCCGATTCCCGTCGAGGCCGTTGTGCGGGGCTACCTGATCGGAGGAGGGTGGAAGGAGTACTGCGAAACCGGAGCAGTCTGTGGAATCGCGCTTCCCAAGGGCCTTCAACTGGCGGGACGACTCGAGCAGCCTCTATTTACGCCCGCATACAAGGCAGAGATGGGCGAGCACGACGAGAACATCTCCTTCGATCAGGTGGTCGAGATGATTGGCCAGGATCGAGCGGAAGAGATCAGACGGGTGAGCCTGGCGCTCTACCAAGAGGCAGCAGACTACGCTCGGGAGCAGGGCATCATCATCGCGGACACTAAGTTTGAGTTCGGCCTGGACGAGCAGGGGGTGCTCCACCTCATGGACGAGGTGCTTACCGCAGACTCCTCACGCTATTGGCCGGTGGATGGCTATGCCCAAGGCATCAGCCCGCCCAGTTTTGACAAGCAGTATGTTCGGGACTACCTCGAAACCCTCGACTGGGACAAGACACCGCCAGCGCCAGCACTTCCATCTCAGGTGATTGAACGGACCGCTCACAAGTACCGTGAGGCGCTCTTTCGGATTGCAGGGGTTCGGATGCCTGTGGTCGGCGTGGTGATGGGCAGTCAGTCGGATTGGGAGGTGATGCGGCACGCGGTGGAGGTGCTCGATCGTTTCGGCATTCCTCATGAGGCCCGCGTCGTCTCGGCCCATCGTATGCCTGATCAGCTCTACGACTACGCCAGTGCGGCGGCCGCTCGAGGGCTCCGGGGCATTATTGCAGGGGCCGGCGGGGCGGCCCACCTCCCGGGAATGCTTGCGGCCAAGACCACCGTTCCTGTCTTCGGTGTTCCGGTCCCATCAAAATACCTTCGTGGTGAGGACTCGCTCTACTCCATTGTTCAAATGCCCAAAGGGGTGCCTGTGGCCACCTTTGCGATTGGGGAGGCGGGCGCTGCCAACGCGGCGCTGCATTTTATCGCCACCTTAGCCACCGAAGATGAGGTGCTCCGTGGCCGACTGGCGGCCTTCCGTGCGGAGCAGACTGAGGCTGCAGTCTCCATGAATGCGCATCTAGGCCGTCCCGCTGCTGGGGCCTGAGTCACGATGAACATAGGTCTGATGGGGGGCGGGCAGCTGGGCCGTATGATGATCCAGGCTGCCCATCAACTGGGACATACGGTGACGGTGCTCGACCCAGACCCCGACGGGCCAGCCGGGCAGCTGGCCGATGCTGTGGTGGTCGGGCACTACGCCGACCCTCAGGCCCTGGCCGAACTGGCTGCGCAGGCGAAGGTCTTTACCACCGAATTCGAGAATGTTCCCGCCGATGCGTTGCGCCTTCTCGCGCAGCACGGCCTGACCTTCCCCAGCGCCGACTGTGTCGAGCGCGCCCAGGACCGGCTGCTGGAGAAGAGATTTCTCCAGAGTGCTGGCGTCCCTGTGGCGCCTCATCACGCAGTAGTCAGCGTCGATGATCTCCTGCAGGCACCCAGCAGCCTGTTTCCTGGCATTCTGAAGACTGCCCGCCTGGGATATGACGGAAAGGGCCAGCATCGGGTCTCAACCATCGAGGAGGCCACAGGGGCCTTTGAGGCGATGGGGCGCGTGCCCTGCGTTCTGGAGCAGCAGCTCCCGCTTCTCAAAGAGATCTCCGTCATTACCGCGCGCGATCGGCACGGAAAGGTGGTGACCTACCCCGTCGGCGAGAACATCCATCGAAACGGAATCCTTCACACCACGACCCTCCCTGCCCAGATTGATCCCACGCTGGAATCCGCGGCCAAGGAGGCGGCCCAGCGGGTGGTCCAGGCCATGGACTATGTGGGCGTGCTCTGTGTGGAGTTCTTTGTTCTCGAAGGCGACCAACTGGTCGCTAATGAGATGGCTCCGCGCCCCCACAACAGCGGACACTATTCGATTGAGGCCTGCGTGACGAGCCAGTTTGAGCAGCAGGTTCGAATCTGCACGGACATGCCCCTTGGCGCCACCGACCTGCGCTTCCCAGTCCGGATGACCAATATTCTTGGGGACGCCTGGTTTGCCGAAGACGACCTGCTTCAGCAGAACCCCATCGAACCAGACTGGCAGGCCTGGGTCGCTCAGGGTGGGGTCGTGCACCTCTATGGCAAACGAGAGCCTCGTCGTGGGCGCAAGATGGGACACGTCACTCAGCCCATCACGGTATGACGCCGGCCACTGCGGAGACGATTGCCGCTGGTGCCCGTGCGCTGGCTGCAGGGCAGCTTGTCGCTTTCCCCACCGAGACCGTCTATGGCCTTGGGGCCGACGCCTTAAACCCGGATGCAGTGGCAAGAATTTTTGAGGCCAAGGGCCGGCCAAGCCATCACCCACTGATTGTTCATGTCTCGTCTCTCGCAGCGGCACGGGCACTCGCTGCAGACTGGCCAGAGTCTGCCGAACGGCTTGCCCGGAAGTTCTGGCCCGGCCCTCTCACGCTCCTGGTGCGCCGTGCTGGCATGGTGCCAGATGCCGTGACGGGCGGGCAGGACACCGTGGGCCTGCGCTGGCCCTCACATCCCACCGCACAGCGGCTGCTTGAGGCCTTTTCCCTGATGGGGAGTGGAGCAGTTGCTGCGCCCTCCGCCAATCGATTCGGAGGCGTCAGTCCGTCGCTCGCCTCTCATGTCCAGCAGTCTCTCGGCCCGTGGCTGACTGAAGGCGACCTCATTCTGGATGATGGCCCTTGTGGGGTTGGGATAGAGAGCACCATCCTAGACTGCACGGTGACACCTGCACGCCTGCTTCGCCCCGGGGGTCTCTCGCGAGAGAAGATCGAGGCCGAGGTGGCGCTCGCAGTGCCTACCGCTCCTCGGGAGGTGAGCACGCTGCCCCGAGTCTCCGGTAGCCTTGCCTCGCACTACGCACCGCGCACCCCGCTTCTTCTGATGCCTGCGGACCAGATTCAGGCCTATGTGGACGAGTCGCTCAAGCAGTCCCCTCAGCGAAAGCTCTTGTGCTGGGTTCGTCAGCTGTTCCCCCTGCACGACCCTCGTGTGAGCTCAGTGCTTATGCCGAGATCCCCCGATGCAGTCGCCCACCAGCTCTATGCACGGCTGCATGAGTGGGACTCGCAGGGCTTTGATCAGCTCGTGATTGAGGAGCCACCAGCGTCAGTTGAATGGGAAGCGATTAGAGATCGCCTAGTGCGCGCCGCATCAGGCGATGGGGCATCTCGCACTCCAGGAACTCCGGCCCCTCTGAGATAAAGCCGTGGCGTTCGTAGAAGCCCAGTGCGTGCACCTGCGCATGCAGCAGCACCTCTGACATCCCGAGCTGCTGAGCCTCGTGCATCAGCCTCTGCAACACCCAGCCGCCGAGGCCGGTCTTGCGATGGGTGAGCCGAACCGCCATGCGCCCGATGCGTCCGTCGGGCAATAACCGCCCCGTAGCCAGTGCTGCCTGCCCTGGACTGGTCTGGCCCGTGTCATGCACCACAACATGTCGACAGAATCGGTCAGCGAGGTCCCACTCTTCGTCGGCCGGCACGCCCTGTTCGAGCACGAAGACTTCATGACGAATCGGCTCAGCAAACGTCCTCAGACTGGCCCAGTCGCCAAGCTGACCCGTGATACCGCCTTCGAGAGACCACGACTGGACTGGCTTACGCACGCCCCAGGTGGGCTGTGGCCACCACGGATCGGTCTTCCATCGGGCCATCACATGCCAGTGCAGATGGGGCACGAGGTTCCCGAAGCTTGCGAGATTGATCTTGTCTGGGCTGAACTGGTCTCGCAGGGTCTGCTCAGCCCTGCAGACCGCACGCATGCAGATCGATCGCTCCTCGGGGCTTAGATCGGTGAGCTCTTGGGCGTGGGCGGTCCAGATCACCCGAAGGCTGCCGGGCAGTTCAGCGTCTTCAACCTCCACGACCCGAAGCCACTGGTCTTGATACACGATGTGGCCACCAGCGCTCTGGCAGAGTGAACAGTTCATAGAGAGCGTCTCCGTGCAATCAGAATCATGATGATGCCAAGACCGGCAGCCCAGTGACGAGCCCAGTCTCCCCAGAGTGCATGGCTTGAGAGGAGTTCGTGCAGGAGCGTCACCATGAGCGCACCGAGCCAGGGCGAAACCGGGTGTCGCTGGCCACCCAGCAAGACCATGAGAAGTGCCATACCGGAGACCTGCCACGAGAGCAAGGCTGGGCTCACAAAGCCAAATCGAAGCGCATGCATGGCGCCGGCCGTTCCGGCCAGGAGCGCTGAGAGCACATAGGCGAGGAGCTGAACCTGAAAGACCGAATAGCCCAGCGACTGGAGTCGGTCCTCGTGCTGGTGGGCGGCGGACATGAGCATCCCAAAGGGAGATCGGCCCACACGCCAGATCAACGCGGAGGCGATCGCTGCAACGCCGGCCATCACCAGCAGTCGGCCGACGGGGTCCGACGCGGTGACCCCATCGACATAGAGCCCATCCGAACCGCCAAAACTCGGCGTGTCCTGCGCCAGCACGAGCAGCATCTGAGCAAAGGCGAGTGTGCCCATGAGGAAAGACAGTCCTCTTAGCCGGAGCACCACCCAGCCGGTTAGCCCACCGAGACCCGCAGCGCAGAGCATGGCGAGGAGGACTGAGCCCCAGAGGGATCCCGTCACCGGTGCGCTCAGCGCGACGATATAGCCAGCAAAGCCATAGAAGGCTGCGTGCCCCAGACTCACCAGGCCGAGGTGTCGGATGAGCAGCCAGAGGCTTGCCGCAAGGAGCCCCATCTCAAGGCTCTGGAAGGCGAGGTCAGCGAGGTAGAGCATGAGGACCTATTGAAAGAGGCCACGCGGCCGAAGGGCCAGCACAAGGACCATGGCCACATAGACCGACAGACCCGCGAAGTCCCCACCAAAGACCTGGCCCAGCGTCTGAGACGAGCCCACCAGAAGCGACGCCATGAGGGTTCCGACGACCGATCCTTGTCCGCCAAGAATCACGACCACAAGACTCGCAATCAGAATGGGATTTCCCATCTGGGGGCCGAGTGAGCTCAGGGGCGCTGCGAGAAGCCCCCCGATCATGGCCAGGGCTGCTCCAAGGGCAAATGCGCCGGCGGTGAGTCGGGCGGGGTTCACGCCCAGTGCGGCGAGCAGCCTTGGGTTGTCGGAGAGCGCACGAAGCTGCAGGCCCCAGGAGCTGTGCCGCAGCGTCAGGCTGAGTGCGAGCGCAGCCAAGAGGCCCAGGCCGAGCACCACCAGTTCGTAGAGCGGCAGCAACAGGGTAGGCCCAAGGGGAATACCTCCAGAGAGCAGGTCTGGGGGCGCAAGCGTCTGAACATCATTTCCCCAGATCACCGCCCGAACCTCCTCTGCGACCAGAACCAGCCCAAAGGTGAGCAAGACCTGACGCAGAGGGTCTCTACCCACGAGGTTTCGAATCAGCCCACGCTCAAGCAGCACGCCCAACATCAGGCCAAAGGCGGAGAGCATCCCCAGGGCAAGGAGCCAGTCCTGAGTCCACCGGACCAGGCTCAAGCCCAGGTAGGCGCCAAGCATATAGAGCGCGCCGTGTGCGAGATTGATGACCCCCATGGCGCCGAGAATCAGACTGAGCCCGCTGGCCAGGAGGAAGAGCAGCATCGACTGCTGCAGGGCATTGAGCCCATAGAGGAGAACAAGGCCCAGCGAGTCCATATGGGTGGGCTCGGTGAACCCTTAGCGGAGTGCGCAGCCCTGGGCAGGGTCTGAGAGTGCCTTTGCGGCAACCCCGATGTACTGGTTTTGTCCCTTTCGCACTTCGCGCAGGTAGATGTCCTGTATCGGATTCTGTGCGGGCGAGAAGCGCCAGGTTCCCCTGGGACTCTCCACGGAGAGTCCGCGAAGCACGCCTCTGATCGCAGACGGGTTGAGGTCTCCTCGCGTCGCTGCGAGGGCCCGCTCGAGGACGAGTCCGGTATCAAACCCTTGCACTGCGAAGACATCGGGCACCTGGCGGTGAGCCTTCTGAAAGGCTGCGCGGAACTGCTTGTCGGCTGCATGGGGAAGGCCATCCGCGTAATGCAGAACACTCACGATCCCTTCCGCTTCGTCTTTCAGTGTGTGAAGAATGCCCTCGGTGACATGGCCGGTGACATAGAGCGGAATGAATCGGCGCAGACCCGCCCGGTGGTAGTCGGAGAGAAACTTGGCCGCTGCCGTACCCGAGAAAAAGCAGGACACGGCGTCTGGCTTCAGGGCGGCGATCTTGGTGAGAAGCGGACCAAATTCTGCCTGAGGAAATGGCAGGCTCAGCGAGGCAAGCACAGACCCGCCATGCGCCTCAAAGCCTTCCTTAAAGGCGTCGGCGTACTCTTCGCCCGCAGTGTATTTCCAGGTGAGAAACACGGCGGTCTTGATCCCTCGGTCGGTCATCACCTTGCCTAAGGGGGCGATGGTCTGCCAGTTGGAAAATGAGGTTCTTACAATCTGCTCCGAGCAGCCTGCACCCGTCAGTCGATTGGCTCCCGCATTGGGAATAACAAGCATGCGCCCATGGTCCGCGGCCACCTTCGCCATGCCCAGGGCCACCCCCGAGTGAACTGAGCCGATCAGCAGGTCAGCGCGATCCCGAGTGATCAGGCGGCTGGCGAGTTCTGCGGCCTTTGCCGGATTGGACTCGTCATCTGCGCGGATGAGTTCGACTCGTCGTCCACCCCAGGCCCCGTTGGCTTGAGAGAGGGAGAGGGCAAGCCCTTTGAAAATGGCGTCGCCGAGCGGGGCGTAGGTGCCCGAGCTGGGCAGCATCAGGCCTACACGAAGAGGCGTGGCCTGAGCAGCGCTCGGGCGGGCCATCGCCCCGAGCCCGAGGGAGAGAGAGGATGCGAGAAGGAGTTGTCGGCGTTGGGTGCTCATGGGAATGAGCTTAACCCATCACGCCCTCGCCCTTGAGCTGGCGCATCAGCACCGTCGAGCGGCTGGGCTCGTTGTCCATGGGAAGGCCAAGCCGGCTCCAGCCGACCACCGACTCTGCGTACATGCGCACACGACTGAAGCCCAGCACCTCGGAGGTGATAAACCAGTGGGTTGCGGCCCAGTGGCCCGTGTTGCAGAAGACGATGACCTGCTGAGCGGGCTGAAGGCCTTCTCGCTTGGCGAGCGCCTCTAGCTGGGCCTTTGCAAGCAGGCGGCCAGTGTTCGGCACAAACCACTCGGCTGAGTCGAGATGCTTGGCGCCGGGCAGGGTTCCCCAGCGGCTTGCGGCAGGGTGACGAATCTCCCCAAGGAAAAACTCCTCCGGACGAGCATCGATGAGCATCGCCTTCTGGGAGAGGGACTGGACCTGTGCGGACTCCAGCAGCATGGCCGCATCGTACTGAAGCTGCACTGAGCTTCGCTGGAGGGGGGGCATCTGGGCTTCTGTGGGTAGCTTGGCGGCGAGCCAGGCTCCCGTTCCCCCATTGAGGATAGCGAGTTGTTTAAAGCCTGCCGCTTTGAGGGTCCAGTAGATTCGGGCGACTCCTCCAAACTCCGTGGGGTCAGAACCGGATCCCGCCAAGACCACAGGCTTACTGGGGTTCAGGCCAAGCGACTGGATCAGGGTGTTGAGTTTTGTAATCGGGAGCACCGAACCTGGGTTGTCGTTGGGCCCGCGGAATTGGGAATAGGGCGCAGGCAGGGCGCTCGGGATGTGGCCCGCGCTGTAGTTCGGAGTCTTGCCGTCGGTCTGAAAGAGCTCCCGGGTATCCAGGACCGTCACAGCTCGTTTGTCGACGAGGGGCTTGAGCTGCTCCACCGAGATCACGGGGCCCGGCAGGACAGACCTCGCCGTTGCGAGGCTGGCCACGCCAAGCCAGAGGGCAACTGAGAGAAGTGCGGCAATCCAGGGGCGGGAGCTGGGGTTCATGAGGGTGATCGCTCTGCTTGATGAGAAGGACTGCAGGTTAATCAGTCCGAACGGATTCACAAATTCTTCCCACTCATTTGCATATGACGCAGGCCTCATTTCTCGCTAGGATGCGGGTCATCATGCCGCGCCTCTCTGCCAACCTCAGCCTCCTCTGGCCCGAGCTGCCTCTGCTGGAGCGTTTTGCCGCTGCTCGGCGCGCCAGTTTCCCGGCCGTGGAACTCCTGTTTCCCTACGACCAGAGCCTGCCGGTGCTGTCAGAGCTGCTGGATGGGCATGGGCTACAAATGGCGCTGATCAATGCACCGTGTGGAGAGTGGTCTAAGGGGGAACGCGGGTTTGCCGCGGTGGTGGGTCAGGAGATCGCCTTTCGGCGCTCGATTGGTCAGGCGCTTGAGGCGGCTGAGGCCCTGGACGCCGCCTGCATTCATGTGATGTCCGGCCACGCTCAGGCCGGGCAGGCAGGGCAGCAGGAGGTCCTCCTGTCGAACCTCGCATGGGCCGCAGACCAGGCTCGCGCGGCTGGGAGAAGGCTCACCATCGAGCCGTTAAATCCTGTGGACATGCCTGGCTACTTCATGTCGAGCCTGGACCAGGCCCTGGAGGTCCTTCACCTGCTCAACCACCCCTCGATTGGGCTTCAGTTCGACCTCTATCATCAGCAACGCAGTCGCGGAGAGATCCTCCTCAGCCTGGATCGGGCGCGTGCCCGGCTGTTTCATGTTCAGGTTGCTGGCGCACCCGACCGACGGGAGCCCGATCGAGGCGAGCTCAACATCGCGCGGATCTTCGAACACCTTGATCAGATGAGCTACCCAGGCTATGTGGGCTGTGAGTACAAGCCTCTGGCCGATACCGATGTAGGACTGGGCTGGGCCCGTCCCTACCTCACAGGAGAGCATTGATGCAGACGATTTACCTCGCAGGCGGTTGTTTCTGGTGTATCGAGGCTGTGTTTCAGCGTATTCGCGGCGTTGAGAGCCTGTGCTCCGGCTATATGGGCGGCCATGTGCCAGGCCCAAGCTATGAGCAGGTCTGCGGCAAGCAGACCGGGCATGCAGAGGTGGTGAGGGTGTGCTTTGACGATGCGCATCTGAGCCTGGCCGACCTCTTTGCCGTGTTTCTGGAGGTTCATGACCCCACGAGTCTCAACCGTCAGGGAGACGATATTGGCCCCCAGTATCGCTCCGCAATCTTTGTTACCACTGACGAACAACGCGAGGCCGCACAGTCTGCGCTGGACCAGTGGAAGGCACACAACCCCGATGCAGGCCCGATTGTGACTGAGCTCCATCAGGTAACGATGGCCCAGGCTGAGGGCCAGACCCAAGAGGTTTCGAAGACCTTCTTCGCAGCTGAGGACTACCACCAGAACTACTTCAACCAGCATCCCCATCAGGGCTACTGTGCGGTGGTGGTCGCCTCTAAGGTGAAGAAGTCAGAGCGCGCGTTTCAGCGACTCCAGCGCTAAGGAGCCAGTCGCTCAATCGCCCAGTCCGGCGACTGCGCTGTCTTTCGGTAGCGCACCCGATCGTGTAGCCGCGAAGGGCGTCCCTGCCAGAACTCGAACAGGTCGGGCGTGAGCCTGTACCCTCCCCAGTGGCTCGGTCGCGGGGCGGATTCCCCAAACTGTTCCCGGTAGCTTGCTTCCCGCTGCGCCAGCCACGCTCGGTTCGGAATCACCTGACTCTGCGGTGAGGCCCAGGCCCCAATGCGACTGCTGGCCGGCCGCGAATGGAAATAGAGGTCGGACTCTTCGGCTGAGAGGCGGGACACCTCGCCCTCAATGCGCACCTGTCGCTCGAGCTCGGGCCAGAAGAAACTCAGGCAGGCCCAGGGGTGCTTGGCTAACGCGAGTCCTTTGCTCGACTGATAGTTGGT
>JBEAMW010000013.1:0-16743 GCA_041165705.1 Pseudomonadota bacterium
CCCATTGTCCAAAATTCCCCACTGCTGCCTCCCGTAGGAGTCTGGGCCGTGTCTCAGTCCCAGTGTGGCTGGTCGTCCTCTCAGACCAGCTACTGATCGTCGCCTTGGTAGGCCTTTACCCCACCAACTAGCTAATCAGCCATCGGCCGCTCCAATAGTGAGAGGTCCGAAGATCCCCCCCTTTCCCCCGTAGGGCGTATGCGGTATTAATCCGGCTTTCGCCGGGCTATCCCCCGCTACTGGGTACGTTCCGATGTATTACTCACCCGTTCGCCACTCGCCGGCACCCGAAGGTCCGCTGCCGTTCGACTTGCATGTGTAAGGCATGCCGCTAGCGTTCAATCTGAGCCAGGATCAAACTCTTCAGTTCAATCTCTGCAATATTTAAAACTCAACGCTGACGAGATTTTTCCTAAGAAAAACCTTTACTACTTTTCTGTCAGTGATGAGCACTTGTGTTTTGAGACTTGCATCTCAACCCAAATGCCCACACTTATCGGCTGTTAGTTTTTAAAGAGCGGGACTACTTTTTTCACTGCTTTGTTGCATTCGCGTGAACGCGTCAGCAGCGAAGAAGCGAGACTATAACGGGGCAAAAATGCGATGTCAAACGACTGGGGGCAAAACAAGCCAACAAGCGGATGAGACTTCGAAAAAACAACAACTTAGCGTTTTTGCCCCCGAGGCAACTTAGCGATTGCGGAAGGTTGCGGTGCGCTTTTCGACGAACGCGGACATGCCTTCCTTCTGGTCCTGTGTTGCGAATGCAGCATGAAAGCCGCGGCGCTCCAGCAGGAGGCCCGCAGAGAGCGGGGTTTCATAGGCCTGGTTGATGAGTTCCTTCACCTGCATCAGGGCGAGCAGGGAGTTCTTGGCCATCTCGGCGGCCATGGAGAGCGCCTCCGTGAGCACCTGGTCCGCTGGCACCACCCGAGCCACGAGGCCGCTGCGCTCAGCCTCCGCCGCGTCCATCATGCGGCCAGTGAGGCAGAGGTCCATGGCCTTGGCCTTGCCCATGGCCCGTGGCGTGCGCTGGGAACCGCCTGCGCCGGGTGGGATGCCCAGCTTCACCTCGGGCTGACCAAACTTGGCGGTGTCCCCGCAGATGATGGTGTCGCACATCATGGCCAGCTCGCATCCGCCGCCCAGGGCGTAGCCACTCACTGCAGCGATCACGGGCTTTCGAATGCGCAGGATGTCTTCCCAGTTGCGACTGATGAAGTTGCCGCCAAAGGCCTCGCTGTAGGTGAGGTCCTTCATGCGGGTGATGTCCGCGCCGGCTGCAAAGGCCTTCTCGTTGCCCGTCAGCACAATGACCGAGACGTTCTCATCCGCGTCAAAGGCCCGCAGCGCCTCGCCGAGCGCATCCATGAGGGCATCGTTGAGGGCGTTGAGCTGCTTGGGTCGGTTCAGTCGAATCAGGCCCACCTTGTCGTGGGTCTCGGTCAGGACCAGTGCTTCGTCGTTCATGAGGGTTCTCCTTGAAAGAGCTCGGCCAGTGCCTGGCCCGGGTCGGGCTGGCGCATAAAGGCCTCACCCACTAAAAATGCATGGACACCATGCTCACGCATGCGTGTGACATCTTCACGCGTGTGAATCCCACTCTCGGTGACCAGAAACCGGTCGGCGGGCACCTCGTCAAGCAGGCCCAGAGTGGTCTCCAGCCGAGTCTCAAAGCTTCGCAGGCTGCGGTTGTTAATGCCCAGCAGGGGGCTGCGCAGCCGCAGGGCTCGCTCCAGCTCCGGCGCATCGTGGACTTCCACCAGCACATCCATTCCCTGCTCAGCGGCGGCCGACTCCAGCTCGGCCAGCTGGGCGTCGCTCAGGGCCGCTACGATCAGCAGGATGCAGTCCGACTCCCAGGCCCTTGCCTCCAGTACCTGGTAGGGGTCCACCATGAAGTCTTTGCGCAGGACCGGCAGGCCGCAGGCGGCGCGCGCATCTCTGAGGAACTGAGGGTCCCCTTGGAAGTAGGGGCGGTCCGTGAGAACGGATAAGCAGGCAGCCCCCCCACGCTCGTACTGCTGGGCATGGAGGGCCGGCTGGAAGTCCGCCCGGATCACCCCCTTTGAGGGAGAGGCCTTCTTGATCTCAGCAATCACGGCCGCATGCCCTTGGGCTCGCTTGGCCCTGAGGGCAGACAGAAAGCCCCTCGAAGCCTGCGCCTCATTAATCTGCCGTAGCAGGGCAGACTCACTGCACAGGGCGCGAGCGCTGGCCACCTCCTGCGCCTTGGTGGCGAGGATGGTCTGAAGAATGTCACTGCTCATGGCTTATCCCGCTTGAGAGAATTCGATGAAGTCTTGGAGTTTGGATCTGGCCGCACCACTCTCGAGCGCGGCGCGGGCCTGACGAATTCCGTCAGCCAGGCTGGTGGCCACATCCGCCGCCCAGAGGGCTGCGCCCGCATTCATCACCACAATGTCGCGGGCCGGCCCGGGCTCGTTCGAGAGCGCCCCCAGGAGCCTGGCCTTGGCCTCCTCGAGCGTGCGGGCGCCCAGCCCTCGGTGCAGGTCGTCCTGGCTATAGGCAGGCACACCGTACTGCTGAGCAAAGATGAGCTTCTCGTGGATGTCGCCCTCAGGCGTGAGCTCAGCCATGAAGGTCTCTCCATCGATGGCGATCTCATCCAGGCCGTTGCGGGCATGGACCACCACCACATGTCGAGCGCCCAGACTGCGGAGCACCTCGGCCTGGGTGCGGACCAGCTCCACATTGAAGACCCCCATCAGCTGATGGCGGGCACCGGCAGGGTTGGTGAGCGGGCCGAGGATGTTGAACACCGTGCGAACGCCGAGCTCTTTGCGAATCGGGGCCACATGCTTCATGGCGCTGTGGTGGTTGGGCGCAAACATGAAGCCCACGCCCACAGTGCGCACGCTCTCTGCCACCTTCGACGGCGGCAGGTGAATATTGACGCCCAGCCCCTCCAAGACATCCGCGCTGCCGGTGCTGGAGGACACTGCACGGCCGCCGTGCTTGGCCACCTTTGCGCCTGCAGCCGCTGCGACAAACATCGCTGTAGTGGAGATGTTGAAGGTGTGCTGGCCGTCTCCGCCCGTTCCGCAGAGGTCGACCAGGCCATTGACGTCCTGCAGGTCTACCTGAACGGGCGTGGCGAACTCTCGCATGGCCTCGGCTGCCGCGGCAATCTCAACCACCGCCTCCTTCTTCACCCTCAAGGCCAGCAGAAAGCCAGCCACCTGGGTGGCGGGCACCTCACCCGCCATGATCCTGCGCATCACCGAGAGCATCTGCTCACGACTCAGGTCTTGGCGCAGGACCAGCTGGTTCAGGGCCTGAGGGAGCGTGAAGTCGGCCGGAGCGTTCATCGGATCATGTCCAAGAAATTGCGCAGCAGGGCATGGCCCTGTTCCGTGAGGATGGCCTCTGGGTGGAACTGCACGCCGTGGATGGGAAGGCTTCGATGGGCGAGGCCCATGATCTCTCCGTCCTCGGTGTCGGCGGTCACCTCGAGCACTGAGGGCAGCGTCTCTCGGGCAACCGCCAGAGAGTGATAGCGCGTCACGGTGAGGGGGTTGTTGAGGCCACGGAAGACGCTCTGGCCCTGGTGCCTCACGGGAGAGGTCTTGCCATGCATCAGGGTTTTAGCCCGCACCACCTGGCCACCGAAGGCCTGGCCAATCGACTGGTGGCCAAGGCAGACCCCCAGGAGAGGGATGGGCCGAGGCATCTGGGCCACAGCCTGAATCAGGCTCACTGAAATGCCCGCCTCGCTCGGGGTACACGGGCCTGGGGAGACCACAATGGCGTCGGGCCGTTGCTCCTGCAGAACAGCCTGAACCGTGACCTCATCATTGCGCTGGGTGGTGACCTGCGCGCCCAGCTCTCCGAGATACTGCACCAGGTTGTAGGTAAAGGAGTCGTAGTTGTCGAGCATGAAGATGCGCGGGCTCATGGCTCTAGCCCTCGCTCAGCAATCTCGGCCGCCCGAAGCACGGCGCGCGCCTTGTTCTCCGTCTCCTGCCACTCGCTCTCGGGCACGGAGTCGGCCACTACACCGGCGCCAGCGCCCACAAAGAGGGTTCCGTCTTTGAGCACGCCCGTTCGGATTGCGATGGCGAGGTCCATCTCGCCACTAAAAGAGAGGTAGCCACAGGCGCCGCCGTAGAGGCCGCGCTTGACCGGCTCGAGCTCATCGATGATCTCCATGGCTCGAATCTTGGGTGCACCACTGAGCGTACCCGCGGGGAAGCTGGCCTTCAGCACATCCATGGCCGAGAGCCCCTGCCGGCGCACCCCCTCCACATCACTCACCAGGTGCATCACATGGGAGTAACGCTCAACCACCATCTGCTCATTAACCTTCACCGTCCCGATCTCGGCGATTCGTCCCACGTCGTTTCGTGCCAGGTCGATCAGCATCACATGCTCCGCCCGCTCCTTGGGATCGGCCTTGAGTTCTGCCTCGAGCTGGAGGTCTTCGGCACTGGTCTTGCCGCGGGGACGCGTGCCGGCAATCGGCCTCACCGTGACTCTGGTGCGGGCGTTTTGCTCACCGCCCGTGCGCGCTGAAGAGTCCGGGGACTCCATGCGGTCTTGTCGAACCAGAATCTCGGGAGAGGCGCCCACAATCTGAAAGTCGCCCATGTCGTAGAAGTACATATAGGGCGAGGGATTGAGCGCCCGGAGCGCTCGGTAGAGCGAGAGCGGTGAGCCTGCGTACGGCCGCTGCAGCTGCTGGGCCAGAACGATCTGCATGGCATCGCCCGCCGCCACATAGTCCTTGGCCCGGAGCACTGCGGCCTGGTAGGCCTCGGGCGCGAAGTCTCGACGCACTGCCTGTTCGGCGAGGCGTTCTACCTGGGGGGCCGCGATGGGCGAACGCAGGCGCTGGACGTAGGCGTCGAGCTCGGCCTGCGCCTGATCGTAGGCAGCCCGCAAGGCCTGCTCAGAGCCGTCGTCTACAGAGGCGTAGACCCAGAGCGAGAGCCGCCCAGCGAGGTTATCGAAGACCGCCAGCGACTCGGTGAGCAGCAGGAGCACATCGGGAAGCCCCTGGGGGTCGGGCCTGGATTTGGCTGCAGGGGTGTCGAGCCTTGGCTCCATGTAGCGGATGGTGTCGTAGCCGAAGTAGCCGGCAAGCCCGCCCGCAAATCGAGGAAGCCCAGCCACCGGCGCTGCCCGGAACTGGGACAGAAAGCGCTGGACATAGTCCAGGGGATTGTCCTGAATCACCTCCTGCACCGCACCGTGCCGAAGCACGCGAATCTCTCGGTCTCTGGCCTCGATTCGGACGGAGGCCGGCAGGCCAATAAATGAGTAGCGACCAAACCGCTCTCCGCCCACCACGGATTCGAGCAGAAAACTATTGGGCTGATTGGCCAGCTTGAGGTAAGCCGACAGCGGCGTATCGAGGTCCGCGTTAAGGCTGCGGCTCAGAGGAATCCGGTTGTAGCCCTGGCGGGCCAGGGCTACAAATGCGTCAAAGGACATGCTTAGCTCGCAAGGGCCGCCTTGAACTGATTGAAGATGCCGGTGTAGCCCTTCTTGTCAGCATCCGGCGCTCCAAACACGGCGGATCCAGCCACAAAGGTGTCAGCGCCTGCAGCCGCAACTGCAGCAATGTTGTCCACCTTGATGCCGCCGTCCACTTCGAGTCGAATCGGCTGACCGCCAGCGGCGATGTGTGCATCGATGCGAGCGCGAGCCGCCTTCACTTTTCCGAGTGTGCTGGGAATAAAGGCCTGCCCACCGAATCCGGGGTTCACGCTCATGAGCAGGATCATGTCGATCTTGTCCATCACCCAGTCCAGGGCATCGAGCGAGGTGGCCGGATTGAAGACGAGGCCAGTCTTGCAGCCGTTGTCTCGCGCCAGCTGCAGACTCCGGTCGATGTGCTGCGAGGCCTCGGGGTGAAAGGTAATGTAGTCGGCGCCCGCCTTTGCGAAGTCGACAATGAGCGAGTCGACCGGTGCCACCATGAGATGCACGTCGATGGGAATGCTCACATGGGGACGAATGGCCTTGCAGACCAGCGGCCCAACGGTGAGGTTGGGCACATAGTGATTGTCCATCACGTCAAAGTGGATCAGACCAGCGCCCGCAGCCTCTACGGCACGAACCTCCTCACCCAGGCGGGCAAAGTCGGCAGACAGAATGCTGGGGGCAATCAGAAAGGGTTGTGTGGTCATGTTTTGGTCTCCTCCGGACTACTTTTTACCACGCATGGTCCAATAGACCAGAAAGATCAGCAATCCCAGCGCGACGCCAGCTTCCAGCAGAATGAGCCACATGAAATTTTCCTTCCTTTCGGTCCTTGTGGTTTGGTTAAGCCTACACGCGATGCAGGTCAGCGCGAGCGCACTGTCCCCTGCACTCAGTCAGGTCAGGCCGATTGAATTCGACCGTCTGCCGGGCTGGCGGTTCGATGCCGTAGAGGAGGCGCTTCCCGCCTGGCTGCGCAGCTGTCGAGTGCTGGCGAAGCGGGGAAGCCCGTTCACGGAACTCTGTGCCCAGGCCGAGTCGCTCGGATCGGAGCCGCTTGAGGGAGAGGCGCAGCGGGAGCGGGTGCGGGCCTACTTTGAGTCCCAGTTCCAGCCTTACCTGGTCGTCGACCCTCGGGTGTCTCAGGCAGAAACGGGGACGCTCACGGGCTATTACGAGCCGCTTGTGAGGGGCTCCAGAACGCCCTCCGGGCCCTATCAACACCCTCTGTACCGCACGCCAGACGACCTGATCTCGGTGCAGCTGGATTCCATCTACCCTGAGCTCAAGGGCCTTCGGCTTCGGGGGCGTCTGCAGGGGAAACAGGTGTCGCCCTATCCCACCCGGGGGGAGATCGAGCGGCAGGAGCTGCTCAAGGGCCAGGAGATCATCTGGCTCGACGACCCGATTGATGCCTTCTTTATGCAGGTTCAGGGCTCCGGCCGCGTGCAGCTGCCCGACGGCAGTAGCGTGCGCCTGGGCTATGCCAACCAGAACGGACACCCCTACCGGTCGATTGGGAAGTGGCTGGTGGACCAGGGTGCCCTCACTCTGGCTCAGGCCAGCATGCAGGGCATCAAGGCCTGGCTCGCCCAGAATCCTGGCCGCAAGGATGAGCTTCTGCATCAGAACCCCAGCCTCGTCTTCTTTCGAGAGCTCCCCGACTCGGGCGACCCCTCGGAAGGGCCCATTGGCTCACTGGGCGTACCTCTTACCGCAGGGCGTTCGATTGCCGTCGACCCCCGATTTATTCCCCTGGGCCTACCGGTGGTTCTGAATACCCGTTTCGCAGACGGCCCAAGCCAGCGACTGGTGATGGCTCAGGATACGGGCTCGGCGATTCAGGGCCCCCACCGGGCGGACTTCTTCTTTGGCAGCGGGGATGCTGCCGGGGAACTGGCCGGCCGGATGAAGGGCCAGGGGCAGCTGATTGCGCTGCTGCCCCGAGGAATGACTGCGCTAGCGCTTGAGCGCCTCTTCCAAGGCGGCAGCCGCTAAGGCGCCCTGGAGCCGCTTGCCACTGGGCACAAAGGTGGTGGGCGTGGCCTGGACATTCAGCCGCTGGCCGAGGGCAAGGATTTTGTCCTTGGGAAAGTCACATCCCGCAGGTGCGGCTGGTGGCTCCTTTCCATTCAGCATCCAGTCGTCCCAGGCCGCCTCCCGGTCTTTTGCGCACCAGGCGTTGCGCGATACCGTGGTGGATTCAGGCCTCAGGATGGGATAGAAGTAGGTGTAGATGGTGACGTTGTCGAGGCCCATCAGCACGGACCGAAACCGCTTACAGAAGCTGCAGTACGGGTCTTCGAAGACCACGAGGGTGCGTGAACCATCCCCGCCTTTTCCTCTTACCGTCTTCATGGCGAGCTCGAGAGGCAGCGACTTGAAGTCGATGGACTGAAGGGCCTCTTGGCGGGCCGCGGTGATGTTCTGCCCGGTTTTGAGCTGAATCATCTGGCCATCCACGAACGCAAAGCCCCCCTTCTCATCCACGTAGAGCAGGTCGCTTCCGATCACAACCTCCACCATCCCGGGCATGGGGGTTTTGTTCACTGCATCCACCTTGAAGCGGCCCTTGAGCCAGGTTTCCACTGACTTCTTCACCGTGGCGGCCACGGCAGGCGCTGCAGGCTGAACGCCAGACTGAGCATGAGACCTGGACGGCGCCATCGCAAGGGAGAGGCAGAGCAGACCGGCAAGCCATAAGAGAACAGACCACTGACGGGAGAAGAACATGAGAGCCTTTCGGTTAGAGACGGCCGGTGAGGGCGCGTCGGGTAAGCCACTGACGGGGGCTGGACCATTGATCGAGGAGCCGCATGCCCCAGCTTCGACTGAACGCAATGCCTGGAGTTTCAGACTGCATCAGTCGAAAAATGGCATCGAGGCCCCATTGCACCTGAGCCACTGCAGGACTTCTGCGCGCTGCATAGGCCTTTAGGAGCGATGGGTCGCCCAGTCGAGTGCCCGAAGACCGCTGGTTGAGCTGCTGACGAAGGGCGTCGAGGTCTTGTAGGCCAAGGTTGAGCCCGTAGCCCGCCAGGGGGTGCACAGTATGTGCAGCATCACCCAGCAGCAGGAGCTTGGAGAGCGTTACGCGTTCGGCCCGAGTCATGGCCAGAGGGGTTGCGACTGGACGTTCATCGAGCGCGGTGAGCTGACCGAATCGGTGATGACTGTCTTGTGTGATCCGATCGGAGAGCGCCTCGGGTGACTGCCCCTTCATCTGAAGCGCCTGGCCCGAAGGGAGTGAATAGACCATCGACACGATGTGGGGGTCCGCGAGGGGCAGAAGGGCCAGGATGCCCTTCGGTGACAGCTCCGACCCAAACCACTGACAGGCCACTCCCTCATGGGGACGCTCGGTTCGCAGTCGCAAGACAAGAGCAGTCTGCTCGTAGTCCCTGCGGGACCAGAGGATGCCTGCGGCACGTCGAAGCCGGCTGTTTGCGCCATCGGCGCCAATGACGAGGTCGGCCTTGGGAAAGCAGTCATTCACGATCTGTGGGCCAACTCGACCGGTTTCGAACTCGGGAAGACGATGGATGCGATCCCCCATCTGCAGGACCGCCGCCTCGGATGCAGCAAGCAGGTCGGCGTGCGGCACCATGTCGGCCAGCTGCGGCACCTCCGACTCCTCTGCACTGAGATGCACGCGACCGAAGGGCTCGGACTGTGTGATTTCCATGCGCAACACTGGCTGCGCGGCCGCAATCTTGTTCCAGACACCAAGGGCCTCGAGCAGGGCACGCGAGCCTGGGGCCAGCGCATAGGCCCTCGCCTGGGCCCCGTCATCGCGAATCTCCGCCTCGTGGGGTGCATACCAGTCGACGCGCACACCCTCCTGGGCCAGGACAAGGCAGCTTAAGGCGCCGGCAATTCCGCCGCCCACGACTGCAGCGCGCTCTGCACCCATCGCCTTCACTTCACGGCCCTCCAGCCAATGTCGCGGCGGGCATGTTTGCCCTCAAACTCAATCTGGTCCACCAGACGATAGGCCCGCTGCTGGGCGTCGCGCAGGTTGGCCCCCAGGGCGGTCGCACAGAGCACTCGCCCGCCACTGGTGAGGAGCCTCCCCCCGTCGAGCTTGGTTCCGGCATGAAAGACCACGGCGTCCTCGGTGTCCTGGGGCAGGCCTGTGATCGGGTCTCCGGTTCGAGGCGTATCTGGGTAGTGCTGTGCAGCCAAGACCACCCCCACCGCTGGGCGATGGTCCCAGAGTGTCTCGGCCATGGGCTCGGCGCGGTTGAGCTGTCCAGCAATCGCGTGCTCGAGCAGGAGCGAGAAGTCGCCTTTCATGCGCAGAAAGATGGGCTGAGTCTCGGGATCGCCCATGCGGCAATTGAACTCCACGACTCGTGGCTCACCGGCCGCATTGATCATCAGCCCCGCGTAGAGAAAGCCGGTGTAGGGGGTGCCCTCGGCCTTCATGCCCGCCAGCACAGGGCGAATCACCTCACGCATCACGCGCGCATGCACCTCCGGCGTCACCACCGGCGCAGGCGAGTAGGCCCCCATGCCGCCGGTGTTTGGCCCCTGGTCGCCGTCAAAGACTCGCTTGTGATCCTGGCTGGTGGCCAGCGCGAAGGCGTGTTCGCCATCACACATCACGATGAAGCTGGCCTCCTCGCCCTCGAGGAAATCCTCGATCACGACTCGGGCGCCTGCATCGCCAAACTTGTTGTCCACGAGCATGGTGTCAATAGTGGCGTGGGCCTCGGCAAGCGTCAGCGCCACCACCACGCCCTTTCCAGCAGCAAGCCCATCGGCCTTGATCACAATCGGAGCACCGCGGCGCTCAACCGAGGCGTGGGCCAGGCCGGCGTCGCTGAAGGTTTCGAACTGGGCCGTGGGAATGCCATGGCGCTTCATGAACTGTTTGGCGAAGTCTTTGCTGGCCTCGAGCTGGGCCGCAGCCTTGCTTGGGCCAAAGATCTTGAGGCCGCGGGCGCGAAAGAGGTCGACCACACCAGCGGCCAAGGGGGCCTCTGGGCCTACGAGGGTCATGGCGATGCCCTCCCGGGCCGCATAGTCGGCCAGTGCCTCCATGTCCTTCACCGGATCAAGCGCAAGGTGCTCAAAGCTTGGGTCGCTGCGGGTTCCGCCATTGCCGGGGGCCAGCACCACTCGCTGCACCCTGGGGGCGCGCGCAAGCCTCCAGGCCATGGCATGTTCGCGTCCGCCGCTTCCAAGCACCAGAATCTTCATCGCCTCGCCTTAGTCCGCAATCACAACATTGGTGTAGACGTCCTGAACGTCATCCAGGCCCTCGAGCGCATCGAGCAGTTTTTGCATCTTTGCGCCGTCATCGCCCACCAGTTCGGACTGGCTGTCGGGACGCATGGTGACCTCTGCGAGCTCAGGCTTTAGGCCCTTGGCCTCCAGGGCAGCGCGCACAGCGGCGAGTTCGGCCGGCCCGGTGAGCACCTCAATCGTGCCCTCCTCGTCCACGATCACATCCTCGGCCCCAGCATCGAGTGCGGCCTCCATCACGGCCTCCTCAGAACTGCCAGGTGCAAAGAGGAGCTGACCGCAGTGCTTAAACATAAAGGCAACGGAGCCATCGGTCCCGAGGTTTCCACCATGCTTGGAGAAGGCATGCCGAACCTCCGCCACGGTTCGGGTGCGGTTGTCGGTGAGGCAGTCGACGATCACCGCTGCTCCGCCAATGCCATAGCCCTCATATCGAATCTCTTCGTAGTTCACGCCATCAAGCTGGCCGGTGCCGCGTTTGATCGCGTCCAGCACCTTGTCTTTGGGCATGTTGGCATCGCCCGCCTTGTCCATGGCCATTCGCAGGCGGGGGTTGGTTGCAGGGTCGCCCCCACCGAGCTTGGCGGCAACCGTGACCTCCTTAATGATGCGGGTAAAGATGCGCCCGCGCTTTTCGTCCTGACGGCCCTTGCGGTGCTGAATATTGGCCCATTTGGAATGTCCTGCCATGGTGAACGCTGCCCTCGAGTTCTTTTAGGTTTAAGTCCTCATTTTACGCAGGGCCATGCCTCGTCTAAAGTCTGAGCTCCCTTTTTGCGCGGAGCATTCCATGACCAGAACCATCCAGATCCAGGCACCGGGCGGTCCGGAGGCCATGAAAATCGTAGAGGTGTCCTTGGGCAAGCCAGGCCCGGGTGAGGCCTTGGTGCGCCATCACGCCATTGGCCTGAACTACATCGATGTCTATTTTCGAAGCGGCACCTACCCTGCCGCGGCCTACCCCTGCACCCTCGGCATGGAGGCTGCTGGAGTGGTGGAGGCCGTGGGCGAGGGCGTCAGCCATGTAAAGCCGGGCGACCGCGTGGCCTACGCCGGCCAGCCCATGGGTGCCTATTGCGATGCGCGAGTGATGCCTGCCCTGCCACTGATCAAGCTTCCGAAGTCGATCTCCTTTGAGACTGGCGCGGCCATGATGCTTAAGGGCATGACGGTGCAGTATCTCTTTCGCCGAACGGCCAACCTCCAGAAGGGCCACACCATTCTCTTTCACGCTGCGGCCGGAGGGGTGGGGCTCATAGCGATGCAATGGGCCAGGCTGATGGGGGTCACCACCATCGGAACTGCAGGCTCAGACGAGAAGTGTGCATTGGCCAAGGCACACGGCGCCGACCATGTGGTGAACTACACGCGCGAAGACTTTGTGAGCCGAGTAAAAGAGATCACCAACGGTAAAGGAGTCGACGTCGTCTATGACTCGATTGGCAAGGACACCTTCGACAAGAGCCTTCAGTCGCTTCGGAAGTACGGCCTGATGGTGAGCTTTGGAAATGCCTCCGGCAAGGTTCCTCCCATGGACTTGTCCGTGCTTCAGGGCAACCTCTTCATCACCCGCCCCTCGCTGATGCCCTACACCGCCACCCGGCCCGAGCTCGAGTCAACCGCAGGAGAACTCGTAAAGATGGTCTCGTCAGGCAAGGTTCAGATCAAGGTGGACCAGGCCTATGCCCTCGAAGATGTGGCGCAGGCCCACCGAGACCTAGAGGCCCGAAAGACCACCGGCTCAACCGTCCTCGTCCCCTAGCAGCGGGGCTCGATTGGAACTGAGCAGCGGTGACGCCGGCGCTGTCCCTCGCCGGCTGGCGAGCAGCGCTCGGCTCTTCTCCCAAGCAGGCTTTCAGGCCCTTCGGTCTGCCCGAGTGGGCGTGGTTGGGCTTGGCGGAGTGGGCTCTTGGGCCGCTGAGGCACTGGCCAGGAGTGGTGTGGGGGGGCTCGTGCTAGTCGACCTCGACCATGTTGCGGAGTCCAACCTCAACCGCCAGGTACAGGCCACCCTGCACAGCCTCGGTGCTCACAAAGGCCAGGCCCTGGCAGACCGAATCAAGATCCTCAATCCCGACTGCCGGGTTGAAGTGATCGACGCATTTCTGAGTGAGGAGAATGCCTGCTCCATCCTCGCCCAGGCGGACTTCTGGCTGGATGCCTGCGACGACCTAGCCGCCAAGCGGGCCATGGTGCTGCACTTCCCAGACAAGACCCGCGAGCGTCAGCTGGTGGTCTGTGGCGGTGCCGGCGGCAAGACCGACCCCACCCGAATTCGGTCTGCAGACCTCAGCGCAACCGAGCAAGACCCCCTGCTCTCCAAGCTGCGCTACCAGCTGCGTCGGTCCCATGGGTTTCATCGCGAGGGCCGCATGCGAATCCCCGTGGTGTACTGCCAGCAGGCGCCGGTATCCACACCTGACTGCAGCCCTGCCGCCCGCCTGGCCTGTGCAGGCTACGGCTCCCTGGTCACGGTTACAGCAGCGCTCGGGCTCGCCGCCGCAGCACAGGTGATGCAGCGACTTACTTCAGGTCGGCCTCGCTGATCTCCTGTGACCAGAGCGGCGTTCCGTCGCTGCTGTAAGACTTGAGCACCATCTTTCGCGCCTTGCGATCACCGGAGAAGTCCATCGTGCAGAAGTTACGCTGCTGCACCAGGGTGCCGGGCACCAGGAAGGACTTCTTGTCCTCATCTCCCATGCCCTTTGAGGGGCCCGCGGTGAGGGGGGAGCAGGTGAGCTCAAAGAGGGGGTAGTGGCCCTGCCGAGGCATACGGATGAGCTCGGTGTGATGGCGATCGCCACTCAGGAAGATCACACCCTTGACTCGATTCGCTGCAAGCCAGTCCATGAAGTCGGCTCGCTCGGCCTTGAACTGGGTCCAGCCCTCAAACCGGTTGTAGTCGTTGAGGAACTGCCCCCCTGCGGCGATAACCTTAAAGGTGGCGGTGGAGGCCAGCAGAGCATTCTTCAGCCAGCGCATCTGCTCTGGGCCGAACTGCGCCTTGGTGGGGTTGCGGAGGTCTTCGTCCGAGTCCCTAAAGCTTCGATTGTCCAGCAGGAAAAACTCCACATCACCCTCAGTGAAGCTTCCGTACACGCCCGCGTGACCGGGAAGGCCTAGGCTGCGATTCGCCCAATAGCGCTGAAAGAGGTTGAGTGCATCGCCCTTGAGAGTGAAGCTCTGGTTGGAATTGTTGGGGCCGTAATCGTGATCGTCCCAGATCGCCTGATGGCGCCCCGTCTGCAGCAGCTTTTGGAGCTGAGGCAGGGCCCTGTCGTGTCGGTAGCGATGGGCCATGCCCTCTGCGCTGGTGTAGTCGTTCTCCCGAAAGTACACGTTGTCGCCCAGCCAGAGCATCAGATCGGGCTTGGCCTCTGCCATGCGCTCGAAGATCTGGTAATCGCCCCCGTAGGGCTTTCCGTCCCGATCCTTGCCGGGCTCGTTGATATAGGCGCACGAGCCCATGGCCATCCGAAAACTTGGGGGCTGAACCCCGTTGCGGTATTGCCAGCGCGGCTGGGTTTTGAACTGAAGCACTGGGCTGGATTTCCCCTCCACCGTGACCTGATAGCCGTAGGTCTGGCCGGCCTTGAGGCCCTTGAGCCGAATCGTGGTGGTGGCAATTCCCTCATCTCGGGTGATGGCGCTCATCTCGCGCTTCTGCTCGGGCGTCTCGATCGCCCAGTAGGAGAGGCTCACTGGGCCGGGGGCTTCCGTTTGGAGCCAGAGGCTCACGTTGTGCATGTCGGTATCGCCCACCATGGGGCCAGCGCGAAGCGCATTGGCCGCGTTCGCAGCCGGAGCAAGCAGCAGGAGACCAGCAAAGGCGACCCGGACAGACAAGGCCACCGAAAAAAACTTCATCAGCGAGGACATAACCATCAGGAGGAGCTCCAAGTCACTATTACGGGGCCAATCAGACCTGAATTCGTGTGGGTTTTCCACCGCGAGCGCTCGCCACCCCTCGCCCAGCGAGCTTTGCTATACTTCGACCCCTTGGCCAAGTAGCTCAGTTGGTAGAGCAGCGGACTGAAAATCCGCGTGTCGGTGGTTCGATTCCGCCCTTGGCCACCACATTCAAAGCCCAACTCTCGTTTGGGCTTTTGGCTGGCCTTAAGGGCCGTATGCCTGACGCGTGAGGCGTCCACCTTGATTCCTACGAATAACCAGAGAGCGCCCAAGATGGTCGCCTCACCATTCGTGCAGCGGATGGCCTAGGCCAGGGAGAGTATGGTACGGTAATACCTCTAAATACTCATGTAGAGCAGGCCGCATGTCCACTTCCGCTGTTCGCCCTGTAGCGATCAAGATCGACGACGACATCAAAGCCCGAGTGAAGCGCTTAGCGGAAGCCCGTCAGCGTTCCTCACACTGGCTCATGCGCGAGGCCATTACGCAGTACGTCAATCGAGAAGAGAAGCGCGAGGCGTTCCGCCGGGACACCCTCAAAGCTTGGGAAGATTTTCGTGAAAACGGATTGCATGTAACCGCCGATGAGGCCGATGCTTGGATGGCGCAGCTCGAACAGGGGAATGAGGCTGAGCCACCCGAATGTCACGCCTGATCTGGACTCCGGCCGCGCTACTGGATGTCAAGCGGCTCTATGACTTTCTCAAGCCCAAGGACCCCGACGCTGCAAATCGCGCTGTAAAGGCTATTCGGCAGGGTGTCAAAGTGCTGGAGAAGCAGCCGGGCGTGGGGCGCCCCGCAGAAGACATGGAGGATGAATTCCGTGACTGGATCATTGATTTTGGCGACAGCGGCTATGTGGTTCGTTACCGGGTTGACCAGCGCCTCGTCACGGTATTGGCAGTGCGCCATCAAAAAGAGGTGGGATTTTGATTGTTGCATGGACTAATGCGCAGAGGTGCCTGAGCACTCTGAATCTCATGCCTCGGAAATGGGTTGACCATGTTCAATTTGCACTGCACAAAAAAATTACTCGACCGTATAAAGCCTGACATTCAGGCTGCCGTTAACGGAACAACCATCCTTGGTGATTGGTATGCCACGGCACTGTTCTGGAAACCTCAACTGGCGCTGTTTGTCAACGAGCGAACCCTGCTTCCAGTGGTCATGCCGCTGGCTCCTGCGACGACTCTTGCGCAGCGTTTTCCCGATGCACTGGCGCAGGTGTTGCTGGCGCTGGAAATTGGGCAGGACAGGGTAAAGTCCGAATTGGAAAAGATGGGACAGGTGACTTACTCCAAGACCTCAAACAGAAGTGTCTTGGGAATCATGAACCAGTTCACGTACCACGCTGAGGGCTACAGGGACCATTTTGGCTTGGTTGACCCCTTGGCGTTGTCAGTGAAACTTGCTGGAACACCCTGTAGCCCCTTGTACAAGGGAGCAATCTGTCCGGACTTGGCCGTGAGGGAAGTCATGGCTCAGGGTATAGCAATTCTGAAGACATGAGGGAGCGGTGGACGCGGGTTCAAATCCCGCCAGCCCACCACATGCAAATCCCCAACTCATCTGAGTTGGGTTTTTTTTCTTTGGTTTGACGAATCGGGTGGTGATTCTCGAAACATGAAAAGACTGGATGGCCGGGTTTGCATTTCAGAGCAAACCGTCATCTTTCAATGCCAAAATGTTCGGCATGAAACATCACATTCACAAAGCTGTCTTTCCCATCGCCGGTTTGGGCTCCCGTTTTTTACCTGCCACCAAAGCGTCGGCCAAGGAAATGCTGCCGGTGGTGGACAAGCCGCTGATTCAATATGCGGTGGAGGAGGCTTATGAAGCGGGTATTCGCCACATGGTGTTTGTCACGGGGCGCACCAAGCGCAGTGTCGAAGACCATTTCGACACCGCCTACGAACTGGAAAACGAACTCGAGCAAGCCGGCAAGACCGAGTTGCTGCAAATAGCCCGCAGCATTTCCCCCGATGACATGGTGTGCAGTTATGTGCGCCAACCCCGTGCCTTGGGGCTGGGCCATGCGGTGTTGTGCGCCGAGCATTTGGTTGGGCGTGAGCCTTTTGCCGTGCTGCTGGCCGATGATTTGATGGTGGGCCAACCGTCGATCACGGCGCAAAT
>JBEAMW010000014.1:0-8846 GCA_041165705.1 Pseudomonadota bacterium
CTGCAAGTGTTGCTCTGGGCCTCTCATGTCCGGCTCTTGCCCAGGCTGTGGGGGATGTGGTGCTCGTCGAGGCCGGCCCCGAGGCAGCCCTGGTGGACTTTCTGGCGGGAACCCTCACACTTTCTGCGCAGTTTGAACACCTTCAGAGCGGGCGCGGTGGTCGCGTGCAGACCTTCAAGGGAGAGATGCTTCTGAAGCGCCCAGGGCGATTCCGCTGGGAGATTCAGAGCCCCTACGCGCAACTTCAGATTATCCGCGACAACAGCTTTCTGCTCTACGACCCCGATCTGGCTCAGCTGACCAAGCGCCCATTAGAGTCGGCCCTCGATGCCACCCCCGCCGGCCTGCTCTTGTCCGCTGGGCCGGAGGCGGCCCAGACCTTGGCGCGTCAGTTCAGCATGCAGGCCTTGCCGAGTCAGTCTGGGCTGCGCCGAGTTCTGCTCAAACCCAAGGCCTCAGAAGGAAGCGCCACTAGCCTCGAGGTGGGGCTGAATGACAAGGGCGAGATCGTTCAGTTCGAACTGGCCGACGCCTTGGGTCGCCGCAGTCTGGTGCGTCTGAGAGGCATCAAGCGCAACCAGCCGATTGCAGATAGCCGGTTTCAGTTCACTCCACCGCCCGGAACCGAGGTTGTAAAGCCTTGATCCCTCTGGCTGAGCGTCTGCGCCCTAGGGCCTTGGCGGAGGTCTTGGGCCAGGCCCACCTGCTTGGGCCGCAGGGCCCCCTCACTCAGGCGGTTGCGCGTCAGTCTCTGCCCTCGATGATTCTGTGGGGCCCCCCAGGGGTGGGCAAGACCACCCTTGCTCGACTTCTGGCGCAGGCCGTGAGCGCCGAGCTGTTGAGCATCTCGGCCGTGCTGGGGGGCGTCAAGGAGATACGCGAGGTGGTCGCCCAGGCCGAGATCTGGCGATCTCAAGATCGCCACACAGTGGTTTTCGTGGATGAGGTTCATCGCTTCAACAAGGCCCAGCAAGATGCCTTCTTGCCCCATGTGGAGTCGGGGCTGTTTGTACTGATTGGAGCCACCACCGAGAACCCCAGTTTTGAGGTGAATAGCGCCCTGCTGTCGCGTGCGCAGGTCTTTCGGTTGGAGCCTCTCGGCTCTGACGCGATGGATCAACTCGTCTCAAGGGCCCTGGCGCTCCCCGAGGGGCAAGGCCTTAGCCTGCAGGCTCCCGCCAAGAACCTTCTCTTTCAGACTGCCGACGGCGACGGGCGGCGACTCCTGAACTTGCTGTCAATGGTGATGGTTGCGGCCTCCTCGCGCCCTGCCGAGGTGGATGCCCCATGGCTGTCTGCCCAGCTGCCCAGCCTCGTGCGCCAGTTCGATAAAGGGGGCGACGCTTTCTACGATCAGATCTCCGCCCTTCATAAGTCGGTGCGGGGCTCTGACCCAGATGCGGCCCTCTATTGGCTTGCACGAATGCTCGATGGAGGCGCAGACCCGCTCTATCTGGCACGGCGACTGATTCGTATGGCAGTGGAAGACATTGGGCTGGCTGACCCACGCGCGCTCGAGATCAGCAGTGCGGCGGCCCAGGCCTACGAGCGGCTGGGTAGCCCCGAGGGGGAGCTGGCCCTTGCGGAGGCCACGGTGTTTCTGGCGGTGGCCGCCAAAAGCAATGCGGTTTATACGGGATGGAAGCAGGCCCAGGCCTTTGTGAAAGAGGGCGGCAGCCTGCCCGTGCCCGAACACCTGCGCAATGCGCCCACCAATAAGGCCTACCGCTACAGCCATGATGAGCCCGATGCCTTCTCGGCGGGCCAGCGCTATTTTCCGAATGCGCTTCAGCCAGCGCCGGTCTTCTACCGTCCCGTAGACCGTGGGCTTGAAAGTAAAATCGCGGCAAAGCTTGATGAACTCCGCAGGCGCAACACTCATTCACAAGGCACCCATGATTGATCTTCAGATGCTTCGCAAAGACCCGCAGCAGGTGGCTCATCGGCTTGCGGCCCGTGGCTATGTGCTCGATGTTGACACCTTCAACGCGCTCGAGGCCCGCCGCAAGTCGGTTCAGGTGCGTACTGAGCAGGTTCAGGCCAGCCGCAATGCACTCTCCAAGCAGATCGGTCAGGCCAAGGCCAAAGGCGAAGACGCATCTGATCTGATGGCTCAGGCAGCGGACCTTCCCAATCAGCTGAGCGCGGCCGAGGCGGAATTGGCTGAGATTCAGCGCGAGATGGAGTCGTGGCTCTCCTCGATTCCCAATCTGCCCCATGAGCGCGTTCCGGTGGGTGGAGATGAGCAGGGCAATGTTGAGGTGCGTCGCTGGGGTAAGCCTGCCGCGTTCGACTTTAGCGCCAAAGACCATGTCGACCTTGGGGCCCCGTTTGGGCTCGATTTTGAGATGGGAGTGAAGCTCACTGGATCGCGATTCACGGTCATGAAGGGACCGATTGCGCGGCTGCATCGTGCGCTGGCCCAGTACATGCTGGATGTTCAAACCGGTGCGCACGGCTACACCGAGTGCTACACGCCCTACATTGTGAATGCGGACTCCCTCTACGGCACGGGGCAGCTGCCCAAGTTTGAAGCTGATTTGTTTGCAGCGAAGAAGGGCGGTCAAGAGGGAGAGGGCGAGTCGCTCTACCTGATTCCCACCTCAGAGGTCTCGCTCACCAACCTGGTTCGCGCAGAACTGCTCGACGAGGCCCAGCTGCCCTTGCGGCTCACCGCGCATACGCCCTGCTTTAGAAGTGAGGCCGGCTCCTATGGACGAGACACCCGGGGCATGATTCGACAGCACCAGTTCGATAAGGTGGAGATGGTGCAAGTGGTGAAGCCTGAAGAGTCCTACGAGGCCCTTGAGCAGATGGTGGGGCATGCAGAGGCTGTGCTCCAAGGCCTGGGTCTACCCTACCGAGTGATGCTGCTCTGTACGGGGGACATGGGCTTCGGTGCCGCCATGACCTACGACCTCGAGGTCTGGCTGCCCGCGCAGCACACCTATCGTGAGATTTCGAGCGTGAGTAACTGTGAGGCCTTTCAGGCCCGCCGCATGCAGGCTCGATTTAAGCGCATGGAGGGGGGGAAGTCCAAGAACGAGTTTGTCCACACCCTGAATGGCTCCGGGCTGGCCGTGGGGCGCACGCTGGTGGCCGTGCTGGAGAACTATCAGCAGGCCGATGGCACAGTGGTGGTTCCCGAGGCGCTTCGGCCCTACATGGGTGGGCTGAGCAGGCTGGGCTGAGCCGTATGCACGCGAGTGCGCAGACCTTTGCTGCCACCGATGAGGCCTGGCAGGAGCGGCTTGCAGCCCTTCACCCAGCAGAGTACGCAAGAACCCGCAACCACCTTCGTGGTTCGGTCTCCTACCTCTCGCCCTACCTCACCCATGGGTACTTAAGCCTTCAGGACGCGGTTGATGGCGTTCGGGCCCGGCATACGCTGCGCCCCGACGAAAAGCTCTTTTCTGAATTTGCATGGCGGGTATTCTTTCACCATGTCTATTCACACCTTGGGGATGGCATCTTTGAGGACATTCGCCCGGGGGTGCCTGGCATCCGATATGCCGCGACGCTGCCGCAAGACATTCGAGAGGGCCGCACAGGGCTGCCAGTGATCGACCAGGCCGTGGGCGCGCTCTACACCACAGGCTACCTGCATAACCATGCGCGTATGTGGCTTGCCAGTTATGTGGTGCATCTGCGTCATGTGCACTGGAGGGCAGGGGCCGACTGGATGTACGGCCACCTGCTTGATGGCGACCTTGCGTCTAACCACCTCTCTTGGCAGTGGGTGGCAAGTACCTTTAGCAGCAAGCCCTACCTCTTTAATGCGGACAACGTAGCGAAGTACGCGCCATCGGCGTGGCACTGCGCGGGCACACCGCTTGATACCTCGTATGAGCACCTCGATCAGATGGCTCGCGGCGAAGATGAGCCCGGGCGTCGGCGATTTGAGTCGATGGCCCAGCATGCTGAACGACATGCGTTTGCTCAGGCTGAGCCAAGCCTGACTGCGCGTTGTCCGGCTCATGTTCCTTTGAAGAAGGGCGACTTTTCAGCAGCGCTTGCCTCCCTTCAGCCAGGCTCTGGCGTGGAGTTGGTCCACCCGTGGGCGCTCTCAAGCCGATCCCAGCCGAATGTGCTGCGAATCGGCCTGCCACACCTTCCTGAACAGCTACGACACCCCTGGTCTGAGCGGCGCTGGCGGTTCGTGGCTGAACGCATGCGGACGGTCTGTGATGTGGTGTGGGACACATCGCTCGAAGAACTCCTTGCAGAGCTTCCGTCTGGAGTGTCTCTCTTTTCAATCGACTCGCTCCAGTGCACCAAGACACGCCACAGCCTCCATCAGGCAGGCGTTCAGTGGGGGCGAGCAGCGTCCCTGCTGACAGAGCCCGATCGCCTATGCCGATCCTTTAGCCAGTTCATTCGCGCAGTGAAGCCCACTGCGCCAGGCTCCCTCAATCCGGCCATCCGATAGCCAGTCGCCACAGAGGCCAAGCTGCAGGTCGGGGCTCCAGAGCGCTTCGTCCGAAGGCGCTAGCGGATTGGTGGCCAGGGCGTAGCGCCAGCGATGGGTCTGAATCCAGTCCGGCTTCAGCGCGCCTAGGGAATAGAAGGTCTGGAGCAGGATGTCAGTGACCTCTTGGGGGTCATCTTCGAGATGCGCGGTGCTGAATGCTGGACTCGCGTGCAGGGTCCAGGTCTCCGGCCCCGTGCGACCAGGCTTGGAATGGTTGCGTGCAACCCAACTCAAGGGGCTGGGATCGTCCATGAATCGACCATCGAATTCCAGGGTGAGTGGCTCGGTGTAGCCGGCCATGACAGTCCAACAGGGTGAATACGTGTTGCCGTGTATAACCTCGCGCCAGGTGGCGGGAAAGTGGTGCTCGAAAGGCTTGAGCTGTGGGCTCGGAATGGAGAGGATCACCGCATCGAAGTGCGGCGCGTGGGCCCCATATTCCTTGGAGTTCAGCTGCCATTGCGGCCCGACCCGCAGGAGTTCTGTTAGCGTGAACTCTGTGTGCAGCGTCAGGGGCTGGGCCAGTGCGCTGACAAGCGCGTTCATCCGTGGCGTGCCCACATAGCGGCGTATGGGGGTTCGTGGCCCCTGGTTGACAATTCGGCCGTGCCATTCTGCAGCCAGGCCCTGCTGGCACCAGTCGAGAACTTGTGCCTGAAAATCCGGCCGCTTGGCGGTGAAGTATTGGGCGCCATGGTCCGCCTGCCAGGCCTCGCTCCGACGGGTACTCATTCGGCCTGAGGGGCCTCGGCTCTTCTCAAAGACCTCTACGGCATGACCAGAGGCCAGAAGGGTTCGTGCCGCTGTAATGCCAGAGAGGCCCGCACCGATGACTGCGATTCTCATCATTCAGCCCTAGCCGCCATACCCAGTTGCAGCCAGGAGCAAGGCAGCAGTTACACCGAGGGTGAGGTGCAAGCGGAGCCGCAGCCAGTCCGCAGGCCAGCCCATCGCGCGTCCGAAGATGCGATCAGCAACGAACAGAACGATGGTGAGGTCTGCAAATACAACCCAGCGCATCGCGCCATCGGGCAGCAAGGCCGCCAGCCAGGCCAAGAGTGAAGGCACCACACTGTAGACCAGCAGCCTGTGTCGCTGGGAGTCGCTGAGGCCCGGATGCGCAAGAGCGATTCCCCAGGAGACGGCCCCTACGAAACTCAGAATCGAGACCGTGTAGGCAAGCAACGCCTGACGAGCCACGGACTGAACCTGCGGGGCCTCCATATTCAGTGAGAGGAGGGCGAGCGCGAAGAAGGGAATGAGGCCGCCATAGCCGAGCAGGCGGAGTGTCTTGAGGACTGGGGGAGACGGAGAAAGCATGCCGCATTTTAAGCGCTATACTCACGGGCTTCGGAGAGGTGGCAGAGTGGTCGAATGTACCTGACTCGAAATCAGGCGTGCGGGTAACCGTACCGTGGGTTCGAATCCCACCCTCTCCGCCAAAAAACAAAAAGGCCCTCTTGGGCTTTTTGTTTTTGGAGAGGGGAGCGAGCATCGCTCGCGTTGGGATGAGAAGCCGAGCGCTTGCAAGCGCGAGGCCGGGAGAACCCACCCTCTCCGCCACAGGATTCGAACTCGGCCAATCTGTACGTCCAGCGAAAGAGTTTTGCTAGGCGGTCTGTTTTGACCGTGTTGAGGGTCCCTTCGCTAGTTTTTCCGCCATACGAGTCTGCCAGCCCGGCCCAGTCGCCTTCCAGCGTTCGATGACATCCGGTGGTAAACGAAGGCTAATCAATTGCCGCGGATTCACTGATTTTGGTCTTCCCCCTTTCCTCAGTGTGGCTCGAGCCAACAAATCTTCGGTCAGTTCGGGAAGTTCCTTGTATTCATGAGGTTTGATCACATGCGAATCGACACGCTTGAGGTCAGAGCCCGAGGTACGGCGCAAGGCGGGTTTGCTCACGATCGTTTGCCTTTCTCATGCTGAAGATGTGGCGATCCGCGCCACGCGGTGTATACCCAATGACTACGACGCGACCCTTGAGAAGTCCGAAGCAGATTATTCGCACTTCACCGTATTCTTTACGCTCGTCTGGAATCTCAACGGTGACGCCTTGGAAAACTATCGCCGCATCTTCAAAATCAAGTCCGCGTTCAACAAGGGTCTTGTCACGTTTCCCTGGATCGTAAAGAATCCGCGTGAGTTATTGTATATACAATAATAGGTATCAGTAAAGAGGTTGGGATCGCAAGTTCGAATCCTCGACCCCACCGTCCCGTCCATTCTGGCTCCCCCGAACGCGTTGGATGAGGAGGAGAGCGCCAAACGGCACTCCAGCTTCTAGGGCGCTTGATGAAGTTCGACCAGTTGCGACAGTGCGAGTCGCCAGCCCTGATCGAAGCCCATTGCTTCATGCCTGGTTCGGCCCTTTGGATCCGAGTGCATCACGGTCGCCTGGAATCGGCTGCCCCCTTGCGCCAAGGGTACGAACCTCAGGTCGCATACAAAGCTGAATCCGAGTTGTGGAACCGGATTGGGGCGAAACCCTGCTCCAAGCATGCTCGTCCAGACGAGTCGCGTCGGATTTTCGATCAGCAGGAAGCAACCGCGGTTCTCCGGTGTCCGCTGGCCGTCGGGCGACTGCATCACGGTTGAAAAAAGGCCCCCGGGTCTCAGGTCGATGGTGCACTCGACGACCTTCCACGGCCTCGGGCAGAACCATTTCTTCAGGATTTCCGGATCGGTCCATCCCTCGAAAAGCTGTGCAGGTGACAGGGGCACGTCGACGGAGAGTTCGAGATCGAGAAGGGGATCGGCGGAGTTGTCCATGGTAGGTTTGTCTCAGAGAACCGAGTGTTCGGAATCTAGCAGATCTAACGTTGTCGGCATGTTTCTCGCCGGAGAGGGCTTGACAGGTCTGCTAGGGTAGAGAAATGCTGCGTCGCACCCTCCAGTCCCGTTTTCTGGCCCTTGCGCTCATACTGAGCGTTGCCTTTGACCATCCGTATGGCGCTTGGCATGGCGTGGCGCATTTTGGACATCAGGCGCATGCATCCAGTCTGACCGTAGCGTTTGAGGGGCCTGCCTTTTCTTCCACCGCCCAGGCGCTGGTTGCGCAGTGGTCTGCCCTAGAAGCCGGTGCGGACGAGCATTCTGAGTCTGGCCATCATCACAGCTGTATTAGTCTCGATTCGCTCTGCGCAGGCCTGACGCCTGTGAGCGTTGGGCTCGGCTGTCCAGTTGTGCCGTCACCCGTCGCCCTGGCTCTCGGGCCACCACCAGCGCTACTTGGCCATCTTGCCTGGGTCCATGCCAGTGCC
This sequence comes from Pseudomonadota bacterium, assembly GCA_041165705.1. Taxonomy (GTDB): domain Bacteria; phylum Pseudomonadota; class Gammaproteobacteria; order Burkholderiales; family Burkholderiaceae_A; genus Hahnella. The sequence goes on from JBEAMW010000014.1 coordinate 7,733, forward strand.
AGGGATCCCCGACATCACCAAGACCTGATTTATTTTGACCTCAGCAAGTTAGTAAAGCGACCCCTGCTGGCCCGCCACAATGACTAGCACGAACTTGCTCATGGCCACATGGGCTAGCACCAAGCTGTTCACTACGGATACGGCAGGTGAAAGACTCCCTTGCAACGTGTAAAGAACACCTTTACATCTCGTTGCATGATTGAGTGGTCCAAGCACAAAGGACTTCAGACGCTTTGAATGGCAGGTTGAGAATGCCGTGAAGCTAGATTTTGAGAATCATCACTAGGAGTAAATGATGCGTAAACGTATACCAACCCATCCCGGAGCCGTCCTTCGGGAAGATGTGTTGCCCAGCTTGCCGGGCATTTCTGTCAGCGCCTTCGCCCGTAGCATGGGCGTTTCCCGCCAGAACTTGCACTCGGTGTTGGCCGAGCGCAGCGGCGTGTCAGCCGAGATGGCGCTTCGTCTGGGAAGGCTGCTTGGCAATGGCTTGAACGTGTGCCTTTGAAATTGATTGATGTTAATCAGTGGTTGCTGACCCAGTTCTCGACGTTCAAGCCAGCGAAGCTCCGGAAATCGGCCTCGTTATTGGCGACCAGCGTCACCCCCAGCGACAGAGCATGTGACGCGATCAGTTTGTCAAGCGCGTTTTTGTTGCGCTCTCGGTTCGCTGCCCTCAGCGGGCCATAGGCCCGCGCTGCGCCGGCCTCGAAGGGCGCAACCAAGATGTCCTCAAGTAGGCTATTGAGCTGGGTTTGATTGCATTCTTGAGACTCACCCGAGATCATCACCCCGAACTCGAGTTCAGCCAAGGTTATGGCCGAGATCACCACGTCGCCAACAAAGCACTCGGCAAAGCGTGCCCGAACCTGTGGTGGCTGATGCTTCATCAGGTAGATGCACATGTTGGTGTCCAGCATGAATTTGGGTTTCATAGCGGCTCGCGTTCGCCTTCAATGCTCAGGCCGCGTCCCTCGCTCATGAAATCAGGTGAGAACTGCGCAAACGTGCTCAGCACGTCGCCCATCCGTCGCCGGGCAGGCCGGATGCGCAACTCATCGCCCTGGCGCTCGATGACCAGTTCGATATCCCAACTGCTGTAAGCAAGTTCGGA
>JBEAMW010000015.1:0-10902 GCA_041165705.1 Pseudomonadota bacterium
GCAGTTGGCAGCCCGTTCTTCGGCGCGTGTGCCGGAATGCGAAGCTGCTGGGCCCCATTCACCAGCACCACCTCGCCCGCCTCCAGGCCACTAAAGCGCCAGCCATCTGCGGCCGTCTGGCCCATCACCAGCTGGCGCACCGGGCCATTCCGAAAAGACAAGCTCACCACCCCGCCCTGAGGGCTGGCCATGAGCCCCACCAGACGAACATCGGCCGCTGAGAGCGGAGACTCCTGGCCTTGACGGGCCCCGAGAGACCGCTCGAGCGCCGAGAGCGGCGGTGGGCCCACCGGGGCGGCGGGCACCACCACCTCCGCAGGCGGTGGTGCACTGCTGGCAAGCCAGAGCCCATAGCCCAGGCGCGCCAGGAGCAGGCCCGTGACGAGCCAGACCAGGAGCGTCACGACCCGCCAGGCCCAGGGCACTGAGCCCCGCGGGGAGTTCAGACCAGCCGGGTGAGCAGCAGTCTTGCGAGTGAGAGAACTGAGGGGCATGGGGATTCTTCCTTGAAGAGGCTCAGCGCAGCAGGGTGTTCATCTCGATGAGCGGCATCATCACCGCCAGCACAATCAAGAGCACGATGAGGCCCATGCCCAGAATGAGCGCAGGCTCGAGAATCGTGGTGAGCAGGCTCGTCTTCTGGCGCAGGTCTTGAGAGAGCTGATCGGCCGCGAGCTCGAGCATCTTGGGCAGCTCGCCGCTCCGTTCGCCTGTGCTGATGAGCTGAGTGAGCAGGGCCGGAAACCCACCCTGCTGGGTGAGCGCTCGGCCTAGCTCGGCGCCCTCCCGCACATCGCTGGCCGCCTGCGTGAGACGCGCCCGAAGGTCGCGATTTCGAACCACACGGCTGGCCGTCCCCAGGGCCTTAAGCAGAGACACACCACCCGAAAGCGAGAGCGCCAGCGTGCTCGCCAGCCGGCTCGACTCATGGGCGCGCAGCATGGGCCCGAGCAGCGGAATCTGCAGCAAGAGCCGGTCGGTGGCCAGGCGCAGCGCCGCCGACCGGCTGATTGCCACTGAGGCTGCCGCCGTCACGGCCAGAAGGCCCAGCAGCAGTGCAGTCCCATAGGCCTGCAGAAACCCACTCACCGCCATAAGCGCACGCGTGAGCAGCGGCAGGGCCTGATTCTGTGCGGCCAGCACGGTGACAATCTGCGGCACCACATAGGTCATCAGGGCAAAGACCACCATCAGGGCCACCAGGGTGACGATAAAAGGATAGGCCATCGCCGACACCAGGCCCTGGCGCAGGCGGTTGGCATCGGCCATGGAATCGGCCATACGCTCAAGCACCACCGCCAGGCTGCCTGAGCCCTCGCCCACGGCCACCAGCCCCCGAAAGCTCTCCGAGAAATCCCGTTCATAGGCCGCCATCGACCGGCTGAGTGAGGCCCCTTCGCGCAGGCGATCGCGCAGCGCAGTGAGCATCTCCGCAGCACGCGGCTTGGCCTGTGCGGCCAGCGTCCCCAGGGCGCGCTCCAGCGGAATGCCCGCCTGCAGCAGGGCCGCCAGCTGACGCACCACAAACTCCAGCTCGCGGTCTGAGAGCCGTCGGCCCTCGGGCCGACTCGGAAGCTTCATTCGAGGTCTCCGAGCTCGGTGACCCGGGCCACCTCGGCCTCGGTGGTGAGCCCCAGGCCCACCAGCCGCGCGCCATCCTCTCGCAGGCTGCGAAAGCCCTGGCCCGCTGCTAGGCGCCGAATCTGGGAGGCGTCTTGTCGGTCCTTCACTGCGGTGCGCAGTCCGTCGTCCATCACCAAGAGCTCGAATATGCCGAGCCGCCCTTTGAATCCGGTAGCGTCGCAGGCGGCACAGCCCGCACCGCCGCAGGCCTTACAGGTCTGGCGAACCAGTCGCTGGGCCATCACCCCCACCAGGCTTGAGGACAAAAGGAAGGACTCCACGCCCATATCCAACAGCCGGGTGACGGCCGAGGGCGCATCGTTGGTGTGCAGCGTGGCCAGCACCAGGTGGCCAGTGAGCGAGGCCTGAATGGCGATCTGCGCCGTCTCCAGGTCGCGGATCTCGCCGATCATGATCACATCAGGGTCCTGCCGCAGGATTGACCGCAGCGACTGCGCAAAGGAGAGCCCAATCTTGGGATGCACCTGCGTCTGTGACACCCCCGGCATGTCGTACTCAATCGGATCTTCCACCGTCATGATGTTGCGACTGCCTGCATCGAGCCGACTGAGGGCTGCGTAGAGGGTGGTGGTCTTACCAGACCCCGTAGGCCCTGTGACCAGCACAATCCCATGGGGCCGCTCAATCAGCTGCTGCACTGTGTGGAGCGTATCCTGGGCCATGCCCAGGGCCTCGAGCGAGAGCCGTGCCTGGCCCTTGTCGAGCAGGCGCAGCACTGCCCGCTCACCCGACCCCGTGGGCAGTGTACTCACCCGAATGTCGAGCAGGCCACTTCCACCGCGCACCGTCATGCGGCCGTCCTGGGGCAGGCGCTTTTCAGCAATATCGAGCTGCGCCATCACCTTGATGCGCGAGATGAGCGCTGCATGCAGGGTTCGCGGCGGATGGGCCACATCGCGCAGCAGGCCATCCACCCGAAAGCGCACCACACTCTCTTGCTCGTAGGGCTCCAGGTGAATGTCGGAGGCCTTGCGGCTCACTGCCTCCTGAAGGATGGCGTTGATCATGCGAATGACTGGCGCCTCGTCGTCGAACTCCTCTCCGTCGTGCGCCGCCCCGCCCTCCTGCAGCAGTGACGAGAGCCGATCGCCCAGCTCCGCAGCCCCAATCACCTGGGCTGCGGTGGCCTCTCCAAAGGCCTCAGTGAGGCGAGCCAGCACCTCTGCCTCGGGCTTCTCCACAGGCAAGGCCTTCGCCATCTCGGGCAGGCTGAGGAACCAGGCCAGCTCAGCAGCAGGCGTGGCCTCGCAGTACCAGGCCTGCGCCCCCTCTTGAGCCGGGGCGAGGCGAAAGCGACGCAGGCGGGCAACGTCCATCATCGGCGGGGTGCAGCCGGCAGCTCTGGCCGGCCCAGCTCTGGCAATAGTGGCGCATTGGTGCGTACGGGCTGCGCAGCGCGCTGGGCCTGCATGGCCTCATATCGGCCCATGGTGAGCCGATTGGAGTCTTCAGAACTGCGAATCACCACCGGGCGCAGGAAGACAAAGAGGTTGGTCTTACGACGGCCCGCGGTGTCATAGCGAAAGAGCTGGCCCAGCACGGGGATGTCGCCAAGCCCAGGCACCTTGCCCTCGCCCTGGCTGTTCTCATCCTGAATCAGCCCACCCAGCACCACCATCTGCTGGTCATCCACCAGCACCGTGGACTCAATCGAGCGCTTGTTGGTGATGATGCCCTCCGTGAGCCGCTGGCTCACGCTGGAGACTTCTTGAAAGATCTGCAGCTTGATCACGCCACCCTCGGTGACCAGAGGACGCACCCGCAGCGTGGTGCCCACATCCTTGCGTTCAATCGTCTGGAATGGGTTGCCGGAGTTACTGCCCGAGGTGGTGAAGGATCCAGTGATGAAGGGCACATTCTGGCCAATCACGATCTTGGCCTCTTCGTTATCGAGCGTGAGCAGGTTGGGCGTGGCAATGATGTTGCCGCCGCCCTGGCTCTCCAGGGCGCGCGCCAGCAGGCCCAGGTTGGCAATCGTGTTGCCGCCAAAGCTCACCGTGCCCTTAATCACGCCAACATTGAGGCCCTGGCTGGCCGCCAGCGGATTGGCCGCGAGATCGAGCAGGTTGTTACCTCCCCCTCGGGCATTGAAGTTGGTGCCGCCTATGGCCTCTACCGTGTTCTCGTTGAGGCCATTGAGGTACTGGAACTGCACGCCAAACTCGGCCGCACGGTCTGCATTCACCTCCACGATGAGCGACTCGATATAGACCTGCGCTCGGCGCACATCCAGCTGATCAATCACCGAGCGGATCTCTTTGTACACAGCCGGCGGGGCCACCACCAGGAGGGCATTCAGGTTGGGCTCCGGCTGAATGGTGACGCCGGGCTTGAGGCTCACGGCGGCTGCACCTGCGGAGGCGGCTGCGGATGCGCTAGCCGGCCTTGGCTGGGGCGAACCGGGCTGCGTGGGGCTGGCAGCAGCCGAGGCCGGAGTGGTGGCCACCGGGCTGGCTGCCGCCCCGGTGTAGATTGCCTGCAGGCTCACGGCCAGTCGGGCCGCCTCAGCGTTCTTCAGGTAGACCACATTCACATTGCCCGGTTTGGCGAGCGGCGTATCGAGCTCCCGCACCAGTCGCTCGGTCTGGTCGAGCTTAGCCCCGCTGAAGCTGCGCAGCAGCAGGCGGTTGTTCGCTGGGTCGGCCAAGAGCGACACAGACTGCTGCGTGACGGTTCCCTTGGCGGCCTGCCCCCGGGGCGCATTCACCAGCTGATCCACGGTGGGCATCAGGTCACTCACATGGGCATGCTGAAGGGTGACCACCCGCAAGAGACCGAGCTCGGGCTTATCGAGCGCAGACACTACTTCACCGATGCGAGCCAGATTCTCCGCCGTATCCGAGATGATGAGGCTGTTCGTGCTGGGATTTACCGTGATGGGATTACTGGCCGGCACCAGGGCTCGAATCGAGGCCATCATCTGGTTGGCATCCTCGTGCTGCAGAACAAAGATTCGAGTGGCAGCGGACATGCCGCCCGCGCTCTCACTCATGCCCGGCACAAAGAGCTTGGCCTCGGTGGTGGGAACCACCCGCACAAAGCCATTGGCCCGAATGGCCGAGAAGCCTTGAAGGCTCAGGGTTGACACCAGAAGCTCGTAGGCCTTGTCGAGCGAGACTGGCTTGGGGGCCTCCAGGGTGATGCGTCCTTTCACCCGAGCGTCGACCAGAAAGGGCAGGCCCATCGATGCGCTGAAGGCCGAGACCACCTCAGCAATCTCTACATCTCGAAAGGCCAGCATCACGGGCTGTCCCTTCTGGGCGGTAGCCACTGAGGGAGCAACAGTGGGTGTTGCCGGGCCAGTTGCTGGCAGAAGCGCACCCTGCGCATAGGCTGCGCTCAAGGCCAGTGGGGAGGCGAGTGCTGCCAGGGACTTACAGACCAAACTGAGCTTCATAGATCTCTCCATTTTTCTTTCCAACGGCACTGAGAATGCCGCCCACAAATTCGCAGTTGCGCATGCACTGAAGACGCAAACGCCCCCTCAGCATCTGATCGATTCGGCCCTCGCCGGAGAGGGCAATCACTGGGCTGCCCATGCTCTCTAGCCTCCAGGCCCAGGCCCTTGCCCCAGCAGCCTCAGGCGCAAGCGCCACGCGGTAACTGCCCAATGGACGGATGGGCGAGATGGCACTGCCCAGATCGTCCAGCGTGAGCGTGACTCGGAAATCTTGCAGGCGTGTGGACTGCAGGCCTGACCAGGCCAGCGAGGGCTGAAAGTCCGGCCGAAACAGGGCCAGGGGCCCAGTGGCATGGCGAAGGTTTAAGTGAGGAAGCCGCAGCGCGCCATCGGGCACAGACAGCTGAGCCTGACTGGTCCACCAGGCCTGAACCCGTATGGGCTGCTGCGCCAGCGGGCCCGAGAGCTGCGGGCTCTGGAGCTGCAGCCACAGCCCCTGTGTGAAGGACCACCCCATCTGCCACGCCAGCCGACCGGGCAGCACGAGGGGCGGCTGGGGTTTGGCATCTCGATCACCATTGAGCCGCTCGGGATGGAGCTGCACCTGGGCGCTGCCATTCCAGAGCGTGCCCGATGCTCCTGCCAGCTCAACCACCCCTTGGGTGGCCCGAGAAAATCCCTGACTCAGCAGCGTCGCAGGCGCAAACAGCACGCCTCCAAGTGCGAAACCGAGGACCAGGGCCGCCCAGCGCCAGCTGCTGCTCAAGGCCGCACTCCTGCCAAGGGCACCCCCTCCAGCCTAAGCTGGACCAGGCCCGGCTGCTGCAGGTCTCGCTCCATCGACAGCCCCCGGATCTCCGACCAGCTGAGCTTCGGCCCGAGCTGGGACAAGCGCATGGCCACGGACTGCACGGGCTCCACCAGGCGAGTGGCCTCCGCGGCGGCAGGGCCTGCGCCTGAGACGCCTGCACTGGGCTTAAAGACCAACACCCCCTCACCACGGGCCGGCTGCATGGCCACCGATACCCGGCCAGGATGGCGATCCAGCACCTGACGCAAGGCCTCGAGCTTGGCCACTGCGGGATCGGTTCCACCCAGCACCGGTGCACTGGGTGCACTGAGCATCTGGATACGGAGCTGAAAGGCGCCCTGTTGGCCCGCCCGCAGCTCGATCAGGCGCCAGTCACCCGCACCCGCTGCACTGGCCTGTTGAGCCAGCGCCTCGATCCAGCCCAGCGGGCTTGTTGGAGGAAGGCCAGCCAGCACCGACTGCGGCACCGGGGCCTCCACAGGCGCTGTCGGTGGGGTGACTGGGGGTCGCTCCAGCGGAAATACCATCCCCAGGGCCAGCACGATCACCATCAGGGCAAGGCCTCTAAGAGGCAAATGGGCCAGCTGCTCGCGAAGCCGAGAGGGGCCCGCCGAGACGCCTGCCAGAGCCTGCCCAGCTCTGGCTCCAAGGGCATCCTGCAGAACCGCCTGCAGGGCGTCCAGATCTGCCCCACTCGCCTCCAGGCGCAGCTGGCCCTGGCCTGGCGGGGATGTGCGAGCGGCCAGCCGCAACACCGCAAGCAGCCGCGCCTGGGCGTGCGCGTCGCCTTGCTCCCAAGCAAAGACCACCGGATCGGCCGAGCCAAACTGAAGGCTCAGGCCATCTGATTGACGCCGAATCACCCAGGCCGCGCCCGCGCTGGGCCGCCGTCGCTTATTAATCCAAGACCACATAGTCCACCACGCTCACCCGTCCCCCTTCTCGACGCAGCAGGACCTCGAAGGCCTGCTCCGCCCGCCCAAACTGGGCATATCCCATCGCACGGAAGTATTTCGTTTTCATATCGAACTGCACGGTCTCAAACGACTGGCCCGGCGGCATGAACGAGGTGAACTCCGCGAGGCTGCGAAACGGAATCCTATCGCGCTGGGCCACAATTCGCTCTGCCGTTGAGATGGAGTCCATCTCCAGCACCGCCTGCAACACCTCAGCCGAGGCCGTATTGACATTGATCGGCGTGCGTTCGGGCAGCCAGGTGAGCCACCGGCGAAGCGCCTCTTGCTTTGTCGCATCCAGGTTAAGGCCCGGAAGCAGCCGATGCTCAAAGACCTGCCAGATCGACACCTCGCCCGCATCCACCAGGCGGCGGCGTCCAGCGCCATCGAGCCGCGTCTGGGCCACCTCGGCCAGCACCGCATCCAGCAGGGCCTGATGTTCCTGGCTGGAGAGCCCTGCCGCCTGGGTAAGGCTAGAGAGCCGATCCACGGCGCGCGCATCCAGGCCGTCGGTCTTCACCAAGGACTCTAGGTTAAACCGAGCCTGCTCATCGACCATCTGCCCCGAGATCGCGGCCTGCCCAAACTGACGCAGGTCCTGGTCGGTCATCTGGGCTCCCAAAAGGCTGTTGAGCCGCGAGTGCGGAATGGGCTGGGCCCAGGGCTCGCTCAGGTGGTCCATGGTGGCTGAACCACCCATCGCACCGCGCAGGTCGCTGGTGAGGATCCATCGTGCGTAGTCCATCATGCCCTGCGCCAGGAGCCTTGCCTGCCCCGAGTCACGCTGGTTCTCCAGCCGTGCAATGGCTGAGTAGCCTAGCCAGGCCAGGCCCACCGTGAGGCTTGTCACCACCATCACCAGGGCCATGGCCGAGATAAGGGCGGCGCCTTGTGGGGCGGAGCCATTCGGCCTGGGTGTCGCGCGGCTCAGCGTGGATGTCGGTCGGCTCATTCGAGCGGCCCAATATAGAAGAGACGGGTGAGCCGCTGGCCCGACCGCTCAATGACTAGCTCCACTGCCCGGGGATTGGCCACGCCCGGTCCAATCGGTGCACGCTGATCAGGAACTCCGCCCACCGCCAGATATTCCATACCCAGCCGCAGGGGGCCCGACCAGTACTGGGTGGGGGCCTGGCCAGTGGCTGCTGAGAATTCCCTGCGATAGAGGCCTTTCTCGCTCCAGGACCATTCCGCCACAGGCGTGCGCAGGAGCGACTCCCCCAAGGCGAGCGCTGCAACCCGTTCGTTGGGCTGCATGCGATTGAGGGGCTGCAGATCGCGCTCGATCTGGGCCTGGATCAGCAGCAGCCGTCGCTGCTCCTGGGCCGCCTGCAGAAGGCTCGTCTTGCCCGAGGCAAGCCGCTCGAGCGCCAGAAAGCTCATGAGCGCAAGCACCGCCATCACCGCGAGCGTGACCAGCACCTCAATCAAGGTCATGCCCGAGGGAGGGCGGCGCCGATTAGAGGACCCCATCAGAGCTCCACCTTAGAAGCCCACCGCAAGGAAGGCCACACGCTCGGCCAAGACAGCCTGGCTACCTGCCTGCGACACCCGAACCTCGAGCCGACGAAAGTTCTGATGGGGCGTGTTCACCACCTGGGTCTCGAGTTGAAATGTCTGATCGAGCTGGGAACAACTCGACTCCGTTCTGCCCAGCTGTTGGCGGTTCGCATCCAGTCGCACCCGCATCACCTCATTGTCTGCACAGACCAGCGCGAGGCCTCTGAGCTGGGCCAGAAAGAGGCTGTCGGTGGTGACCTGAAAGAGCTTGGTGCCGGCCATCAGCGCCAGGGCTGAGATCACCAAGGCCACCAAGACCTCCACCAGCGTGACTCCCTTAGGGGGCAGCTGCAAGCCTCACCTCCGCCAGAGCATTCACCTGCACTGAGAGCTGATCGGCTGCCCGCACCAGCCTAAACTCGGCAGGGGTAAGCAGACCTACCCCGTCGGTGGTGACCTGGCCGGGCTGGTCAGGGCGCACGCCATGGCTCCAGGCCCGCGCCTGCAGAGGAGACTCCTGTACCAGACGCCATTCGCCGCGCTGGCGTTCCTCCACGCGATACCCGTCCGCATCCACCGTAAGCCGATGGCGTCGATTCAGGAGTGCTGCTCGATCGGAGACTGCCGCAATGACCAGCGAGAGCCGCTCGCCCTCCTCCTGGAGTCGGCGCGACTCCATCTGCCGAAAGGAGAGCGTGGTGGTGCCCAAAAGCAGGCCAACGATGGCCAGCACCACCAGAACTTCGAGGAGGCTAAATCCCTTTGGAGGAGAGGTCGGCCGCAAATCCCGTTCCCCCCTCTTTGCCGTCGGCACCCAGACTGATGATCTCCACATCGAGACCATCGGGAGTGACCTTGTAGATAAACGGGCGACCCCAAGGGTCTTGGGGCAATTTCTGCAGATAACCGCCGGCCTTCCAATTGGGTGCAAGCGGGGCAGCGGTTGGCGCGGCCACCAGTGCAGAGAGCCCCTGCTCTTGGCTGGGATAGGCATAGTTATCCAGTCGATAGAGAGCCAGAGCCTGCACGATGCCGGAGAGGTTCTGCTTGGCGGCCACCACGCGAGCCTCGTCGGGCTTACTCATCACCGAGGGCACCACAAAGGCCGCCAGGATGCCGATGATGACCACCACCACGAGAATCTCAATGAGGGTAAAGCCGGCGGGGGGTGTGCGGAAAAGAGAGGGCGCGTGTTTCATCCTCACATTCTAGTCCGCAGGGCTGACTGGACATTCAACATTTCTGAAACATGGCAGCAAACCGGTCGTCATCTTGGCTAGGCAGCATCTTGGCTCCGGTATGTCCCGCGTTCAAACAGGAGCCTTGAATGTCTCACCACGACCTCGACGAAGTGATTGACTGCAACACCTCTAACAATGAGCATTTCCAGCAGGTGCTGGACCGCGGCCTTGCAAGCCCCTCCCGCCGCAGCATTCTGCGTGGCGGCGTGGGCATTGCAGCTGCTGCCTCCATTCCCATGCTGCCCGGCTGCGGCAGCGACGACAGCATCCCCACCCTCTCGGCCCCCTCCACCGGCCTGAGCTTCTCGGCCGTCGGAAAGAGCATTGCCGACCAGGTGACCGTGCCAGCTGGCTACACCGTGACCATTCTTCACGCCACAGGCGACCGCCTGGACAGCAACCTCACCGCATACTCCAACCAGGGGCTTGAGACTGACGACTGGTCCCGTCGCGTGGGCGATCACCACGACGGCATGGATATCTTTTACGTGGGCGCCGACGGCAAGTACTCCGCCACGGGCACCACCAAGGCTGTGCTCGCCATCAACCATGAGAGCTCAGCTGACGCACACTTCTTCCATCCCAACGGCCAGACCTCCAATGGCGTGTCGGGCAAGAAGTACGACCAGTTCGGCAGCTGGGACCTGGGCACCCGCCCTGAGCTCGAGGCCCGCAAAGAGTTCAACCACCACGGTGTGTCGATCGTTGAGCTCAACCTAGATGCCAGCGGTAAGCCCGTTGGCTACAAGCTCGACTCCGCTCTGAACCGCCGCATCACGGCGCAGACTCTGGCGAAGATCACCGGCCCCGCAGCACACCTGGCAGACATCAAGAAGTTTATGGTGACCAAGTTCGACCCCACGGGCGCAACGGCTCGCGGCACCATCAACAACTGCGGCCACGGCAAAACCCCCTGGGGCACCTACCTCGCCTGCGAAGAGAACTGGGCCTACTACTGGAACATTCCCACCACGGGCAAGGCTGCTGACGCCAAGCTCACCGCAAGTCGCGCCCGCTATGGCGTAGCAACCGCTCCTCTCGCATCCACCGCCAAGAACGGCGTGGGCCAAGGCTGGTACACCGTGTCCAACCCCACCATGGGCCCTGAGAGCGAGTACGCCCGTTGGAACATCTCTGCATCTGGCGCCAGCGCCGCAGAGGACTACCGCAACGAGCCCAACACCTTTGGCTACATTTTTGAGATTGACCCCGTCAACCCCACCAGCACCCCCGCCAAGCGCGTTGCACTGGGCCGCTTTGCCCACGAGGCAGCTGTGATTGGCCGCCCCAAAGATGGAAAGCCCATTGCCTGCTACATGGGCTGTGACAGCCGCAACGAGTACATCTACA
>JBEAMW010000016.1:0-3906 GCA_041165705.1 Pseudomonadota bacterium
AGTGCCAGAGCTGCAAACCAGTCTGTCTCCCTGTGGATTCAAGAGAGGCTGTGGGGCCCGATTGGGGCAGAAGAAGACGGGATCATGATGCTCGACCCAGCCGGGACAGAGGTCAGTTTTGCGGGCTTCAATGCAACGCTGCCCGACCTCGGGAAACTCGGCCTGGCAATGCTTCAGGCAACCCAGTCCAAGCCAACAAGCTCAGTGATTCCGAGCCCAGTGGCCCGGGCCCTGTTCGAGGGCGGATCACAAGAGGCGTATACCAAGAGTGGGCGAGGAGATGCTCGGCCGAACCACAGCTACCGGGCTCAGTTCTGGGTGCATCACGCCTTTCCGCGACACTTCTACATGGGTGGAGCCTATGGCCAACGCGTAGTGGTCTACCCTGAGCAAGACCTCGTGATCGTGCACCTCGGCAGCCATCCCAGCCCGTCAGCCAGTGAGACCGACGCCCTGCATCTCGAGGCCGCACGCGCACTGATCAAGCGGTTACAGAGGCAGTGAGGGGCGACAGTGGCACATTTCTCGCGCGTCAACGCACTGCTCTTTAGTTTCCTGTGTCTGGGGTCAATCACCCCTGCGCTCGCCAGTGGCACGACTGGACCAAGCACGAGCTATCAGGCCGCCCGCGCGAAAGTGATGTCTGAGAATCCTCAGCTTCGCGCGTCCATCATGCGAGGCGGAAGCTTCAGCGGACCGGATTTCTCTGCGGCAATCGCAAATCGAATGTACAGCCGAAAGGACGCTTCAGCGATTGAGGACGCACGAAAGAAGCTTCGAATTGAGTCTCAAGGAAGGGGGGTGTGGCTCCTCAGGCTCCCATTCGTGAACATAGCAGTGATTGAAACAGACGAGGGGCTCGTTCTCATCGATTCAGGCTACGCCCCTGCTGGGCCGGCTCTCAAGGATGCACTCTCCAAGCTAAGCTCCAAACCGGTTCACACCATTATCTTCACTCACTATCACGCGGACCATGCCTTTGGGGCGTGGCCTCTGATGGAGTCTGAGAGGCGGCCCCGGGTGATTGCTCAGGATCGATTCATCGAGCAACTCGAGTACGACATGAAGACCTACGGCTTGATCGCGAGAAACAATAATCAGTTTCTCGAGGATGTTCCGCGTCACTGGGGCGATGCGATTCGTCCGACACAGACGTTTGATAAACAGCTGACCCTCTCGATCGGAGGAATCACGTTCAACCTTCACCACGCGAAGGGGGAGACGGAGGATCACCTCTGGGTCCACATCCCTTCCCTCAACCTCGTGATTTCGGGAGACCTCTTTCAAGACTTTCTCCCCAACGCGGGAAATGGTCGGAGGCGCGTTCGCTTTGCGGCTGACTGGGCCCAAGCCCTTCGTGCAATCGTTGCCTCTCGACCAGACCTATTACTGCCGATGCACGGCCCCCCCGTGAAGGGAGGACAGGAAATTTCTCACAGACTGACTCGACAAGCAGAGATGCTTGAGTCGATCGTGGAACAAGTTCTGAATGGACTAAACGCGGGCCAGAGACAGGATCTCGTCGTTGATGCAGTCCAACTGCCTGAGCGCTTCATCCATGACCATGACGCAAGGGAGTTGTACGTCACAGCGAAGGACATCGCTCGGATGGTGATAAAGGAGCACAGTGGATGGTGGGATGACATCCCATCAAACTGGAATCCACCGCCACTTAAGAGACAGGCGGAGGAAATCATTCGCCTGGCGGGAGGAATAGATGCGGCGATCATCCACGCTCAAAAGCTCGCCGAGCAAGATACCTCACTTGCAATTCGGTTTGCGGACTGGATCTGGCTCGCACATCCAGAGAACAAAGAAGTAATCAGAGCCAGCCTCACCTTGTACGGCAGACATGTCTCAACCCCCCGGCCCACACAAGAGGCATTGGTCTGCGCAGAGCACATGATCCGCTTGCAAGAAAAGCTCTCTTCCCTCACTCCACCTTAATTCAAACTCCGAGCGAGTGGGCCGTAAAACCGCTGTCCCCGCTGGGCCATCTCACCCACGATGGCGGGAGGACGAAGGTGCTCGCCAAACACATCCGCGAGACGATTGCACTCTTGCGCAAACACGGCCGGCGTGAGCGCATCCACATAACAGAACGGCCCACCGGTGTAGGCGGGGAAGCCCACACCGAGAATGGCTCCAAGGTCTCCATCTGCTGCGGAAGTGAGTACGCCCTCCTCCACTGCCCTGAGGGCCTCAATCACCTGCACAAAGAGGATGCGCTTACGAAGCAATGCAGGGTCTGGCTGGTTCGTCTTGAGCGGGTAGAGCTCGGCGAGCCCGGACCAGACCTGCTTGCCCGACTCGTCGTAGTCATAGAAGCCCCGGCCAACCTTCTTGCCAAGTCGCCCCCGTTCAAACAGTGCACGCAACACCGGAACGGAGCGCCCCTCACGGTAGGCATCGCCGTACACCTTGCGATGGGCCTCTCCGGCGTGAACGGAGAGCTCTATTGAGAGTTCATCGGTAATGGCGAGCGGACCCACGGGCATGCCCGCCTGGCGAGAGCAGTTTTCGATGAGGGGGGGACTCACGCCCTCGGCAACCATCCCAATGGCATCGTCCACAAAGGCGCCAATAAACCGGCTCGTAAAGAAACCGCGAGCGTCACGAACAACAATCGGGGTCTTCTTGAGCTGAAGTGTGAAATCGAGGCTGCGCGCCAAGCAGTCGTCGGTGGTCTCTGGACCCCGAATCACCTCCACCAGTGGCATCCGGTCCGCAGGGGAGAAAAAGTGAAGGCCGATGACTCGGTCTGGCTTGGCACTCGCAGAGGCAATCTTTGCGATGGGTAGGCCCGACGTATTGGTTCCAATGATGCAGTTGGGAGAGAGATGGGTGTCAAGACTCTTCACCAGACCCTGCTTGAGCTCGAGGTCTTCGAAAACCGCCTCAATCACCAATTCACGATCGGAGAGATCCGCATGCGAGCCCACCGGCTCGATCAGACGAATTGCGCGCTCCATGGCGTCGGCAGAGAGTCGACCCCGATCGACCTGCCGCTGAAAGTCTGCGCGAATCTGTTCATGCGCCGCCTTGGCCCGCTCAACTGACTGATCCATGAGCTTCACGGAGATTCCACGCCGTGCAGCGGCCTTTGCAATGCCGGCTCCCATCATGCCTGCGCCAACCAGTCCGAGCCTCTGAACCTCGGTGGTCTCCGGCTGGGTGGGGCGACTGGCGCCCCGCTCTGCCCTCGTCTTACTGAGAAAGAGCGTACGAATCATGCTCTTGGACACGGGGCTGTTCAGTGAGACATCGAGGAGATACTTCACCTCTACTCTGAGGGCGCGATCAAAGGGCAGTTGAGCCCCCTCAAAGACACAGCTCTGAATAGCCAGCGGCGCCGGAATATTTCCGTGCGTGCTGGCAAGAATCATGGCGTTTCCAACGACAAATGCTGGAGCCACACGGGGATCGGTAGGCCCACCACCCGGGATACGATAGCCCTTCTCATCCCAAGGCTTGGTCACTGTAGGTTTGGAGAGAATCCAGCGAGTGGCGGCAGGAATCAGTTCGTCTGCGGATACCACCTCATCGACAAGGCCCGCCTTGAGCGCGGCCTCGGGCCCCGCCGACTTTCCCTCCAGCAGCCAGGGAAGCGCAGTCGTGATGCCGAGCATTCGAATCAGTCGCTGCGTGCCGCCCCCCCCTGGCAGGAGACCCACCTGGACTTCTGGGAGCCCCACTGTGGCGCGAGGATTATCAGACATGATCCGCCGGTGACAGCCCAGGCAGAGCTCAAATCCACCGCCCATCGCTGCGCCGTCAATGAGCGCAACCACGGGCTTCCGAAGCAGCTCAATCTCTCGAATCACTCTCGAGAGGGAGAAGAACTTCTCAAAGGCGGTTTCCACCGTATCCTGATCCATAGAGTCGAGATTGCGCTCCATGGTGGAG
>JBEAMW010000017.1:0-15398 GCA_041165705.1 Pseudomonadota bacterium
CCTGTTCCAAGGCATGATTGAATTCTTCGGTCCAGAGTTGACCCATGTCCCAACTATAGCAGCCCTTTTTTATGCCTGACACAACCCCCTGCAGCCTGGTCTGGATTCGTCGTGATCTGCGGCTGGAAGACCATGCGGCCCTGGCTGCGGCCCTGGCCCAGCCCCACCCCGTCGCCCTTGCGTTTGTATTCGACGAGACCATTCTGAAGCCACTGCGCACCCACCCGCAGGCCCTTCAGGCTCAGGGGCTCGCCCAGGACCGCCGAGTGGCCTTCATTCACCAGAGCCTCACGGAGATTCACCAGCAGCTGCGCGCCCTGGGCAGCCAGCTCTGGTGCGTCCATGGCAGCCCTCTGTCGGAGATCCCGGCCCTTGCCCTGAGGCTGGGCGCGGTGCAGGTGTTCTTTGCGCATGACGATGAGCCCAGCGCACAGGCCCGGGATGCGGCAGTGTGCAAGGCACTCGCCGCCCAAGGCGTGGCCAGCACCTCGGTCAAAGACCACTGCGTGTTCGAGCGGCAGGAAGTGCTCACCGGGGCGGGCCGGTTCTTCTCGGTGTTTACGCCCTACAAGAATGCCTGGCTGAAGCGACTCGCCGCCGAGCCTCAGGCGATCGAGCCGAGGGACTGCCTGCCCCTGGAAGCCAGTGGCCTGGGCGCCCGGCTCCTTCCCGCCCCGCAGCCCGCCCATGACGGGCTGCCCAGTCTGGCCAGCATGGGCTTTGCCGATCTCGATCTCGCCGCGCTTCAGCCCGGCCCGAGCGGCGCTCAGGCGCTGCTCATGGACTTCCTGCCCCGCCTGGGCCGCTACAAGGAGGCCAGAGACTTCCCGGGCAAACGCGGGCCGTCCTATCTCTCTGTTCACCTACGGTTCGGAACGGTGAGCATTCGCCAGCTCGTTCGTCAGGCCCTGGCCGTCATTCAGAGCAGCCCCTCAGAGGCGGAAGGGGCCCAGACCTGGCTCTCTGAGCTCATCTGGCGTGACTTCTACATTCAGATCCTCGCCAATGCCCCGCATGCGGTGCGAGGCGCCTTCAAGCCCGAGTACAACCGCATCGCCTGGCGGGCAGATGGCCCGCAGACAGAGGAATGGTTCGCCGCCTGGTGCGAGGGGCGCACCGGCTACCCCATCGTGGACGCGGGCATGCGGCAGTTGAACGAGACCGGCTACATGCACAACCGGCTGCGCATGGTGGTGGCGAGCTTCCTCACCAAAGACCTCGGCATTCACTGGCAGCGAGGGGAAGACTATTTCGCCCTCCGGCTTAATGACTTCGACCTCTCAGCCAACAACGGGGGCTGGCAGTGGGCCGCCTCCACCGGCTGCGATGCCCAGCCTTACTTTCGAATCTTCAATCCAGTCAGCCAGAGCGAGAAGTTTGACCCCAAGGGCCAGTTCATTCGACGCTACCTGCCTGAGCTGGCAGGCCTGCCCGACCATGCCATTCATGCACCCTGGGAGGCCGGGCCTCTGGAGCTCTCCAGTGCAGGCGTCACGCTAGGACGGAACTACCCCATGCCCCTGGTCGACCACGCCGAGGCCCGTGCGGAGACCCTCGAACGGTTCGCGGTGGTGAAAAAACCACCGCAGAGCAGTGAGGCTTAGATTTCCACCATCTCGAAGTCGGACTTCTGCGCACCACACTCAGGGCAGGTCCAGGTGATGGGAACATCCTCCCAGGCGGTTCCGGGGGCGATTCCCTCTTCAGGGAGACCGGCGGCCTCATCATAGATCCAGCCACAGATCAGACACATATAAGTTTTCATAAACGTCCTGCCACTAAAATTGGCGTCATTCTACTGTCGAAGGGTTTTTTCCCCATGATCCAGCTCAATGTTTCCCAGAGTGAAGCCCTCTTCGCTCAGGCCCAGCAGACCATTCCTGGCGGGGTGAACTCGCCCGTGCGGGCCTTTCGCTCTGTGGGCGGAACCCCTCGATTCTTTGAACGGGCCGAAGGGCCCTACCTCTGGGATGCCGATGGCCACCGCTATGTCGACACCATTTGTTCCTGGGGGCCCGCGATTGTGGGCCATGCCCATCCTCAGGTGCTGGCGGCCATCCAGAAGGCAGCCAGCCACGGGCTCTCCTTTGGTGCGCCCACCCGCGGAGAGGTACAGCTCGCCGAGTGGGTGCGCGCCCACCTGCCCTCTATGGAGATGATGCGACTCACCTCGAGCGGCACCGAGGCCACCATGTCGGCCATTCGCGTGGCCCGGGGCTACACCGGCCGCAGCAAGATTGTGAAGTTTGAGGGCTGCTACCACGGGCATGTTGACAGCCTGCTGGTGAAGGCGGGCTCGGGCCTGCTCACCTTTGGCAATCCCGATTCGGCCGGCGTCCCAGAGAGCTTTGCGGCCGAGACCATCGTGCTCGACTACAACGACATCGCAGGCGTAGTGAGCTGCTTCACGGAGCATGGCCGAGAGATTGCAGCCGTGATCGTGGAGCCCATTGCCGGCAACATGAACCTGGTCCGCCCCCTGCCGGGCTTTCTGGAAACCCTGCGTGACCAGTGCACCCAGCATGGCAGCGTCCTGATCTTTGATGAGGTGATGACGGGCTTTCGCGTGGGCGCGCAGGGTGTGCAGGGCCTCACGGGCATTCAGCCCGATCTCACCACCCTAGGTAAGGTGATTGGTGGCGGTATGCCCATGGGCGCCTTCGGTGGCCGAAGGGACATCATGCAGGTGGTTGCGCCACTTGGGCCGGTGTATCAGGCTGGCACGCTCTCCGGAAATCCAGTGGCAGTGGCCGCGGGCCTGGCCACCCTGGAGATCGTCTCGCAGCCAGGCTTCTTTGACACCCTGGGCGCCATCACCTCCGACCTCATGGCCGGCCTCTGCGATCTGGCCCGAGAGGCTGGTGTGCCGGCCTTCTCAGCCGACAGTGTGGGCGGCATGTTTGGCATTTATTTCTCCGCCAACAAGCCCGAGACCCTGGCCGATGTTACGGCCAGCGACCGCCCCGCCTTCAATCGTTTCTTTCACGCCATGCTCAATCGCGGGGTCTACCTCGCCCCCTCCGCCTACGAGGCTGGGTTCCTCTCGATTCAGCATGAGGGCGAACCGGTTGAACTGATTCTTGAGGCCGCGCGCGAGTCCTTTCGGGAGAGCCTGAACCCTGCCTGAGCCGCGCGTACACAGCAGGGGCACAGGGCGCTTTGCGCCCTCCCCGAGCGGGCCGCTTCATCAGGGTTCACTGGTGACGGCCCTGGCGAGTTTTCTGGACGCACGATCACGAGGGCATCGATGGCTGGTGCGCATGGAAGACCTCGATCCTCCGAGAGAGCAGCCCGGTGCGGCGAGTCTTATTCTGGAGCAGCTGCGCGATCACGGCCTGCACTGGGACGGCGATGTGCTCTTTCAGAGCACGCGAGAGGCCGCCTACGCCCAGGCGCTCCATTCCCTCGGCCAGCGTCAAGAGGTATTTGTCTGTCGATGCACCCGACGGCAATTGGAAGGACAGGCCCATTACCCTGGGACCTGTCGCAAGGCTCAGCGATCGCCCGATGACGGGCCCCATGCCTGGCGCCTGCGCAGCCCCAATGGCCAGGACGATTTTGTAGTCAAGCGCGCGGACGGGTTCTGGGCCTATCACCTCGCCGTCGTGGTGGACGATGCCTTTCAAGACATCACGCATATTGTCCGTGGGGATGACCTTGCTGCTGAACTGCCCCGACATCGCTGGCTGCAAATCGCACTTGGGCTCGATCAGCCCGAGGTTCTGCATGTGCCTGTGCTGCGCAATTCGAATGGCGAGAAGCTCTCCAAGCAGACACAGGCCCCCGCCCTCTCAGGGGGCGATCGCGTGCACCAACAGCTGCGAGACGCCTGGGATTACCTCGAGCAGGTGATGCCGAGGGAATTGATGGAGCGGTGGGCGCTTGCTTATCGGAGGTTCTGAGGAGGGCTCAGAGGAGGATTCAGAGCTCTCGAGCGCCTAGACCGCCCCGCGGGGCTTGCCCCCCAGAAGCACGGCACCACCGCCCGCCTTCTTGGGGCCACCGGACAGGAGCGGAGACTTCACGGCCCCCGCTGCCGGTGCGGCCGTGGGTGCAGGGGCATCGGCCGCATCTTCATACGGCATAAAGAAGAGAGGATCCGCTCCGGGCGGCATGTCGAGGCCGGGCAGTTTGTCGCGGCTGAGCTTCCTCCCAATCAGCTTCTCAATGTCCTGCACGAGACGCTCATCGGTGGGCGACATCACGCTGATCGCCTGACCCGAGGCGCCTGCGCGCCCTGTTCGGCCAATGCGGTGGACATAGTCTTCCGCGGCGTAGGGGACGTCGTAGTTGATCACGGCCGGCAGCTCGGCAATGTCGAGGCCACGGGCTGCGACATCGGTCGCCACCAGCACCAGCACCTCACCCTTCTTGAACCGCTCAAGGGTGACCAGCCGTTCGCTCTGGCTCTTGTCGCCATGAATCGCATCGGCGGAGATGTTCTCCTTCTGGAGTTCACGGGCCAGACGGCTGGCGCCGATCTTGGTATTGGTGAACACGATCACCTGCTGAAGCTTGAGCCGCTTGATCAGCCGCACCACCGCCGCACGCTTGCTCTCCGGGCGATCGACGAGGTAGAGCTGCTGGGTTACCGTTTCGGCGGTGGCATTGCGACGGGCCACCTCAACGGTGATGGGGTTGTCCTTCAGGAAAGTCTTGGCCAGCTTGCGAATCTCGGGCGAGAAGGTGGCCGAGAAGAGCAGGCTCTGCCGGTCTGGGGGCAGCAGGTTCACGATGCGCTGCAGGTCGGGCAGAAAGCCCATATCCAGCATGCGGTCGGCCTCATCAAGCACCAGCACGCTCACCTGTGAGAGGTTGAGTGTTTTCTGCTGCACGTGGTCGAGCAGCCGTCCCGGCGTTGCGATCAGCACCTCCACCCCTGCCCTCAGGGCGGCTGTTTGGGGGGCCATGTCTACGCCACCAAAGACCACGGCGCTGCGCAGGGGCGAGTGCTTGGCGTACTGCGACACGTTCTGGTAGATCTGGTCTGCAAGCTCTCGGGTGGGCGCCAGCATCAGCGCCCGCACGGGGTGTCGTGCTGGAGAGACACTGCTGCTGGCAAAGGGCATGAGCCGGTGCAGAATAGGCAGCGTGAATGCGGCGGTCTTGCCGGTTCCGGTCTGCGCTGCACCCATGACATCCGCACCCAGCATGACGTGAGGAATGGCCTGAGCCTGAATAGGCGTTGGGGTTTCGTATCCGGCATCCTGGACAGCGCGCAGGATGTCTGGGTGTAGACCCAGTTCTGTAAATTGCATCGCCCCATTATCCACGAAGACCATGCCCCCTGCCCTGCGGTCCGCTTTTCCCGCGCTCTTTGTCCTGATCTGGAGCACCGGCTTCATCATTGCGCGCTACGGCATGCCCCATGCCGAGCCCATGACCTTTCTGGTGATGCGCTTTGCGCTGGTGCTTGCGGTGCTGCTGCCGATCGCCTGGATCTGGCGGGCCCCCTGGCCCCGACGCGACGAGGCCTGGCGCATTGCCCTGGCTGGGCTCCTGCTCCAGGCGGGCTATCTCGGAGGCGTCTGGGCGGCCGTGCGCGAGGGCATGGGCGCGGGGCTGGTGGCCCTCATTGTGGGGCTGCAGCCCATTCTCACGGCGGTGTTGGTCACCCTCGCACGCGAGCCCATCCACCGCAATCAGTGGGCGGGCCTGGTGCTGGGGCTCACCGGTGTGGCCCTGGTGGTCTGGACCAAGCTCAACCTGGTGGGGCTGAGCCTCGCGAGCCTCCTGTTTGCCGCCATTGGCCTTGCCAGCATCACCGCCGGCACGCTCTACCAGAAGCGGGCCTGCCCCAGCTTTGACCTGCGCACGGGCGGAATTATTCAGTACGCGGCCTCTGCAGCCCTGTGCCTGCCGCTTGCGCTCCTGTTTGAGACCCGCGCAGTCACCTGGGCCCCCGAGCTCATTGGGGCCCTGATCTGGAGTGTGCTCGCCCTCTCGATCGGCGCCATCTCGCTGCTCTTCATCATGATTCGGGAAGGGGCCGCCACCCAGGTCACCAGCCTGCTCTACCTCACCCCACCCACCACGGCCCTCATGGCCTGGCTGCTCTTTGATGAACCGATCACAAGCCTCACCTTCCTAGGTACACTCACCACGGTGATGGGCGTATGGCTGGTGGTTCGGCCCCAAAGCCCTCACTCGAGTCTTCCTCTCAACACACAAAAGGACACACCATGAACGCAATTGCACGCCTGATCTCGGTCGGTCTCGTCGCCGCCCTCCCCATCGCCGCCTCTGCCGTCAGCTTTGCCAAGCCCGAGCAGGCCATCAAGTATCGCCAGTCCACCTTCTCCGTCATGGCCGCCCACTTCTCCGACATCGGCGCCATGGTGAAGGGCGAGAAGCCCTTTGACGCCAAAGAAGCAGCCGCCAACGCCAATGTCGTGGCCACGCTCAGCGCCCTGCCCTGGAGCGGTTTTGGCCCCGGCACCGAGGGTGGCAAGGCCAAGCCCGCCATCTGGAAAGAAATGGACAAGGTGAAGGCAGGTGCCGCCGACCTCCAGAAGGCTGCCGCCAACCTCAAGGTTGCTGCCGATTCCGGCAACCTCGATAACATCAAGAAGGCCTTCGGAGCAACGGCGCAGACCTGCAAGGCCTGCCACGACTCCTACAAAGATAAGTAATCGGAGGCATGACCGAACCCCGCTGGCAGTTCTCCTCCAAGCAAGAGGCCTTGCGCAGCGGGTTTCGGGACGGCCTGGGTGTGCCCGCGGCCGTGCTCTTTGCTGGCATGATGGGCTTTGGTGCGCTCGGCCATAGCATCGGGCTCTCCCTGTCCATCACCGGCAGCACCACCGTCTTCATGTTTGCCCTTCCAGGCCAGATCGTCTTCGCAGAGATGATGGCCATGGGCGCCTCGGCCTGGCTGGCTGGGATCGCCGCGATGATCACCGCTGCTCGCTTTCTTCCCATGACCCTCACCGTGCTGCCCCAGATTCCTCGGGCACACCAGAGCCGCTTTCGCTACCTCACCGTGCACATGCTCGCCCTCACCAGCTGGGCAGTGGCCATGCGCGACTTTCCCAAGATCGCAGCCGAGTATCGCCAGGACTATCTGATTGGCCTGTCGGCAGCCTGCTACGGATGCGCCATCCCGGGCACCTTCCTGGGCTATCTCCTCGCAGGCCAGGTTCCGCTGCCCGTCACGGTGGCACTCCTCTTCGTGAACCCCCTCTTCTTTTTTCTCACCTTCCTCGAGGTGCGTCCCGTTGCAAACCGCCTGGCCCTGGTGTTGGGCGGGCTGATTGGGGTGGGGGTGTATCCGCTCTCCCCCGACTACAGCCTGCTGGCTGCAGGTCTGGTGGGCGGCAGCCTCGCCTTTCTGCTCAAGGGCCGTTCTTGAACAGCGAACAAGCCCTCCTTGCCTTGGTGATTGCTGCTGCGGGCACCTACTTCTGGCGGGCGCTGGGCGTGGGGTTCTCTGGCCGAATCAATACCGAAAGCCCCTTCTTTCGATGGATGAGCTGCGTCGCCTACGCCATGCTTGCGGGCCTCGTGGTGCGCATCATCCTGCTGCCCGTGGGTCTGCTCGAACAGGTCTCGATCGAGGTGCGTGTGCTGTCCGTAGCGCTCGCTGCTGGCATCATGCTCTGGAAACACCCCCGATTCGGGGGCCTTGTTCCAGCACTCACGCTGGGATGTCTCATCGTGGGAGGTGCACGCGCTCTTGGCTGAGGTCCTGACCCCCTTCGCGGCGGCCCTTCTGCTGGCCTACCTGCTTGAGCCCATTGCGCGTATCGCCCAGCGCTGGGGGCTGCCCCGTGCGCTGGCCAGCCTCATGGCGATTGTGATCGGGCTGCTGCTCTGTGTGGGCCTGGTGGCCGTGGTGGTTCCGGTGGTTCAGAACGAGCTCAGTCAGCTGCAGCAGCGCCTGCCCGGTCTGGTGGCCAACCTCTATGCCCAGGTCTATCCCTGGCTGGCCGACCACCCTCTCTTGGCTCAGCTGGGCATCTCGCTCGATGACACCGACACCCTGCGGGCCCGGCTGGTGGAGTGGCTCGGTGGGCAGTCGGCAGAGATCTCCCGAACTGCGGTGAGCACCCTACAGACTGGGCTGGGCCTGGTGGTGAGCCTCATCGGCTGGCTAGTGCTGGTGCCCGTGGTGCTCTTCTTCCTCCTCAAAGACTGGGCCCGGCTGCTCGGGGAGACGCTCTGGCTGGTGCCCCGCAGGCACCGGGGACTGGTGCGGGAGGTGGCGCGAGACATTCATGTCACGCTCCTGGGCTATCTGCAGGGCCAGCTGAGGGTGGTGCTGGCCATGGCCGTGTTCTATAGCCTCGCCCTGCTGATCGCAGGCCTGAGCAGCTGGCTCTCCATTGGCATCATCTCGGGCCTGGCCGTGTTCATTCCATATGTGGGCTTTGTGCTCTCCACCCTCTTGGCCCTGGTGGCAGCCATGCTCGAGCTGGGCGCCCTGCCGGGCCTGTTGGCGGTGTCGGTGATCTACATCCTGGGCCAGCTCTTGGAGGGCTTTGTGCTCACGCCCAAACTCGTGGGCGATCGCATCGGGCTACACCCGCTTGGGGTGATCTTCGCCCTCATGCTCTTTGGCAGCTGGTTTGGATTCCTAGGCGTGCTGCTTGCGCTGCCGGTGGCTGCGGTGCTGGTGGTGCTGGGCCGACGGGCTATTCGTCATGTCCATCAGCGCGACGCGAGGATGGAGCCGCCAGACCAGGCGCCGAGAGGTTAACCACCGTGCGGGCGGGCTGAGGAATCTCGATGCCCCGAGCATCAAAGGCCAGCTTCAGGGCCTTGAGAAACTCCCGTCGCACCAGCCACTGCTCGCCTGCCACCACCTTGATGCGGCACTTAATCATGAGCGAGGCCTCGGCCCACTGGTCCACCCCCGAGATCTCAAGGCCATCAAGAATGCGGGGGGCGAGGTCGTCTCGGCTGCGAAGGGCCTGGGCCACCTCCTGCATCACGGCGTACACCGACTCGATGTCCTCCTTGTAGGCAATGCCCACATCGGCCACGGCATAGGCAAACACTCGGCTGCGATTGGTCACCGTGGTGATGACGCCATTGGGCACAAAGTGCACCGCCCCTTCATAGTCGCGCAGCTGCACATAGCGCAGGGTGACGTCCTCCACGGTGCCCGTGAGATTGGCGATCTGCACCACATCGCCCTGGCGGATCTGGTTCTCAATCAGCATCACAAAGCCCGTGAAGTAGTCCTTCACCAGGCTCTGGGCGCCAAAGCCCACGGCAATGCCAGCCACACCCGCAGTCGCGAGTATGGGGGCGATCGAGATGCCCACCTCGGAGAGCACCAGCATGATGGTGACCACCCCCACCACCACCGACAGGATGTACCGAAAGACCCGCAGCAGGGTCTCGATGCGGCGACGGTCTTCACCGCACTCGGCCTTGGCCTGAAGCTGATCGCCAAACACCCGAATCACCCGACGCACCACGCGCAGCACCAGCCAGGCCAGCAGCAGCACCAGCAGCACATTGGAGATGGCAATCAGCGCATCCGCCCAGGGTGGCAGCGGGCCGACGCCCAGCTGCCGGAGGAGTTCTTGAAGGGTATGTTTCAGCATGGCTTCATTTTACGAGGCATTATTTGCGGCATGACAGCACTCCCCCCTCCTCGCACGCAGGTCTGTGTGTTTTGCGGTTCAAAACTCGGCAACCATCACCAGTGGGCCACCGTTGCGGCGGACGTGGGCCGGTTCATCGCCCAGCAGGGCTGGGGCCTGGTGTTTGGTGCGGGCCGCTGGGGCCTGATGGGCACGGTGGCCCAGGCGGCGATTGAGCAGGAGGGCCATGTGGTGGGGATTATTCCCCGCTACCTCATGGAAACCGAGCCCGTGCTGCACGGCCTGTCCGACCTGCAAGTGGTCGACACCATGATCGAGCGCAAGATCCGCATGATGGAGCAGAGCGAGGCCTTCCTCATCCTGCCCGGCGGCATTGGCACGCTGGAGGAACTCTTCGAGGTGTGGACTGGCGGGCAGACCCGCGCCCATCACAAGCCGATCGTGCTGGCCAATCTCGATGGCTATTACGACGGACTGCTGGCCTTCATGCATCAGGTCTGTGAGGCTGGCTTTCTGCACCCAGGCAGCATGGACCGCATCCTCGTGGCCTCCGACTTCAGATCGGTCTGTGATCTGCTGGTGCAGCACCTGCCGTCAGGTGCTGAAGGTGGCGCACATCCGCCCAGTCCAGCAGCTCAAGCCTAGCCCCCTCGGAGAGACGCAGCCGATTCAGCCCGCCATTGGGAATCCCCCAGGCCCGAGGCTCGGCCAGGCCGATGCCCTGGGCCATGCGGTAGACCATATCCAGCACCCCGCCGTGGGTGAAGGCAAGCACCACTGCGTCATCGGATGATTCGGGCAGAGCAGAGGCCACCGCAGTCAACGCCGCCACTGCCTCCTCCACACGCGCATAGAAGCGGCTCAGGCTCTCACCGCCCTCGGGCGTGTAGTGGGGATCTCGGCGAGCCCAGGCGTGTGCCGCCTCCAGATTGTGCTCCCGCATGGACTCAAAGGACTGGCCCTGTAGCAGCCCAAAGTGCCGCTCCGCAAGCGCCTGAATCTGATGCACGGGAAGACCAAGGTGCTCGGCGATAGGGCGGGCTGTATCCAGCGCACGCTGCAGGGGGCTGCTACACACCGCTGCCACCGGCTGCACTGCCAGCGCATCTCGCACTGCGAGGGCCTGGGCATGGCCCAGCGCGTTGAGCGGAATATCGAGGTGGCCCTGAATGCGCTTATCCACATTCCAGGCCGTTTCCCCGTGGCGAATAAAGAGGATCGTCGTCACGGCCTGAGCACCAGAACACTGGCAGAGAGCACCAGCCCAAAGCCCAGCAGCATGCCCAGGGTGAGCGGCTCGCCCAGAAAGATCACCCCCCAGAGCACCCCAAAGGCCGGGATGAGAAAGGTGACGCTGGTGGCCCGAATGGGCCCGAGGTCTCGGATGAGGCGAAAGAAGATGAGGTAGGCCAGGGCTGTGGACGCAAGGGCCAGCGCCCCAACAGCCAGCCAGGCGGCTGTGGTGGGGTGAGCCGACGGCGCCTGCAGCAGGCCAAAGGGCAGAAGCCAGCAGGCCGCAAAGAAGAGGCTGTGAAGGGCGTTGGCGTAGCCAGAGGCGTGCGAGAGCAGCCGCTTGGTGAGAATGCCGGCAATTGCATAGCAGAGGGTTGCGCCCATACAGGCCAGTACGCCCAGAAGCACCTCTATGCTCAGCTCCAACGGGCCCAGCTGCACCATGAGTGAGACCCCGGTTGCAGCCAGGGCCACCCCGATCACCAGGGCTGGCCGCAGGGGCTCTTGAAGGAACCGAATCGCCAGGAGCCCGCCCCAGAGGGGCACCAGGGCATTGAGAATGGCCATGTAGCCGGCTGGCAGCACCAGCGCCGCCAGCCCATAGAGGGCAAAGGGCAGCGCTGAGTTGAGCAGGCCAATCAGGGCATAGGCGCGCCAGCTCACCCCAGCGGTGAGCTGCGACTGAGCCTTCGCCCAGGGCCAGAGCTGCACCAGGGCCCAGAGCGCCAGCCAGGCCAGGCCTACCCGGAGTTCAGCCGAGAGGGCCGCGCCGAACTCGGGCGCTGCAATGCGCAGAAACAAAAAAGAGGCGCCCCAGAGCGCCCCCAGCAGGACAAAAATAAACAGGATCAACGGGCTGCCGCTTCTTCCAACATCGTTCGCGTGAATCGTCCCATATCGCGCTCATTGTCGTTGCGGGCCAGGCGGGCGGTGCGGCCACGCACGGTGACCTGAATCTCGGCAGGCCTTGGCAGCACCATGTAGATGGGCATCTCCGGAAAGCGCAGGGTGCTGCCCGCTGCAATCACTACCTCAGACACAGAGTCATCTGCGCGCCGCACCCAGATCCAGCTCTTCTCAGGAAAGCGCAGCACCAGGGCATCGGTGTCCGGCACGGCCTCGGCAGGCACGGGTCTCGCCTCGGCAGGCACCGGTCTCGCCTCGGCAGGAGGCGGGCTCGCCTGGGCAGGGGGTGGTGCTGGGGGAGCGGGCTCTGGCGGTGCGGCCGGGGGGCTCACGAGACTGCTCTGCACGGGGCCGACTGCCCGCTGCGGAGCCTGCTGCTCGGAAAGCAGCACCCAGGCCACAGCCGCCACCGCTACCAGGGCCAGGAGTGCGAGGAGCCGGTCTCCCAGGCCACTGGACTTCGGGCCAGCCGGTCGAGGCGACGGAGGAGGTGCGGCCACCGGCTCTGATGGGGGCGCGGGCTGCGGTTCAGGCGCGGGGAGGGGCGTTGGCGGTGGTGCAGGTGTGGACTCTGGCTCTGGTGCAGGTGTGGGCTCTGGCTCAGGACCGGGAGCCTCCGCCACAGCGGCAGGAGGGGCCGGCTCTGCCTCGCCCTTGAGCTCTCGCACCATGGCAGCCACGGCCTCTGGGGAGAACTTCAGAAAGCTTGCATACCGTCGGAAGAGCGAGAGGTAGTAATGGGCTGAGTAGAAGGTGCCCATACGCCCGGCCTCGAGGTCTTCAATCTGGGTGCGAGCAGCCATGAGCGAGGGCGCGATGCCACCGCTGGAGTAGCCCATGGCCAGACGAGCGTCTTGGAGCCTTCGGCCCACCCGCACCATGGCGGATTCGTCGAGCGTATGCTTGGCTTCTGTCATGCGCTCTAGGGTACTCCAGGGAGGCGACATGCATTTGACTCAATAGACTCGGAGATTTCCCTATGCAGACCACCGTTCGCTGGACCGGCCCCCAGACCATGAGCTTCGTGGCAGAGACCGGCTCAGGGCATGCATTCGTGATGGACGGCGCACCCGAGGGGGGCGGCCGCAACCTCGGGCCTCGGCCCATGGAGGTGGTGCTCTCGGGCAGCGCCGCCTGCACCGCCTACGATGTGGTGCTGATTCTTGTGAAGAGCGGCCAAGACCTGCGGTCTTGTGAGGTGGACACCCAGTCCGAGCGCGCCGAGACCGACCCCAAGGTCTTCACCAAGATCCACCTGCACTTCAAGCTCAGGGGCAAGGGCCTCAAGGAGAGCCTGGTTCAGAGGGCGATTAGCCTCTCGCATGAGAAGTACTGCTCGGCCACCAAGATGCTTGGCCTCACTGCCGAAATCAGCCACAGCTTCGAACTCATCGAAGACTAGCCCTCGCCCAGGGCCCCAAAACAAAAGGGCTCCCGAGGGAGCCCTTTTGCATGACTGGCGCTTTGCTTATCGAATGATCAGGTCTGCGCGACGGTTCTCAGCAAAGGCAGCCTCGGTGCGAGCCTTGTTGCGGGGCTTCTCTTCACCATTCGAAATAGCCTCCACATTGGCGCTGTTCACACCCAGAGCCTGAAGGCCAGTGGCAACGGCCTCAGCACGCTTCTGGCCGAGTGCCAGGTTGTATTCCACGGTGCCGCGCTCGTCAGCATTGCCCTCGACCAGCACTTTGGCCTTCTTGTCCAGCGAGAGGTAGCCACCAAAGGCAGCCAGCACGCCCTGGTACTCCGTCTTGATCTCGAACTTGTCGAAGTCGAAGTAGACGGAGGGCTCAACCGAGGCCAGACGCTTCTTGGCAGCCTCGAGTGCTGCTACTGCGGGATCGACCTTAGGCACAGCAGCAGGAGCGGGTGCAGGTGCAGCCTTGGCAACCGGTGCGGGAGCAGGCGCAGGCGCAGGCGCTTCTGCTTTCTTGGGTTCGGGAGGGGTGGCGCAACCGGCCAGAACGGCCAGAGCAGCGGCGACGGCAACAAGCTTCATGCGGGTCTCCTAGGCGAGTTTAACAAACTAACTGCGCCACTATACCGCAGACGATCCCGCCGGGTCACCCTCGGCGATCACTCGGCACTCACTCGCACCTCAAAGCCATGACGCCGCAATAAAGCCTGCTTGCAGGCCTGCTCCAGGTCTGCCTGGGCCATTTCCGCGCACATCTGCCTTGCAGTGATCTCGGGCACCCATCCCAGCTTGGCTTTTGCCTTGGAGGGGTCGCCCAGCAGTGTGTCAACCTCCGTGGGCCGGAAATAGCGCGGGTCAACCCGCACCACGACCTGGCCTACCGTGAGTGCTGGCGCCTTCGCATGGTCGTGAATGGCGCTGACTCGGCCCACCTCGTCCACCCCGTGGCCCTCAAAGGCTAGGTCTACCCCAAGCTCTGCTGCCGACCATTGAATAAACTCGCGCACCGAATATTGATGCCCCGTGGCAATGACAAAGTCCTCGGCTTGTTCTTGCTGCAGCATGAGCCACTGCATGCGCACATAGTCCTTGGCATGGCCCCAGTCGCGTAGCGCATCCATGTTGCCCATGTAAAGACACTCTTCGAGGCCCTGGGCAATATTGGCCATACCTCGGGTGATCTTGCGGGTGACGAAGGTCTCGCCCCTGCGGGGACTCTCGTGGTTAAAGAGAATGCCGTTGCAGGCGTACATGCCATAGGCCTCCCGGTAGTTCACCGTAATCCAGTAGGCATAGAGCTTGGCGGCCGCATAGGGGCTGCGGGGGTAGAAGGGGGTGGTCTCTCTCTGAGGGATTTCTTGCACAAGACCGTAGAGCTCGCTGGTAGAGGCCTGATAAAAACGAGTCTTCTTCTCTAGCCCCAGAATGCGAATGGCCTCCAACAGGCGAAGAGTGCCCAGGCCATCGACATCAGCCGTGTACTCCGGGCTCTCGAAGGAGACCGCCACATGGCTCTGAGCACCGAGGTTGTAGATCTCGTCGGGCTGGGTTTCTTGCACGATGCGAATGAGGTTGCTGGTGTCACTCAAATCGCCGTAGTGCATTTTGAACCGCTGATCGGCCACATGCGGGTCTTGATAGATGTGGTCTACCCGATCGGTATTGAAGAGGCTGGCTCTGCGCTTGATGCCATGCACCTCATAGCCCTTCTCAAGCAGAAACTCTGCAAGGTAGGAGCCGTCCTGGCCAGTAATGCCTGTGATGAGTGCGACTTTGGTCATGCCTGTGTCCTTAGAAAATCCTCATAGGCGAGCGTCAGCCCTGCTTCCAGCCCAACCTTGGGTGTCCATCCCATGCGATTCAGGCGCGAGGAGTCCATCAGCTTTTGCGGGGCGCCATCGGGTTTGGTTGGATCGGTGGTGATGTCACCCTTAAAACCAACGGCCCTGGCAACGGCCTGGGCCAATTCCATGATGGAGATGTCCTCGTTACACCCAACGTTGATATGACTACACATGGGCTGCGTCTCTTGGTCGTATGCCTCTTTTGAGAGGTTCATCACATGTAGGCAGGCTGCCGCCATGTCGTCGACATACAAAAACTCGCGCCGCGGGGTCCCCGAGCCCCAGATGGAAACCGAAGACGCCCCCGCCTGCTTTGCCTCATGAAAACGGCGAATCAGCGCTGGAATGACGTGGCTGTTTTCGGGGTGGTAGTTGTCGCCAGGCCCATAGAGATTGGTGGGCATGACGCTTCGATAGTCCACACCATGCGAAGCACCGTACTGC
>JBEAMW010000018.1:0-4178 GCA_041165705.1 Pseudomonadota bacterium
AAAGCAGCCATTTATAGAACCTTTGCTTCGTTTTTTAATTTATCGATCAGGCTAGCCACATCTGGTACTTTGATGCCTGCGGTGCGCTTTGGGGGCTCTTCCACCCGAATCGTTTTCAAACGAGGCGCAATATCAACCCCCAGATCCTCTGGCTTTAGGATGTCTAATTGCTTTTTCTTGGCCTTCATGATGTTTGGTAAGGTCACATACCGAGGTTCATTTAAGCGTAAATCAGTTGTGATCACGGCTGGCAATGAAATCGATACGGTCTCAAGGCCGCCATCCACCTCGCGAGTTACCTGAGCCTTGCCATCTGCAATACTTACTTTTGAGGCAAAAGTTGCTTGGGGAAGGTTCAGTAAAGCCGCAAGCATTTGACCGGTCTGATTACTATCATCATCAATCGCTTGTTTTCCTAAAATAATGAGCTGTGCTTGCTCTTTTTGGTAAATCGCTTGCAGTAATTTTGCAACTGCTAACGGCTGGAGCTCGGTATCAGTTTCTAACAAAATAGCGCGGTCAGCGCCAATCGCGAGAGCGGTACGCAAGGTCTCTTGACACTGTTGAGGGCCGGCCGAGAAAACAATAACCTCATTGACGATGCCTGCCTCTTTAAGTCGAACCGCCTCTTCAACGGCGATCTCATCAAACGGGTTCATGCTCATCTTTACATTGGCAATGTCCACATCACTGCCATCCGACTTCACCCGCACCTTCACGTTGTAATCCACCACACGCTTTACCGTGACCAAGACTTTCATGCTGCCGCCTGCCCCTTTGCGTTGGTTTGGTTCTGTTCACCCTGTGCGTGAGCGTGCCAGTTGGGCGGCCGCTTCTCAATGAAGGCCTGAACACCCTCAAGGGTATCGGGCTGCATCATGTTGCAGGCCATGGTGGAGCCCGCCATGGAATAGGCCTGCTCAATGCCCACTTCCAGCTGGCGATAGAAGAGCTGCTTGCCAAGCCGTACCGCTGCCTCGGGCTTAGCGAGAATCTTCTGGGCCATGCCGTGGGCCGCATCCGTGAGCGCCTCAGTGGGCACCACCTGGTTGATCAGGCCACGCTCGCGGGCGTCCTCGGCCGAGAGGAATTCACCGGTGAGCAGCAGCTCGAGGGCCTGCTTGCGCGAGAGATTGCGCGAGAGCGGCACACTGGGCGTAGCGCAGAAGAGGCCCAGGTTGATCCCCGAGACGGCAAACCGAGCCTTCTCGCTGGCCACCGCCAGATCGCACATCGCCACGAGCTGGCAGCCGGCCGCAGTGGCCACGCCCTGTACCTCGGCAATCACGGGCTGAGGCATCTGCTGGATGGTCATCATCACGTCGGTGCACTGGGCAAAGAGCCGCTGGTAGTAGTCCTCAGAGGGGCTGGCCCGCATCTCGCGCAGGTCGTGTCCGGCGCAGAAGGCCTTGCCCTGCGCGGCCAGAACCACCACCCGTGCACTGGCGTCTGCTGAGATCGCCTTTAACGCTCCACCAAGGTCGGCGAGCATGGCCTCTGAGAGGGCATTAAAGGCGTCCGGCCGGTTGAGGGTGAGCCGAATCAGGCCCGGCTGAATCACTTCCTGAATCACATTAGACATCGATCGCCTCCGCTGATCCTGCGCGCTTGCGCAGCTCGAACTTCTGAATCTTGCCGGTTGAGGTTTTGGGAAGCTCCCCAAACACCACTGAACGCGGCACCTTAAACCCCGCCAGGTGCTGCTTACAGAACTCCACAATCTCCTGGGGACTGGGGCTGCTGCCAGGCTTCAGCTCAATAAAGGCGCAGGGCGTCTCGCCCCACTTGGGGTCGGGCTTGGCCACCACCGCAGCAGCCATGACGGCCGGATGCCGGTAGAGCACATCCTCCACCTCGATCGAGGAGATGTTCTCACCACCCGAAATGATGATGTCCTTGCTGCGGTCTTTAATCTTGACGTAGCCATCCTCGTAGATCACGGCGAGGTCGCCCGAGTGGAACCACCCTCCTGCAAAGGCCGCGAGGGTGGCCCGTTCATTCTTGAGGTAGCCCTTCATGGCGATGTTGCCCCGAAACATAATCTCGCCCATGGTCTCGCCGTCTGCGGGAACGGGCTGCATGGTCTCGGGGTCAAGTACCGTCACGGCCTCCTGCAGGTGGTAGCGCACGCCCTGTCGGGCATTCAGACGGGCCCGATCGGAGATGGAGAGCGCGTCCCACTCCTCGTGCTTCACACAGACCGAGGCGGGGCCATAGACCTCCGTGAGGCCATAGACATGGGTAATCTCAAAGCCCATCTGCTCCATGCCCTCGATCATGGCCGCTGGCGGCGCAGCCCCAGCCACCATGGCCTTCACGCCAGCAGGAAGCCCCTGCTTGAGCTCAGCGGGCGCATTGATGAGCAGGTTGTGAACGATGGGCGCAGCACAATAGTGGCTCACCCCGTGGGCCTTGATCAGCGAGAAGATGGCCGTGGCGTCAACCTTGCGCAGGCAGACATTCACGCCGGCGCGTGCAGCAATGGTCCACGGAAAACACCAGCCATTGCAGTGGAACATGGGCAGGGTCCAGAGGTAGACCGGGTGCTTGGGCATGTCCCACTCCAGGATATTGGAGATGGCATTGGTGGCCGCCCCTCGGTGGCTGTAGACCACGCCCTTGGGATCCCCCGTGGTGCCCGAGGTGTAGTTCAGGCAGATGCTCTGCCACTCATCATCGGGCAGTCGCACCATGAACTGGGGATCACCGCCCTCCAGGAGTTCGTCATAGCTGAGGCTTCCCAGCCGTTCCCCCAGGGGATTGAACTCCGCATCGAGGGCGTCGACCACCAGCGGGCTGCGGCCGTGGTCGCGCTTCAGGATGGCCAGAGCCTCCTTCATCACCGGCGAAAACTCCAGATCGGTGATCACCAGCTTGGCCTCACCGTGGTTCAGCATGAAGGCAATCGCCGGGGCATCCAAGCGCGTATTCAGGCTATTGAGCACGGCCCCCACCATGGGCACGCCAAAGTGTGCCTCCACCATGGGCGGCGTGTTGGGCAGCATCACCGCCACGGTATCGCCCAGGCCAATGCCCCGACGGTGAAGGGCGGAGGCCAGCCGACGGCTGCGGGTAAAGGTCTCGCCCCAGGTCTGGCGCAATGCACCATGCACCACTGCAAGCTTGTTGGGATAGACCAGCGCGGCCCGCTCAATAAACGAGATGGGGGAGAAGGCCACATGATTGGCCGGATTGGGGTCTAGGCCTTTGACGTACATGTGGTCAGCAGGAAGCTGACCGTGGGTGGGGGGCAGCGAGGTCACTGGGTCTCCTGTTATTTCTGTTCTAGTCAAACTCTACACCCGCGATCGATTTGCGACTGCACAATAGAGGAATGAACGCGCTTGAGTCCCAGATCTTCTATCCCGACCTGCCCATCCCTCCCGGAGGCAGCCTCACCCCGATCACAGAGTCGATCTTCTGGCTTCGAATGCCCCTGCCCTTTGCGCTGGATCACATCAACCTCTGGCTGATCGAGGATGAGCTGGACGGCCAGCGGGGCTGGACGGTGGTCGATACCGGAGTGGCCACAGCCGAGGTGCGCCAGCTCTGGCGTCAGATTCGAGACCGGTATTTTCAGAATCTGCCCATCCTGCGGGTGGTCTGCACCCACATGCACCCCGACCATCTCGGCCTGGCGAGCTGGCTCTGCCGCGGCATGCCCGAGGAGCACGAGCTCGAGGGCCTGGGCGGCTGGCAGGCGCCGCTCTGGATGACCCTGGGCGAGTACAAGACCGGCCGCATGTTTGCCTCCAAGGCACTCTCCGAAGAGGCCGACCAGAGCTTCGACGGGGCCGCCGGAAGCATGGTGCATTTCTTTAAGGAGCACGGCGCCCAGTCGGCTGAAGACGAGGCCAAGGCGCTCAAGCGCAAGAGCCACTTCTCAAGCCTCGTGCCCCATGTGCCCAGCCGCTACCACCGGATGATGGGCGGCCAGCGATTCACGATGGGATCGGCGCTCTGGGAGGTGATTCCGGGCTATGGCCATTCGCCCGAGCACGCCGCCCTCTGGAGCGAGGAGCTGGGCCTGCTCATCTCGGGCGACATGGTGCTGCCACGCATCTCCACCAATATGTCGGTCTGGGCCCACGAGCCCGATGGCGACCCCCTAGGCCTCTACCTCGAGTCCCTGCACTGGTACGAGGGCCTGCCCGAGACCACCCTCGTGCTGCCCTCGC
>JBEAMW010000019.1:0-48154 GCA_041165705.1 Pseudomonadota bacterium
CGTCTGCCGTGGCGAGTGCTCGAACGATTTCCCGGCGTACCTCTCGACGCTCGGGGGTCTGTGAGGCCGGTGTGTCACTCTTGTAGGAGGCTCGGCTCACCTGACGGGCCGTATAGGCAGGGTAGGCCTCCAGGGCAACCCGCGCCGAGGCGGCCTGCCATTGGGCGTATGCCTCGGTGGGGCCAAGTGGTACCTGATGAGCGGGGGCCCAGAGCCCTGCTTCATGGATCCGGATCGCGCCTTCCTTCGTCATCCAGGCCACGGGCGGATTGGTCCATCGCATGGCTGGACTGGATCCTGCTGGCCGATCGGCTGCCCTCCAGGCAAACTTCTGTCCAACCGGCCTTGCGTCGCACCACGCCTTGAAACACGCCCGCAGTTGATCCTTAGGCGCCTCATAGAAAAATCTGATGAAGGCTGTCCAGTCGCGGGGCCAGCCATAGTGCTCGATCAGAGGCCTTGGCTGCCCAAAAGGCAGGTCGAACCCTGCGATCCAGGGGCCAGGGGTCTGCAGAAAGGCCTCGAACTGTTGCCAGTCGGGCGCGAGTTCGACCCGTTCCAGCTCAAACTGCGGAAGCGGGCCGGGATGCAACAGGCCCACTGCGATCGTGATGGGCTTCTTGGCGCTCGGGGCCGAGCTAAAGTCCACACCGAAGACCCGCAGGGCAGCCGGATGGTTCATCGTAGGGCCCTCAGGAGCGTCAGCGCGAGGCCGAGCAGCAGGCGCTGGAGGGCCTGAAGAGGCAGGCCCATGAGCCCAGTCACCCGTGAAGGCACGGTACGCCGAACGGCGTGGGGTTCAGCCATCGCCATTCGGAGATCGTCGCGAAGGGTGTGCGCAAATGGGGCGGAGCGGAGCACGAGATTGGCCTCCCTCGCCAGCCAGAGCGAGAAGGGATCCCAGTTGCTCGAACCCACCGTGGCCCAGTCATCCGCCACCAGCACCTTGGCATGAAGAAAGCTTGCCCGGTACTCCCAGACCTCAATGCCCTTGTGAAGAAGGCTCTGGATCATGAGCTGCTCTGCCCAGCGGGCCCACCAGTACTCCGTGCGTCCCTGAATCAGGATAGAGACCCGCACGCCGCGCTCCGCCGCTCGCTCTAGCTGGAGTCGTAGGCGCCGAGTGGGTACGAAGTAGGCCATCGCAAGCGCAATATCCGACTGCGCCTCCTCAAGCGCTCGAGCAAGGGCTCGCTCAATCGCGCGGGGGTGCCGCAGGTCGTCCCGAAAGACCAGTCGAGCGTGGTCTCGTGTACGACTGCCCGCGCCAAGGTGCCGAGCTCGAGACCGGGCGAGGTCGATGCGTAGCCTCTGCCAACGCGCCCGGCTCTGACCCGCCTGCCAGCCTGCGCGCAGCCCGGCCCGCCACCAGGTCTTGGCCATCACCGTGGCTGCCTGCGCCTGGACCGAGGCGGACTGGCATCGGACTGCGTAGTCAAGACGAGGGGCGTCCAGTCGACCGTGGTTTGGGTCAACCCAGTCGCTGAGCAGGTTGATTCCACCGACATAGGTGAGATCGTCATCGATGAGAATGAGCTTTCGATGCAGCCGACGCCACGACCGCGGGGACCAGAACGCAATCTGTGGGCGAAAGAGCCTCAGCTCGATGCCCATGCCCTCAAGCCAGGTGCGCAGTCGCGCTGCGCTGGCTCCGCCGCCGAACCCGTCAACCAGCAGCCGCACCTCGAGGCCGCGCTGAGCGGCGTCTCCCAGCGCGCGCAGGAGGGCCCGAGTATCCGCATCCTCGTGCAGGAGGTAAGTCTCCAGCCAGACGCGCCTGTGCGCCTGAGTGAGGTCGTCGATCACCTTCGGAAAGAGGGCCGTGGCGCCTCTCAGCAGGAGAAAGTCGCCGTTCATTGCGACGCAGACAGCTCTGCGACCATCGGAAGGTGGTCAGAGAGCGAGGCCCACCGCGGACCAGACGGGCGGCGGACGATCTGCGCCTCAAAGCCTCGCTGAAAGACTCGGTCGAGACTCAAGACAGGGGCCCAGCTTGGATAGCTGGGCGCGGGCCGGGTGCGACGAGTCGGCAGCACCTCGGATAGGCCAAGGTCGAGAAACTCACGCGCGCCAAGCCTCAGCTGCCAGTCGTTAAAGTCTCCCGCCACCAGCACGGGCGCGCGCGGCGCCACTGCCGCTCGAATCCAGTCCGCCAGGTGGAGCACCTGACGATGCCGACCGGAGGCCAGCAGGCCCAGATGGACCACAAACACATGGACTGGCTCCCGGGGGAGCTGGACCACTGCATGCAGCACCGATCGCTTCTCCAGCGCATGGTCGGACACATCCCGAGACTCGCTATAGACGATCGGGAATCGAGAGAGCAAGGCATTGCCATGGTGGCCATGAAGATAACGCGCGGCTGGCGCGTAGGCCACGCCATAGCCGAGTTCAGCAAGTCGCTCATGCTGTCCCTGTCGCAGTGGCCAGCGGTCGTGGCGACCCTGAACCTCCTGCAGACAGACCAGGTCGGCATCCAGGGCGGCTATGCCGTGCACCAGTTCATCAAGTACCGACTGTGACTTCAGGCTCAGCTGGCGACGCATCTGGGCCTTGTGAATGTTGTAGCTGGCGAGCCGCAGGGCCTGATCGGGCGGTCGATGGAGGTCGGCCCCGGGCCAATTCAGACGCCGGGCCAGTTCACGGATTGCCAGAACATTCGTCCAAGAGAAGCAGCGCTCTGCGGCCTCCTGCCAGGTGAGCCAGGCCCAGTTCAGGTGCTCTCTGGGCGCAAGTCTGGGTGCGATGCCCGCGGGCACGCAGACTGAAAACCAGTGCTCGGTGTTGTGGGTAACCCCCTCAGGGTAACGATGACGCCAGTGCGGAAAAATCTCATAGCGCGTCTCCTGGCCCCAGTCCTCCATGGCCTCGTCGGCCGGCTGGAGCCCGGTCTCTTCAGAGAGCTCCCTCAGGGCCGCAGTGCGGGGAGGCTCATCCCAGGCGTCTAAGCTCCCCGTGACCGACTGCCAGAACCCTGGGTGGTCGGCACGCTCGAGCAGCAAGACCTGGCCTTGGCCATCATGAATCACCACCAGCACCGACCGAGGAATCTTCTGGCCAGCCATGGTGCAGGGCCTCTAGAGGGAGCCGCCGGTCCGCAGCGACATCGCTGCGGTCATCGTCGCACCACTCACCAGAACAAGCGCGAAGATAAAGACAGCGGCAGACAGCAGGGCTCTGGCCACCGAGGCCGACGCCGACTCCTGCAGCATCACCCGACGGGCATGCCAGGCGGGAACCGCCGCCACCGCAGCCCAGACACTTGCTGCAGGCGCCAGTGAGAAGAGGGTAGCGGCCGGGAGCAGGAGGCTACCGAGGTAGATCATGAGCGCGGACGCCCGTGGAGCCCAGGCCCAGGGCGCGGCACTTGCCAGCCAGTTTGCCCCCATGGCGAGCGACATAAAGGCCGCCATGGCGAGGCCCATCGAGGGCAGACGATCCATGAACAGCCAGCAGCTCACAAGTACCAGGGCTGCGGGCAACGCCAGTGACAGCCCGAGCCCGGGAAGTCCCGCCAGAAGGTGATCGGGAATCTTCAGACGGGCATTGGCCACACGAAGGAGGCCGTGCAGCAGCCCCACCGCGAGCGCTGCCCCAAGGCCCGTGAGGGCGGCCTGCGTCCCTAAGCTTGGCTCCAGAATGAGGCAGACCGCACCGCCCAGCAGCACCGCCATGGGCCCGTAAGCCAGCGCTCTGCGGCGGCCAAAGGCGGTGTCGTCTGTCATGCGACGACTCTGGTCGCCTCCCGCAGGCGAATGTGGAGCTCACGCAGCTGCTTCTCATCGGCTGGAGACGGCGCCTGGGTGAGAAGACACTGCGCGCGCTGCGTTTTGGGAAAGGCAATCACATCCCGGATCGACTCGGCGCCCGTCATCAGTGTGATGAGACGGTCGAGGCCAAAGGCCAGACCACCGTGGGGCGGTGCACCGTACTGAAGCGCATCCAGCAGGAACCCAAACTTCTGCTTGGCCTCCTCGGGGCCGATGCCGAGGGCCGCAAAGACCTTGGACTGCACCGCCTCCTGGTGGATACGAACCGACCCTCCGCCCAGCTCCCAGCCATTGAGCACCATGTCGTAGGCCTTGGCGAGACAGTCCTGGGGACGCTCGGTCATCCAGGCCTCGTGGCCGTCCTTTGGCGCTGTGAAGGGGTGGTGGACAGCAGCCCACCGATTGGACTCCTCGTCGTACTCGAACATGGGGAAGTCAACCACCCAGAGGGCCTTCCAGCCGGGCACCATCAGGCCACTCTTCTGGCCGAACTCGCTATGACCAATCTTGAGCCTCAGTGCGCCGATCGCATCATTGACCACCTTGGCCTTGTCTGCGCCAAAAAAGAGGAGGTCTCCATCCTGGGCGCCGGAGCGCGAGAGGATTTCCTGGATCGCCGCATCATGGAGGTTCTTCACAATCGGGGACTGCAGCCCCTCGCGGCCCTGGGCGACGGAGTTCACCTTGATCCAGGCAAGCCCCTTGGCCCCATAGATCTTGACGAACTCGGTGTAGGCATCAATCTCACCCCGTGAGAGGGCCCCGCCGCCCGGCACCCGCAGAGCGACCACCCGTCCGTTGGCCATCTTGGCTGGCTCAGAGAAGACCTTGAAGTCCACATCGGCCATCACATCGGTGAGCTCCGTAAAGGCCATCGAGATCCGAAGATCAGGCTTGTCCGAACCGTAGAGGCGCATGGCATCGGCATAGGTCATCACTGGAAACGGCTCAGGCAGCGCAACCGAGATGGCATCGGCAAAGACTCTGCGCATCATCTCCTCAAAGAGGTCACGAATCTCCTGCTCCGTCATGAAGGAGGTCTCGCAGTCGATCTGGGTGAACTCGGGCTGGCGATCAGCACGAAGGTCTTCATCGCGAAAGCACTTGGTGATCTGGTAGTAGCGGTCAAATCCGGCCACCATCAGCAGCTGTTTGAAGAGCTGAGGCGACTGGGGAAGCGCAAAGAACTCCCCGGCGTGTACGCGAGAGGGAACAAGGTAGTCGCGCGCACCCTCGGGGGTGGACTTGGTGAGCATGGGGGTTTCGATGTCGACAAAGCCGTGCGCATCCAGATAGCGACGCACCGCCATGGCCACTCGGTATCGCAGCATGAGATTGCGCTGCATCACGGGACGACGCAGGTCCATCACCCGGTGGGTCAGGCGAGTAGTCTCTGAGAGGTTGTCCTCGTCGAGCTGGAACGGGGGCGTAACCGAGGGGTTCAGTACCTCCAGACTGAGACAGAGCACTTCGATATCGCCACTGGCCATGTTGGAGTTGGCCGTGCCCTCGGGACGACGACGCACCTTTCCCTCCATGCGCACGCAGAACTCGTTGCGCAGCGACTCTGCCACCGAAAACATCTCGGGGCGGTCGGGGTCACAGACCACCTGGGCAATGCCCTCGCGGTCGCGGAGGTCGACGAAGATCACCCCGCCGTGGTCACGTCGACGATGGACCCAGCCGCACAAGGTGATGGTCTGGTCGAGTTGAGCGAGGGAGAGCTGGCCTGCGTAATGACTGCGCATAAGAAACCTTTACTGAGAAGACGGGGCGACAGTGCCCATGGAGACCACGTATTTCAGTGCCTTATCAACAGGGATGTTGAGCGGGATCACCTCCTCGCGGGGCATCATGAGAAAAAAGCCTGAGGTAGGGTTTGGGGTGGTAGGCACGTACACGCTCACGCACTCACCTGGCAGATGGGGCTGAATCTCGCCCGCGGGAGCGCCCGTCACAAAGGCCACGGTGTAGCTGCCATAGCGGGGATATTGGATGAGCACTGCCTGACGAAAGGCCTGGCCATTGGGGGCCAGGATCGTGTCACTCACCTGCTTCACTGAGGAGTAGATGGAGCGCACCAGAGGAATTCGAGCCAGCAGCCCCTCCCAGACCATGACCAGCCGACGACCCAGCAGGTTGGCTGCAAGAACGCCGGTCACCAGAATAAGCAGGGCCACGGCAACCACGCCGAAGCCCGGAATGGACTGGCCAAAGAGCGCCTCTGGCCGCAGGCCAACAGGAACCACATTGTCGAGGGTGGAGACGATGACGCTGATTACCCAGACCGTGATCCCGATGGGAGCCCAGATCAGGAGGCCGGCAATAAAGTATTTTTTGAGCACAGCGGTCGTCCTCGCGTTGAATCCACAGGGTTAAAAAAAACGCCGCGGATTGCGCGGCGCTTTTGCTTCCGAGACCGAATTTTAGAACGGAATATCGTCGTCGAGGTCGTCAAAGCCGCCCTTGGGCGCCGCACGCGCTGCCGCAGGGGCCGGAGCCGAGTAGCCCCCCTCATCGGGCATGCTGGGCGCAGAGGCCCCGCCGGAGCCTCCATCGCGTCCACCCAGCAGCTGCATCTGCTCTGCGACTACCTCGGTGGTGGTGCGCTCTTGACCCGACTGATCCTGCCACTTTCGGGTTCTGAGTCGCCCCTCAACATAGACGGGGCGGCCCTTCTTGAGGTACTCACCGGCAATCTCGGCCAGGCGGCCAAAAAACACGACGCGATGCCATTCGGTGTCCTCGCGCATATCACCCGAGCTCTTGTCCTTGTAGCGTGAGGTGGTGGCGATGGATACATTCGCGATCGCGCCGCCATCCGGGGAGTAGCGCACCTCGGGATCTCGTCCCAGGTTGCCCAACAGAATTACCTTGTTTACCGATGCCATGCACCTTCTCCTATGGTTTAAAGGGGCTCCTACCCTAGCGAGGCTAGGTGCAACCCACTATCCATTCATTGGCTGAATCTCAGGGTCGGGAGCCCGTGACCGCGGCCCAATCTCGCGAAGCCCAAGAGACATCATGCCCCAAAACACGGCGAGCGCACCGCAGAGCCAGAACACACCCGCCAGTCCTGCCTGTAAGAGGGCTGCGCCGCCGGCCACCCCCCCCACGAAGAGCCCAATCGATTGACTCGTGTTGTAAACGCCCATGGCCTGACCGCGCTGACCCGCTGGTGCCAGGCGTGAGACCCAGGAGGGAAGCAGCGCCTCGAGCAGGTTGAATCCGAGCATGAAGAGGGCGATCGCGAGCATCCAGCTCCAGAACGGCTGCGCCAGAAGGAATACCCCCATGGCCAGCACCAGAAGCCCGATGGAGGCGAGAAACACGGGCTTGAAACGGCCCTTGCGCTCGGCCCAGAGGATGGGAGGCACCATGAGAGCAAAGGCCAGCAGCATGAGGGGCAGGTAGACCTTCCAGTGGTCAGCCAGCCCGAGATCGAGGGAGACCAGCGCCTTCGGGATCGCCACAAAGAGGCTGGTCTGAATGGCCATCATGGTGAAGATGCCCAGATTGAGGCGCTGGAGCTGGCCGTGGGACAGAAGGCTGCGCCAGGGCACGCGCGCCTCGGGCGGCCGCTGCTGGCCCTGTGGGAGCCTGATCACCACCAGCATGGCGGCCAGGGCCAGGCCGGCCGTGAGCAGAAAGAGGCCCGCGAGGCCCCAGACGCCAAAGAGCGGCGGCGCGATCACCATTGAGAGTGCAAAGGACAGCCCGATCGCTGCGCCCACCATCGCCATCGCCCGGGTGCGAACCTCCTCCCGAGTGAGATCAGATAGGTAGGCACTTACTGCGGCAGAGACGGCTCCGGCGCCCTGCAGGGCCCGGCCCAGAATCAGCCACTCGATCTGATTCGCACTGGCACAGATCAGGCTTCCGATCACAAAGATTCCCAGCCCGATGAGGATGACCGGGCGTCTGCCCCAGCGGTCGGACGCCATGCCAAATGGAAGCTGCAGCAGGGCCTGGGTGAGCCCATAGGCGCCCATGGCCAGGCCCAGCCAGAGCGGATCGTTTCCGCCGGTGAGGGTTCCAGCGCCCACCGCAAGCACGGGGAGCATGAGAAAGAGGCCCAGCATGCGAAGCCCAATCACGGAGGAGAGGCCCAGGCTTGCCACACGTTCGTGCGGCGTCAGCGCGAGCTTTGGAACGGAAGAATGGGCCATGGCTCGCTATAGTAGTGGATTCGCCCTGCTCTAGAGGGCTCCAGGCCAGCTGAGATGATTCGACTTCGAGGGGTTCGCACCCACAACCTGCAGAACATTGACCTCGAGATCCCCAGAGGCCGTCTCGTGGTGATCACTGGGCTCTCGGGATCGGGCAAGTCGTCCCTGGCCTTTGACACGCTGTATGCCGAAGGCCAGCGCCGCTATGTGGAGTCGCTCTCGCCCTACGCACGACAGTTCCTGCAGTTGATGGAGCGGCCCGATGCCGACCTGATCGAGGGGCTCTCGCCCGCCATTGCAATCGAGCAGAAGTCCAGCAGCCATAACCCAAGGTCGACGGTGGGCACGGTCACCGAGATTCTCGACTACCTCCGTCTGCTCTTTGCGCGAACCGGGGTTCCCCACTGCCCGGACCACCCCCAGCACCGGCTGGAGACTCAGTCGGTCTCTCAGATGGTCGACAGCCTTCTGGAGGGCCCTGAGGGCGCGAGGATTAGCATCCTGGCCCCGGTGGTCACCCACCAGAAGGGCGAGCACCGTGAGCTGCTCGATGGCCTCCGTGCCCAAGGCTATGTTCGGGTGCGGGTACAGACTGGTTCCGGGGCGCCTCAGGAGATGACCCTCGATGCCGTGGTGGCCCTTCAGAAGAACCAGCACCACACCATCGAGGTGGTGGTCGACCGTCTCAAACGCAGGTCCAATCTCCAGCAACGACTCGCGGAATCGCTGGAGACCGCGCTTCGCCTCGGACAGGATCAGGCGCTGGCCCTGATTCAGCCCGATGAGGGCCCTTCGGAGGAGCGCCCCCTCTCCCTGCGCTTTGCCTGTCCGGCCTGTGGATTCTCCCTGCGCGAGCTCGAGCCCAACCTCTTCTCCTTCAATTCCCCCGCCGGCGCGTGCCCGCAGTGCGATGGGCTGGGTGAGGAGGCCCGCTTTGAGCCCAGCCTGGTGGTGGAGTTTCCGCACCTCTCGCTGGCCAATGGGGCCATCGCAGGCTGGGACGCACGCAATCCCTTTGCCTTTGCAATGCTCGAGAGCCTCGCCGCACATGCCGGCTTCTCCGTCCACGAGCCCTTTGAGTCGCTCTCAGAGGACCACCAATGCCTTCTGCTCAACGGGTCGGGCGAAGAGAAGATCGCCTTCACCTACCCCAGTGACCAAGGCAAGGTAACCGTGCGTCGTCATGCCTTCGAGGGGATCATCCCCAACCTGGTTCGTCGCTTTGCCGAGACCGACAGCCCAACCGTGCGAGAGGAGCTGGGGCGGTATCGACGACTCAGCGCCTGCTCGGCCTGCCAGGGTTCACGCCTGAGGCCAGAGGCACGCAGTGTCCGGGTGGGCCCGATCGAGAATGCGCTCAGCCTGCCCGAGTTGCTCGCGATGCCCCTCAGCCAGGCCGCTGATCGTCTGAGGGCGCTCTCGCTCACCGGCATGCGTCGCGCCATCGGAGAGAGGCTGCTGCATGAAGTCCAGTCCCGGCTGTCCTTTCTCATCGATGTGGGCCTGGCCTACCTGCGTCTCGATCGCACAGCCACCAGCCTCTCCGGTGGGGAGT
Source organism: Pseudomonadota bacterium (assembly GCA_041165705.1). Lineage (GTDB taxonomy): Bacteria > Pseudomonadota > Gammaproteobacteria > Burkholderiales > Burkholderiaceae_A > Hahnella. The sequence goes on from JBEAMW010000019.1 coordinate 9,495, forward strand.
CTCAGCGCATTCGCTTGGCCAGTCAGATTGGGGCTGGCCTCACTGGTGTGCTCTACGTGCTGGATGAGCCCTCCATTGGCCTACACCAGCGCGATAACGACCGGCTGCTTCGCACCCTGGCCCATCTGCGCGACCTCGGAAATTCGGTGCTGGTGGTGGAACACGATGAAGATGCCATCCGCGCGGCAGATCACATCATTGACATGGGTCCAGGGGCAGGGCGCCAGGGCGGGCAGGTGGTGGCCCAGGGAAGTCTGAGTGCCATCATGAGTGAGCCGCGGTCGCTCACGGGGCAGTACCTCAGCGGCCTGCGACAGATTGCAGTGCCCTGTCCCCGACGCCAGCCCGATGCCCGCTGGCTGGTGCTTCGGGGGGCGAGTGCAAACAACCTCCAGAACCTCACCGTCCAGATCCCAGTCGGCCTGCTGGTCTGTGTCACGGGGGTGTCGGGCAGTGGCAAGTCCACCCTGATCAATGACACCCTGGTGGCGGCCGCCCAGGCTCGACTCAATGGGGGCCAGCGCAAGGCAGCCAGCCATGAGTCCATCGAGGGCCTGGAACACTTTGATCGGCTCATCAGCGTCGACCAGAGTCCGATTGGTCGGACACCGCGGAGCAACCCAGCCACCTACACCGGCATGCTCACCACCATCCGCGACCTCTTTGCCGAGTCGCCCATGGCCAGAGAGCGGGGCTACGATGCCGGACGCTTCTCCTTCAATGTAAAGGGCGGCCGGTGCGAGGCCTGCCAGGGTGACGGCATGGTGCGGGTCGAGATGCACTTTCTGCCCGATGTCTATGTGCCCTGTGACCTCTGCAAAGGCCTGAGATTTAACCGGGAGACCCTGGATGTTCGGTGGCGGGGCAAGACGATTGCAGAGGTACTCGCGCTGACGGTCGATGAGGCGGCCGACTTCTTCTCCGCCATTCCGCCTCTGGCGCGACGCCTGCACCTTCTGCAGGAGGTTGGCCTGGGGTATGTGCAGCTCGGTCAGAGTGCGACGACGCTCTCGGGTGGAGAGGCCCAGCGGGTTAAGCTCGCCTGCGAGCTCTCTAAGCGCGAGACCGGAAAGACCCTATATGTGCTTGATGAGCCCACCACTGGGCTGCACTTCTACGACACCGAGATGCTTCTGAAGGTACTGATGCGCCTGCGCGATGCGGGTAACACTGTACTCATCATCGAGCACAACCTCGATGTGATTAAGACAGCCGACTGGATCCTGGACCTCGGCCCTGAGGGCGGAGAAGGCGGGGGGCGGCTCATCTTTGCAGGCCCCCCCGAGGGCATGCTCGAGGCCGACGAGAGCCACACGGCCCGCTATCTTGGCCCCCTGCTTCGCCCAAGCACCGCAAAGGCCTGATCCCCTGGGCTGGCAGCACGCGCCGCCAGTGCCTCACCCATGGAGGTGTACTGGCCGGTGAGGTCGGTAATCACCACCTGGTGAGTGACCCAGACCTCAAAGCCCCTGGGCTCACGCGCCAGGCGCGCCGCCTCCGCCCGAGCCTGGCGAAGCTGAGCGGCTTGATCCCCGTGCCCCTGGAAATAGGAGTTCAGGGCAGACCAGGGCTGGACCTGCTGAGACGGGAACATCAGGCGGGCAGTCTCCAGACATCGACACCACTGGCTCGACCGCACAGCACTGGGCCTTAGCCCCTGGGCCGAGAGCCATTGGCCCCAGGCTCTGGAGTCGGCCCGGCCCTCGTCCGAGAGGTTGCGCTGAGTAGAGCAGTCGTCCAGCCTGAAGTGGTCTGGATCCCCAATGCCAGACTCTGTCTGCGCATGTCGAACCAGAAGGACTGCGCCGGGCACCGAGAGCCAATGGCGCATCGTCTGTGACCATGCGGGGGACGCCATCGCGCTCAGGCTAAGCGTACCCATCTGTGCAAGCAGCCGGCGTCGAAGAAGATTTGTCATATGCTCTCTAGACGACTCACCTCTAGGAATGGTTCCATGAACGAAGCTCGCATCCAAGCCTTTCTGCATCGAGACACTGGGCTGATCACGAGCCTCACCAATGGCCGACACACCTGGTCCTCGGATGTTCCGCGGCAGCTCGGTTCACACGATGCGGCACCCGATCCTCACGATCTGCTCGACTCTGCTCTGGCCGCCTGTACGGTGTTAACGCTCGAACTCTATCTGCGACGCAAGCCAGACTGGGATGTGCAGCGCATCGACTGCCAGGTCCACCGAATCTCCGAGGCGAAAGAGGAGGATGGTCGCGTTCACTATCGCCTGCGCCGAACCTTCTCGGTGCAGAGCGCACTGACAGAAGAGCAGCGGGGTCGGCTCATCGACATCGCCAACAAATGCCCCATCCATCGGCTGATGGAGGGGCAGATCCATGTTGAGACCGCCCTCAGCGAGGGCAGGCCCGATGGAGACGTCGGGCCTTCGGCTTAACGCGGCAGGGCAGTACAGCCCATGAGGAAGTTGTCAATGGCGTGGGCCGCCTGACGCCCCTCACGGATCGCCCAGACCACCAGCGACTGGCCCCTGCGCATGTCACCGGCCACAAACACCTTGTCCCGGTTGGTGAAGTAGGCTCGAGCGCCCTCAGTGCTCGCCTTGGCATTGCCTCGCGCATCGAGGTCGACGCCAAAGCCCTGTAGGACGCTGCCCACTGGGGCAACAAAGCCCATCGCCAACAGCACCAGGTCGGCCTTGAAGACCTGCTCCGTTCCCTCGACCTCCTGCATGCGCCCGTCTTTCCACTCCACCTGAACCGCCTTGAGCCCGGTCAGGCGCCCTTTCTCCCCAAGAAACTCCTTGGTGGCGATGGCGAACTCACGCTCACAGCCCTCTTCGTGACTGCTCGAGGTGCGCAGCTTTGTGGGCCAGTAGGGCCAGACCAGGGGCTTGTCCTCTTGCTCTGGCGGCATGGGCATGAGCTCAAACTGGGTGACGCTGGCTGCGCCATGCCGATTGCTCGTCCCCACACAGTCTGAGCCGGTATCCCCGCCTCCAATCACAATCACATGCTTGCCGTCAGCGCGAAGCTGCTTTTTGAGCTTGTCGCCGGCATTCACCTTGTTCTGCTCGGGCAGAAACTCCATCGCAAAGTGAACGCCCTCCAGGTCACGACCGGGAACGGGGAGGTCACGGGGCTGTTCAGCGCCACCCGTGAGCAAGACAGCATCAAACTCGGCCGCCAGGGCCTCGGGGCTCACGGTCTCTCTGGACCAGTTCGTCACCTTGGAGTCAGCGGGAAGGCTTGCCACCATCACGCCCGTCCGAAAGACCACGCCCTCAGCCTGCATCTGCTCGACGCGTCGATCGATGTGGTGCTTTTCCATTTTGAAGTCGGGAATGCCATAGCGCAGCAAGCCGCCCACGCGGTCATTCTTCTCAAAGACCACCACGTCGTGTCCAGCACGCGCGAGCTGCTGGGCTGCGGCAAGCCCTGCCGGGCCAGACCCGATCACGGCTACGCGTTTGCCGGTCTTCTGCGCCGGCGGCTGGGGAGTCACCCAGCCCTCTGCCCAGCCTCGGTCGATAATGGCGTGCTCGATCGACTTGATGCCTACCGCATCGTCATTGAAATTGAGTGTGCAGGCGGCTTCGCAGGGCGCAGGGCAGATCCGTCCAGTGAACTCAGGAAAGTTGTTGGTGGAATGCAGCGTGTCGAGTGCGGCCTTCCACTGGTGCTGATAGACCAGGTCGTTGAAGTCCGGGATGATGTTATTGACCGGGCACCCGTTGTTACAGAACGGAATGCCGCAGTCCATGCAGCGCGCAGCCTGCTGGGCAGCCTGCTCCTCGCTCAGCCCAATCACAAACTCTCTGTAGTGCTTCAGGCGCTGTGCGGGCGCCTCGTAGCCCTCATCGAGTCGCTCGAGTTCCATAAATCCTGTGACTTTTCCCATGATTCGCTCTCTCTTTCTGGTCAGGCCTGAACCACTGAGGCTGCCTGTTTGCGTGCATGAATCTCACCCAGGGCCCGCTTGTACTCATTGGGGAAGACCTTGATGAACTTCGATCGGGAGGTGGCCCACTGGTCGAGCAGGTCGCGAGCGCGCGCGCTTCCCGTCCACCGATGGTGGTCCTCAATCATCTTTCTGAGTTGCTGCTCGTCAGTCATGTCCCGATGCCAGATGCTGGCGGGAACCTGCTCGCGCTGCTCCGCATCGGAGAGCACCGGCTCAAGGCTCACCATGGCTGTGTTGCACCGTTCGGCAAACTGGCCGTCCTCATCGTAGACGTAGGCCACACCGCCTGACATGCCCGCGGCGAAGTTGCGGCCCGTTCGACCCAGCACCACCACCGTGCCACCCGTCATGTACTCGCAGCCATGGTCGCCTGTGCCCTCTACGACTGCATGGGCTCCTGACAGACGCACCGCGAAGCGCTCTCCAGCGACCCCACGGAAGAAGGCCTCTCCAGAGGTTGCGCCGTAGAGCACGGTATTGCCCACGATGATGTTGTCGTGAGCCACGCCTCGGAAGTCGATCGAGGGCCTGACCACCACACGGCCACCCGACATGCCTTTGCCGGTGTAGTCGTTGGCGTCGCCGATGAGGTAGAGGGTGATGCCCTTGGCCAGGAAGGCGCCAAAGGACTGACCGCCCGTCCCTTCGAGCTGGATGCGAAGTGAGTCATCGGGCAGGCCATCTGGATGGTGCCGAATGAGCTCGCCCGAGAGCATGGCGCCCACCGTGCGGTTCACATTACGAGCCACCTCCATGAACTGAATCCGCTGGCCCTTGTGAATCGCGTCCTGGCTGCGCTCAATCAGACGCACATCGAGCGCCTTCTCCAGCCCATGGTCCTGGGTCTCAGAGTGCCGCTGCTGGCTTACATCGCTCACCGGTGCAACCGCAAGGAGTCGAGAGAAGTCCAGGCCGCTGGCCTTCCAGTGCTCCACGCCCCTGCGCATGTCCAGCAAGTCTGCTCGTCCAACCAGGTCTTCGAAGCGACGAATGCCCAACTGCGCCATGATGGCGCGAGCCTCCTCCGCAACAAAGAAGAAGAAGTTCACCACATGCTCGGGCTTGCCCTGAAACTTCTTGCGCAGCTGAGGATCCTGGGTAGCAACGCCCACGGGGCAGGTGTTGAGGTGGCACTTGCGCATCATGATGCAGCCCTCTACCACCAGCGGGGCCGTGGCAAAGCCCATCTCGTCTGCACCCAGCAACGCCGCAATCACCACATCACGGCCGGTCTTCATCTGGCCATCCGCCTGAACCCGAATCCGGCTGCGCAGCCCATTGAGAACCAGAGTCTGCTGAGTTTCCGCCAGACCAATCTCCCAAGGTGAGCCAGCATGCTTGATCGAGGAGAGCGGGGATGCACCGGTTCCGCCATCGTGGCCGGCAATCACGACATGGTCTGCCTTGGCCTTGGCCACCCCAGCGGCCACGGTTCCCACCCCGATCTCGGACACCAGCTTGACCGAGATGTCGGAGCTCGGAGAGACGTTCTTCAGGTCGTGGATGAGCTGAGCAAGGTCTTCAATGGAATAGATGTCATGGTGCGGAGGAGGAGAGATCAGGCCCACACCTGGAACCGAGTGTCGCAGTTCTCCAATGTAGTCCGAGACCTTGCCCCCTGGGAGCTGACCGCCCTCGCCCGGCTTGGCGCCCTGGGCCATCTTGATCTGAATCTGGTCCGCAGACACGAGGTACTCGGTGGTGACACCAAATCGGCCCGAGGCCACCTGCTTGATCTTGGACCTCAGGCTGTCGCCAGCCTTCAGGGCGATATCGCTCTCCACCTTGTCAGCCCCGATCACCGAGCCGAGCGTTGCGCCGCTCTGAATGGCAATGCCCTTGAGCTCATCCCGATAGCGACGCTTGTCCTCTCCACCCTCGCCCGTGTTGGACTTGCCGCCAATCCGGTTCATGGCGACCGCGAGGGTGGCGTGGGCCTCGGTGGAGATGGAGCCGAGCGACATCGCGCCAGTGGCAAAGCGCTTCACGATCTCCGCGGCGGGTTCCACCTCGTCGATGGGGATGGCCTTGGACGGATCAACCCTGAACTCAAACAGGCCACGAAGCGTCATGTGACGCTTGCTCTGGTCATTGATGAGCTGGGCGTATTCCTTGTAGGTGGAGAACTGATTGGCGCGGGTGGCGTGCTGAAGCTTGGCAATGGAGTCGGGCGTCCAGAGGTGGGCCTCTCCTCGAACGCGCCAGGCATATTCACCACCGGTCTCCAGCATGCCCTGGAGGATCTGGTCGGTTCCGAAGGCCTTCTGATGGGTGCGAATCGCCTCTTCAGCGATCTCAAAGACGCCCATGCCCCCCACGGCGCTCGGGGTGTTGGGGAAGTACTGATCGATGGTTTCTTGGTTAAGGCCAATGGCCTCGAAGATCTGCGCACCACAGTACGACATGTAGGTGGAGATGCCCATCTTGGACATGATCTTGGAGAGGCCCTTGCCAATCGCTTTGACATAGTTGCCGATGGCCTTCTCGGGGCTCAGATCGCCCGTGAGGCCGGCCTGCATCTGCGCGATGGTCTCCATGGCCAGGTAGGGGTGGATGGCCTCCGCCCCATAGCCCGCCAACACGGCAAAGTGATGCACCTCTCGCGCGGAGCCGGTCTCTACGACGAGCCCTGCAAGCGTACGTTTGCCCACGCGAACCAGGTGCTGATGGATGGCCGAGAGCGCCAGCAGTGCGGGAATGGCGACACGCTCAGCGCTGACGGTCCGGTCAGTCAGGATGAGGATGTTGGCCCCCGCAGCGACGGCATCGACCGCCTCTGCGCAGAGCGTAGCCAGGCGCGCCTCGACACCCTCCTTACCCCAACGCACGGGGTAGGTGATGTCGATGGCGGTGCTCTTGAACTTTCCACGGGTGTGCTGGGCGATATTGCGCAGCCGATCCATGTCGGTGAAGTCGAGAATGGGCTGCTTCACCTCAAGGCGCAGCGGCGGATTCACCTGATTGATGTCCAGCAGGTTGGGCTTGGGTCCGATAAAGGACACCAAGGACATCACGATGGCCTCGCGGATGGGGTCGATGGGTGGGTTGGTGACCTGGGCAAAGAGCTGCTTGAAGTAGCTGGTCAACGGCTTGGGCTGGTCCGACAAGACTGCCAAGGGGGAGTCATTCCCCATCGAGCCCACAGCCTCCTCGCCCGTCTTGGCCATAGGCGCCATCAGGAACTTGAGGTCCTCTTGGGTGTAGCCAAAAGCCTGCTGCCGGTCGAGCAGAGGGATGGGGGAGGCAGGGGCCTCGGCACTACCCTCGCCCAGGCCCTGGAGGTTCACTCGGACATTCTCAATCCACTGGCGGTAGGGCCGTGACTGCGAGAGGCTGGCCTTGAGTTCCTCGTCATGGATCATTCGACCCTGCTCGAGATCGATGAGGAACATCTTTCCGGGCTGCAGTCGCCATTTGCGTACGATCTTGTCCTCGGGCACGGGCAGCACACCAGACTCACTGGCCATGATCACCAGGTCGTCGTCTGTGATGCAGTAGCGTGAGGGGCGCAGTCCGTTGCGGTCGAGCGTGGCGCCAATCTGGCGGCCATCGGTAAACACGATGGAGGCAGGACCGTCCCAGGGCTCCATCATGGACGCGTGGTACTCGTAGAAGGCGCGCCGGGAAGGATCCATGGTGCTGTGCTGCTCCCAGGGCTCGGGAATCATCATCATGACGGCGTGTGCCATGGGATAGCCCGCGGCCACCAGCAGCTCCAGACAGTTGTCGAAGGTGGCGGTGTCGGACTGGCCCGCAAAGCTGATGGGATAGAGCTTCTGCAGGTCGTCGCCGAGTACGGCAGACCGCATCACTCCCTCACGCGCCCGCATCCAGTTGTAGTTCCCCTTCACGGTGTTGATCTCGCCGTTGTGGGCCACCATGCGATAGGGGTGTGCCAGGGGCCACTCCGGGAAGGTATTGGTGGAGAAGCGCTGGTGAACCAGGGCCAGTGCCGAGGTGCAGCGGGGGTCGGAGAGGTCTTTGTAGTAGATGCCCACCTGGTCCGCAAGCAAGAGCCCCTTGTAGACGATGGTGCGGCTGGACATGGAGGGCACGTAGTACTCCTGTCCATGCTTTAGACCAAGGGCTTGAATGGCGCTGGAGGCGGTCTTGCGAATGACGTAGAGCTTGCGCTCCAGGGCGTCCTGCACGATGACATCATCGCCACGGCCAATGAAGACCTGGCGCATGATGGGCTCGCGGTCGCGGACACGCGGGGACATGGGCATGCTTGAGTCGGTTGGGACATCGCGCCAGCCGAGCAGCACCTGGCCCTCGGCGGCAATCGCACGCTCGAGGGCGCGTTCGCAGGCCAGACGCGAGGCGTGCTCCTTGGGCAGGAAGACCATGCCAACCCCGTACTCACCGAGTGGCGGGAGCTGAATGCCTCGGGCGGCAAACTCATCACGAAAGAGCTGGTCGGGCAGCTGCATCAGCAGCCCGGCCCCATCGCCCATCAGGGCGTCTGCGCCCACTGCACCGCGGTGGTCGAGGTTCTTCAGGATCTGCAGGCCCTGCTGAACGATGGCGTGCGTCTTCTGACCACGGATGTGGGCCACAAAGCCCACACCGCAGGCGTCATGTTCATGAGAGGGGTCGTAGAGACCAAATGCGGGCATGCCCATCCTAACTCCTTGCCAACTTAGGTTCTTAAGGGATGGGAATTATCGAGCAGATTGTCTGCGTTGGCGCGTCAAGACTGGAATTTAAATGGGGTCAGACCATATTTTCTTTTGGTTGTTTCAGCAAATCTGAATTATTGGGGACAGAACAACCAGGCAGCTCGCAGTCCAGTCAGGCCGCCGGGCCGGGCTCCCCTGGCGCGAGTCGGCGCGGCCGGCCTCGGGGGCGACGCGCCCAGACCAGCTGCTCCTCGGGGGTGCATGAGGCCCACTCCTGCGACGTCAGCATGGGGCGGCCCTGGCTTAGCCCCCGGTGCAGAGACTCGAGAAACTCGCCCTGCTCCACCGGGTCCTGCCATGCCCATTGGGCATAGGCCCGCTCACGCTCAAACGGGGTGTTGCCAAGGGCCCAGTAGCTGGGCAGGGCGACAAACGGGGTGCGAGCCGGAACCGGCCTGCTCCCCTGGAGCACGCCAGCACTGGACCAGGGCCAGTCCTCGGGGCTGGCCACGAGCCCTTCGCGCAGGGGTCGGGCATCCATCCATCGCATCACCGCAAGGGCAAACGCAGGCTCACTCAGCCAGTACGCGCGATACCGCCCGCTGAATGGGCTAGCCGAGCGGGCCCAGCGGTCGTTCAGGCGACGAACATAGCGGCGTCCAATCTGCTGCACGGCCTGCCCCAGCGCGCTTGGACGCTGAGGTGTCACCAGCCAGTTCGCCTCCTGACTGGTCATGCACCAGGCATGCACGGAGAGGCCAAGGCCTAGGGCTGCATCGAAGAGGCAGGCCAGGTAGGCCTGTCGGTCCTCTGCATCGAAGGCCAGTGGCGCATCCGCACGTGCACGCTGCTGCACGTGATACAAACGCCCCCCCGAAATCGACCTGGGACGTCTGGCCAAGGGACTAGCCTCCGTGCGGCATGCGATGGGGCCACTGCGCACGCCCCGGGAAGATCTGATCGTGCAGCAGCATCGCCTGGCGGTCGGTGAGACCCGCTACCTCGTCGGCCACATGGCGAAGCATCTGTTCCTTGCCCTCAAAGCCTGCCTGCATGGTGCTGGCTCTGGAGAGGTGCCAGTCGAAGAGGTCGCGCAGTACGCCCTCTGCAACATCCGTCACCGCCACCACGCGGGGGTGCCGATAGAGGTTGTGAAAGAGAAACTGCTTCACCTCTCGAACCTCCAGGGCCAGGTCGGGCGAGAACGCCACCAGTGGCGGGGCCACCAGGACATCTGAGAACTGCTCGACGCCCTGCGCGCGGATCTGGGCGCGAGTCTGGGCGACGAGATCGTCCACCTGCTCATTGATCATGGCCCGGATCATCTCGGGCACGATCCGGTCGGGCCGTATGCCGGGATAGCGAACCTGGACGGCATCAAAGTGCCGCCTCACCATCGGGAGGACCAGAATCTGGTCAAGGCTGATCAGCCCAGACCGCAGGCCGTCATCCAGGTCGTGGTGGTTATAGGCCACCTCATCGGACACATTGGCCAGCTGCGCCTCAAGTGAGGGAGAGCCGCCCTCCAGGAAGCGCTGAGCGAGTGGCCCAAGCTTGAGGGCTGCCCGACGCGAACAGTGCTTCAGAATGCCCTCACGCGTCTCAAAACAGAGGTTGAGGCCGTCGAATAAGGCATAGCGCTGCTCCAGCTGATCCACGACCCGCAGGCTCTGCAGGTTGTGCTCGAAGCCCTCTCCATCAGGGTCTTGCTGCTTCAGGCAGTCATTCAGCGCATGCTGGCCCGCATGGCCGAACGGGGTATGACCCAGGTCGTGCGCAAGGCAGATGGCCTCCGTGAGTTCCTCATCAAGCGCCAGCCGACGAGCCACTGAACGGGCGATCTGCGCAACCTCAAGGCTATGGGTGAGCCGTGTGCGATAGAGGTCTCCCTCATGATTCACAAAGACCTGGGTCTTGTAGAGCAGCTTTCGAAAGGCCGTGGCATGGACGATCCGGTCTCGGTCGCGCTGGAATTCAGAGCGGCCAGGCGGGGTTGGCTCGTGATGTACCCGCCCACGGGAGGCCTGGGACTGGGCTGCAAACGGAGAGAGTTCAGACCGACTCATTGGGCCTCCGCTCGGTGGGACTGAAGCGCCGCATTCACCTGGTTCGCCGAGGCGAGGCTCAGCCGAGACTCGCCAATGCCCTGCAGCACGATGTAGCGGATTTCTCCCGCCTCTGCCTTCTTGTCATGCGACATCCAGTCCAGATACTGCGCGGTGCTCCAGTCCGGCCCGACCACGGGCAGTCCCGCCCGCTGGACCAGGGCGATGACACGATCGCGATCACTAGGGCTCAACAGACCGAGCTGCTCAGAGAGATGACTCGCCATCACCATCCCGCAGCCCACCGCCTCTCCATGCAGCCACTCGCCAAAGCCAAGGCCTGCCTCAATGGCATGGCCGAAGGTGTGGCCAAAGTTCAGGAGCGCTCGGCGACCGCTTGACTCCCGCTCGTCCTCCGCAACAATCTGGGCCTTGAGCGAGCATGAACGCTCTATGGCGTGCGCCAGGGCCTGAGGGTCTCGGGCCCGCAGGGCGTCGATATGGGCCTCAAGCCAGCAGAAGAACTCGGCATCGAGAATACAGCCCATCTTGATGACCTCCGCGAGCCCAGCGGAGAGCTCTCGATCGGGAAGCGTGGCGAGGACATCCATGTCAATCACCACCGCCTGGGGCTGATAGAAGGCGCCAATCATGTTCTTACCGAGGGGGTGATTCACAGCCGTCTTGCCTCCGACGGAGGAGTCCACCTGGGACAAGAGGGTGGTGGGCACCTGAATGAATGGCATGCCGCGCTGATAACAGGCCGCCGCAAATCCCGCCATGTCGCCAACCACTCCGCCGCCGAGGGCGATCAGGGTGGCCTTTCGCTCCATGCGGGCCTCCATCAGTTGATCAAAGATGGTGGTGAGGCTTGAGAAAGTCTTGTGTGACTCACCGTCCAGCAGTGTGATCACCAGCGGCTGGCGGCCCAGCGCCTCAAGGCTAGCCGTCAGGGCTGGAAGGTAGAGCGGCCCCACAACGGTGTTGGTCACCACAGCAACCTGTCGGGAGCGGATGAGGGGGGCCCAGAGGCCCGCATCGGCCAAGAGCCCCTGGCCGATATGAATGGGGTAGCTGCGTTCATCCAACGCAACCTGGAGGTGGGTGTGTACGCCCATTAGAGTGTTCCTTCTGGCTCGGCCAATGCCCAGCCTCGGGTTGAAAGGTGCTCCACGAGATGCTGGACCACACTGGCCAGTGATCCTCGGCTCGAAGGCAGCACGTAGTGCGCCATCTGTCGGTAGACCGGATCTCGCTCTGCATGCAGCCGCTCGAGCGTCGCCTTGGGATTGGGGGACTGGCTCAAGAGCGGCCGGGATCGGTCGGTGCGAAGCCGCTGCCAGATCTGCCATGGCTGCGCGTCGAGGTAGATCACATAGCCTCGGCCAAGCACCTCTCGATTGGCGGGCCGCATGGGTGCGCCACCGCCCGTGGTCACGATTCGGCCTGGTTCTGCCATGGCCTCTGCAACCGCGCGCTCCTCGCGCCTGCGAAAGCCCTCCTCACCCTCCATCTCAAAGATGGTGGGGATGTCTGCGCCGCACTTGAGCTCAATCTCGTGGTCCGTGTCGACCAGGGGTAGCCCGAGTCGCTGGGCCAGCCTGCGGCCTACAGTCGTCTTGCCGGCCCCCATCAGGCCAATGAGCACGATGTTTTGCTGCGCAGTCGAAGTCATGGAATCAGTCTATCAGGCGATACACTAGCCCCCTATGCGCCTGCTGACCACCCTCGCCATCGTCCTCACTTCGGGTGCGGCTGCGGCAACCGCCCTCGTGGTTCTGTTTGTTGCTCTGGCTACTCCCCAGCTTCCCGAGGTCTCAGCACTGGCGGACTACCGGCCCAAAGTACCCCTGAGAGTGATGACCTTTGATGGGGTGCTCATCGGAGAGTTTGGCGAGGAACGGCGCAGTGTGGTCCGTCTCCATCAGGTCCCCAAGGCGCTGGTCGACGCCATTCTGGCCGCCGAAGACGACCGGTTTTACGAGCACAACGGCATCGACTTTTTTGGCCTCGCGCGGTCGGTCGGCATCCTGGTGGCCACGGGCGAGAAGCGTCAGGGCGGAAGCACGATCACCATGCAGGTGGCGCGCAACTTTTTCCTGACCACCGAAAAGACCTATAGCCGAAAAGCCTATGAGCTGCTGCTCTCGCTGGAGATTGAGCGCTCTCTCTCCAAGAACCAGATCCTCGAGCTCTACATCAACCAGATCTATCTCGGGCGTCGAGCCTACGGCTTTGCGAGCGCCGCGCAGATCTACTTTGGCAAGCCCATTCATCGGCTCAGCATCGCAGAGGCAGCCATGCTGGCCGGCGTTCCCAAGGCCCCCTCAAGCTTCAATCCGATCGTGAACCCACGCCGGGCCAAGGCCCGCCAGGAATACATTCTTGGACGAATGCGCAAGCTCGACCTGATCGACAACGCCCAGTTCTTGGCGGCCATGAAGGAGCAGATCCGAGTGGTCGGCCGCCCCACCGACTTTGGCGTAGATGCGCAGTATGTGGCAGAGATGGTTCGTCAGCAGGTGGTCAGTCTCTACCCGGATGACGCCTACAGTCGTGGGCTCACGGTCTTCACCACCCTGCGCGCGGCGGAGCAGCGCGCGGCGCAGGAGTCCGTGCGCGAGGGCCTGCTGTCGTACGACCGCAAACAAGGCTGGCGAGGGCCAGAGGCGCGCATCAATCTTCCCAGCGAGACCGAGGCCAGGCAGGATGCGGTGGAGGATATCCTTGCCGAGCGGCCAGACAGTGAGTCGCTCTTTACAGCAGTCGTCACCTCGGTGAGCCCAGAGGCCGTCGAGGTGATGAGACACAACGGCAAGACCTTCACCATCCGTGGGGAGGGCCTTCAGTTCTGCGCCAAAGGACTGCAGCCCAACGCCAGCCCAGCACAGAAGCTCTCTGCCGGTGCCGTGGTTCGAATTCGGCCCCTGCAAAACCCTCAGGAGTACGAGATCGCCCAGATGCCAGAGGTCCAGGGCGCACTGGTGGCCCTCAGCACAGACACGGGCGCCGTGCGCGCACTGGTGGGTGGCTTTGACTTTCGGCAGCGCAAGTTCAACCGAGTGACCCAGGCCTACCGTCAGCCCGGCTCCACCATCAAGCCCTTCATCTACGCAGCCGCGCTTGAAAACGGCTTTTCTGGAACCACACTGATCAACGACGCGCCCATTCGCTTTGACCCATTCGTCACGGGGGGTGAGCTCTGGGAGCCCAAGAACTACGACGATAAATACGAGGGGCCCATGTCCCTGCGCACGGCCCTGGCAAAGTCCAAGAACATGGTCTCGATTCGCCTGGTTCGCGCGCTCGGGCCCAAACAGGCACAGGCCTATGTCACCCGATTCGGATTTGAGGCCGAACGCAACCCGCCGTACTTCACCATCGCCCTGGGTGCGGGCGCCGCAACCCCACTCCAGATGGCATCGGCCTACGCGGTGATTGCGAACGGCGGCTATCGCGTCACGCCCTACTTCATTGACCGCATCGTGGATGAGAATGGCGGGCTTGTCAGCCGTTCAAGCCCCGTGCGCGCAGGGGAGGATGCTCCTCGAGTCATGGATGAGCGTTATGCCTTTCTGACCGACTCGCTCCTGCAGGGTGTCGTCTCCGGGGGTACCGCGAAGCGGGCGATGAGCCTTGGACGCACCGACCTGGCCGGAAAGACGGGAACCACCAACGACTCTCAAGACGCCTGGTTTGCGGGTTATCACCCCAAGCTTGTGGCCCTCACCTGGGTGGGCTACGACCAGCCTCGCTCACTTGGCGAGCGCGAGACCGGCGGCGGGCTGGCCCTGCCGATCTGGATGGGCTTTATGTCGGAGGCCCTGAAAAAACTCCCGCCCTCACCCCGCCTGCCGCCTAAGGGCGTGGTTCGGATCAATCAGGAGTACTACACCGAGCAGAACCTGCCCGGTGTCGGCCTCGACCGCTACCAGACCTCTGGGCCGTCTACGCCCGGTGAAGGCGTTCCCGCGGAGGACGGAAAGCCCGCGGGCCAGCCACCCACCGCGGTCTTGGAGCCCGGCTAGCCTAAAGCGAGACTGGCGTCACTGCAGGCTAGGGCCGCTCGGTGAGCGTCTGCCCTGCCAGCGCGCTTGCATGACGGCAGAAGACGGGCGCAAAGCGGCCAGCGCCCCGCGTATCGGTCCAGCCCTGGGGCTCTGCCCAGATGAAGTGGAGCGCACCGAGCCTTGAGGCGAGCCAGAGCTGCTGGGTAGGTGCCTGCGCATTCACTACGATCTTCTCGCCCGACTCAAACTCAAGCTCCATCACGCGGGCGGTGCGATGGCACTCCAGGTCGAGTGCGGCCTGTTCGGACCACTGGTCTGCGAGGTTCTCAATCCAGCGAAAGGCCGCCTCGATTTTTTCTTGGTACTCGGATTCGGTCATACTCACCCCATGAAGCCATCGGTCTTGTACACGCTTGCAGGCCTCCTGGCCCTCTGCGGCCTGCTCAGCCTTTCGGGCTGTGGCCAGAAGGGGCCGCTTGTGCCCGCGCCCAAAGCCTACCGCAGCCTATGAACAGATATCCCATGCTGCCACAGGCCTTCTCGCATGAGGGCGGCACGCTCCGCTGTGAGGGGCTAGACCTCTCCCAGATCGCGCAGGCCCATGGCACGCCGCTCTACCTCTACTCGGAGCGTGCGCTGAAGGCTGCCTACTCGGCCTTCTCTGAGGCGAGTCAGGGCTATCCCGTTCAGATCTGCTTTGCCGTGAAGGCCAACCCGAATCTCGCTGTCCTGCAGACCTTCGCAGGCCTGGGTGCTGGCTTTGACATCGTGTCGGGGGGGGAGCTTGCCCGCGCACGGCTGGCCGGCGCGGCCCCTGAACGCGTGGTCTTTTCCGGGGTGGGCAAGACACATCAAGAGCTCGAGGCGGCCGTCTCCTGTGGCGTCGGCTGCATCAATGTGGAGAGCGAGGCCGAGCTCTTTCGACTCAGCGCAGTCTGTGAGCGCCTGGGCCAAACCCAGTCCATCTCGCTGAGGGTGAATCCAGATATCGACCCCAAGACACACCCCTACATCTCCACGGGGCTCAAGGACAACAAGTTCGGCGTCGCCATTGAGGACGCCCGCCGGCTCTATCCCCTGGCGGCAACGCTCCCTGGGCTCCGAGTGGTCGGTGTCGACTGCCATATTGGTTCTCAGATCACGACGCTTGAGCCCTTCGTCGAGGCCGTCGATCGCATCCTGGCCCTCGTGGACCAACTCTCGGAGGACGGCCTCACGCTGGAACACCTCGACCTCGGCGGTGGGCTAGGCATCTGCTACCACGACGAGACGCCCCCCTCCCCCGCCGCCTTCATGCAGGCGGTGCTCAGCCCCATCGAGGCCTGGGCTAGGTCTCGGGGCCGTCCGATGCCCAAGATTCTGTTTGAACTGGGCCGCGCGCTGGTGGGAGCGGCTGGCGTGCTGCTCACACGGGTTGAGATGCTAAAGCCCAGTGCCACCGGGCGACAGTTCGCAATCGTCGACGCTGCCATGAATGATCTGATGCGCCCTGCGCTCTATGAGGCCTGGCATGAGGTCATCCCTGTCAGCAGTCCACATCGTTCTGCGCCGCAGGCGTGGGACATCGTGGGACCGATCTGCGAGAGTGGCGACTGGCTGGCCAGGGACCGGCTGCTCGATCTGGCCGAGGGCGATCTGCTGCTGCTCGCCTCAGCAGGTGCCTACGGAAGTTCGATGGGCTCTCAGTACAACTCACGCCCCCGGCCTGCTGAGGTGATGGTGGGCATCGATGGGTCGGTACGGCTGATCCGTGAACGAGAGACCCTTCAAGACCTCATCGGACGCGAGCGCGGTCTTCAGGGAGAGTCTTTTGAGGCCCTCGCCGCGAGGCCACCTGCCGCCTCCAGATCAGCAGGGCCAGCAGCCCCGTAAACAGCGCGGGCTCCCAGAAATCGTTCTTTCCTGCCTTGTGCAGATAGAAATGCACCATGCCGGCGAACACGGCCATGGGCAGAAGACTGCGATGCAGACGCTTCCATCCCTGCTGAAGTCGACGCATGCTCCAGCGGTTCGAGGTCATCGCCAACGGCAATAGGGCCAGCCAGGCCAGCACGCCGAGGGTCACAAAGGGCCGCGTGAAGAGGTCGTTCCACATCGGCCTCCAGAGCAGGTCGTGTTCAAACTGCCAATAGGCCGCGAGATGAATGGAGGCATAGCCAAAGCTCCAGAGCCCCACCATACGCCGGCAGGAGAGCCAGGCCTGGCGCAACTCCGATGGCAGCCGAGGCGACAGCACGGGATAGGCCACGATAAGGCAGAGCAGCATCAGCGTCTGCTGACCAAGCGCCCGCAGCAGCGCCTCCTGGGGATTGGCCCCAAGGCCATCCCAGGCCGCACGTCCCATCAGCTCAAGCAAGGGGCCTGCAAGCCAGGCCCAGAGCATGGGCTTGAAAAGACGCAGGGGCAGCAAGGGGGCTAGTAGAAGCGCCGTAAATCCATGCCGCGGTACATCGCCTCAACCTGGTCGGCATAGCCATTGAAGGGCAGCGTCTGCCGCCGAGGGCTAAAGAGGCCGCCCTCTCCAATCCGGCGCTCGGTGGCCTGCGACCAGCGCGGGTGCGCCACCGCAGGATTCACATTGGAGTAAAAGCCATACTCCTGAGGCGCAGCCTGAGACCAGCTGGTGATGGGCTGCTGCTCGCTAAACTCAACGCGCACGAGGGATTTGGCGCTCTTGAACCCATACTTCCAGGGCACCACGAGTCGTACGGGTGCACCATTCTGCGCGGGCAGCGTCTGGCCATAGAGACCTAGCGCGAGCAGGGTGAGGGGGTTGCGCGCCTCATCCATGCGAAGGCCCTCTCGGTAGGGCCAGTCCAGAACTGGAGAGCGAAGCCCCGGCATCATGGTGGGATCGGCCAGGGTGACAAAGGAGACGAACTTGGCTGAGCCCAAGGGGCGAGCCCGTTCAATCAGATGGGAGAGTGAATAGCCCACCCAGGGGATGACCATGGACCAGCCCTCGACACACCGCAGCCGATAGACTCGTTCTTCAAGAGGGGCGAGGGCCATGAGCTGATCCAGGTCGAGCGTCATCGGCTTCTGCACGAGGCCAGAGATCTGCAGCGTCCAGGGCTGGGTCTTGAGACGGCCAGGCGCATGTCGAGCGGGCTCGGCCTTGTCGGTGCCGAACTCATAGAAGTTGTTATATCCCGCAACATCTTCAAGCGAGGTGCTGGGCTCCATCAGGACATACCGACTCTTCACGGTCTTGAGTGGGCGGGTGTCCTTGGGAGCCAGCGAAGAGGCGCGCGCCGGGGATGCGGCGAGCAGCCCCGCGAGCCCAGCGGGCCCGACGGCAAGGGCTTGCGACCGCTGAATGAAGGCCCGTCGCTGGCGCCAGACCCCCTCGGGGGTGACCTCCGCCTGCAGCGAGTCGCCCCATCGGGACCGAACCTCACGACGAACCATTAGAGCTGCCCGTACGAGTGCAGGCCAGAGAGGAACATGTTGACGCCCAAGAAGGCAAAGCCCGTAATCAACAGGCCCACCAGCGACCAGTAGGCGGCGAACTGACCGCGCAGCCCTTTCATGAGACGCAGGTGCAGCCAGGCCGCATAGTTGAGCCAGACGATCAGGGCCCAGGTCTCCTTGGGATCCCACTGCCAATAGGTGCCCCAGGCCTCTGCGGCCCAGAGTGCACCCAGAATGGTGGCAACTGTAAAGAAGGCAAAGCCAATCGCAATCGCACGATATTGAATGTCGTCAAGCACCTCGAGCGAAGGCAGGGCCTCACCAATTCGTCTGCGCAAGGCCAATACCCCGCCGACAAACACGGCCGCCACACCAAAATAGAGCGTCCAGTAATCTGGCAGGCCCGAGCGACGAAAGACCAGAGGTTCTGCGCACAGCAAGACACCCAGCAGAAACAAGGGAATGAGGGAACGCCAGGAACGTGTCTCAGCATTGACTTTCACGAGATAGGCAAAGGCCACCATCGCCGCAATGGAGAAGGTGCCGTAGCCGACGAAGTTGGCAGGGACATGGATCTTCATCCACCAGGACTGCAGAGCAGGCACGAGCGGTTGGATTTCGTGGCCCGAGCGGGTTGCCATGTACCAGAGCAGGAAACTCACTGCGGCAACAATGACTAGGGAAACGAAGCCCCCGAGGCTGCGGGTCTGGTAACGCCGCTCGTAGTACAAATAAAAGAGGCTGATGATGAGCGCAAAGAGAATGAAAACCTCGTAGAGGTTGCTCACGGGGATGTAGCCCACATCGGGGGAAATGAGGTGGGTCTCGTGCCAGCGAACCAGAAGGCCCACCAGGCCAAAGACGGATGCTGCCCAAGTGAGCACGGTTCCCATCCAGAGGGCCGTTGCACCCCGAGCCAACAACCCCACCCAGTAGGCCACCGTGGCGAACGCAAAGAGCGCGCACATCCAGAGAATCGCAGATTGGGAGGAAAGCAGGTACTTCAACAAGAACTGGTCTTGGCCACGGGCGAGGTCCCCGGCATAGAGCGAAATGCCCCAGTAGGCTAAGGCACCGCAGCCCAGACTGAACAATCGCAATGAGGGCCAGCGCCAGCCCAGGAAGAGCAGGGCGGGCACGCAGCACCAGAGAATGATGAGCGAATAGATGTCCATCATGTGGGAGTAAGCCGCGGTGGCGTAGGCCGCCAATGCCCCAAGTAGCGCGCCGTAAGCGGCATCTGGCCACCCCATACGCCCGCCACCAACTGGAGTGAGAACCGCGTGGGAGAGATGCTGCTGAAGACTGGTGGTGTTCATTTGGACTCCTGCGGCATGGACTGAAATGCCTGTGTCAAGTCTTGAAAATCACGGTCAAAGTCAAGGGACTGTCGGGGGCTTGAAGCGGCCATCAGAAGACGATCACCTGCTGAATCTGCAGCGTGCCAGATCCAGACTCGGGATTCACGCACATAGAACATGGCGAATACGCCGAGGGTGAGCAGCAAACAGCCTAGGTAGACAATGGTCTGACCCGGCGAGCGCGTGATCTGAAAGACAGACGCCTTGATCTCTTGGAAGTCTGTCATGGTCACCAGAAAAGGCGCTGCATAGAGCAGGCTGTCGCTGTAGGCGTTGAGTGCGCGCTGAGCAAAGGCCTGCCGAGACTCGTTAGCCTCGAGCGCAGGCAGCCCATCCTGAAGTCGCGCCTGCTGCCAGAGCTCCCAGAAGGCGCTAGTGAGCATTCGAACAATGACATCTGCAGCCTTCTCGCGGTCGGCCTCGGGGACGGCTGTTTCGATGACATCGGCCAGTGCCGCAAGCCCACCCTCTGCCAAGGCATCCAGGGCACGCTGCGCACTGCTGGTCAAGGCGGATTGCAGTTCCACCGGAGCAGACGCCCGGGCAAACGATCGAGCCGCCTTGGCGCGGAGCAAGGGGTCAGAAAGTGCTGCCCGAATACGAAGAAACTCCGCCAGGGAGTCTTGCTCATCCGCAGGGATGCGAAGGTACTGAAAACTCTGGTCGGGTGAGTTGCGCACACCAGCAAGGAATACCCGCGCACCATCAAGTTCGAAGGGCAGCATATAGCTATGGAACTCGCGAGCCTGACCAGAGGCATCCCTGAGCTTGTACTGAAATGCGGGGCCAACATTCGTTAACTTGCGGTCGCGAGACGCTGTCGCGGGCGATAGCACCGTCGCCACGTGATCCTGAAAACGATCGTCCTGCCCTCGAGGGCCGCTCAGATTTTCGACATTGATCGGCTTAAATGCCGAGATCTCAAGGGTGAGTCGCTCCTGGCCGCTTGATAGCGGCAGGGACTGTCCGACTGCCAGCTCCAGTGGGAGCGGACGAGTAAGGGGCCCCTTGAGCGGCAGCAGTTGCAGCTTGAGCTGAGAGCCGCCGTCATCAAAGCTCGACTGGTAGATGGCCACACCCCGGTGGATCAATGGCTTGTTGACCTCGATGGTGGCCTCTTTGGTTACACCGGTCTCTTTGTCCCTGAGCACGACATCACTTGCGAAGAGCTTAGGCATCCCAGTTGCGTAGTACTCCACACGAAATGCTTTGAGTGATAGCTCGAAAGGGAGGTCGAGTAAGAGCGCTCCGTTCGGCCGTGAGAGCACGGCCAGGTCTGAGCTCTGCCCCTCGGGTATCAAGAGATTGGCCCTGTAGGTGGGCGTGGCCACAGGCAGCTTTGCGGAGGCGGGCACGGTATCGCCCGTCAGCCCGGCGAGTTGAACGGGCTCCTTTCCCCACCACCACGCCGCAAGTCGCGTTGGGAGCTCACTGTCCATGAGGCCTCCCAAGGAAATCACCACAATGGAGAGGTGGGCTGCGATATAACCCAGTCGATTGGTTGTACCCTTTTTCGCAACCAGCGGGAGGCCCTCTGCCTCGGGCTGTCGCACTCTGTATCCTCGGGCCTCGAGCAACAAAGCGGTCTGCTTGAGCATCGCCTGGGCGCTTGGGCCCCTGGGCACAGGGCGCTCTGCACGGTGGGCGAAGGCCTGATAGCTATTGACACGCACACGCTCGCGCCATGCCCTCGCATCTTTAAGCATCTTGGGGGTGTTACGCACCAGGCAGAGGCTCGTCGAGACCAGCATGAGGGCCATGACCAGGATGAACCAGCCAGCGTTGTACACGTGAAAGAGCCCAAAGGCAGAAAACACCTCTGCCCAGAATGCTCCGAACTGATTCACATAATTGATCGGAGGGGAGTTCTGCGGAACGATGGTTCCGATCGCGCTGGCGATGGCGACCACCGTCAGAGCAGAGATCGCAAAACGCATGGAGCTGAGGAGTTCCACGGAGGCCCGCAGCAGGTCGGGGCCAGACTGGAGCTCCAGCCCCCCCGTAGAGGGCCTATGGCCCTCAGGTGAGTCGTTGGGGGCGAGGCCCCCAGAGTGCTTAGCGGAGTCCTGCAATGTATTCAGCAACCGCGGCGATATCAGCATCCGACATCTGTGCGGCGATCTTCATCATCTGAGCACTGTTCGCACGGGCGCCAGATCGAAAGCCGGTGAGCTGGGCCTGGGTGTACGTGGCATGCTGGCCTGAGAGGCGGGGGTACTGGATGGGGATGCCCGCTCCGTTCGGGGCGTGACAGCCGACGCAGGCGGGAACGCCACGCGCAGGAATACCGGCACGGTAGATCTGCTGACCCTTGACCAGGAGGTCTTTGTTGGCCGAGTAGGCGCCCTTCAGGGGCTGGGCGGCGTAGTAGGCAGAGACATTGCGAATGTCGTCGGCCGAGAGCGTGGCGGCAAAGCCAGCCATGATGGCGTTTTCGCGCTCGGCCTTGCTGGCCCCGGGACGAACCTGAAAGTTATGCAGCTGCTTGGAGAGATAGCCAGCGTGCTGTCCAGCAAGAATAGGGTTCTCAGCGATGGTGCTGTTGCCGTCAGCTGCATGGCAGGCCACGCAGACTTGCCCTGCGATCTCTGCACCCCGCTTGAGGTCTACGGCGGGTGCTGCAGCTGGAGCAGCGGCCTGAGCCGAGGTGAGCGTCATCGTGGCGGCGGTGAGCGCAGCCATCATGCGTGAGGTGTGAAGAAGCTTGGCGCCAGATTGGCGTTTCATGTCAGACTTCATAAGGTCGCGCTCCAGGAGGCAAGATCTAAGTGGCGATAAGTTGGGGAAGGCTATAGGCGAAGGATCTTGAACTTCCATCGTCCATGGACTTATAAAAACTCACTTAGTTTAGTTCATCCTATTGCCCCTCGGGGTTATTCACCCAGTCAAAAGTCAATGCCCCATTCGCCTGATTCTTCCCGCCCAACCCTTGACCGTTGGATTTCGCAGATTCAGTTCCTGCAGAGCGGCGCAAAGCTCTCGGACCTGCCGCCACCCAGCGTCCCGGAGATCGCGATCGCGGGGCGCTCCAATGCCGGGAAGTCCACGGCACTCAATGTGCTCTGCCAGCGTAAGCGCCTGGCCTTTGCCAGCAAAACCCCTGGGCGGACTCGGCTGATCAATCTGTTTAGCCTGCAGTGGCGTGAGGCGGAAGTGGGTCGCCTGGTCGATCTTCCAGGCTATGGCTATGCAGAGGTGGATAAGCAGACTCGCCACCAGTGGGGCGAGCAGCTGAGTCGGTACCTCAATAAGCGCTCCAGCCTCAGCGGCCTGATTCTGGTCACCGACGCCCGACATGCGCTCGGGCCGCTGGATGTCCAGATGCTGGACTGGTTTGGTCAGCGTGATCGGCCCGTTCACCTCCTGCTCACCAAGGCCGACAAGCTCAATCGCGCTGATCAGCAGCGGGCACTCTCCACTGCGCGAGCGACTGCAGTCAAAATGGGGAGTCGGTGGGGCCCATCGGTGAGTTGTTCGCTGTTTTCTGGTCTGAGTAAGACCGGGCGTGAGCCGGTGCTTGAGCGCATCAGCGTCTGGCTCGGGCTTCTCGAGGAGGCTTCGCACGAACCGACTGGGCAAAAAAAACCGGCAGACGAGCTGCCGGTGGAAATGCCTTCCAAGGAGGCACCCGCTCAGGGAGGAGAAGCGGGAGACGTGACGTCTGTTGCATAGAGTGTTGTCTAGAACAAAAAGTTTCAAGGGGGTAGACAAAAAAATGACCAAAAAAGGCCTAGGGATTTCCTCAGGATTGTCCTTTCCATCGGCTAGGCTGAGGCGGAATCGGCGCGATGACTGGAGTCGTCGCCTTGTGCGTGAGCACACGCTCACTTCTTCCGACCTGATCTGGCCGGTGTTTGTGCTAGACGGCACGGGTCGATCAGAGCCGGTGCCATCGATGCCCGGCGTCTTTCGGCACTCGCTCGACCGCCTCCTGCCCGAGGTCGAGCAGGCTGCTCGGCTGGGCATCCCCCTGATCGCGCTCTTTCCGGTGATCGATTCGAGCCTCAAGACCGCTGACGGTCGCGAGGCCTACAACCCAGACGGGCTGGTGCCCCGAGTGGTTCAGGCGCTCAAGCGGGAGTGTCCTCAGATCGGACTCATGACCGACGTGGCCCTCGACCCCTACACCAGCCATGGTCAGGATGGCCTGATCGATGCGCAGAGCCGAATCCTAAATGACGAGACGGTGGAGGTGCTGGTTCGGCAGGCGCTCTGCCAAGCCCAGGCCGGTGTCGATATGGTGGCCCCATCGGACATGATGGATGGTCGAATTGGGGCGATTCGAGCTAGCCTGGAGTCAGCGGGCCTGATTCATACCCGCATCATGGCCTATGCCGCCAAGTACGCGTCCTCGTTTTATGGCCCCTTTCGGGATGCGGTGGGCTCCTCAGCCAACCTTGGGAAGGCCGACAAGAAGACCTACCAGATGGACCCAGGCAACGGCCTGGAGGCCTTGCACGAGGTGGGCCTCGATCTCCAAGAGGGAGCCGACCTGTTAATGGTGAAGCCAGGGATGCCGTATCTCGATGTGATCTGGCGGGTGAAGGAGGCCTTTGGGCGCCCCACGTTTGCCTATCAGGTGAGCGGGGAGTACGCCATGCTCAAGGCAGCCGCACAGAACGGCTGGCTGGACGAGCGCGCATGCCTGATGGAGAGCCTGCTCTGCTTTAAGCGGGCGGGCGCGGACGGGATTCTCACCTATGCCGCCCCGCAGGCTGCTGCCTGGCTTCAGAACGAAGCACAGGGCAGCTAGACACAGCCCTTAGGCTGCGTCGGCGTCAACCACCTCACTGGTTTCCGGGCGGTCTACCAGTTCCATGAGGGCCATGGGCGCGTTGTCACCCGCCCTGAAGCCCCACTTGAGAATGCGGCAGTAGCCGCCGGGACGGGCCGCGTAGCGCGGGCCGATCTCATCAAACAGCTTCATCACCATCTCACGGTCGCGCAGGCGATTGAAGGCCAGGCGGCGATTGGCAAGGCTTGCGTCCTTGCTCAGCGTGATGAGGGGCTCAACCACACGGCGCAGCTCTTTGGCCTTGGGAAGCGTGGTGCGAATCGCCTCATGGCGCAACAGCGCATTGGCCATATTGCGGAACATGGCCTGACGGTGGCTAGAGGTGCGATTGAGTTTACGAAGGCCATGACGGTGGCGCATGACAAGTCTCCTTCTTAACGGTCCATGCCCGCGGGGGGCCAGTTCTCGAGCTTCATGCCCAGGGTGAGGCCGCGCGCGGCCAGCACTTCTTTGATCTCGTTGAGCGACTTACGACCCAGGTTGGGGGTCTTGAGCAGCTCGTTCTCGGTGCGTTGGATCAGGTCACCGATGTAATAGATGCTCTCGGCCTTCAGGCAGTTAGCCGAACGAACCGTGAGCTCCAGGTCGTCGACCGGGCGCATGAGCATGGGATCGACAGTGGCTGCACGGCCGGCCTCAGCGGTGGGCTCGGCACCCTCGAGGGCTGCAAAGACCGACAGCTGCTCGACCAGAATTCGGGCGGCCTGACGGACGGCGTCCTCGGGCTCGATTACGCCGTTGGTCTCCACCTCCAGCACGAGACGATCGAGGTCGGTACGCTGCTCCACGCGAGCACTCTCCACGCTGTAGCTCACGCGACGGATGGGAGAGAAGGAGGCATCGAGCACGATCCGGCCGATAGAGCGGGTGGACTCCTCACCGAGGTGGCGCATGGTGCCGGGCACATAGCCGCGGCCCTTCTCCACGCGGGCCTGAAGCTCCAGACGGACATCATCTGAGAGGGTGGCCAGTACATGGTCGGGGTTGAGGATGCTCACATCGTGGGGCAGGTCGAAGTCGGACGCCAGCACGGGGCCAGGGCCCTGCTTGCGCAGCGAGAGCAGCACATCACCGCGGCCTTCCAGACGAAACACCACGCCCTTGAGGTTGAGCAGGAGGTCAACCACGTCCTCTTGCACACCCTCCATGGTGGAGTACTCATGAACGACACCGGCGATCTGAACCTCAGTGGCAGCATAGCCCTCCATCGAGGAGAGCAGCACGCGACGCAGGGAGTTGCCCAGGGTGTGGCCGAAGCCGCGCTCAAAGGGCTCCATGATGATCTTCGCGGCGTTGTGGCCGAGGGTCTCGACCTCAATGATTCGGGGTTTCAAAAATGCATTCAACATTCAGCGTTCCTCACTGCTGGTGGGCATAGGCCCGTTAGCGGGAATAAAGCTCGACGATCAGGCTTTCGTTGATCTCTGCGGGCAAGTCGGCACGGTCAGGCATCTGCTTGAACACGCCTTCCATCTTCTTGGAGTCCACGGTGACCCACTGGGGAAAACCGTTGGCCTCAGCCAGCTCGAGTGAAGAGATGATGCGCGCCTGACCACGGCTCTTTTCGGTGATGGCGATCACGTCATTGGGTCGAACCTGAGCCGAGGGGATGTTGCACATCCGGCCATTGACCAGAATGGCGCGGTGGCTCACCAGCTGACGGGCCTCAGCGCGGGTGGATCCAAAGCCCATGCGAAAGACCACGTTGTCTAGACGTGACTCCAGCAGCTTGAGCAGGCTCTCACCGGTGTTGCCCTTGGTGCGCGAGGCCATCGCGAAATAACGACGGAACTGACGCTCCAGCGTGCCGTAGATGCGCTTGACCTTCTGCTTTTCGCGCAGCTGCTTGCCGTAGTCAGACGTGCGTGCGCCAGAGGTGCGGCCATGCTGACCGGGCTTGCTGTCGAGTTTGCATTTGGAGTCAAGGGAGCGACGAGCGCTCTTGAGGCCGAGATCGGTTCCCTCCCGGCGGGAGAGCTTACAACGGGGTCCAACGTAACGTGCCACTTCGATGTCCTTTCGAATGCCGCACCGCGATCTGCGGGACGGGATGTTCGCCTCTGCGAACGGTGGTCTTCAACTTGAGTGCGAGCGCAGGCGCCCACACTCCCCAGGGTGAGCGGCCAGACGGCCGCCCGGATTAAATACGACGACGCTTTGGCGGACGGCAGCCGTTGTGGGGCACCGGCGTCACATCGGAGATCTGCGTCACGCGCATGCCCAGTGCGTTGAGTGCGCGCACCGTGGACTCACGGCCAGGGCCAGGGCCCTTGATCCGGACTTCGACGTTCTTCACACCGCACTCCAGCGCGACGCGGCCTGCAGCCTCAGCGGCTACCTGCGCGGCAAACGGGGTACTCTTGCGGCTGCCCTTAAAGCCTGCGCCGCCCGAGGTGGCCCAGCTCAGGGTGTTGCCCTGGCGGTCGGTGATGGTGATGATGGTGTTGTTGAACGACGCATGAATGTGGGCCACCGCGTCGGTGACATTCTTGCGAATCTTTTTGCGAGTCCGCTGGGCGGATGCTTGAGCCTTGGCCATGAACAGGTCCTCTCTTATTTCTTCAGGGTGATGCTGCCCTTACGCGGCCCCTTGCGGGTGCGGGCATTGGTGCGCGTACGCTGGCCGCGCACGGGCAGACCCTTGCGATGGCGCATGCCGCGGTAGCAGCCCAGGTCCATGAGACGCTTGATGGACATGGAGATTTCACGACGCAGGTCACCCTCGGTGTTGAACTTACCCACCTCGGTACGGAGGCGGTCGAGCTCGTCGTCGGTGAGGTCTTTCACCTTCTTATTGGTGGGAACGCCTGCAGCCTCGCAGATCTCGCGAGCGCGAGTACGGCCAACGCCGTAGATGGCGGTGAGGCCAATGCCTGTGTGCTGATGGCTGGGAATGTTAATGCCGGCAATACGTGCCATGCGTGTGCTCCTTTATTAACCTTGACGCTGCTTATGACGGGGGTCTGTGCAGATCACACGGACCACGCCATGGCGCTTGATCACTTTGCAGTTACGGCAGATGCGCCGAACGGATGCGAGGACTTTCATCGTCTTTCCTTTAAAAAACTACTTCGCCCGAAACACAATACGTGCCCGAGAGAGGTCATAGGGCGTGAGCTCAACTGTGACCTTGTCTCCCGGGAGGATACGGATGTAGTGCATCCGCATCTTTCCGGAGATGTGGCCCAAGACCACATGCCCGTTTTCCAGCTTGACTCGAAAGGTTGCATTGGGGAGGTTCTCAACAATCTCGCCCTGCATCTGAATGGCATCGTCTTTTGCCATTAGGGTGCAAAGCCTCCCTTAAAGTTCGCCTTCTTCAACAGGCTCTCGTACTGCTGAGACATGACGTAGGACTGCACCTGTGCGAAGAAGTCCATCGAGACCACCACAATAATCAGGAGAGAGGTGCCACCGAAGTAGAAGGGCACATTCCACTTGAGCACCAGAAACTCGGGCAGGAGACAGACCAGGGTGATGTAGATCGCCCCCACCAGGGTGAGGCGCATCAGGATCTTGTCAATGTATCGGGCCGTCTGGTCGCCAGGACGAATACCGGGAATCAGAGCCCCACTCTTTTTGAGGTTGTCAGCGGTTTCTTTGCTGTTAAAGACCAGCGCCGTGTAGAAGAAACAGAAGAAGATGATGGCGGAGGCATAGAGGCCGATGTAGAGGGGCTGGCCCGGCGAGAGCGAGGCGGCGAGGTCGGACAGGAAGGAGAAGGCGCTGTCGGGATTGCTGCCGAACCAGGAGCTTAGCGTCGCAGGAAAGAGAATAATGCTCGAGGCAAAGATGGGGGGAATCACGCCCGCCATGTTGAGCTTGAGGGGCAGGTGCGAGGACTGGCCTTGATAGATCTTGTTGCCCACCTGGCGCTTGGCGTAGTTCACGGTGATGCGGCGCTGACCGCGCTCCACGAAGACCACCACAGCCGTCACAGCGACCACCAGCGCGATGATGAAGATCAAGGCCAGGGCACCCATGGAGCCGGTTCGAACCAGTTCAAACAAGCCGCCCAGCGCATTGGGGAGCCCAGCCACGATGCCTGCAAAGATGATGATGGAGATGCCGTTGCCCAGGCCCCGCTCGGTGATCTGTTCGCCCAGCCACATGAGGAACATGGTGCCCGTGACCAGGGAGATCACCGTGGTGAACCGAAACATCATGCCCGGGTCGATGACGAGCCCAGCCTGAGACTCCAGGGCCACCGAGATGCCGATGGCCTGGACAATGGCCAGCCCAACCGTGCCGTAGCGGGTGTACTGGGTGATCTTACGACGACCCGCCTCGCCCTCTTTCTTGAGGGCCTCGAGGGTGGGGGAGATCACACTGGCGAGCTGCATGATGATGCTGGCCGAGATGTAGGGCATGATGCCCAGCGCAAACACGGTAAACCTCGACAGCGCACCGCCCGAGAACATATTGAAGAGCCCGAGGATGCCCCCCGACTGGGAGTCAAAGAGCCGCGCCAGCTGCTCTGGGTCGATGCCCGGAACCGGAATGTGGGCGCCCAGCCGATAGACGACCAGCGCCAGCACCAGGAAGACCAGGCGCTTGCGGAGATCGGCGAATTTGTCGGCTTTGGGCTGCATGCTGGGGTTGGCGAGGTCTCTTGCTTAGACGCGCTTAGACTTGGGCGGGAGCTTGCGCACCTTGGCGACGGGCTCAGGAATGATGACCGTGCCGCCCGCGGCCTCGATGGCGGCCTTAGCACCAGCCGTAACGCCCATTCCCTTGACCGTCACTCTGCGGGTGAGCGTGCCAGAGAGGATCACCTTGGCATTGCGTGCGAGATCGGAAATCACGCCAGCGGCCTTCAGCGAGAGCAGGTCGATCTCGTCTGCGGTCATGCGCTCGAGGTCGGAGAGGCGAACCTCTTCGGTGAAACGGCCGAACGGGGCGGTGAAGCCACGCTTGGGCAGGCGACGATGCATCGGCATCTGGCCGCCCTCAAAGCCCACCTTGTGGAAGCCGCCCGAGCGGGACTTCTGCCCCTTGTGGCCTCGGCCAGCGGTCTTGCCCAGGCCCGAGCCGATGCCACGACCGACCCGCTTCTTGGCGTGCTTGGCCCCCTCAGCGGGCGCCAGTGTATTCAAACGCATGGTGTCTTTCATGAGCGATCCTTAGACAATCTGAACCAGGTACTGGACCTTGGTGATCATGCCGCGCACCGCAGGAGTGTCCTCGAGCGTGCGGGTCTGGTGAATCTTTTTGAGGCCCAGGCCGAGCACGGTGGCCCGGTGGTCACTGCGGGTACCAATCGGGCTGCGAACCAGCTTGACCGTGAGAGTTTTCTTTTCCATCTCGAATCCTTAGCTCAGAATCTGCTCGACCGTTAGGCCGCGCTTGTTGGCCACCTCAGAGGGGGTCTGCATGTTCTTGAGGCCATTGATCGTGGCGCGAACCATGTTGTAGGGATTGGTGGAGCCGATGCTCTTGGCCACCACATCAGTCACCCCCATCACCTCAAAAATAGCGCGCATGGGGCCGCCGGCGATGATGCCGGTACCCTTGGCGGCAGGGGAGATCAGGACCGTAGAGGCGCCATGCTTACCGGTGACGGTGTGATGGAAGGTGCCGCCCTTGAGGGAGACCCGCACCATCTTGCGACGGGCCTCATCCATGGCCTTCTGAACCGCGACCGGCACCTCACGGGACTTGCCTTTGCCCATGCCAACGCTGCCGTCGCCATCACCGACCACGGTGAGTGCCGCGAATCCGAGGATTCGTCCGCCCTTCACGGTTTTGGAGACGCGATTAACCGCAATCATCTTTTCGCGAAGGCCGTCATCCCGGTCTTCGGTGCTCACACGTGCTTGCATCTTTGCCATACCGAGATTCCTTTCTTAGAACTGAAGCCCACCCTCGCGGGCAGCTTCTGCGAGTGCTTTCACACGGCCGTGGTAACGCAGGCCAGCGCGATCGAATGCGACGGCGGTTATGCCAGCAGCCTTGGCCTTTTCAGCCACGCGCTTGCCCACCAGCGCTGCGGCCTGGACGTTCCCGCCTTTGCCGGACTGGCCTGCAAGTGCAGCGCGCACCTCGGCCTCGACGGTGGATGCGCTGACCAGAACGGTCGCGCCCGACGCATCGGAGATGGTGGCGTAGATGTGCAGGTTGGTTCGGTGCACCGAGAGGCGATGCACGCGGAGTTCGCGAATCTTGGCGCGGGTCTGACGGGCCCGGCGAAGTCTGCTTTGCGATTTGTCCATTTGACTCATCCTTGTTGACCTAGTGTGCGTTTCGGCAGTTCGGTCGGTTATTTCTTCTTGGTCTCTTTGATCACCACAACTTCATTGGCATAGCGCACGCCCTTGCCCTTGTAGGGCTCGGGAGGACGATAGGCACGCACCTCAGCGGCCACCTGGCCCACGCGCTGCTTATCAATGCCTTTGATGATGATCTCGGTGGGGGTGGGCGTCTCCGCCTTAATCCCCTCGGGGAGTGCATAGTCGACCGGGTGCGAAAAGCCCAGGGAGAGATTGAGGCTCTTGCCCTGCGCGGCGGCCTTGTAGCCCACGCCGACGAGGCTCAGCTTCTTCTCAAAGCCCTTGGATACGCCCTGGACCATGTTGGCCACGAGTGCGCGCATGGTGCCGGACATGGCCTTGGCCTCACGGGTGTCATTGGTGACCGAGACCTGAAGCTTGCCGGACTCCTGCTGAATCTGGATGCCGTCGGTGATCGCCTGCGTGAGGGTGCCCAGCGGACCCTTCACGGTGATCAGGTTGGGCTGCACATTGGCCTCAACACCTGCGGGAATGGCGACGGGATATTTAGCGATGCGTGACATGGCTGTTCTCCTTAAGCAACGATGCCGATGACTTCGCCGCCGATGCCGTTTGCACGGGCTTTACGGTCGGTCATGAGGCCACGCGAGGTGGAGACAATCGCGACGCCCAGTCCGTTCATCACCGTGGGGATGGCGGAGCAGCCGCGGTAGGCACGCAGGCCGGGGCGCGAGACGCGCTCGATGCGCTCAATGACGGGACGACCCGCGTGGTACTTGAGTGCAATCTCGAGATCGGCCTTCGGGCCGTTCTGACGGACCTCGAAGTGATCGATGTAGCCCTCGTCCTTCAGCAGCGTGGCAATGGCCACCTTCAGCTTGGAGGAGGGCATCTGGACCGACTGCTTCTCAACCCGCTGCGCATTGCGAATGCGGGTAAACATGTCGGCGATGGGATCGTTCATGCTCATAGATGAGACCCTTTTACGATGGTTCTATAACGACGCGCTGGATTACCAGCTCGCCTTGGTCAGGCCGGGGATTTCGCCACGGAAGGCAGCCTCACGGATCTTGGCGCGAGCCAGACCGAACATGCGGAAGGTGCCACGAGGACGGCCAGTGAGCTGGCAGCGGTTACGCAGACGCACGGGGCTCGCGTTGCGGGGCAGGGCCTGCAGGGCCAGACGTGCCTCGTAACGCTCTTCTTCAGACTTGGACTGGTCGGCGATGATGGCCTGAAGGGCCGCGCGCTTGGCCGCGAACTTCTTGACGGTGGCTTCACGCTTTTTCTCGCGATTGATCAGTGAGAGTTTTGCCATGATGAAATCCTTGAGGGATCAGTTCTTAAAGGGGAACTTAAAGGCGGTCAGCAGGGCCTTGGCCTCTGCGTCGGTCTTTGCAGTGGTGGTGACGCTGATGTTCAGGCCGCGCAGCGCATCGACCTTGTCGTACTCGATCTCGGGGAAGATGATCTGTTCTTTGACGCCGATGTTGTAGTTGCCGCGGCCATCGAAGGCCTTGCCCGAGATTCCGCGGAAGTCGCGCACCCGGGGAAGGGCGATGGTGACAAAGCGGTCGAGGAACTCGAACATCCGCGCGCCACGCAGGGTGACCATGCAGCCAATGGGATAGCCCTCACGGATCTTAAAGCCTGCGATGGCCTTACGAGCCTTGGTGACCACGGGCTTCTGGCCAGCGATCTTGGTGAGGTCGCCCACTGCGGCTTCAATCACCTTCTTGTCCGAAATCGCCTCGCCCACTCCCATGTTGAGGGTGATCTTGGTGAGACGGGGGACTTCCATTTTGGACTTGTAGCCAAACTGCTCAATGAGTTTGGGAGAGACGGTGTCGCGGTAGTAGTCTTGGAGACGGGTGCTCATGGTGTCTTTCCTTCCTTACGCGGCCGAACTGGGCGTGGGGATGGGCTCGTTAGACGAGCGATAGACGCGCTGCTTCTCACCCTCAGCGGAGACCTGAATCGTCACGCGGTCGGCCTTGGCCGTGGAAGGGTTGTAGATAGCGACGTTGGACTGGTCGATGGGCATGGCCTTATCAACGATGCCGCCTTGCTGGCCGCGCATCGGGTTCGGCTTCTGGTGTTTTTTCACCAGGTTGACGCCCTCAACGATGAGGTGCTGGTCGTCGACACGCTGCAGCACGACGCCACGCTTGCCCTTGTCACGGCCCGCAATGACGATGACCTCGTCACCTTTCCGGATCTTGTTCATCGGGATGGTCCTTTTAGATAACCTCAGGGGCCAGGGAAACGATCTTCATGAACTTCTCACTGCGAAGCTCACGGGTCACGGGCCCAAAAATACGGGTGCCAATTGGCTCGAGTTTGTTGTTGAGCAGGACGGCTGCGTTGCCATCAAAGCGCACCAGCGAGCCATCGGGGCGGCGTACGCCCTTGGCGGTACGCACCACCACGGCGTTGTAGACCTCGCCCTTTTTGACGCGGCCACGGGGGGCGGCGTCCTTGATGGAGACCTTGATGATGTCGCCAATACCGGCGTAACGGCGCTTGGAGCCTCCAAGCACCTTGATACACATCACTGAACGAGCGCCGGTGTTATCGGCCACGTCCAGACGCGATTGCATCTGAATCATGATTCCTGATTCCTCAGTTCAATAGTTGAGACCTGCTCCCCAACTTTCCACGCCTTAATGCTCGATGACGCGGCAGTATTGGGCCCTTTCGGGAAGAACAACCTGGGACTTGCTTACTTCTGGGGTTTTCCTCGAACTGCGCTGTCACTGCAATCGCACAATGTTTCGAGGAAAGCCTACGAGTATCCAACAGTTCGCCGATGCTGTCAAGCACCGGCGAGTGAAACGCTAGACGACGATGGCCTTCTCGATCAGCTTGGTCACCATCCAGCTCTTGGTTTTGGAGATGGGGCGCGTCTCTGCGATCTCGACCGTATCGCCCATGCCAATCCCTTCCTGGTCCACATGCGCGTGGTACTTCTTGGACTGCGCGATGTACTTGCCATAGAGGGGGTGCTGAATCTTGCGCTCAACCAGTACGGTGACGGTCTTTTGCATCTTGTCGCTGACGACACGACCCACCAGGGTGCGTGTAAGCGTAGTGGCCTGGGTCATGCCGATTTCCTTTCGCGAATCAACGTCTTCACACGTGCGATGTCACGGCGAACGCGGCCGAGCTGCGCAGTGTCTGCGAGCTGCTGCGTGCCATGCTGCATGCGCAGGTTGAAGTGTGCGCGGAGCAGAGACTCGAGCTCTTGATTGAGGCCCGCGTCATCCTTGGTTCTGAGTTCCTTGAGGTTCATAAGGAGATCCTTTTATCGACCGACCTGACGCACCACGAACGTGGTGGACAAGGGCAGTTTTGCGGCGGCTAGGCGGAAGGCCTCACGAGCGAGCTGCTCGTCGACGCCGTCCATCTCGTAGAGCACCTTGCCGGGCTGAATCTCAGCGACGTAGTACTCGGGGTTGCCTTTACCGTTACCCATACGCACCTCAGCAGGCTTACGCGAAATGGGCTTGTCGGGGAAGATGCGAATCCAGATACGGCCACCGCGCTTGATGTGGCGCGTCATGGCCCGTCGAGCCGATTCGATCTGGCGGGAGGTGAGTCGGCCACGGGCGGTGGCCTTCAGGCCGAAATCACCGAAGCTGACGTCGATACCGCGCGTAGCCAGGCCTGTGTTGCGGCCCTTCTGCTCCTTGCGGTATTTGCGGCGTGATGGTTGAAGCATGGTTGACCTCTTTTAGGAAGCGGGCTTGTCTGCGGCTGCAGAGGCGGCAGAGACTTTACGAACGCGCTTGACCGCGGGCTTGGCCTCACCTGCCTCGCCCTCAGGGCGCTTGGCAGCGGGAGCACGGCGGGGCTTGCGGTCTTCGCGTGGCTCAGCGGGGGCTGCGTCAGCAGCAACCGGTGCGTCCGCGCGGCCAAGGGTGTCGCCCTTGTAGACCCAGACCTTGACACCGATGATGCCGTAGGTGGTTACGGCCTCGGCGAAGCCGTAGTCGATGTCTGCACGCAGGGTGTGAAGGGGCACACGGCCTTCGCGGTACCACTCGGTCCGTGCGATCTCAGCACCGTTCAGACGACCAGCCGACATAATCTTGATGCCCTGGGCGCCCAGACGCATGGCGTTCTGCATGGCGCGCTTCATTGCGCGGCGGAACATGATGCGCTTTTCGAGCTGCTGGGTGATGCTCTCAGCGATCAGCTGCGCGTCGACCTCAGGCTTGCGAATCTCTTCGATGTTGACGTGAACGGGCACGCCCATCATGGCCGAGAGCTGGGCCTTGAGTGCCTCGATGTCCTCGCCCTTCTTGCCAATCACAACGCCGGGACGGGCGCTGAAAATGGTGATCTTGGCGTTCTTCGCCGGACGCTCAATCAGCACACGGCCGACGGCCGCGGACTTCAGCTTCTTCTTGAGGAAGTCACGAACTGCGATGTCCTCATTGAGCATCTTGCCGAAGTCACGGGGATTGGCGAACCAGCGTGACGCCCAGTTACGAGAGACTGGGAGGCGAAAGCCGGTGGGATGTATTTTCTGACCCATGCGTGTCCGTCCTTATTGTCCAACGGTGATGCTGATATGGCAGGTGGGCTTTTCAATCCGCACGCCACGACCCTTTGCGCGCGCTGAGAAGCGACGCAGCTTGGTGCCACGCTCGACCGTGATGGTCTTAACCTTAAGTTCGTCAATGTCAGCGCCGTCGTTGTGCTCGGCGTTGGCAATTGCGGACTCAAGGACCTTTTTCACAATGACTGCCGCCTTTTTGGGCGTGAAGGTCAGGGTGTTGAGGGCTTGCTCAACCGGCTTGCCACGAATGAGGTCGGCTACCAGCCGGCCCTTTTGGGCAGAGAGTCGAACGCCACGAAGTTTTGCTGAAGTGTCCATGTGGATTCCTTTGGGTGCGCGCGCTTACTTCTTAGCCTTCTTGTCGGCCGCGTGGCCTTTGAAGGTGCGCGTGAGCGCAAACTCACCGAGCTTGTGACCAACCATGTTGTCGGTGACATACACCGGCATGTGCTGACGGCCGTTGTGAACCGCGATGGTGAGGCCGACAAACTCCGGCAGGATGGTCGAACGACGGGACCAGGTCTTGATGGGGCGCTTGTCTTTCGACTCCACGGCCGTCTCTACCTTCTTGTAGAGGTGGTCGTCGACGAAGGGGCCTTTTTTTGCTGAACGTGCCATGTCTAGTTCCTTCTGGCCTTATTTGCGCTTGTGACGGCTGGTCACAATCATGGAGTTGGTCCGCTTGTTGCGGCGCGTACGATAGCCCTTGGTCGGGGTACCCCATGGACTGACGGGCTCACGAGCCTCACCGGTACGACCCTCACCACCACCGTGCGGGTGATCGATCGGGTTCATGGCCACACCGCGAACGGTGGGACGCACGCCACGCCAACGCATGGCACCGGCCTTGCCGTACTGGCGAAGGTTGTGCTCGCCGTTGGAGACTTCACCGATGGTGGCACGGCACTCAATGTGCACACGACGGATCTCACCCGAGCGCAGACGAACCTGAGCGTAGGTGCCCTCACGTGCCAGGAGTTGAGCGCTGCCGCCTGCGGAACGGGCCATCTGGGCCCCCTTGCCGGGGATGATCTCGATGCAATGAATCGTTGAACCCACCGGAATGTTGCGGATAGGCAGGGTGTTGCCCGGCTTGATGGGGGCCTCAGAGCCGTTCATCAGTTCAGTGCCCACCTCAATGCCCTTGGGGGCAATGATGTAGCGACGCTCGCCATCTGCGTAGCAGAGCAGGGCAATGTGGGCGCTGCGGTTGGGGTCATATTCGATGCGCTCCACCTTGGCGGGAATACCATCCTTGGTGCGACGGAAGTCGATCAGGCGGTAGTGGTGCTTATGACCACCTCCGCGATGACGCGTGGTGATGCGGCCGTAGTTATTGCGGCCGGCTGTGGTGGACTGCGCCTCGGTGAGGGCGTCCAGGGGACGGCCTTTGTAGAGATGCGGGTGCACCACCTTCACCACGGCGCGCTGGCCGGCGGAAGTTGGCTTGAGTTTTACGATGGGCATTACGCACCCTCCCCAACGAAGTTGATTTCCTGTCCTTCGGCGAGAGACACGTAGGCCTTGCGGACTTCGCGACGACGGCCGATCGACTTGCCATGACGCTTCACCTTGCCCTTCTGGTTGAGCACACGGACATCCGCCACGCGGACTTTGAACATCAGCTCAACGGCCGCAGCAATCTCGGGCTTGGTGGCATCGGGCAGCACACGGAAGGCCACCTGGTTGTTTTGCTCGCCGATCTGGGTGGACTTCTCGGAGACCACCGGGGCGAGCAGAATCTTCATGAGGCGCTCTTGATTCATGCAAACATCTCCTCAAAACGAGCCAAGGCGGCACGCGTCATGAGCACCTTGTCAAAATAGACCAGGGAGACTGGATCGGCTGACTCGGGCTCGATCACGGCCATGCTCTGCAGGTTGCGTGAGGCGAGGTAGAGCGTCTCATCGACCGTCTCTTTGATGAGCAGCACATTGGCCATGCCCATCTGTTTGAGCTTGTCGGCGACCAGCTTGGTCTTGGGGGCGTCAACCTCAAAAGACTCGACAATCGCCAGCCGGCCTTCGCGGGCGAGCTGCGAGAGGATGGCCCGCACACCGGCGCGGTACATCTTCTTGTTGAGCTTGTGGCTGAAGTTCTCGTCGGGCGAGTTAGGGAACACCTTACCACCGCCACGCCAGAGCGGGCTGGATGCGCGGCCCACACGAGCACGACCCGTGCCCTTTTGGCGCCAGGGCTTCTTGGTGGACTTGTTAACCTCGCTGCGGTCTTTCTGAGCACGGTTGGCACTGCGCGCGTTGGCCTGGTAGGCCACGACCACCTGATGAATCAGGGGCTCGTTGTAGTCGCGATTGAAGACCACATCCGTGGCCTGCACGGTGCCGGTGGCTTGTCCTGCTTCGTTTAAGAGCGTGAGTTCCATGTCGTCTCCTTAGCCCTTGACTGCCATACGAACCGCGGGGCGAATCACCACATGACCGCCACGTGAGCCAGGAACCGCACCCTTGACCAGCACGAGCTGGCGCTGGGCATCAACGCGAGCAACCTCGA
The DNA here is from genome assembly GCA_041165705.1 of Pseudomonadota bacterium. GTDB lineage: Bacteria > Pseudomonadota > Gammaproteobacteria > Burkholderiales > Burkholderiaceae_A > Hahnella. The sequence goes on from JBEAMW010000019.1 coordinate 46,980, forward strand.
GGTTCTGGGCGGTGCGACGGACATCGCCGTCATGGCCAGGCATACGCTTACCGGGGAAGACACGGCCAGGATCCTGCGCCATACCGATGGAGCCAGGAACATTGTGCGACCGGGAGTTACCGTGAGAGGCGCGCTGCGAGCTGAAGTTGTGGCGCTTAATGGTGCCGGTGAAGCCCTTGCCCTGGGTGGTGCCGGTGACATCGACCAGCTGGCCCTGTGCAAAGACTTCGGCAGAGAGCGCCTGGCCGGCTGCGAAGCCAGCGAGCTGCTCCGCAGACACGGGGAATTCACGCAGGATCTCGCCGGCCTCTACGCCCGCTTTGGCGAAGTGGCCTGCAACAGGCTTGGTGAGATTGGTGGCGCGGCGACGCCCAAAGGCGACCTGCACAGCCGTATAGCCGTCGGTGTCGACAGACTTGAGTTGTGTCACGTGGTTGTTAGACACGTCGATTACGGTTACGGGGATTGAATCACCGTCGTCCGTAAAGATACGGGTCATACCAACCTTGCGACCGAGTAGTCCAAGGCTCATATTCTTCTCCGATCCTGGCTACGATTGGCCAGGGCTGATTTAAAACTGGCTTCCCCAAAGCGGGAAAGCCTTCAAGTATATACAACGAACGGCCGAAGCCGCAAGCAATTTTTACTGAAGCTTGATTTCGACGTCGACACCTGCGGGCAGGTCGAGCTTCATCAGTGCGTCCACCGTCTTGTCCGTTGGATCGACGATGTCCATCAGGCGCTGATGGGTACGCAGTTCGAACTGATCGCGCGAGGTCTTGTTGACGTGCGGGCTGCGCAGGATGTCGAAGCGGCGAAAACGGGTGGGCAGAGGAACGGGGCCCTTGACCACAGCGCCGGTGCGCTTAGCCGTGTCCACGATCTCCATGGCCGACTGGTCGATGAGTTTGTAGTCGAATGCCTTCAGGCGAATACGAATCTTTTGCTGCATGGTTTACTCCTCAAAGAACGAAGAAAGAACGAGGCCTGCGAGACTTCGCCACACCCTGGGCAGGCCGACCAGGGTGCGCGGGTTCCTAACCCTTACTCAATCACCTTTGCGACGACGCCTGCGCCGACGGTACGGCCACCCTCACGGATTGCAAAGCGCAGACCCTGCTCCATCGCAATCGGTGCAATCAGAGTAACCACCATCTTCACATTGTCCCCAGGCA
>JBEAMW010000020.1:0-21684 GCA_041165705.1 Pseudomonadota bacterium
GAGGGCGAGGAGTGTCCCGCATCTGCGAGACGGGACATTCCGTGCCCACTGAATGGACCAGCCAGCGTGACGGACTGGGCCAGATGGGCCTGCTGGATCGCCGAGCCGAGCACCTCTACCAGTTCAGCAGGGCTCTCGGCGGCAAACAGACGGCTCGAGGCGCCGGACATCAGCGCAATGACATCGTCTGTTGATAGTGAGTGTCTTCCCATCTGCGAACCATACCTGTAATCGAATTTCAATTCTAGCGTTTGGGTTAAACTGAAGGGCTATGAGTCAGCCTGCCGTCCAATTCGCAGAGGTCAGCTTTAAAAGCCAGGAGGTGCTCTTTAACAAGGGCGACCAGGCCGATAAGCTCTACCTGATCAAGTCCGGAACCATCGAGATCTTCGACCCCGACAGCCGTCAGGTGATTGCGCAGCTCAAGGAGGGCGACGCGTTCGGTGAGCAGGCCATTCTGCTGGGTGGGGTTCGCGGTGCTGCTGCGTGGGCGATTGAAGACGCAACCTGCATCGAGGTCACCACCGAAAAGCTCAAGGCGGTGCTCCAGAGCGAGCCTGGCATTATTCGGCCCGTGATTGAAGGCCTGCTGCTCGAGCTCGCGATGAAGAACGAGATCGATGCCAAACGCCGCCAGAATCAGCCGCTGGGCTTTGCCCTATCGGAAGAGGTGCAGACCATGGCCAAGTACGATCCAAAGCGAATCCTGTCCATGCTCAATACGCCGGCCTGGGCTCACCTCAAGTCCATGGAGAATCTGTTTCTCAGGCTGCGGTCCTCAGATCGGCTCAACATGACCGCATTCACGCCTGAAAAGACCATCATCGACCCAGCCGAAGTCCCTGCCGCTGGTTATCTTGTTGTCACTGGCATTGCGCTCGGAACCGACGCCTCCGGGCAGCCCGTTCACTACGGGCCGGGTTCCGTGCTCGGGCTGTCTGCTGGCATCGCTGAGCAGGTTCCCCCGTCCAAGATCGTCTCCACCCGGGTGGTGAATGCGCTGATGTTCCCGATTGGGCGCAGCATCCAGGAGGTTCGGGCTGCAAATCCCGGCCTTAAGGGCATCTCCCGTTGTACGGTTGTGCGTGTGCTTGGGCTCAAAACGCCCCCGGCCACCCTCACCTAAGGCCAGAGCCCGTGAACATCACCTTCTGGGGCACTCGAGCGTCTTACCCATTTTTTACGCCCCAGCATGCTGAGCTTGGCGGAGACACCAGCTGCGTGGGGCTTGAAGTGCCACAGAGCCGCCTCTTTATCGATGCAGGCACTGGCCTCATGCATGCAGAGCCCAGCGAAGGGCATGACGTCATCCTGCTCTCCCACTTCCACCTCGATCACGTGCTTGGACTGCCTTATTTCCTCGGGAAGAAGCGCCAGGGCTCGCTCACGCTTGCCAGCGCGAACTGTGATTCCGAGCAGGATCTCATCGCCAGAGTGAATTCGGTTTACGGTGGAGTTGGCTTTCCAGTCTCGCTCTCCCTCATCTCCCCCCAGATGAAGTTTCAGCCCCTGCCGTTGCAGAAGACTCAGCTCGGTGTCTGGTCGATTCAGGCCTGTGAGCTCAACCACCCCGGCCGTGCCTTTGGCTATCGCATCGGTGTGAACGGCGCCAACAGTGAGGTGGTGTACCTCAGCGACCACGAGCACGGCACGGAGGCCGATGCACGCATGGTGGAGTTCTCCAGAGATGCGGCCTTGGTGGTCTGGGACTCCAGTTACGATGACACCAGCTTCAGTGGCTTCAAGGGCTGGGGGCACTCAACCTGGCAGGAGGGCGTGAGATTTCGGGCAGCCAGTAACGCCCAACAACTTGCACTCTCTCACCACGACCCGGCGCGAACCGACGAGGTTGCCAAGGCCATTGAGGCGCAGTTACCCGATCGCGTCTTCATGGCACGCGATCGACTCAGTCTCCAGCTGCCCTAGGGCCGAGTTCTTATGGCAGCGAGCCGTTCCTCAGATGTTCTGTTTGGCATCAACACACAGAAGCTGGATCGAATTGGTGCCCTTGTGCGCATCGAGTCCGACTCCGCCCAGCTCAAACAGTATGAGGACGCAGCGCTCACCAGCGAAGAGCGCCTGTACACCAAGATCTGGTCCTCCAATCTCCTGAAGACAGGCTTCTTCACGCGTGGTGAGGTGATTCTGACGCGAGGTGCACCCATCCGTGAGGCCCACGTCATTATTCAAGGGCAGGTGGTCGTGGACCAGGGCGACCGTGCAGTGCTGATGGGCCCGGGCTGTGTGCTTGGACTGGCCGAAGGGCTGGCGGGGCTTCCTTCGCGCTGGACCGCAACGGCCGATGGTCTGCTCAATACCCGCCTCATCCCGATCGAGCGTGCCCGCGACGAGCTCTATGCCGCACAGGACGCCCTTCGCAGCATTTGCAGAGTGACGATTTCAAGGATTGTGGGCACAGAGGCGTCATGAGCGAATTCGACTCCGCACTCCCCAGTCGCGAGTACCCCGCGGGCTATGTGCTGTTCAAGCGGGGCGATCCAGCCGACAAGGCGTATCTGTTGATCTCCGGAGAGGTGGAGATCTTTCTTCCGCCGTCTCGGGAACCCATGGCACGCCTCGGTCCCGGAGAGCTTCTGGGAGAGCAGGCCATCCTCTCAGGCGGCCTGCGCAGCGCAACTGCAGTGGCCGTCAAGGCCATCAGCTGCACCGAGATCACCACCGACTCACTGCGAATGCTTCTGGGTCAGCAGACAACACTTATCCGGCCTGTGATTGAGGCCTTAATGCTCCAGCTGGCCCTCGAGAACAGCCTCCGAAGCCATCATCCAGCCCCCCGCTGACCGGAAATCCAAAGGCCGCAGAGGCCGGCGAAGCCGAAACGCCTGGTGACCCGTTTCTGGGAAGCTCATGATCGCATCAAAGAAGTGTCGGGTTCTCGCGGGCACGGGAGGCAGTGCAAGCCAAGCCTGTGCAGGAAGTTCTTTGAGCCACAGGACCTCATCAAGCAGAAATGCAATCGCGTCGGCCTCATCAGCTGGGCTATAGATCACCACGGGCTGTGCGGCCGCAGGCTCTGCGCCCTGGGCCAGACCGAGGCTGTCGGCTGTGTCGGGTGTGAGCTCGAAGAACTCCGCGACGGAGACCAAGGGAAGCACCATCTCCCGCCACTCCACATAGCCGCGCTCACTCTGTCCGAGGCGATCCAGGGTGGTGACCTCGTGCACTCCGTCGGCTGCAAGCATCAGATAGAGAGGCCCCGCACAGACCTGGAGGTAGATGGCCATGCGAGGCTTCCTTTAGGCCGCGAGCGAGAGTGCGCCCGCGGGCTTAAAGTTCTCCGCAAGTCGGTAGAGTGCCGCTCCGTCCAGGATGAGCACCACACGGCCATCCCCTAGAATCGAGGCTCCGCCAACCCCCGGGAGAGCAGCCAGGCGCGGATGAATATCTTTTGTGAAGAGCTCTTGGCGGCCAACGAACTCGTCCACGCTCACGCCCAGCGTTCGCTGGCCATCCGAGAGCACCACGATGCACTTCGGCATCACAGCGTGGTCGGTCTTGAACCCCAAGAGCTCATCAAGTCGAACAATCGGAAGGAAGCTGCCGCGGAGCAGGAGGGCCTGACGTCCTTTCACCGACTGAATCTCCGACCCATCAATTTCCACCACCTCAGCCACATAACGGCCAGGAATGGCCAGAGTCTGACGAGAGGCGTTGACCAAAAGCACCTCTTGCACTGCGGCAGACAGAGGCATCTGCATGGTGAAGCTCGTGCCCTTACCCACCTCTGAGTCGAGCTGAATGCTGCCCCCCAGTCTCATCACGTTGGTGCGGACCACATCCATGCCCACCCCACGGCCTGAAGTCTCAGTCACAACCTCGGCAGTGCTAAACCCTGCGCGGAAAATAAACTTCAGCGTCTCTTCCTTGGAGAGTAGATGGCTCTCCTCTTCTTTGATGAGCCCGCGCTCTACAGCCTTACGACGCACCCGCTCCGCATCAATACCCTTCCCATCGTCAGTGACCCGAATCAGGATGCGACTACCCTGCTGCTCCGCACTGATGCGAATCACGGCCTCGTCGGGCTTACCGGCCCGTCGACGCTCCTCGGGAATTTCAACGCCATGGTCAGCGCTGTTTCGCACCATATGCAACAAGGGGTCGGCCAGCGACTCCACCATGGCCTTGTCGATCTTCACCTCTTGGCCGATGAGTTCAAGGCGAATCTGTTTACCCTGCGCCTGCGCGAGGTCGCGCACCATTCGTGGGAAACGCTTGAAGACGAGTTCCACCGGAACGACGCGCAGCCCCATGACGCTATCTTGCAAACGAGACAAGGCACCTTGAATCAAGGCGTCGGTCTCCTGGAGTCGACGTCCTTGCTCATCCACTAGATCGAGCAGCCTCTGCATATCAGCAGACCCTGCAAGCTCTGGTGGAAGGCGGTCGGAGACTCTTCGCAGGGCCAGAGCCATCTCTCGAATTCGCTGGTCGGCAATCACATGCGCCAACTGGCCACGGACCAGTACCATCTCGCCGATCTGGTTCATGAAGTGATCCAACATCTCACCGGGCACACGAATCACATTTGAGCTCGCGGCGGCAGGACGGGGCGCTCCACCTTTCGCTCCAGCAGCCGCTCCATCACCCGTGTCGGCCGCCATGGGAGCGGCAGCGTTCTGGGTGACGGGCTTGATCGGAGTGACGGGCGCCACTGGGCTAGTCTGACCGAGCGGCGGGCCGAGGCGCACCAGGCCTCGTCCCTGGTCAATCTCGTTGAGCTCGGTCTCAACCTCGGAACGCTTGGCCGTTGAGATAAAGAGCATCTCGTACCAGCTGGCCTGATCCACAAAGACAGAACGATTGGTGATGACCGATCCACGGCTCGAGACCCAGCCCAAGAAGGCTGAGGCGAGCTCTTCGGAGGACTCTAGATGCGCGGTGATGAGATAGGCCTCGTGTCCCGACTGAATCGCTTCCATCAGTTCGCGCGTGTTCTCAGGAGAGAGCAGCGCGGAGAGCTCGGTAGGGATATTGAGATGGGCGACGAAGGCTTTCACTGCATCTACGGGGGTCGTACCCGTGCTGTCGTGGCTCCAGAGGTAGTCCTTCATGCGGCCCACCAGCTTGGCACTCTGAGCGGCCAGCTCGGGCTGAGTGAGCGGGTTCTTCTGTTTGGATGCGCCCAGCTCTTTGATCATGCGCACTGCATCCCGCGTGAGGTCGATCACGTCGCTGTAGATGGCCAGCTGGCGTCGTGCAGCTCTCGCGTACGCGTCGACAAACATGAGCGGGAGGTCGAGGTGCATGTCGGGGTAGATCGACGACAGGTAGGAATGCACCCGTGAGAAGGCCTGAGAGATGAGGTCGGAGAGGTCGTCATCGGCCATATCGACGCTCGACTCGAGGGCGTCGAGCTGCTCATTCACCTGCCCCAGGAGTACCTGGAGGTTGTCCTTCAGCGTGCGAGAGAGCACATTCGCAAGACTCTCTCCACCCAGATCACTGCCAGTGGTCTCACCCAGGAACTGAAGGTCTCCCAGCAGAGCCACAATCGCATCCACCACACGCTCGCCCGTCTCTTGGGTGTAGCCCTCGTCCTTAGGAAGGGTTTTGAGGATGTCGTGGATACGGGTTTCGATTCCGATATAGCCAAGCTTGGTGGCAGCCCGCTGCATCCAAGAGAGGGGGCGGCGAATGTCGTTCGCCACTGCAATCACCTTGGAGGGGTCTTCCTTTGCTGCAATCGATTTGGCCAATTGCTCCAGAATCGGGAGGCCGTTCTTCACCAGGCGAAGAAAAATCTCCTGGTCGTCGCTAGTCTCGCCCTCGGTAGGGGCACGAAGCTCTTGCTTAGGCTTAGAGATCGGCGCAGCAGCCACGGCCTCTGTTGAAACAGAACCAGCCCCCTCGGCAGGCGCCTCCGCGGGCGGGGCGCTCGGTGAGGCTGGAGCGGCTACGGGCGCAGCAGGTGCCGCCTCCTCACCACCACCGCCACCGCTCGCCCGTTTGAAGGCTGCAACCAGTTCCTTCACCAAGGCCTCGGGCTTTTCACCATCCGAGCGCTGGGCCACGGCCAGATCGCGGAGCGTCTTGATGGCGTCAAGGGCGCGCAGGAGGAGGTCGACCATCGGCTTATCGAGCGCGGTGACGCCGTCTCGAACCAGACCGAGGAGGTCTTCGGAACGATGGGTGACCGACTCAAGGGCGGCGAGCTCCATCACCCGGCTCAGGCCCTTGAGCGAATGGAAGGCTCGGAAGAGTCCGGAGATTTCCTCGTGGGTTAGGGCCTCGCTGTCGGCGCGCACCAGAGCGGATTCAATCGCCTCAATGTGCTCTTCGGTTTCAACCGCATACTGGGCCCATATGGTTTCGATGAAGTCATCGGACATACACCCTCCTTAGGCAAGCCCAAGCACGCGGCGGGCTGCTGAGACAATCTCGTGGCCCTTCTTGGCATTGAGGTCTAGGCTCATGGCCCCGGAGGGCTTAGCAATCACCTCGGCCGCGCCCAGCTTACGCGCCTCGAGCGCCTGGGGAGATCCTGTCTGAGCGACTGAGGACACGATGATCACGGGCACGCGACTCAGGAGGCGGAGTCGCTTAAGGCACTCAATGCCATCCATGTGGGGCATCTCGATATCCAGCAGCACGAGGTCGGGATTGAGCTCTTTGATGTTCTGAAGTGCTTCCAGCCCGTTGGTCGCTTCGCCCACCACATTCAGATCGGGGTCGGCGGTGACGATGCCGCGCAAGAGCGCACGCATCACAAAGGAGTCGTCGACGATCAGAATATTTTTCTTTGACATGAAGAGCCTCGTGAGAATTTGGGCTAAGGGTTAAAGGATGCCAGCGGCTTGCCGGCGAGACGACCGATTCGCGTTCCGAGTTCTTCGGGTGGCAGAATCGCACTGGCAAGGCCAGCCTGAATCACAGAGGACGGCATGCCGTCCACAATGCAGCTGTCGGGTGACTGGGCCATGACGGGGCTAGACTTTCGATTAACGAGCTCCTGAGCTCCCTTCATTCCGTCACTGCCCATGCCGGTCATCACCACGGCCAAGACCGGCCCGGACACACTCGCAGCCGATCGAAACAGAATATCGGCATTGGGGTGGATATTGGCCTCGGGGTGAGTGCGCTCGTAGAGCATGATCTGCCCTGGAAAGGGCTCACGCACGAAGACATCCGTGCCACCTCGGGCGATCACGATCATGCCGGGCTTGAGCTCCATGCCATCGGTGCTCTCCACCACGTCATGGCCCGTTTCCATCTTGAGGTGGCGCGCAAATCCGTTGGTAAACATGGGAGGCATGTGCTGAGCCACTACCATCGGGCACTGCAGGGGAGCCATGGCCTTGAGCGTCTGCGGGAGGGTGGCAGGGCCACCGGTTGAGATGCCAAGCACCACCAGCGACGGGGCGAGCGGGCTATCGGCCTTTCGCAGGTTGACCGGAGGGGCGGACTCAATGGGCCGAAAAAAGGCCGGTGCCGCAGCGCTCGGACGGGCACCCATCGAGACACGCGTCTTCTTCTTGCCCCAATACCGAAGCTTCTCCACCAGTTCCTCGCCGATCTTCACAATGTCGAGCTGAACGAAGGAGGACTTCTTGGCAATGAAATCGACTGCACCGAGCTCAAGCGCCTTGAGTGTGGTCACCGAATTTCGCTCGGTGAGGCTGCTCAGCATGATGATCGGAGTGGGTGCACGCGACATGATCTGCTTGGTGGCCTCGAGGCCATCCATCACAGGCATCTCGACATCCATCGTGACGACGTCGGGCTTGAGGTTTTCAACCATCTCAACCGCCATCTGGCCCGTGCGTGCCTCTCCAACGACCTCGATGTCGTCAAAGGCCTCCACCATCTTCCGGATGGCGATACGCATGAAGGCAGAGTCGTCCGAGATGAGGAGGCGAATCAAGCAAGAACCTCATTTCTCACATACCAGGGGCCACCTGAGCCGTTTTTCTGAACGAAGTACTCAGGAACCAGCATCTGGACCGAGGCGCCCATCACGAGCACCCCACCGGGCGACAGTGACTTCGCCAGCATGCGCTGAACGGCCTGCTTCACTGGGTCCTCAAAATAGATGAGCACATTTCGGCAGAAGACGAGGTCCATGCCTTGCACGGGTGGTCGGCTGTTCACCAGATTGAAGCGCTCGAACCGAACCCATTCACGCACAAAGTCACGAACGCGGAGATAGCGAACGCCCGAGATGGCATTCTCTGGAGGAAGTTTCACCTCCTCAAACATCGTCTTCCACTGCTCAGGCAGGTTGCGGAATGAGCCCATTCCGAGGTCGCCATACACACCCTCGCGGGCCGTACGAAGCGCCTGGTTCGACACGTCCGTGCCTAAGACCCAGAGCATCCATCCTGGCGAGGGCACGATGCCTCGCTCGGGGCTGAGCTTGGCCTTGCCTACCTTCTGAAGGCCCTGAAGGCACATAAAAGAGAGATCGTAGACCTCCTCGCCACTCGAGCTGGCGGCTGACCAGACGCGGAGCTGCTGGTGGGCCTGCCGCCGCTCAATGATGTCGGGGAGGATGTCACGCGCCACCATATTCATGAGCTCAGGATCACGGCAGAAGTAAGTCTCATGAACCGTCAAGCTCTCCACGAGAGACTGCCAATCGGGGTGCTCTGCGCTACAGGCGTTGAGTGACTGCACCCAGTCGCGCAGCACCGCGATAGGCATCTCCGAAAGAATGCGGGCAAGCTTTCGCTCCACCAGGGTTCCCGGCTTAATCCCATAGCGCGACTCCACGCCGAGCATCAGCTGGTGGATAAGGCCAAGCTGCTCATCACCACTCGGTGGTGCAGGCCGAGCCGAGGGCTTGATCGGCTCATGGATGAGTTTTCGGGTGTCATTTGCGGTGCTGACCGCATCCTTCATCTGATTTATGAGGTTGTCAAAAGACTCTGCCACGGGCGCTCCTAAGCGGCTCGGGCGAGCGGATCAAGGGTGAGCAGTGACACCAGTTCTCCATTCAGCCGACCAATTTCCGATACGAAGTCCGTGTCGTTGTTGCGCACGGGCGTGATGTCTCGCTCTTGGATCTCGATCACCCGATCAACACGGTCAACCACCAAGGCCCAAGGACGTCCCTCCACTCGGACCACCACATAAGCGGCCGTATCCGATTCGGGATAGCCAAGGGCCTTTCGCAGGTCCAGAACGGGGGCCACCTCACCCTTGATCTGAACCACACCCGAGAACATGTCGTCTCCCTCGGGGAGGTCAACCGGGTTCACATACTCCTCCACTCGGTCCACGCTGCCCAGGGCGAGCGCACACCGCTCCTCTCCGAGCTTGAACGCAAGCAGTCGCCGTACAGACTGCGCCTGAATCTCTGCCATGATGCTGCTGTCCTTTCCATGCTGATGCAGGTAGCGCCGATAGAGCTCCATTCGCTCTGCGGGCAGAAGGCTCTTCACGGAAACCAGGCCAGTCATCTTGCCTGCGCGGCTACCCGCCCCAGGGAGGTAACCCTCCAGCTGGGCGTCATCGCCACTGGCGGCCTGGATGTCATCTCGAAGGTAGCGCTCAATCCCGATCACCTGCGACACGGATATACCCAGGGACGCCTCGCCTGCACTCAGCACGAGAACAAAGCGACAGGGGCTCTCCTGCTCCCGATGCAGCAGACGGGCAAGGGAGATCACCAGCAAGGCCTTCCCTCGCATTAGCATGAGCCCCTCGACCTCGGAAGCGACATTGGGCAAACGGGTAAAGGAGGAGACCTCCACAATCTCCACCACATCCTGCATGGCGAAGGCGTAGGCCTCACCGCCGTCTTGTACCGTCACCATTTCAAGGTCTGCAAGGTGATGGCTATCTGCCTCGTCCCGTGCCTCCTCGAGCCGACCCACCAATCCGCCACCGCCCTCGGGCACACCCACCGCCTGCATATCCTCGAGCGCGAGAGCATCGGGACTCAGGAGAAGCACCATGCGTTCATCTAGGGAAAACTCGCCAGCCACCAGCCCATGAGCTCCGCTCGATTCGTAGCGAGTCAGTGTGGACTCATCCAGCGTGATCTTGCTGGAGACCGCATCCACCTGGATGACCACCATGTCCCTGCTCGTGTTCACAACCAGCAGGACGCCCTCCTTCTTGCGTCGCTCGTGAGGCACCCCGAGCAGTTCGGGGAGTGAGACCTTCAAGAGCACAGAGCCTGAGACATTGACAAGGCCCTCTGCCGTGCTGGGGGCATAAGGCAGGGGCGTCACAGGCAGCAGCTCCATAACCTTACCCACCCGCTCAGCAGGAAGGGCGTACTCGTTGTCGTGGGCGTGAAAGAGGACCAGTTCCATAGCTAGAAAGTGAACTTCTCCACTTCTTTACGGGTTGAAGTGGCAACGCGACTGAGCTCAACCATGCTGGCAGCAATCTCTTCAGAGGCCGCGGCATTGCTCTGCGCAATCTTGTCGAGGTTGGCCATGCTCACATTAATCTCTTGCATGGTTCGGGTCTGCTCCTCTACGGCGGAGGAAATGCGCTGGAGCATGGTGTCGGTCTGCGTGGAGCTCTGCACAATTCGCTCCATGTCCTCACTCACCTGACGGACAGCAACCACGGCAGTGGCCGTCTCGCTTGCCGCCTGCTTGATCAGGCCTGCAATTTCCTTGGTGCTGTCGGCTGTGCTCGCTGCGAGCTTACCCACCTCATCGGCGACCACGGCAAAGCCCTTGCCGTGCTCCCCCGCACGGGCGGCCTCAATGGCAGCATTCAGCGAGAGCAGGTTGGTCTTGTTGGCGATCTTCTCGATCACATCTGTGATCTTGTTGATCTTCTCAGAGCTGCTGGCGATGCCGTTGACCACCTCGACGAGTTGTTCCATCTTGGAGCGGCCATCTCGAACCACATTGGCGGAGGCCTGTGCCTGACGGCTGGCCTGCTCGGTGCTGTCGGAAATCTCGCCCACCGCCTGAGACGTCTGGCGAATCGCAGTGACCACCTGCCCGATGTACTGGGTCTGGCTGTGCGCGCCGTCCGCCAACTGGCCAATCGCACTGCTGGTCTCATTTGCAGCACCGGCAACCCGCTGGGTATTCCCATTCACGCTGCTCAGGGATGTGGCCAGCGACTCTAGAGATGCGTTGAGGTCGGTCTTCAGCCGCTGGAGGCTGCCCGCTCCATCGGCGGTGACGCGCTGGGTGAGGTTGCCCTGGGACACCGCACTCATGACGGACACCACATTTCCCAACAGGGAGTTGAGGGCGTTTACCGCCTCCTTGGCGTCTGTGAGGATCTCGCAGTACATGCCCGAGGTGCCTTCAGTCGAGATACGCGTGGAAAAGTCACCCGCTGCGAGCGCAGCCATCGCCTGCTGGAGCTTTTCCACCGTCTGAGCAATGCAGACCTGGGTGGTTTCAATCTGCGAGAGCACCTCCGGGTAGAGGCCACGGAGTCCTACCGCCTGAGGGCGGCGACTGAAGTCGCCCATGCCCATCCGGGTGACCACCGTGAGGCTCTCACGGAAGACCGCCTCCACCTGGTCGAGCACTTCATTGAGCCTCCAGGCGCAGTCGGTGAGCCGAGCGCCCTCGGGGATATTGATAATTCGGGGCTCCAGAAGGCCACGGCTCGCGGAGTCAAGGACGGACTGAATCTGACTCTGGAGGGCCTTCTCAACCGAGAGGCTTCGAACCGCAGCGGCGAGAATCACTACGGCAGCAATCAGAATCACCGGCGCGACCCATTGGAGATTAAGCCCGAGAAGCATCAGGAGGGATGACAGAATGGCAAGCGCACCCAGCAGCATGACCGCCAAGGGGGCATGCACCTCAAAGCGCCTGAAGGCCGAGAGCAAATTGCTCATAGCTCACCCCCTTCTCATTTAGGATGGACTGCAGGTAGGCGGTCGATGCCGAAATTGCATCCTTGGTGCCCGCCTGGCGCTCAATTTCCAGCATTTTTCGATAGAGGTCTGTGACGTAGGCCACGGCCTTACGATTGGGCTTTCGGCGCACGGAGTAATAGCCCAGCACATTGCCCTGAGGGTCGACCGAGGGCGTGACGTTTGCAAGCACCCAGTAGTAGGACCCGTCCTGACACAGGTTCTTGACGTAGGCAAAGATCTCCTGACGGGTCTGGATGTTGCCCCAGAGCATATGAAACACAGCGCGGGGCATGTCCGGGTGACGCACCACATTATGCTGCTTTCCGATGAGATCACGCTCTTCATAGCCTGAGAACTCGATGAAGATCTTGTTCCCATAGGTGATCCGCCCCTTTGGATCGGTTTTCGACACGATAAAGTCGTCATCACGCATGACGACTTCTCGGTCGTTGGGGGTTATTTTCAGTTTCATGGCCCTCTCCCTAAGCCAGTCTGCCTTCAACGAAATAAGTGTCAACCGGCCCGAGACTCTTCACTTCAATCGGTCCTCTTGGTGCGAGTCGAAACTTCCCTTCCAACAACGCTGCCGTGTGGGCACTGACATTAATGCGCCCCGGCTCACTTGCTGATTCCATTCTGCTTGCGACATTCACCGTATCACCCCATAGGTCGTAGGTGAACTTGCGAATGCCAATCACCCCCGCCACCAGGGGCCCACTGTGCATACCCACCCGCATCTGGATGGGTGCGCCAGTTCGCTCTCGAATCTCCTCGATCGCCTGGCACATCTCGAGTGCTGCGTCGGCTGCGGCCTCGGCATGGTCGTCACGGGCGACGGGAACCCCGCCAGCCAGCATGTAGCTGTCGCCAATGGTCTTGATCTTCTCGAGGCCATGCTTCTCGGTGATGAGGTCGAACTTGGAGAAGAGCTCACCCAGCAATTCCACCAAGTCTTCGGCGGACTTGGTGCGGCTCATCTTGGTGAATCCCACTAGGTCGGAGAACATCACCGTGACCGAGGGGCAGGCGTCAGCAATGCGCTCCTCGCCCGCCTTCATGCGAGCGGCGATCGACTTCGGAAGAATGTTGAGCAGCAGCTGCTCCGTGCGAACCTGCTCCTCCTGAAGCTGCTCATGCTGACGCTTGAGCTGTCGCATGCGCAGCACCTCTTGATTGCGCAGCTGCTTCTTTTCAACCGAGGTGGTGACGCGGGCCTTCAGAAGCACCGGGTTGAACGGCTTTGGGAGGTAGTCTTCCGCGCCCAGCTCAATGCATCGAACCGCATCGTCAATGCCGGCAGAACTGCCTGAGCCGCCGGAGATGACGATCACTGGCGGCCAGGGGTGGTGGGGCGAATCGCGAAGCACCTGCAGCACAGCCATGCCATTCATCTCGGGCATTTCCATGTCCAGCAGCATGAGGTCAAAATGATCGCGAACGAGCATTTCGATGGCCTCTTTGCCGTTTTCAGCCTCCACAATGTCCTTGAGGCCGATGCTCTCCAGAGATCTCCGCAGGCCCATGCGAATCAGCCGGCTGTCATCAACCAGCAAGACCCTGGCGGTTTCGAGGCCCTTGCGCTCTTGGACCGCGAGGTCGGCCTCGGACGCACTCTTACCGTGGGCTTGAAAGAGTCCGAGCTTGGTCATCTCGAATGGGCGAGTCTTAGGAGGACTGGCCGGCGAGCAGCTGCTGAACCTTTTCGAGCAGCTGCTTGGCGGTGAACGGCTTTGTGAGCGAGGCATTGGCACCGGAGAGCAGCGCCGAGTCAAGCCCAAACCGAGCACTCACCACGCGGCTACCGCCAGAGATGGTGAGGATGGGCACATCAGGGAAGGTTTCTCTTAGCCGGGTAACAAAATCAACCCCGTCCATGTTGGGCATCACCACATCGGTAATCACCAGATCGATATTGGATACGGCGAACTGGGCAAGGGCCTCCTCCCCATCGCGGGCCTCAATCACCTCGTAGTCAGCCGTCTCCAGAATCTCGCGAACCCCCTCCCTCAGAAGGTCCTCATCGTCAGCCAGCAAAATAGTTGTCATGATTAGCAGTCTCTTTTGAAACGAATTTGCTATGGATCATATGCGAATCTTCTTACCAAACCTAGTCGCACTCCTATGAATCTGAGCCTAAAAGACCGTTTTCGGCTCGTTGGAGCGGCACTGCTCCTTGGACTCTCAGTCTTGGGAGTGCTCGCGATTCTTCAGGTGAACGAGTTTGGGGCGCAGCTCAACCAGGTCTATACCGACCGGGTTCAGCAGATCGAGCGACTCCAGTCTGTGGCCAGTCAACTGCGGTCCGTTCAAGACAAAGCCACTCGCGCAGCGGCCGACGGTGCGATTGCGCCCCGTGAGGTGTTGAGGGCAGTGCACGAGGTTCGGCGCGACCTCGCCGAGGTTCTGGCACAAGAAACCCAGCTCAGTGTAAGCACTCAGATGCCACTGCACCTGTCTGGCCTCGCACAGGCCACTGAACAATGGAAGTCGGCCATTGATGCTGCCGCGAGTGCATCCATTGAGGCGGCCCCGGGTACCGCACTCGCCAAGCGCGGCGGTCAGGACATTCTTGCAGCGCACCGTGCCTTTGGTGACCCAGTGGTACTCGTGCTGGACTATGCCATCCAGAGCCGACTCACGGAGGCGAACGCGGCGGTGTCGTCGCTTCGGTCGAGCTATCAGTCGCGCGAGATCCGATTTGTAGTGCTCCTCGCACTCGGAGCCCTGATTGTCCTGGGCACAGTGGTCTGGATTTTCTATTCAATTAGCAGCCTGATCGGCGGTGAGCCTGAGGAGGTGATGTCGGCTACCAAGGCGGTGGTCGCAGGAAATCTGCACCACCCCATCCGCCTGCGCGAGCAGGATCGATCCAGCGTGCTCGCCAATATCCGAGTGATGGTTGAGGCCCTTCGTGCCAACCAGGCCAAGTCCGAACATCGCCTCTGGCTTGACCGCGGCCTCATGCTGGTCAATGAGACGGTTCGTAATGAATACACCCCGGAGGAGCTTGCTCAGGCGCTCTGTGAGCGGCTCTCCGACTACCTCAATGTCAGTGTCTGTGGCATCTATGAGTTCACCTTCGTCGGCCAGGACGACTCGATGGTGCAGACCCAGGTGCTCAGCCTGCTTGGCTATCACGCGCGCGAGGGCGATCGTCCCCTCGCGCAGCTGCCACTTCGAAGTGGCCTCTGCGAGGATTTTTCTCAACGGAGCGAAATGATCCGCACCGCAGACCTTCCTCCGGAGGTCCTCGACGCCCTGCGTGTGAATTCAGAGGCCAGCAAGATGCACCACCTGCTTGCACCCCTCGCCTTTGAGAGCCGCATCCGCGGAGCACTCCTGATCTGCTCAAGCTATGAACTCCCGAAGTCAGTTGAAGACTTGCTTCGCCCCAGTGCGGTTGCGATTGGAGTGGCGATGGAGGCCGCGCATAACCGCATGACGCTGGTCGCCACCCTCATGGATTCTCAGCGCCTCACCAATCAGCTTCAGGCCAATCAAGAGCGGCTACGCGAGAGCCAGACCACCCTTGAGCAGCAGATCCAATACGCCAACGACATTGTGTCGAGTATGCAGAGTGGCCTCATCGTCACTGACCACCGGGGCTATGTGAAGGACTGCAACCCGGCACTGCTCAAGCTCACCGGTCTGCGACGGCAGCAGGTGGTGGGTCGGCCTGCTGCAGTGCTCTTTAATGAACAGGACGTCGCGGTGAATCAGATGCTGCGCACCATTCGAGACCGTCTAACCAGCCTTGAAGGGACCCGCCCCGCAGACTTCATCCGATCCTTTGAGGAGATGCCGCTGGGTTGTCTGCGCGTCAGCCGAAGCGGCGAGGTGCTCATGGCAAACGCCCGCCTCTGCCGGCTCGCCGGATACCCGCCCTCGGGCCTGACGGGGAAGTCACTCAGCCTGCTCATTCCGTCCGCTGCTCGCGGCGGGCACGACGAATTGATCACCCAGTTCCAACGGGAGGGAGAGCATCAGCAGCGCATGGGCCAAGGACGCAGCATCGGCCTACTCCGGCGCGATGGGCACGAGCTCTATATCGAGGTTGCACTCATCAACAGTGTGTCAACCGAGGAGACCACCACCTTCGCCTTCGTGCGAACAGAGCAAGACCTCCCCTGGTCCATCATGGCGAATGCGACGCTTAGCGATCTGGTGGAGGACGAGGACGATAGCCTGATTGCGATTGTTCGCGGCCGACTCGGAAAGGGGATTCCTGCCCGGATTACCACCGCCTTCATGCAGTCGAGCGAGGGCGAGATTCAGCAGGCGGTGATCAACATCAACGATGTGTCCGCTCTGGTGCGAAAGAGCGAGGAGGTGAGAGAGCAGAACGCCCTGCTCGAGCGGACCATGGACGCCATGCAAGACGGAGTGGTCCAGATCAACAGCGAGGGCATTGTGGTCTCGGCCAATCCCAAAGCCCTCGAACTCCTCTCTCGGAAGAAGGAGAGCGTGGAGGGGTATAGCCTCGCACGCCTGGTTGAGGGGGGGCACGACACTGCGTCTCTCGAGAACTGGATTCCAGCCCGATCGAACCTGGCCGTTCAGAGCCTCTACAACCTGGATCCCGACCATTTCCTGAGCATGCTCGAGCAGGTTGCCGAGCCTGTGATCATTGTGTCGAAGGACGCCTCGGTTACCTTCGCCAACACCATTGCAGAGCACATACTCGGATACGAACGCGGAGGCCTCAAAACCAAAACCATCCTGCGCCTGATCGACGACACCTGTCTATGGACCATCTCTGGTCCGATTGAGCGCGCGTTTGCGGGCACTCTTCCGGACGGGATTGAGATTGAGCAGCACACCTGGCGTAAGCGCGACCAGTCAAACTACACCGCTCCGCTCACGCTCGTTCCCCTCACCTCAAACGAGACTCCAATGGCTGTATTCTGCGTGGGCCGGGCCATTCACGAGATTCGGGCCGAGCTGATGCGTCGAATGCAGAACGTGGAGTGGACGCTTGCACAGGCTGATGGCCCGAGAATTCCTGTGGCGCTCTCTGCCGCACCACTGAGGTCTGCGGACGGTCGGGTTACAGGAGGCGTCATTACCATCAAGGACATGCAGGAATTCAAGAGTAAAGAGCAAGAAAACCTCCAGATGGTGCGCAAGATGGAGCAGTCCCAGCGGCTCGACGCCCTCGGTCAGCTGGCTGCCGGCGTCGCCCACGACTTCAATAACCTGCTGGGCGTGATCCAGAATCACGCCGAACTGGTGGAGATGAAGGTAGGGCCCGACTCCAAGGCGACCAAGAACCTCTCAGCCATTCTGCAGGCAACAGGTCGTGCTCGGGACATCGTCATCAAGCTCAATGGCCTAGGACGCGAGAACCCCCAGGGGGCGGACACCAACAAGGCAGAACAGCAGACCTTCGAGCTGCACCCACTGGTGGAAGAAACCCAAGGCCTTCTCCAGGCCAGCCTGAAGGGCATCGAAATTGCCGTACACACCGACCCGGACGCCATGAATGTTGTGCTGAACGGAGACAGCGGAGCACTGCAACAGGTACTGGTGAACCTCTGCGTGAATGCGAGCCACGCCATTGGCGAACGACGCGGTGGGCGCATCGAAGTCCGGACCTTTAATTCTGGTGAGAGGCGTGTTGCAGTCGCTGTGATCGACAATGGAAGCGGAATTCCACCCGAGGTCATGCAGCGCATCTTCGAGCCCTTCTTCACCACCAAGGAGGTGGGAAAGGGCACAGGCCTTGGGCTGGCCATGGTGAGAAGTATCGTGACCAAGATGGGCGGTACGATCGACTGCACCTCAAAGGTGGGTGAGGGAACCACCTTCACCGTTGATCTCCCGACAGCCTAAGGAGGGAACCCATGCGCGGGATGATGTTTGTGGCATTCATAGACTGGGGCGAGCAGCAGTTTGGTGAGGCCGTGATCGACGAGGTGCTCACGAGCACGCCCACAGCCACCGGGGGCGCCTACACCAACGTTGGGCAGTACGAATACCAAGAGCTGCTGGCGCTCCTGGGTGCCCTTAGCGCCAGAGTTCAACAGCCGGTTGGGCTGCTCTGCCAGGCCTTCGGGCAGTTCTTATTGCCTGTTCTGGTAGACAAACACCGCGAATTCGTCGACCTCTCCGCAGGGCTGAGGGGCTTTCTGGAAGGGCTCGACTCCCACATCCACAAAGAGGTGCTTCGGCTCTACCCAAACTCCCTTCCCCCGCGCGTGCGGGTGCAGTCCAACGCGCCCCCTGAGCCCAATCGTATTGAGCTGCACTATGAGTCCCACAGGCCCATGTCAGACCTTGCGCTCGGCCTTCTGCTCGGCGCGGTGAGCCATTTCAAGGCCAAGGCAGAGGTGACTCGGGAGGACAACCAGCTCAACCCGGGCTTCGCCCATTTCCGAGTCATTCTGGAGCCATAGCCTGTGATACCCGCCCAACAAGAGGCCATGCTCCGTCGAAAGATCGCCCGCGAGCGCAAGGCCCGCGAGGAGGCGGAGGAACTATTGGAGTTCAGGTCAAAGGAGCTCTACGAGGGGAGCCTCTGGCTGCAGGAAGCGGCCTCGCGACTGTCACTGAGCGAGTCTCATCTCCGAGCCGTGCTCAACGCAGCGCAAGAGGCCATCATCACTTTTGACGAGCATGGCCTCATCTACGAGGCAAACCAGACGGCTGAGGAGTTATTTCATTTTCAGCCCAAGGACATGCTGGGGCTTCGCATCCAGTCCCTCATTCCGGAATTGAAAGAGAGCCTCAAGGGGCTGATCGACCGCAGCAGCGAAACCGAGGAGGGCTCAATTGCTGCCTTTGAGGCCATGGGTCTGAATTCAGCGGCAGAGAAACTCCCGATCAGCCTCAGTCTTCGGAAGATCCCGCCGCTCCCTGGTGAGGGAACCCGGTTTGTTGGGCTGATTACCGACCGCCGGCGTGAACTCGCGCTGGAGCGTCAACTCAATCAGATCACCTCGCAGACCAGTCTCTCCCTCTTTGACCAGGGCGAGGCCCTCATCCTGCCTCGGCGTGCCCATCTTGAGGAACGTTTCTTGAGCGAACAGAGGGCGGCCGCAGACGGAGCCAGCCAGATCCATGCCGCTGTGCTCTGCATCAACATCGACCGGTTCAAGCGGGTCAACAGCCTGCTGTCTTACGACGCGGGCGACCGCCTCATCACCAAGCTTGGAAGTACCCTGCAGTCCCTGGCCTCCGAGTTAGCAAAGCTCAAGGGCTGGGAGGCGACCACGGTCCGCCTGGAGGGAGACGAGTTTGCGACGCTGCTGCTCAGTCCCTCTCCACTCTCCGACCTCGAGAACTACGTTCGCCGACTACGAGCCATGTTCGGTCAGCCCGTGGAATACCACGCACAGCGCTTTGTATTCTCGCTCAGCGTGGGGGGCGCCGTAGGCTTGCTCACAGACGACTTCTCCAACCTGCTCGACTTCGCCGATCGCGCCATGCGGGTGGTCAAGCAACGGGGCGGCAATGGGTTTAAGGCCGATGCGTTAACCAGCGAGTCCCACACGCCCGGACGCACGGTAGAGCACAACATTATTCTTGGCCTCGAGCGCAATCAGTTCACCCCCTATTTCCAGCCCAAGGTGGAGCTCAACAGTGGGCTGATCTGCGGGTTTGAGTCTCTGTTGCGCTGGCCCCATCCAGAGCGCGGACTCATCCCGCTGGGGGAGTTTCTGCCGACGCTCGAGGTGTCGAGCCTCATGCTGGATGTTGGTCTTCAGGTCTTCGAGCAGGTGCTTCAGATGGCGCTCGCACTGGAGCAACATGGGTTCAAGGGCCCAGTCTCTTTTAATGTGTCGAATGGGGAGCTCCTCTCCCAGACCTATCGGTCGGAACTCGTTCGCCTGACGGCAGAGGCTGGAGTTCCACCGGGCGCCGTCATGCTCGAGATTACTGAGACCGTCATGGCCAATCTAGGCCTCACGGGGGACGAGATCTTTGCCTCCCTCAGAGACCAGGGCTTTCTCCTCAGCATCGACGACTTTGGCGTGGGAAGCTCCTCGCTCGCGCGGCTGCGCAGCATGCCCGTGCAGGAGCTGAAGATTGATCGATCCTTCGTGACCGGTATTTCACACTCGCGTCACGACCGAGAGCTCCTCAGTGGCATCGTTCAACTGGGCAGGAGCCTTGGCCTGAGCCTGGTGCTGGAGGGGGTGGAGACCAAAGACCAGATCGACATCCTCAGTGGCCTCGGCGAGATCAAGATACAGGGTTTCTACTATTCTAAGGCCTTGCCACAGGAGGCGGCCCTGCGGATGGCACTGGACCAGCCCTGGCGCTCAGTTGACGCCTGAAATTTTTCACATATTGGCATGATATGGTGTGACACCTAGAGTGATCGGTTCATAAAATTGATTCAGAGTGAGGAGACATGTTTAAAAATCTTGCCGTCTCGTTGAGACTTTCTATCCTGGTCGCCATTCTCTCCGTGTTCGCTGTGCTGATTGGCATCAGCGGCCTGCGGGGCATGACCCACGCGATTGACACCTTCAAGTTTGTGAACGAAGAGCATCTCGTGCACCTGCGCGACCTCAAAGTGATCGCAGACATGTATGCGGTCAATATCGTCGACACCGCTCACAAGGTGAGAAACAAGAACCTGAGCTGGGAGGAAGGCCGTAAAAATCTCGCGCAGGCTCGAAAGACCATCAAGGAGCGCTGGGAGGCCCATCCACCAGAAGAGGCCGTGGGTGAGGAGAAGGCACTCGTCGAGCGAATTAACAAGATGCTGGCCGGTGTGGACAAAGAGGTGGACGTTCTGGAGAAGATATTTGCCGACGAGAACATGGACCAACTCTCCCAGTTCACGATCGACCGCCTCTATCCAGCCATTGATCCCATCTCCGAACAGTTTGGGGAGTACATCGACATTCAGTTGCGCGAGGCCAATAAAGAGTTCCTCGGCGCCCAGTCGTCCTACAACTTCAATGAGTGGCTCACCATTGCGCTGATTCTCGCTGGGCTGGGCATTGGCTCAGGCTTTGCGTTCTCCGTGGTGCGGTCCATCACTCGCCCACTGGCAGAGGTTCAGTCTGTTGCGGCGGCTGTCGAGTCCACCGGCGACTTCTCCCAGCGCATTCGGGTGAACTCTTCTGATGAGGTTGGGCAAACGGCGCGCGCCCTCAATCGCATGCTGGAAGCCCAGCAGGCCGCAATTAATGAAGTAAACCGTGTGGTGGAGGCACTCGCTGCCGGCGACTTCAACAGCAAAATTCAGGCAGACCTAAAAGGCGACCTCGGCACGATGAAAGCCGCGGTAAATGACTCGGTCCAGACGCTCGAGGCCACCATGGCTGGGCTGAATCGGATTATGAAGGCGCTTCAGGACGGAGACTTCTCCGCTCGCTCAAATATTGCGGCCCGTGGGGAGTATCGCAAGGCCCTCGACCAGGTTGCTTCTGCCATGGAAACGCTTCAGTCCATGCTCGGCGATGTCGGTTCGGTCATGAACAAGGTGGCCCAGGGCGACCTCTCTGGCCGTGTTCGTGCGGAGGGCCGGGGCGATCTGGCAAGCCTCAAGGACAACATCAATCGCTCACTCGAGTCTCTCTCAAAGGCCATGCAGACGGTCAACGCCAATACCCGTCAGGTGGCCGCTGCCTCCAACGAAACCTCCAGTGCCATTGGCCAGATCTCCGACGGCGCCCAGAACCAGACCCTCGCCATCAGCCAGGTGGCCACGGCCGTGAGGCAGACTTCCGCTTCGGTGGCCGACGTCTCCCGCAATACCGAGGTGGCCAGCCAGCGTTCTCGCGACTCCGTCACCATCATCCGTGACGGCATGGCCAAGATGGAGCGCATGGTGGAGGTGGTCTCCAGCATTGCGGCCAACTCCGAGAAGATCAACAAGATCACCGAGGTGATCGAGAAGATCGCCAACAAGACCAACC
>JBEAMW010000021.1:0-6021 GCA_041165705.1 Pseudomonadota bacterium
CGGCTGCGCAGGTGCTCGAACCCGCCCCTCAGGCCGCCCTCATGGGCCGAGCTGAGCGCGTGGATATGGCCAATGCCGCGCTGATCAATGGCATCTCCTCACACACCTTCGACTACGACGACACCCACCTCAAGACCATCATTCACCCCGCTGGGCCCATTGCCTCTGCGCTGCTTCCCCTGGCTGAGCGGCTGGGCAGCACTGGACGAGCGTTCATCGATGCCCTCGTGATCGGAGTGGAGGTGAGCTGCCGGGTGGGCAACTGCATCTACCCTCATCACTACGATCGCGGCTGGCACATCACCGGAACCACCGGCATGATCGGTGCGGCTGCCGCCTGCTCTCGCCTGCTGGGCCTCTCCGTCGATCAGGCCCAGATGGCCTTGGGCATTGCAGCCTCCCAGCCAGTGGGCCTGCGCGAGCAGTTCGGCAGCATGACCAAGCCCTTTCACCCCGGTGCGGCTGCCAAGAACGGGCTCATGTCTGCCCTGCTTGCGCAGAAGGGCTTCACCGCGTCGAAGCGAGCGCTTGAGGCTCCGCGAGGCCTGCTCCAGGCTATCTCCGACAAGCACGACTGGTTAGAAATTACCGAAGGCCTGGGCACCCGGTGGGAAGCCGCCCTCAACACCTACAAGCCTTTTGCCTGCGGCATCGTGATCCACCCCAGCATCGATGGCTGTGTTCAGCTGCGTAATGCCCATCAGCTTCAGGCTGAGGATATTGCCTCAGTCACGCTCAAGGTGCACTCCCTGGTGCTGGAGCTCACCGGCAAGAAGACTCCGCAACTGGGGCTGGAGGGCAAGTTCAGCGTCTACCACTCCTGCGCCGCCGGCATCATCTATGGCCGCGCCGGCGAGCACGAGTATGCAGACGCCTGCGTTCAGGATCCACGCGTGATTGCCCTTCGCGACAAGATCACTGCTCTGGTCGACGACCGCATCAGCGAGGCCTCGGCCGATGTCACCATTCAGACCACAGACGGACGCACACTCCATGTGTTTGTGGAGCATGCCATTGGCAGCCTCGAGCGGCCCATGACCCACGAACAGCTCAAGGCTAAGTTCGTGGATCAGGCCGCAGCAGAGATTGGTGAGCAGAAGTCCGAAGACGCCTGGACGGCCGCCATGAGCCTCGCCCGGGCGGGGAATCTCCAGGCCCTGCTCGCAGCCGCCACCCGGTAAGGCCCAGGGGCGAATGCCCCCTGAGGACCCCAGGCGGGATGCCCCGCTAGGGCTTGAGCCGCGGGCGTAGCCCCGCGGCATGGATCCGGTCTCGGAAGGCGCCCGCCTCCTTGCGAATGTTGGCTCGGGCGGCATCCAGCTCCCGTATGAAGCCCGGGTCGGTTACCAGCTCCACATACCGCTGCACCACCGCAGCCGGATCGGCGTGGCAGTCTGCCGCCCCCTGGTTGTAGAGCGACATGCCCGCAGCAGAGATCTGCTCGATATTCGGCGTGCGATCACAGAGATCAAACGAGAGGTGCAGGCTATGCGACCCAGGGGTGGTGCAACGATGGGGCACGCCGGCCCGCACATAAAGCACATCACCCGGATTCATCACAAATTCCTTCAAGAGCGGGCCCATCTGCTGCTCAGTGAGTGGATAGTTTCCTTGGTATCGCCTGCGCTGGGGCGCATGGACTCGCCACCGCTTCTGGCCAGACACCTGGATCACCAGTACATCGTCACTGTCGCGGTGACCCGAATAGGCCTCGTTACTCTGACGGGAGAAAAAGGCCTCGCAGTTGCTCAGGGCGCAGGGCATCAGCTGATCGATCTCTCGAACCAGGGCATTGATGCCCTGGTCCTGTAGATCCAGGCCCTCCAGAACCACGGACGCTCCGGCCTCGAGGGCCTGGACGAGCCGACGTTTGTCGATGAACTGAAGACGCTTCTTTTGAACGGTCTTCCACATCTGGTCCTCCACGAGCGGGACCACCTGGCCGCGAAGGCTCACCTGAAGCCATTCAGGACTGAGCAGTGGATTGGCCAGCAGGTCTTCTAGGCGGGCAATGGAGAAGAGCGCCTGCTCAGCGAGCAGCCCAGGGCTCAGCTGGAAGACCTCCTCGGCATTGGCTAGGCCCGCACGCAGGAAGTCGAGGAGGGCTCGAACCGTGGCGGGATCGGGTGCGGTGTGGCCTGCGCCACTGGTCTGGGAGTGCGTCGTCATGACGCCATTCTAGAAAAGAAAACCCCCGCAGGTGCGGGGGTTCTCAGCGTTCTCTAGAACAGCGGCCAGAGGCCGCGTGTGCTTAGAACTTGTGGTTAACAGCCAGGTACATCTGGTTGGTCTCGACGCCAGCAGCATCGGTCGAGACATAGCCGAGGTAGCCGGTGGTGCGCTTGGAGAAGGCCTTGGACAGCGCAATGGCCATCTTGTCGGTCTCGGAAGCCTTGGCGGAACCGTAAGCGTCCTGCTCGAAGTTACCGTACATGCCATGAACCGTCAGACCGTCGCCCAGGGGAGCAGACACGGACACGATGGTGTTGGTGAGGTCGCCCTTACCGTCGGTTTCCTTGGTGCCGTAAACGATGGTGGCAGCCATGGGGCCAAAGTTGTAACGAGCGCCCATGGTGGTTGCGGTGCTCTCAACGCCAGCGGCAGTCTTGTCAGAGGTGGTGCCGAACTGGAGGTCGATCTTGGCAACCTGGCCGCCAACGTAGAAGGAGGTGGTCTCGTTCACGCCGCCGTCTTTCAGAGCGGTACCGATCTGAACTTCGAAGCCGCCGATGCTGGGGGACTTGTACTGGATGGCGTGGTTGATGTCGGAACCGATGTCGATGCCGGAGAACAGGCCGATGTTGCCGATCTGGCTCATGTTGTCGATGCCTTCAGCGTTGGTGATGTCGAACTTACCAACTTTGATTGAACCGAAAGAACCGGAGAGACCCACTTCCGAGCCACGGCCGAAAGAGGAGATGCCATTGCCGGTGGAAGCGTCCATGGAAGCCTCGAGGCGGAAGAAAGCCTTCAGGCCACCGCCGAGGTCCTCAGTGCCCTGGAAGCCCAGGCGGGAAGAGTTCACAACGGAGGAAGCCAGCTTGGTGGTGGATGCCTTGCCGTCGGTGTCGTCGGTGAGGATGCCAGTCTCAAGGTTACCGTAGACGGTGACTTGAGCCATTGCGGGAGCGGCGATCAGGCCGGCAACTGCGGCAGCGATCAGATGCTTTTTCATTCAGTATTCTCCTAAGAGGTTTAATAGTGATTCACGCACCACACGGCAACGCCGGGGGCGTCACTTACGACGTGGTGAGAGTGAGTATGCATGCCTTCAGAGAAGTTTGTTTGAGCCGAATCAGATTCGATGACATGTAAAGCGGGGTTTGTTGTGAAATCACAACATGGCGTGATCTTGCGCGTTTGTCCGGTTCAAGCATAGAATTGCAGGCTTTCCTCCAACGGTTGGAGGAAATACAAACACAAGGGCTGGGCCAAAAACCCAGGAAAAGGAAAACTGTGAAGACCTTCGTCGCAAAGCCACTCGAAGTGGTACACGACTGGGTGGTTGTTGATGCCACCGATCTCGTGCTTGGCCGTCTGGCCTCCGAAATTGCTCACCGCCTACGCGGCAAGCACAAGCCTGAATTCACCCCTCACGTCGACACGGGCGACTATGTGGTAGTGGTCAACGCGGACAAGATCCGCGTCACGGGCACCAAAGAATCCGACAAAAAGTATTTCCGCCACTCGGGCTACCCCGGCGGCATCTACGAGACCACCTTCGGCAAGATGCAGGCAAAGTTTCCCGGCCGCGCACTCGAGATCGCGGTCAAGGGCATGCTGCCCAAGGGCCCCCTGGGCTACGCCATGATCAAGAAGCTCAAGGTCTATGCTGGCGACAGCCACCCGCATTCGGCCCAGCAGCCCAAGCAGATCACCATCAAATAACCGACAGCAAAGGACAATCACATGGTCGGCGAATACAACTACGGAACGGGACGGCGCAAGAGCTCTGTGGCCCGTGTCTTCATCAAGTCGGGCTCAGGCAAGTTTGTCGTCAACGGCAAGCCCCTGGACGAATACTTTGCACGCGAAACAGGCCGCATGATGGTCCGTCAGCCGCTCAACCTCACCAACCACCTCGGCACCTTTGACATCATGGTCAATGTGCACGGCGGCGGCGAGACGGGCCAGGCAGGCGCAGTGCGTCACGGGCTTACCCGCGCACTCATCGACTACGACGAGACCCTCAAGCCCATGCTCTCCAAGGCCGGCCTCGTGACCCGCGACGCCCGTGAGGTGGAGCGTAAGAAGGTGGGTCTGCACAAAGCTCGTAAGCGCAAGCAGTTCTCCAAGCGTTAATTCAACGCCTGCAAAAGAAAACCCCAGTGCCTTGGCCTGGGGTTTTTTGTTTCTGCGAGTTCTTTTAGGCGGTCAGGCCGGCGCGCTCGTCGCAGCCCAGATGCAGATTCATATTCTGCACGGCGGCACCACTCGCGCCTTTGCCGAGGTTGTCGAGGCAGGCCATGAGGATGGCCTGGGTGGGGCTGGCAAAGACAAAGAGGTCCACTCGGTTGGTGTCGTTGCAGCGCTGCGAATTAAAAAACCCGTGGGCCAGCACCTCGGGGTCGCTCAGGGGCATGACTCGGATGAACTGCTCGCCCGCATAGCGCTCGGTGAGACACTGCTGCAGCAATTCTCCCGAACTCCCGGGCCGAAGCGCCGTGAGTGGAAGTGGGATGCTCACCGTTAGGCCCTTGTAGAAGGGGCCCACGATGGGCATAAAGATAGGGGTGGCCTGGAGCCGGCTGTGCATGGTCATCTCGGGCAGGTGCTTGTGACCGAGCCCCAGCGCATAGGGGCGGGGCGCCATCAGCTCAGGGTTGCCGCCCAATTCGTACTGCTCAATCATTTTCTTGCCGCCGCCAGAGTAGCCGGTAATGGAGGTGGCACTCACGGCCTGCGCTGGCGAGATGAGGCCCGCATCCACTAGGGGCCGCATCAGCAGAATGAAGGCGGTGGCATGGCAGCCGGGATTGGCGATCCGCTTGTTCTGTCGGATCGCGTCTCGCTGGCTGGGTGCGAGTTCTGGCAGGCCGAATGCCCAGGAGGGGTCGGTTCGAAAGGCCGTGCTGGCGTCGATGAGGCAGGTGTTGGGGTTGGTCACCATGGCCGCAGCCTCCTGAGAGGCGGCATCGGGCAGGCACAGAAAGGAGAGGTCGGAGGCATTGAGCAGCCGTGCCCGCTCCTCTGGGTCCTTTCGCTTGTCGGGGTGGATCTTCAGCACCTCGATGTCGGCCCGCTCTGCCAGCACCTCGTGAATACTCAGACCCGTGGTGCCCTCTTGGCCGTCCACATAGACCAGGTGTTTCTGACTCATGCCCTGCCTTCCAATGGTTGTATTGACGCCATGGAGGATACCCGAGCGTAGAATAGGCCAATCCTCAGTATTTCAGTCAGGAATAGAGATGACCGCAACCGTTCACACCGAGAACCTCCAGGCGCCTCCCATGGGCATGCCCGACCCACTGGTGTTCACCGATTCTGCAGCGAGCAAGGTGAAAGCCTTGATCGACGAGGAGGGCAACCCCGACCTCAAGCTGCGCGTGTTTGTGCAGGGAGGAGGCTGCTCAGGCTTTCAGTATGGCTTTACCTTCGATGAGGACACCAACGAAGATGACACCATTCTGGATAAAGGTGGTGTGAAGCTGCTCATCGACAGCATGAGCCTTCAGTACCTCATGGGCGCTGAGATCGACTACAAGGACGATCTCGAGGGCGCCCAGTTTGTGATCAAGAACCCCAACGCCACCACCACCTGCGGCTGCGGCTCCAGCTTCTCGGTCTAAGGCGGCTGCGGCTCGAGCTTCTCGGTCTAGCAGATTTATCCTTGTAAAAATGGGACTGTGGTTCCATAATTACAAGGGTGATTCCCAGAGAAGCTGCCCCTTCCATTCAGTCTGCCCTAGCGGACTTCCCTGCCGTCGCCCTGCTTGGGCCGCGGCAGGTGGGCAAGACCACGCTTGCCCTGTGGGTGGCATCGCAGGTCGATCCCGACTTTATCTACCTCGATCTTGAGTC
>JBEAMW010000022.1:0-8449 GCA_041165705.1 Pseudomonadota bacterium
GTGTTCGCCAGGCACGCTCGGCGCGGCTCCAGTCCAGGCCCTTGGGCGCATACGGGCGTCCCTTGAGCCAGTCTAGCGTCACCTCGTCAGGGGCAATAAAGCCTTGGCGAGCGCCGAGCTCGATCGACAGGTTACACAGTGTCAACCGGCCCTCCATGGGGAGTTGCCTGACCACCTCTCCAGAAAACTCAAGGGCCGAGCCGACTCCAATCTGAGTGCCAAACTGCGCCAACAGCGCCAGCGCGACATCCTTCGCCGAGACTCTGCTCGGCAGGGCGCCCTCAAGCGAGATCTGAAGCGTCTTCGGCCGTTTGACCCAGACCGATTGGCTCGCAAGCACCTGCGTGACATCCGAGACACCGATGCCCCAGGCAATCGCACCGAGAGCGCCATGCGTGCAGGTGTGGGAGTCGCCGCAGACCACCACAGCACCAGGCAGGGTGAGACCAAGCTCTGGCATCGCGACGTGGATGATGCCCTGGTCGGGGTGATCCAGATCGAAACTCACGATACCCTGCCGCTGCACCTCTGCACGGTAAGTGCCAAGCCGAAGACTGGTGGCGGAGAGCGCGGCCGTCCCACGTGAGCGCTTGGACTGAACAGTGTGGTCTGGTGACCCGAAGGTGAGATCGGGGCGGGCCACTGAGATCCCTCTCTGATGGAGCACCTCAAGTGCTTCGGCCCCACTCAGGTCGTGAACATAGTGACGATCGCAGAACACGAGATCCTCTCCTGAGGCTCGTCTATCGATCAGGTGTGAATGCCAGACCTTTTCAAAATATGTCTCAGCCACCGAGGCCTCTACCGATCAGTCCTCAGCCCATTCGCGCTCAAAGGCCCAGACCTTTTCAAACCCCATGAGCGTGTGGAGATCAGCCATGCTGTACTTGGGTAAAGGCGCATCACCAGAGGTACCGTGTTCTAGGAGATGCTCGTATGCCTTCTGGACCACACCGCAGGCATAGGCCATCCCTGCAGAAGGGTGAATGACCACATCAAAGCCCATCTGCTGGAGCTCTCGCGCAGGGATTTCTGGGGATCGGCCTGAGGGCACCATGTTTGCAAACAGCCATCCGTCAACCTCCTGCCCCACCCGCGCAAACTCATCCTTCGACTCAGGTGATTCCACAAAGGCAATGTCAGCCCCGGCGCTTAGGAAATCTCTGGCTCGAGCAATGGCCTCGTCGAGACCCAAGGATGCCCGAGAGTCGGTTCTCGCAATGATCAAAGTCTCTGGCCTTGTCTTGGCGCGCGCCGCGACCTCAATTCTCCTCAATGCGTCTCGGCGAGAAACAACCCGTCGATTCGGCGTATGCCCACATTTCTTGGGATTCTCCTGGTCCTCAATCTGGATTGCCTGAACACCCGCGCGCTCGTAGCCTTGCACCGTATGGTGAACATTGAGCAGGCCTCCGTAACCAGTATCTGCATCAGCCATCAGTGGCTTCGAGGTGCCCTCTACGATCGTCCTCGCGCGAGTCGCCATGTCGGTGTAAGTGGCGAGTCCAGCATCTGCAAGCCCCAGATAACTCCCAGAGATACCGTAACCGGTCATGTAAAGCGCCTCAAACGGCATCCGGTCGGCAATACGGGCGGAGAACATGTCGTACACTCCGGGCGCGACTACGAGCACATTGTTCTCGAGCTTCTCTCGCAACGTCATCGGTTTCATTGAACGAACCTCCTTGTATGGATTAAGCGCTTGGGCTGCGGGCTGCAAGCCGCCGATCGATGGTGAGCAGCAGAAATCCCACCGATGCCGCCAGGGTGACCAAAAGCAGGACCATCGCAGTGATGTCAAGCAGATTGTTGTTTTCCATGGCCTGATGGAGCAGATGTCCGATCCCTCGCTGCGAGGCAAACATCTCGCCAATGATGGTTCCAAGAAGCGTGAGCGAGAAACCCACCCGCAGACCACTAAAAACCTCCGGTATGCAGGCCGGTATGTAGATCTTCCAGAACAGGGCGCCCGGTCCTAGCCGCATGGCCTGTGCTGCACGTACATAACGGCGAGGAACGGCCCGAACCGCTGCCATCGTAAAAATGCAGATTGGAATCACGCCATGGATCACCCCAAATGCCACCTTCGCTGACAGTCCTAGGCCAAAGAGCAAAAGGATGATGGGGTACAGGGTGACCTTGGGGATGGAATAAATCGCGATCAACATGGGCTCAGCCACGTCGCCGGAGAGCTTGTGCGCTCCCAGCAGGACACCGAGCAGCACACCGAGCACGACCGCAATCAGCAGTGCCATGAAGAATGCTCGAAACGTCTCCCAGGCGTGAATCTCAAACCGCTCTTGCGACAGCATCACCCCTAGACGCTCAAGTGTCTCCACCGGCCCTGGCAGAACCTCCATGCCAACGACCGCAGAGGCCAGAAGCCAGACCAGCACAAGTGCGACGACAAAGAGTAGAAACGCCCAAGGGGGAAGACGCTCCTCCGCTGCAAGGACGTGCGAAGCACCAGACATCAGCGCCCTCCTCGCCGAGCATAGATTCGCCGTTCAATTCCATAAATGTAGAGATTGATGCTCCCCACCACGGTTAACAGAATGGCCATCAGGCCGTACATCTTGCTCGTCTCAAACGCGTTGTACGAGAACGCAATCTGAAATCCCAGGCCCGCTCCGCTCAGAATGAACTCCCCTGCAATCACCCCAATGAAGGAGTACACGATGGAGAGCTTAAGCCCGGTGAACAGGTAGGGAGCCGCAGAGGGCATCACGACGAGGCGGACCGTCTTCCAGGGTGAGAGTCGCATGACACGAGCGGTGCGCAGAAGCACCCGTGGGACGCGCTGCAGGCCAGAGAGCGTGTTGATGGCCATAGCCACCACCGCGAAGATGAATCCAATGGCCATGAGCGGATAACGATTAAGCCCAAACAACACGATAAAGAAGGGGTAGAACACGAAGGTTGGAATGCTGTAATAGCTCGCTAGGAATGGATCGAGAAAACGACGAATCAGGGGGAATCGATGCAGCCCCAGCCCCATCAAGAAACCAACCGTGACGGCTGCCAAAATTGCGCCCGCTACTGTGGAGAAGGTGAGCATCGCATCCTGATAGAACTCCGCAGTCTGAAGAATCCCAGCCACCGTTACGGCAATTTGAGTGGGCGGCGACAACGAGATGCCATCCACCCAGCCCAGTCTGCAGATCAGCTCGAGAAACACCAAGAAGCCAAGCACGATCCCCCAACGAATCGCTGCAACCCGTCCCACTAGCTGCCAACCCCCATCGACGCCAGTGACTCCGCCCGAAGGTGTTGCCAGATCTGTCCTGTGATCTCACCGAACCGGCGGTCCGAGACAATTTCACTGGTTCGTTCACGAGGCCAATGCGTCTCCACGAGGTCGATAAAACGGCCAGGTCGAGCACTCATTACCCCTATTCGATCGGAGAGCATGCTCGCCTCGTCAAGGGCATGGGTAATGAGAAGCACGGTCGCCCCCGTCTCGCGCCAGAGCCGCAGAAGTTCATCGCCCATCAGAAGACGAGTCTGCTGATCGAGCGCACCGAAGGGTTCGTCCAGGAGGATCAGTCGTGGTCGAGTGACGAGGGTGCGCGCAATGCAGACCCGCTGTCGCATGCCACCAGAGAGCTCGGCGGGAAAGGACCTAGCAAAGGCCGACAGCCCCATGAACTGAATGGCATGTTCCACCCGTTCGCGAACCTCGGTCTCGCCCATGCCCATCTGGCGCAGCTGAAAGCTCACGTTGTCGGTGACATTCAGCCAGGGGAATGACGAGTCCTCCTGGAAAACCACGCCGACTCCGTCTGGCACCTGCCCGACCAGGGGCTGGCCTTCGAAGAAGGCCTCGCCCTCACTGGGTGCGGAAAGCCCCGCCATTAGGTCGAGCAGTGTGGACTTGCCGCAGCCCGAGGGGCCAACAACCGAGAAAAACTCACCCTGCCGCAGAGAGAAGGAGATAGGACCAAGCGCATGAACCTCGGGTCGTCCCTCCCGCCCTGGAAACCGCTTGGTCACGCCCTCAAAGACAACGTGCTCCCCTGCTCGAGCAAGGCCTGGGCCAGTCATTACTTCTTGGACTTGAGGTCCGCAGGGAGTGCCGACTCAGTCACGACTTTGGACCAGTCAAAATCCCCCTCCGGAATGGCCTTCACCAGCCGAAGTCCCTTGAGGAGGGTCTCCATGCCGTCGTAGTCAAAGCCACCCTCACTCCAATAGCCATTCTTCACCGAAAGGACGTTCTTGATGGCCGAGGCGGCATTCTCAGGGGTGATTTTGTACTCCTGAGCCATGATCTTTGCGGCCTCATCCGGATTCTCACGAATGAACTGAACACCCTTGCGACGAGCTTTGATGATGCCCTCTACCACCTTGGGATTGGACTTCAGAAAGCTGGTCTTCACGATGCCCACCGTCTGGGTTACTTTCGGTGCGATATCTGACGAACGCCACACGCCGCGGAAGTTATCCTTCTCACGACTCCAGACCGGCTCAGTCATGTAGGTCATGTCGACGCCCCCCTCACGAAGCGCAACGACGCCTGCACCAACTCCGCCCACCGACTTCCGCGTCACCTTGTCCGTGAGGCCCTGCTCATTCAACATGATGGTCGTGATCATGTCGGTCACGGAGCGTGGACTGGAGAACCCAAGGACCTTTCCTTTGAGGTCTGCATACGTCTTGATGCTCGTGTCATCCTTTCGCGTAGACCACATCTGGTCCGCCACTGAAATGACCCCTGAGTGAATGATGGTGATCTCCGCGCCTTGCTGAATGGCCACAATCGCAGCGGAGAGGGCTACCTCACCATACGGCAGATCGGCGGCCAGGGCATTTCGAACTGTAGTGCCGCCCCCCTTGGAGGTGATGAAGCCACCCACGTCCAGGTTAGCCTCCGACTTAAACCACCCCTTGGCCTTGGCGACCGCAAAGGGTACGCCGTACATCCCTGTCCCAAAGTGGGTCACCGTGAGATCTACCGCGGCCTGCGCGGCCATACCAAAAGAGAGTGCGGCTGCCGCTACCAGTGTACGAATCGTATTCATCGTTGCCTCCAAGCAGAATGTTCGTTACACCGTATCTGCAGTGCCTCAGAGACAAAATAGGGATATTCCTGAACTACTCGATTCTTAGTGCGTGATATTCGAGATCAGCTAAGGCCACCACCTCAAGGGTTCGCTCGTGCGTGGCCTCGAGCACCACGGGCGGTGCCACACCGGCTTCGGCGGCCTCCCGCCAACGGCCCGCGCAGAGGCACCAGTGATCTCCAGGCTTGAGGCCAGGAAATTTGAACTCCGGACGCGCGGTCACGAGGTCGTTTCCGCGCTCCAGGGAGAACTGCAAGAAAGGCTGCGTCATCACTGCGCAGACCGTGTGACGTCCGTAGTCCTCGGCGCTGGTATTGCAGCACCCATCCCGAAAAAAGCCGGTGAGTGGGTCGAAGCCACAGGGTTGCAGCGGCGTTCCGAGAACGTTCGCCATAGACTTAGGCCAGATCCTTTACCAGGCTCGTACGCACATCCACGGGAACTGGATCCTGCACCACGGTGTACGCGGGGTGAGAGACGCCCACCGCAAGGGCAACTCCATACTTCAGCGCCGCGGCCATGTCCTCATCGAGCTCAAATCTCAAGAAATGCACGGAGGAGGTCTTCTCGTCGTTCTCACGCTGAAGATCCTCATCGGCAATCGCAAACACCTTCTCGCGGCCCTCGACCTGAACCCAGACCCTGTCTTCGACGCCCTTTAGCTTGCGAAGCTCGTGCTTGCGAACCTCGGGATCGGGGTACTCGATCATCATCGTGGCCTTGAAATTGCGCCCGTCAGGAATGAGTGGGTTGTATGCATTGAGCTCATCCTGGATCCCCTCCTCTTCAAAGGTTTTTTCGATCCTCAGCATCTCTTGGATCTGATACCGGATGGTCTTCTCGTCCTCGAAAATGAGGGTGATGTGCTCGCCGAGTGCAAGTCGACGACTGCGCTTGTGTTCCATCACCTCTGCTCGAAACTGATTACGGATCCGAGCGTAGTGCTCCAGAGTCCAGAGGGAGTCACGTTGAATGTGCGGCATCATGTCTAACCTTTCTGTTGAGGAGGGTTGGGCTGGGCGATTCAGAGGCCGTAGGCTCGGGCCAAAAGACTCAGCGGGTGCTCTACCTTGCCCTCGGCCTTTCCGGCCATGCCCTGTTCAATGTGGTGGCCCGCAAGCTGGCAGTCGGAGGCAATGAAGTCTGGCAGGCCGCCCTCTCCACCGTTCGCCTTGGGGTGCTCTGACATCTGGCGAAATACGGGGCGGCCAATCTTCATCGCTGTCTCGTGAAACTCCTTTTTCACCCCCCAGGTGCCTGCGTGGCCCGAACAACGCTCAACCGTGTTCACAGACGTGTCCGGAACCATCTCCAGAGTCTCTCGAGTCTTCTGACCGACGTTCTGCACACGAAGGTGGCAGGCGACGTGATAGGAGACCAGACCGAGGCCTTGCTTAAAGTCGGTCTTCAGCAGGCCATCCTTGTGGCGCAGCTGAAAGTATTCGAAAGGGTCCACCATGGCAGCCTTCACCGCCTGCGCGTCTGCGTCATTGGGGAACATGAGCGGAAGCTCTTGCTTGAACATGAGGGTGCAGGACGGGATGGGGGTCATGATGGAGTAGCCCTCCCGCGCGAGCTTAGCCAGACGAGGAAGGTTGTCTTGCGCCAGCTTCGCCACGGAGTCCAGGTCGCCCAGTTCAAGCTTGGGCATCCCACAGCAGGCCTGCTTCTCAACGACGATGTAGGGGATCTCGTTATGCTGGAGGACCTTGATGAGATCGTGCCCAATTCCGGGCTCGTTCCAGTTCACATAGCAGGTGGAGTAGATGGCCACTTTGCCCTTGGACTTTGCACCATCCCTCACGGGCCAGGCCTGTGCCTTCTTGGCATGGCGCTCAAACACCTCAGAGGTGTACTCAGGCAGCCATGCATCCTGATGCACACCCATCCACTTCTCACCCAAGGCACGAGCGGTCTTGTTCTTGGCCAGCGCATTCACCGCCTGGACCACTACCGGGATGGACGCTAGCTTGCCGTTCGCCGTGGTGTTGGAGAGGGTTTTGTCCCGGAACTGGGTTTCGGTGCCCTTCTTGAACTGGATGGCCTTTGCCCGCAGCATGGTGTGCGGAAAGTCGAGGTTCCAGGGGTGCGGGGGCACATAGGGGCATTTCGTGAGATAGCAGACGTCGCAGAGGTAGCACTGATCGACGACGCTCCAGTACTTATCCTTCGCCACGCCGTCCATCTCGCCCGTCTCGCCCTCATCGATCAGATCAAATAGGGTGGGAAAGGAGCCGCAGAGGCTCACGCACCTGCGGCAGCCATGACAGATGTCGAAGATTCGTTCCATCTCGGCAAAGCAGGCCTCTTCGTTATAGAACTCTGGGTTCTGCCAGTCGAGTGGATGCCGGGTAGGGGCTTCGAGAGAGCCTTCACGCGCACTCATGGGATCTCCTGTGTCTTGTCTGTTGAGGGGGAGCCGGTGACAGCAGCGCAGGGCCCTCGTGAGAGTGGCCCTGCAGTTCAATCACAAGCCTTAGGCGTTGAGTGTGTCCAGCGCCTTCTGGAACTTGTTGGCGTGAGAACGCTCGGCCTTGGCCAGGGTCTCAAACCAGTCAGCAATCTCATCGAACCCCTCGTCACGAGCATCCTTGGCCATACCGGGATACATATCGGTGTACTCGTGGGTCTCGCCGGCAACTGCGGAGGCAAGGTTTGCTGCGGAGTCACCAATCGGCATGCCAGTGGCAGGGTCGCCCACCTGTGCGAGGTAGTCGAGATGGCCGTGTGCGTGGCCGGTCTCGCCCTCTGCGGTCGAGCGGAACAGCGCAGCAACTTCGGGGTAGCCTTCAACGTCGGCCTTGTTTGCGAAGTACAGATAACGACGGTTCGCCTGGCTCTCGCCTGCGAATGCATCTTTCAGATGCTGGTGCGTCTTGCTTCCTTTGAGTTGGGGCATGACAGTCTCCTGTGGGTTGAATGAAAACGAGCATGTCTTGACAATCATCAAGTTCGTCTAAGACACATCGCGGAGTCTGCAGGTACAAAATGACGACCGTCCAATAGAAATTTTGAAACCACTCCATAGAGAAGTCCTATGACACAGGCCCTTGAACTCAGAAAAGACTATATGCAGGGCAGCATTGACCCTGCCGATGTTGCGTCGCATCCCAGCATCCAATTGGCGAAATGGCTCGATGAGGCACTTGCTGCGGGCGCAGCAGAGCCGAATGCAATGACACTCTCCACTGTCCAGCCAAACGGACGACCGAGCGCGCGAGTGGTGCTCATTCGGGGGCTCGACGAGTACGGACTGCGCTTCTTCACCAACTATCAGTCGAGCAAAGGACTCGCGTTAGCCAAGCACCCCTGGGCCTGCCTGAGTTTCTTCTGGCCCGAGCTCGAGCGACAGGTGCGCATTGAGGGCGAGGTGTCCCGCCTCTCAG
>JBEAMW010000023.1:0-3089 GCA_041165705.1 Pseudomonadota bacterium
TTTCGGGTGAGCATGCTTATGAAGCACCTGGATCTCGGCCCTCCCATCTGCCCCAAAGATAAGGTGGTGATGGACCGCAAGGGGCGGTGGGAGGTGGAGGAGTTTTAGCGCGCTTTCGAGGAAGTAATCAGCAGCTCGACTTGCTCGATAAGCGCCCGAACAACATGCGCCATCTCGATAATCATTTTTTGATCAACTTCTAGGTAACCCTCGTACTCCGCTAGGTTTCGACGTTGGTGGGCGATATCCAGGACCCGCCAGCGCTCTGGTGGCCAATCTAGGGTGTGAGCGAGACATTGAAAAACCATGAATCTGTTCTCGCTTCGATACCCATGCCAACGCAGGGCCGCAAGTGACGCAGCATGG
Source organism: Pseudomonadota bacterium (assembly GCA_041165705.1). GTDB lineage: Bacteria > Pseudomonadota > Gammaproteobacteria > Burkholderiales > Burkholderiaceae_A > Hahnella. The sequence goes on from JBEAMW010000023.1 coordinate 367, forward strand.
GCAGCGCCATAAACGCTGTTGAAGCGTCCCTCAAGCGAAAGCTCAGGTAGAGCAGAGTCGGATAGCCGCGTGTGGGCCATGCCTAACATGCGGGATACCTCCGTGCGATTGCATGGCTCAGCCTTCAACTGCCCAATACGCACCAGGTTATCGAGTGCCGGCAAACTCATGGAGGTCACCGATTAAGGCGAGAATGGGTTGAGTCAATAAGCGGCTCACGAAGGAGTCTGGCTCATTCTGCCGCTTCTTGAAGTCTTCCGGGCTATAGCAGGCGGGGTTGATGGGCCGGGAAAGCTGTTGTCGCGCAGGCTCGAGCGCTGCAAGGACCTCGACGAGATGAAGGTTGTCTCCGATCAAGAGGAGGTCGATGTCGCTGTTCGCGGTGTCGGTCCCTCGTGCAACCGAGCCATATACACACCCCACCATAGGGGGGCTTTGTAGCTTTAGAAGAGCGGTGCGAAGGATGGGTACCAGTCCTAGTGTCTTCGCTGTGATGGCAACGATTTCGCTGAAGATCGGTGCGTTTGAATTTGCCTGGAACTGACGCATGTTCCCTACCTGTCGAGCCTCGACAAGCCCTGCATCCAGTAGGCGATTAATCTCTCTTTGGAGTGATGCACTGCCCAGCCCAGACAGACGACGTAGTTCACTCAGATGGAACGCTCGTGCCGGTTGGCCAAAGAGCCAAGGATAGAGCTTGCACTGACTCGGCGAGAAAATAGCACTGGAAATCATGCCAAATATTAGCACGATCAATCTATTTTTTGGCTCAATGGTGATCAGCCACCCAGCCACTCATCCAGCACCGGCCCCACATAGTCCTTCCCCAGCATATGCCCGCGCCCTGGGGCAATGGTGACCTGGGCGCCTGTGTGCTGCCCAAACTCTAAGGCCAGCGCAGGCGGGCTCTGCCAGTCCTCGCTGCCCGTGTGCAGGCTGAGTTGAAGCGGTGCAGGAAACTGCCCGGCGCGCACCTCGGTCATGAGCCGATCGGCATAAGGCGGCACAAAGATCTTGCCGTGCTCCTCGCTCTCGAACCCACCCAGAATGGGCGAGAGCATGAGGATACGGGCGGGGTGGGGCGGCATGAGCAGCTGAGCGTGCAGAAACAAATAGCTGCCGTATGAATTGGTGACCACGCGGGCCCAGGGCGTCCACCACTGCGGCTGCTGCAGGTCTTGGGCAATAAGTGCCACCTGGTCGTCGAAGTGGTATTGCCGGAACTCGCCCACCGTGGCCCGCCCCGATACATCGAGGCCTCGCGCGAGTAGGCCCTCGCCAAGCCCTGTGTGGAGTTGCCCCTTGGCTCCGGGGAGGTAGTAGATGGCGTTCATGGACCCAAGTCTGGCACTTCTTGGGATCACTCCCTGATCCACCCCCTCAGTAGGCTAGGGGGATGAAACTCTCCCGCATTGTCCAGCATTGCGTCTTGCTCGCGCTCATGAGCCCCTGGCCGGCCTGGGGCCTGTCTGTGAATTGCGACGGTGCACCCACTGAGCCTGCGCGCATCTATTGCCGCGCCATCTGGATGGCCGACGCTGCGCTGTGTGAGTCACTTCCCGCCCAGTCCGGTGGGCTTCAGTGCCTCGCTGAGGTGTCCGCGCAAATTGGCCTGTGTGCGGGCATTCAGTACGCCATCGAGCGCTCTGGCTGCGAGCGATTGCTGCGAAGGCAGGCTCAGGCACGGATTGCCTGCGAGTCCTTCAATCAGGCGCATGGCAGCAGGGCGTTGCGGCACGACGTCCGTCAGCGGGCGTGCAGCCACCCCATGGTTACTCAGCTTTGGATGCCCAGGCTTCAGAGTCTGATTTCGACTATGACGACGACATCAACACCAGCCTCGCGCTCATGAGTGATGATTTTGAATTTTACTTTTTGGGTGTACATTAATGCAGATTAAGTATGATCCTGAAAAGAGCAGCATCACTTTGAGAGAGCGCGGCGAGTCACGTCGCATCATCAGCATGAGGAAAGGAAATGACCGTGAAAAAGCGCTCTATGCCCGACACTTGGAAAGATCCTGACGACGCACCGGAACTCACAGAAGCCTTTTTCAAGCATGCCGACTTGTACGAAGGAACGAAACTTAAAGCACGAGGCAGACCCAAGTCTGCCTCGCCCAAAGAGCCGGTGAAACTGCGATTGGATGCCGATGTGCTCGCCGCACTGCGTGCGAGTGGCGAGGGCTGGCAGACACGAATCAATGATGCCCTGCGTGCGTCGTTAAAGTTAGGCGGACAACTGTAGGTTTGCCGAAGAACAGCGGATGGGCTGCGTGTCAGGTCGGTGACGCTGACGCAGCGGGACGCACCATGGACCAGAGCCTTGCTGCCCTGCGGGTGCCCCCATCCGCAAGGTGCTGGAACTACACGACAACACGATGCGGGCATGCTGTGCCCAGTGGTGCAGTTCCGCGCCGTGATGCACCGACACTTGGCTGAGTCTCGATGTGCTAACTGCGAGAGGCAGCAAAGGCAGCGGCCGCGATTCGGACCATGCTCGGGTGCAGGGTACCCAATTTGGGAATCTGCCCATGCGGCGCATGGGGCGGCACCGAAAAAAAGTCGTCGTTGTAGGGAAGCTCGAGCACCTTTCTCAAATCAAACTTGGTGTCGTAGCTCAAACCTGCACTCGCGTAAGCGGCGGGATGTTCGCTCTTGGTGATGCGGAATTCACCGCTGTAGAGCCGATCCGTTTTTTGACTCGTCCCGTAGGCCACGCTC
>JBEAMW010000024.1:0-175719 GCA_041165705.1 Pseudomonadota bacterium
CCGAGATGCTGGCGGCTACTTGGCATCCCGGAACACGCTTTTGAAAGCTCAAGCTTAATGGTGAATATTCTCAACCCAGAATTTCGTGAGGCCCTCAACTCGGGGCGTGTGCTTCGCGGAATATTCAATAGTCTTCCCTGCCCCTCGGTTATCGAGATCTGCGCCCAGGTCGGATTTGACTTCATCGTTCATGACAATGAGCATGGTTCAAGCAGCATCGAGACTACAGAACACATCCTTCGAGCGAGTGCCATCTATCGCACCCCCACCATTGTGCGATGTTTTGAGCAAGAGATTCCACGAGTGCTTGACTGTGGAGCGATTGGGATTCAAGTCCCCATGGTTCAAACACCGGAGATGGCTGACCGTATTGCCCGAGCTGCTCGATATCCGGTCCCGGGTGACTTAAGCGGAACACGGGGCTGCGCATTTAGCGGTCGAGCAGCCGGGTTTGGCCTCACAGGAGGACCCGACCATGTTGATCGAAGCAACGCCAGTGTTACGGTTGTCGCGATGTTAGAGTCCGAGTCTGCAATTGCCTGTGCCTCAGAGATTGCGTCTGTTGAAGGAATACACGCTGTCTTTATCGGGCCAAACGATCTTGCCCACAGTATGGGGCACCTAAATAACTGGCTTCACCCAGAGGTTCAGAATCAGATTGAACGCGGACTGCGCGCAATTGCGCTTGCCGGAAAGTGCCCGGGAATTCTGTCCATCACGGCAGAAGAAGATGAGTGCTACAGATCTTGGGGTGCAAGATATCTCGCCTGTACAACGACTGGGTTGATGACGCAGGCGTTTCGACAGGCGCGGCAGGGACCCTCCAAGCAAGGGCAGTATTAGTTGAAGCGACGCGAATTACTGGGACTAGGTGTAGCAACATCGGCTCTCGCTGCTCTTGGAAAGCCAGTCCGGGCTAGGACGAATGCACCGCTGCATGATCTTCCTGGATCGGTTCAATTCGAGAGACCCAGTCTAGTCATACAGGTCTCACCGACTACGCAGATACTGAGCGCAAGGCTGAATGGACTGCGACAGTTCATTCGCCTTGATCTTCCGAATCCCAGCCCTGACTCCAATACGCCTTGGGTGCTGTTCGCTCACGGGTGGGTGGGGCCCAAAGCTGCTCCGCTGTGGAGATTCAATCTAGACCCCGGGAGTTACTATGGAGATCTCATTGAACGCTTTCGCCAATCAGGGTATGCGGTGGCATTTCCAGGTTACCGTGGTCATGGGACCTTTCATCGGGCCCCCGCTGAAGGGCTCGAGTACCTCAAGGCATTTGACAACGAATCGCATCTAATTCCGATTTTTTACGCACTGGATCTCATTGCTGCAAGTCTAGCGTTACAAGAGCGCTTCCACTCTCACCCAGCAGTTTTCGGTCACTCCCAGGGAGCGGATTCTGCATTAATCGCCCTAGGCGTCGCTAATGACCTTGATGCGTCCGACTTTCGGCCATATGCGGCTAGTCTTTGGGCCGGAACGATCGCAAGCCGTGCTGTGCAATTCGCAGCCTTTGATGCGGAGAGGCTTAATTTGCCTTCATATGCCTACTATGATCGAGCTAGGCGCGCGCTTGAGGGTTTTTTCGGCAGCTCTTGGACCAATGACGAGGCGGAAACCTGGATCTCTCATTTAGACTTTCCGAGTCGACTCGCCCAGATCCAAACGTCGATTCAACTCCACTATTCCGACCAGGATCGCTATTCCCCGCCGACTTGGAATGAGCAGGTGTTCGCTGCACTGAACCCCGCACTTGGACACGCCCAGCATTTCTATCCCGACAACACTCACCAATTCGAGCTTGCACCGCAATCGAGAGCGACCTCACAACGTGGCCGTGAACTTATGATGCAGCGGACTATCACATTCTTTAGAGAGAGGAATTCAAGTGGTCGACCCTAATGACCTTCAGACCATCAAACAACAAGTGCTTTCCTTTTGGAGACAGTGGGATGAGAGCCCTGACCCAACACTTACAACGCTAGATCAACTTCCCTTTGAACTCGAGCGTGATTTCTATGCGCGGCTCCACCAGCCTCTCGGTGACCTGGCAGGATGGGATTTATATCGCGACGAGTATCTACTACCGCTCAGAAGTGCTTTCGGTCGGATGCACCGCGAGATGCATTTATTCTTCGGTGGGCTCTCCAACGGTCGACGAGATGGAGACGTCAGCAAGGACGGGGAACTCTGGATTACGGGTACGGGACTGCTACACGGGAATTTTGACCAGGCATACCTTGGAATTTCTCCCACTCACCAAGCGGTAAGCCTACGATGGGGAGAGTTTCTCCGCTTCCGTAACGGCCGCCTTAGCGCTGTCTACCTCATGCATGACCTCGTAGATTTCTGCGAACAAATTCAGCGCCCCGTTCTTCCTATATCTCAGGGCCGCCCAGGGATTTACAGCCGACCGGCAGCAGCGGATGGGATCCAATTAGGTCATAGCGATCCGTCCGTCACTCAACACTCTCTTGCCCACATCCGAGAGTTCCTTTTTGAGGGCCTTAACGCTTACGACCAGAGTTCTCTTAAGAGCATGGGGATGGAGCGATTCTTTCATCCACACGTGGCCTGGTATGGGCCAGGGGGAATCGGAGCTTGCCTTGGGCTCTCCGAATTTCAGTCGCTTCATCAACAGCCCTGGCTTACCGCATTCCCGGATCGACAGGTACAAGACTTAACTGGTCTCTTTGCGGAGGGCATGTTCACTGGTTCTCCAGGATGGGCTGCTGTCTTGGCGACACACCGTGGACCCTACCTCGGTTCGCCGGCAACAGGCTCTGCACTCTCCATTAACGGGTTAGACTGGTGGAAGAGAGAGGGTGACCGCTACATCGAAAACTGGGTCTTTGTCGATATGGTGCACCTGTTCCAACAAATGGGTGTGAATCTTCTCGCGCGGGCCAGAGGATCCGCTTAGCATGAAAAAAGGGGGGCTTTACGCCCCCCTTCAAGACGACACATCACCTCAGAAATTTAGAAGTCGTAGCTAATCCGAATTCCTGCGATCCGGGGATCAGCATAGTTCGCCTGAATCGACGCGGTCTGCTTGACCGCAGTCCCGGGACTGAAGATCACTGACCGAGTGAGTACCGCCTCATTCGTTGCGTTCTCAATGAATCCCTCCACCGAGAGACCACTTGAGGGCTTGCGCCAAGTGAGCCTTAGATCAACTTTGTTAAAAGCCTTCTGCTCGGATCCAGGCACGTTGTAGTCGAAGCTCCAGTATTTACCCGAGTGATAGAGTTGGACCATTGGCGTCAAAAGCTGCCCGTTCGCCAGCCTCATCACATAACCAGTCTGCACGGAGGCCGTAAACTGCGGGGAGAGTGCTGGGCGCCAGCCATTGAGCTGCAGTGAGGGCGATGCTCCAGCGGCCTTGAGTTCACCAACCGTTCGAGTTACATCCTGTCGGCCTTGGTAATTACCCAATCCATTGAGCCGCCCAACAAGATAATCGCCAAACTTTGCGTCAAGAATTGACACACTGCCATTCATGAAGAACTGTTTACCCGGAAGCCAATTGAATTCGAGCTCTACGCCCTTTGCATCAATTTCTCCTCCGTTTGCGGTGAACTCTGAGGCAATACACGAGGCCGGAACGTTAGGATCTACGCAGGCTGTCACGAATGACTGAGCATGCATGTCTCTATAGCGATTGTTGAAAACAGCGGCGTTGAGAGTGAGCTCACGGTTGAAGAATTGATTTTTCAACCCTACCTCGAGGGCGGTAACAGCCTCGGGCCCGTACGATGCAGGAGCGCCTGCCTTTACTAGCGTTGCACTGTTTACCCCACCGACTCGATAGCCTGTCGAGACGGACCCATATAGCAACTGAGATTTGCTAAGGTCGTGCTCGAGACCAACCTTGTACAGCGTCTTGTCCCCACCGCCCCCATTCGCGCCTCCTGCAAGCTCCTGCTTGTCGTCATTCGTTCGAAGACCGAGATTGACGCGAGTTGTTGGCGTAATCTTGTAGACAACATTTCCGAATACAGCCTTCGAACTAGAAATGTAATTGTCAGTGGCATTGCCGTAGCGCTTGTAAACCCCATTGTCGAGATAGCCAAAGTCCCAGTTTGCCGTTTGCTTGAAGTAGTAGGCACCAAGGAGCCATTGGAGCGTGCTGTTCCCGTTTGAGGCAAGTCGGAGTTCAAGTGAGCGACTGGTCTGATCGTTGTCATAACCTGCAAAGCCATTGGACCGGGAGTTAGCGCCCATATAGCCTACGCTGTAGTCTGGGTCGTAGTAGGCGATTCCAACGAACTTGTCCTGCGCAGCGATCAGCGTAGCCGTAGCCGGCCCGAGGTTGTAATTCGCCTGAAAATTCAAACCCGTGCCGTCCGACATTGAGCGCGAAGGTCCATCCCGTCCTACGAGATAGGGACCCTTATCGTCATAGGCGGCAGCGCCCCCAGCGGGGGTATTCTTAGAGTCCGGGCCTGGCATGAAACAGTTTCCAGCTCGATAAATAGCAGTCGAGGACATGCCAGTCGACGTTTTACTATCGCCGGGATTGTAATAACAGCCAATCTGAGCGTAACCCCAGATCGCTGTTGAATTGACGTCTTGGTCGTACTTCGTAGCACGTAGTGTTACATCAAGCTGCGGGCTTACCTTCCATTTCCCGGTCACCCGCGCGACACGCACATTCTCATCGCGCAGGTCATCCGATGGACCCTCGCGATAAAGATTCTTGATATACCCGTCATGCTGCTCACCCATGAGTGCAACACGAAGGGCGAACTCGCTTGAAACAGGTATGTTGAAAGTGCCTTGGGCGCGCACACGGTTGTATGTACCGAGCAATGTCTGAACATTGCCTTCTGTAGAGCCAAAGCTTGGCTCGTTGCTCACGATATTGATTGCGCCAGAGAAAGTGTTTCGTCCGTAAAGCGTGCCTTGAGGACCACGAAGTACCTCGATGCGATTGACATCTAGGTAGCTGGCAAGTACCTCTCCGGTGGTAGCCGCGTACACGCCGTCATTGAAAATGCCAACTACTTGGTTAGCGGTTACGCCCACATTGTTAGTTCGCGAACCGCGCATTGCGGGTCGTGCCTCACCGCCGGAATAACCCATAACCAGGCCAGGAACCACAAGCGTCAAGCGCGTAGGGTCAACAATTCCCCCCATCTCCAGCGACTTTTCATCCAGTGCAGTTATTGATCCTGCCACTTCTTGTGCCTTCTCCGCTCGCTTAGTCGCAGTCACGACGACTTCGGTGGCGCCCATGCGTTCGTCTTTCTCCTCCTTTGCCTTCTCCTGTTGAGCGAGCGCAAATTGCGGTGCTGCAAACATGAGTGTTATCGCAGTCGAGAGCGCGCTCGCTGTGATCGATTTTCGTGCCATCTTACGAACAGCCATTGAAGTCTCCTTGTTTAAATTACGCTTTCTCGACTGGCGTCTGCCCCTGCCGATCGAACTTTTCCCATCCGTGCCCCTCGAGGGGGTCTACACCCAACTGCTGCATCACACCAACAAAATCCACCATGACCCAGTTATTGTCGATACGCCCCTCCCGCACATGCCAGAAGTCCATGTAGCGAATCTCTACAAGCTTTCCTGTTGGTGCAATTCCCATGAACTCGCCTGAGTGAATTGCACTCTGGTATCCAAAGGCGGCCACCCACTCGCCCTGCGCGATTCGGACTTCATCTATACAAACTTTCTCGGAGAATGCCGCCTGAAATGGGCGTTGCCAGTTGTTCTGAAATTCGCGCAGTCCGTGCTTGATTCCACAACCCGCATTTCCACGCCACACAAAGCCCTCGTGAAAAAACCGTCCCATGCCGTCTATGTCGTGGTCGTTTAAGCCATCGACCATCTGTGCTACAGCCTCGAGGGAGGCCTCAGTCTTTGTCAGATCGTTGCCCTCTGTAAGCCTGCTTTGAACGGGTCGAGCACGGGCCACTGAAAACTCCATTAAAATTGCATACGAATGCAAGATAGCGACTCCTGATAGCTTTTGGCCTTAGTACTTTCCCTAGTCGGCAACAATTTTCATGAACAGATCGATGATTTGGTAACCGATGCCATCTTGCATAGGCTTGCAAAGCAGGATCAAATGACAATCGCGACTGGCACATTTAAAAAGGATAAGAGCTGTGATCAAGACCACCCATGTTGGCTCACTTCCTCGTAGTCAGGACGTTGTAGACCTAATCTTTGCTCGTGAGCGTGGAGAAGAGATCGACGAAGCTAGGTTTAACTCGGTCATGAAAGCTGCGGTCTGTGAGGCGGTTCGTCTTCAAGTTAAGGCCGGAATCGATCTTGTGTCCGACGGCGAAATGAGCAAGATCAGCTACGCCACCTACATCAAAGATCGTTTTACTGGGTTTGATGGTGACAGTCCTCGTCGCCCGCCGGCAGATTTAGCTGAGTTTCCAGGATTTATGGACAAGCTCTCAAAACAGGGCGGAACGCCGACCTATCGACGCCCCTGCTGCGTCGGTGCGATAGAGGTCAAAAGTCTTCAACCATTGCACGATGACCTCGCTCACCTCAAAGCAGCGATTGAGACCCATAAGCCCAACGGGGCATTCATGAACAGCGCCAGTCCTGGTGTGGTGGCTCTTTTTCAGCCAAATCATTTTTATAAGAGTGATGACGACTATCTGGAGGCTCTCGGTGCGGCGCTTCGAGCCGAATACGAGGCGATTGTCGCTGCAGGAGTCATGCTTCAAATCGATTCGCCAGATCTTGGTCTGGGCCGGCACATGATGTACCGGGAGCTTACTGAGACCAGTTACCTTAGGCGTGTTGAACAGCACATTGAGGTGCTCAATTACGCGCTTCAGAGAGTTCCAGCTGAACGTGTTCGCATGCACATCTGCTGGGGAAACTACGAAGGACCGCACCATAAGGATGTACCTCTGGAAACCATCTTTGAAAGGGTCATGCAGGCCAGGCCACAGCAACTACTCTTTGAGACAGCAAACCCTCGGCATGGACATGAGTGGGAGACCGTACAACGGCTCAAGCATCAGATTCCAGAGACCAAAATTCTAGTCCCCGGTGTCATAGACACCACTACAAACTTCATCGAGCATCCTCGATTAGTCTCTCAACGCATAGAGCGATTCACGAATATTGTTGGTCACGATCGCGTCATTGCCGGAACTGACTGTGGCTTTGGAACCTTCGCAGGGTTCGGTGCCGTTGACGGAGATATCGTCTATGCAAAGCTTGCCGCTCTAGCAGAGGGCGCGAGTCAGGTCTAGAGGTGCTTAAGTTCGAGCACGGGTCTATTCAGCCAAGTGATTTACATGTGGCTGCTGAGCACCTCGAGCACCTTGTAATTCGCACACCCTTTGTCCGTTCAACGTCACTCTCAAACGAGCTCAGCGCAGAAGTCTTCCTGAAGTTCGAAAACCTTCAACACACAGGCTCCTTTAAGGCTCGCGGAGCTTGCTTAAAGATCCAGCAGTTAAGCCCGACTGAACGAGCGCGTGGTGTAGTTGCAATGAGCGCAGGTAACCATGCTCAAGCGGTTGCATACTTTGCAAAGCAGTTTGGCGTGAAGTCAACAATTGTGATGCCGGAGAACCCATCTTCTGTGAAATTGGCTCGGACTCGTGCACTGGGTGCAGAGGTGCTGATTGCGGGCCAGTCAATTGATGAAGCGAAAGGCTTCGCTTATGAGATTGCCGCCCGGAGAGGTGCCGTCCTTGTGCACCCCTATGACGACCCATTAGTGATTCTTGGTCAGGCGAGCCTTGGATACGAAATGTTTCAACAAGTATCCGCTCTCGATGATCTGTTCGTCGCAATAGGGGGCGGTGGTCTGGCAAGTGGCGTCTGTCTGGCGAAACAGTTGCTAAGCCCGCAAACCCGAATCTTCGGCGTCCAAGCACTCGCTTTTCCCGCCATGTACAACAAGATCAAGGGATTTAATATTTCACCAGGCAGAACAACCGTTGCCGATGGAATTGCTGTCGGGACTCCCGGCGTGTTGACTCATCGGATTCTCTCCGAGAGCCTTGCCGACATTTTTCTCGTCTCTGACACGGAGATTGAGTCTGCCCTGGTCTATTTGCTCGAAACAGAGAAAGCCTTGGTCGAAGGCGCTGGTGCGGCAGGTCTGGCCGCACTGATGAAACACCGCGAGCAATTTATAGGACGTCGAGTCGGTCTGATTCTCTGTGGTGGAAATGTGGAACTTCGCTTCCTCGCTGCGATGATTGAACGCTCAATGGTGAGAACTAACCGATTGAGTCGTCTCTCCGTTCTGGCGCGAGACCTGCCTGGATCTCTTGCGCATATTTCAAAGGTTGTTGCTGAAGCGGGCGCGAACGTTGAGAGAGTGGAGCACGAGAGGGGCCTAAGAGCCATCTCAGGGCAAGTGGTCAGGATTACGCTTGAGGTTCAAACGAGAGACCGTAACCACCTAAAAGAGCTTGAGCAAGCGCTCTCGGATGCGGGCTTTGAGACCGCTTTGGCCTAGCCAGGCTTAGACTGGTGCAACCCTAGAAGAGGGTTGTTCTCAAAAGTTGGTCGGGGCGAGATGATTCGAACATCCGACCCCTTGCACCCCATGCAAGTGCGCTACCAGGCTGCGCTACGCCCCGACCGAAGCGAAAGAGTATACCGAAAAAGCCGTTAGCCTGCCTGTCGCAGCAGAGTCAGAATGGCCTTGAGTTCATCCAGCGTGGAGCCAGCGGACGGAGCAGCGGCCTCGTCTGCAGGCTCTGACTCCCGACTACCGGAGAGCCGCGTGCGGGCGCCTGAGATGGTGAAGCCCTCGTCATAGAGCAGTTCACGGATACGGCGAATCAGAATCACCTCGTGATGCTGGTAGTAGCGACGGTTGCCGCGCCGCTTTACAGGACTCAGCTGCGAGAATTCCTGTTCCCAGTAGCGCAGGACATGGGCCTTCACCTGACAGAGCTCGCTCACCTCACCGATCGTGAAATAGCGCTTGGCAGGAATGGCGGGCAGGTTCGCCTTTGGAACCTCACGCATCAGAAGTCCTCGTCGCCCTCAGCCTCAAGCGGCTTTTTACGGGTTTCGACGCAGGCCTTGAGCTTCTGACTGGCGTGAAAGGTGACCACACGTCGCGCAGAAATGGGAATGGGCTCGCCGGTTTTGGGGTTACGACCTGGACGCTGAGGCTTGTCTCGGAGCTGGAAGTTTCCAAAGCCAGAGAGCTTCACCCAGTCGCCCCGGACCAATGCATCGCGAATCTCAGCAAAAAAAGCGTCCACCACATCTTTGGCCTCGCGCTTGTTGAGGCCCACCCGCTCGTAGAGGATTTCGGCGAGCTCGGCCTTGGTCACCGTGTCGGCATCGCCCTGCTCCAGAGACAGCTCTGCCTCTGGCTGCAATGAATCAGATTCCAACAGCAAGCCGCCCCCCTCCGTTTGGTTCATGCCTCTGACACTTACGCTCCGCGCAGACGAGCGTTAAAGCGACTCACGGCCAGGTTCAGAAGGGACTCCAACAATGCCTCCACCTCTGAATCTTCTAGTGTCTTTTCAGTATCTTGCAGCACAAACCTAAAGGCAAGACTTTTCTCTGTTTCAGCGAGCCCTGGGCCACGATAATGGTCGAACAGGGCGACAGACTGGAGCAGACTCCCCCCTTTCAGGGACGCTCTAGCACTCCAGAACTTCTCCAGCATCACGCCCGCAGACACCTCTTGCTGGACGACGAGGGCCAGATCGCGCTGAACCGCTGGGAATCGGGATACCGGCGATGGGGATGGCAGCGGACGCGACAAAAGCGGCTCCAGCGCGAGTTCGGCCAGAAGAACGGGGTGTGGGAGATCCCAGAGCCTCTGCATGAGCGGGTGGCACTCTCCCATCCAGCCCAGCACGCTGTCACCTTGGCGAATGAAGGCGGAGCGCCCCGGATGGAGCACCGCCAGGAGCGGATGGCCCTCCTCGATTGGAGACGTGGTGAGGGGGCCTGGAGCGAAGAGACGCTCAATGTCGCCCTTGAGGTCGAAAAAGTCGCTGAGCCGATGGGGTGTACCCCATTGTTCGGGGCTCGCGGACCCGTAGGCGAGTAATCCAAGGCGATGAGGCTGATCGATACCGGACACCGTCCAAGGGCCATGGGCCACAGATGGATCGCGGCGAAATACTCGGCCGAGTTCGAAGAGCCGAACACGGGGCTCCTGCCGGGCGAGATTGCTCTGGAGAACGGCCACCAACCCCGGTGCGAGGCTTGGGCGCATCACCGAGAGCTGGGCTGCGATGGGGTTGAGAAGGCGAACCTGGTCGTTCGGACCTGCAAAGGGTGCCGCCTGCTCCTGGGAAATGAAGGAGTAGGTGACGGCCTCGTGATAGCCACACTGAACCAAGCTCTGGCGAAGGTCGAAGCTGCTGCGCATCCGCTCTGGCAGGGCACGCATGGTGAGCGCGGCCAGCGGTGGACGCGCCTCAATCTGATCGAAGCCCAGAACCCGGGCCACCTCCTCCACCAGGTCTTCCTCAATCTCGATATCGAATCGATGGGCTGGGGGAACGGCCATAAAGGCAGTGCCGCCATCCTGAGCGTCGGTGGGCGTGACCTCAAAGCCAAGCCCTTGGAGCACGCGCTGGATCTCCTGGGCGGAGACTTCGCGACCAAGGATGCGCGAGCAGCGCGTAGAACGAATGCGAACAGCCTGGCGGCTGGGCAGCTCGATCTGGTGGTCTACTACCGGGCCGGCCTGGCCTCCACAGAGGTCCAGGATGAGGCGAGAGAGCGACTCGAGATGGGCGACCGCCTGGCTGGCATCCACCCCCCGCTCGAACCGATGCCCCGCCTCTGTTGAGAATTTAAGCTTCTGCGCACGGCCGCGGATTGCATCGGGCCACCAAAAGGCAGACTCAATGAGGATATTCTGGGTTGAGTCGGACACCGCTGTGCGGTCTCCCCCCATGATGCCCGCGATGGCCACGGGGCCCTCGCCGTCCAGAATGATGCCGTGGCTGCTGTCGAGTGCCACCGTCTGCTCATTGAGAAGCCTGATGCTCTCTCCAGACTGGGCCCAGCGCACCTGAAGGTGGGCCCCGGTGGGATGGGCCATGGGCACGAGCTTATCGAGGTCGAAGATGTGGGTGGGCTGACCAAGCTCCAGCATGATGTAGTTGGAGAGATCGACCAGCAAAGAGATGGAACGCTGTCCGGCCGCCTCCAGCCGAGCCCTCATCCAAGCGGGGCTGGGGGTGTCGGCCCTGACCCCTCGAATGATGCGTGCAGCGAACCGCCCGCAGAGTGCAGGCGATGCGTCAATCGCCGGGAGCGCAATGATCGGGGCCTCTACCTCGGGGCTTACGGTGACTGCGGAACGGATGGGCGGAATGAGTGGGGTTTGGGTCAGGGCGGCCAGCTCCCGAGCCACGCCCAGGACGGACAGGCAGTCTGCTCGGTTGGGGGTGAGCTTGATTTCCAGCGTGACTGCATCCAGATCGAGCAACTGACGCAGGCTGTGCCCCAGAGCCTGGCCTTCGCCAGGCGCCGCCAGCTCAAGAATGCCCTGTGACTCGTCCGACAGGCCAAGCTCTTTGGCTGAGCAGAGCATGCCCTGGCTCTCTACGCCGCGCATCTTGGCGCGCTTGATCTGAAAATCTCCAGGCAGCACAGCCCCTTCGGTTGCGCAGGCCACATAGAGTCCCGCCCGAGCATTGGGTGCGCCGCAGACGATCTGAAGCGGACTGGGGCCGCCGACATCGACGGTGCAGACCCGCAGACGATCGGCATTCGGGTGCTGCTCTGCCTGCAGAATATGGCCCAGCACCACGCCAGAGAACGGGGGGGCACGGCGGTGAATGTCCTCGATCTCGAGGCCTGCCATGGTGAGACAGTCTGCAAGCGCCTCTGTGCTGAGTGAGGGGTTCACCCAGGAACGAAGCCATTCTTCAGGAATGCGCATAGCCCAGAGCCCTTAAGAGAACTGACGCAGGAAACGGAGATCGTTCTCGAAGAACAGGCGGAGGTCGCCCACGCCGTACCGCAGCATGGTGAGTCGCTCTAGTCCGCTTCCAAAGGCAAAGCCCATCACCTGCTCGGGATCGTAGCCAAAGTTTCGAATCACAGAGGGGTGCACCTGCCCGGCCCCAGAGATCTCGAGCCAGCGACCCTTGAGCGGACCACTGGAGAACCGCATGTCAACCTCGGCCGAGGGCTCCGTGAACGGAAAAAAGGACGGACGGAAGCGAACCTCGAGCCGATCGTCCTCAAAAAATCGAGCCAGAAAATCGTGATAAACCCCTTTGAGGTCGGCAAAGCTCACCGACTCAGCAATCCAGAGACCCTCCACCTGGTGGAACATGGGCGAATGGGTGGCATCACTGTCCACACGATAGGTGCGACCGGGCGCAATCACCTTAATCGGAGGACGGTGGGCCTGCGCATAACGAACCTGCATAGGGCTGGTATGGGTGCGAAGCAGAAGCGGAAGGCCCTGCTCATCCACCTGATCGAGATAGAAGGTGTCCTGCATCGACCGAGCAGGATGGTTGAGTGGGTTGTTGAGTGCGGTGAAGTTGAACCAGTCCGTCTCAATCTCGGGGCCATCGGCCACATCAAAGCCAATCGAGGCGAAGATTTCCACCACACGCTTCCAGGTGCGAATGACCGGGTGCAGGCTTCCAACCGACTGGGTGCGGCCGGGAAGACTGACATCAATCGCTTCGGCCGCCAGCCTGGCCTGCAGGTCCGCTTCGGCCATGGCCTCTCGGCGAGACTGTAGCGCCTGCTCAATCGCGGCCTTTGCCTGATTCACGAGCGCACCCTGAGCCTTCCTTGCCTCGGGGTCGAGCCCGGCAAGGGCCTTGAGTTGTTCGGTGATGAGCCCCGACTTGCCCAGAAAACGCGCCTTCGCGTTTTCAAGGGCA
The DNA here is from genome assembly GCA_041165705.1 of Pseudomonadota bacterium. Lineage (GTDB taxonomy): Bacteria > Pseudomonadota > Gammaproteobacteria > Burkholderiales > Burkholderiaceae_A > Hahnella. The sequence continues at coordinate 12,837 of JBEAMW010000024.1, forward strand.
GCAGGGTCTTGTGCGGCCCCGAAGGCGTCAACCGCCTCGGAGACCAGCGCCGTCAGATCGGACATACAGAGCCGGTCTGGGCGAGGCGCTTAGGCCGACAGTGCGGACTTGGCCTGAGTGACGATGGCTGCGAAAGCAGCCTTGTCAGCCACTGCAAGATCGGACAGGACCTTACGGTCGATGTCGATCTGCGCCTTTTTCAGGCCATTCATGAAGCGGCTGTAGCTGATGTCGTGCTGGCGGCAGGCGGCGTTGATTCGCGTGATCCAGAGCGCACGGAAAACGCGCTTGCGATTGCGACGGTCGCGGTAGGCGTACTGGCCTGCCCGCATAACAGCCTGTTTGGCAACACGGAAGACGTTGTTGCGACGACCCCGAAAGCCTTTAGCCAGGGCGAGAATTTTCTTGTGTCGAGCGCGGGCGGTTACACCACGTTTTACGCGAGGCATGTCTGATCTCCTTTATGCGTAGGGCATCATGTCGCGAACGTGCTGGACGTCGGACGGATGAACGGTGAGGGTGCCACGCAGCTGACGCTTGTTCTTGGTGGTGCGCTTGGTGAGGATGTGGCGCTTGGTTGCATGCGCGCGCTTGATCGACCCGCTTCCGCGAGCCTGAAAGCGCTTTGCAGCGGCCTTCTTGGTCTTCATTTTGGGCATGACTGCTCCTAATTGTTGGTCCTCTGCAGGTGAAGGGCCCCTTGCCCTTGCTTCTGATACCCACAGCGAATCGTGCTGCTACTGCTCCTTACTGCTACTGCTCACTGCTACTTCTTCTTCTTGGGGGCAATGATCATCACCATCTGCCGCCCCTCGAGCTTGGGCATTTGTTCCACCTGCCCCAGCTCGCCTAAATCTTCTCTAACTCGCTCCAGCACCCGCATTCCAAACTCCTGGTGAGCCATTTCGCGGCCACGGAATCGAATGGTGATCTTGGCCTTGTCGCCCTCCTCCAGGAACCGGAACAGACTGCGGAGCTTAACCTGGTAGTCGTTCTCATCGGTGCCCGGCCGGAACTTCACTTCCTTGACCTGAATGATCTTCTGCTTGAGCTTCGCGTCATGGGCACGTTTTTGTTCTTGGTACTTGAACTTGCCGTAGTCCATGAGCTTGCAGACCACTGGGGTGGCCTGGGGAGCAATCTCAACCAGGTCAACGTCAGCCTCTTCAGCCATTTTCATGGCCTCGCTGAGCCTCACGATGCCCAGCGCCTCATTTTCAACCCCGACTAAGCGGATTTCGTACGCAGTAATCTCACCATTAATGCGATGCGTCTTGTCTGTAGCGATGCTTAAACCTCTTTCTGTGAACTCGGGGAGGACTGTGCCAGTGCGATCAGGGGCGAGGTACGACCTCGCGACTCAATCTCCACCTGCAGCTGGTCCGCAAAGGCCTCCAAGGACATAACACCTAAGGACTGGCCACCGCGTGCACGCACTGCAACCTGGCCAGAGGCTTTTTCCTGATCCCCAACAACCACAATGAAGGGGATTTTTTGAAGGCTTAACTCACGGATTTTGAAAGAAATTTTGTCGTTACGCAAATCCAATTGGGTGCGCACCCCTCTCGACTGCAGCATTTTTGCAACACTCTGGGCGTAATCCACCTGCGCCTGGGTGATTGAGGCAATGGCCACCTGAACCGGAGCCAGCCAGGCCGGCATGGCGCCCGCATGGTTCTCAATCAGAATGCCAATGAAACGCTCGAGCGACCCGACGATGGCCCGATGAAGCATGACGGGATGGCGCCGGCTGTTGTCCTCTGCCACATACTCGGCACCCAGACGCACCGGCATATTGAAGTCAACCTGAATGGTGCCGCACTGCCAGATTCGACCGAGCGAGTCTTTGAGGCTGTACTCAATCTTGGGCCCGTAGAAGGCGCCCTCCCCTGGCAGCAACTCCCAGGAGACGCCCGAGCGGTTTAGCGCCTCTGACAAGGCCGCCTCAGCCTTGTCCCAGCTCTCGTCCGATCCAACACGATTCTCAGGCCGGGTGGACAGGCGGTAGATCACCTGCTCGAACCCGAAATCAGTGTAAACCTCCAGCAGTTTCTGCGTAAACGAGAAGACTTCATCCTGGATCTGGTCCTCGGTGCAGAAGATGTGACCGTCGTCCTGCGTAAATCCCCGAACGCGCAGCAGCCCATGCAGACTGCCCGATGACTCATTGCGATGGCAGGACCCGAATTCACCATACCGAAGCGGCAGGTCACGATAGCTGCGCAAGTCGCTGTTGAACACCTGGACATGGCCGGGGCAGTTCATGGGCTTGACGGCGTATTCTCGGTTCTCGGAGGCCGTGGTGAACATGTTGTCTTTGTAATGCTCCCAGTGGCCACTGCGCTCCCAGAGCGAGCGGTCGAGGATCTGGGGGCACTTAATCTCAAAGTAGCCCGCCTCTAGATAGACTCGTCGGAGGTATTGCTCCACCTGCTGCCAGATGGTCCAGCCCTTGGGATGCCAGAAGACCAGCCCGGGCGCATTGTCTTGGAGGTGGAAGAGATCGAGCGACTTGCCCAGTTTGCGATGGTCTCGGCGCTCTGCCTCTTCCAGCTGGTGAAGATAGGCCTCGAGGTCTTCCTTCTTGGCCCAGGCCGTGCCGTAGACACGCTGAAGCATCTCGTTGCGGTGATCGCCACGCCAGTAGGCGCCGGCCACCTTCATGAGCTTGAAGACCTTGAGCTTGCCCGTGGAGGGCACATGGGGCCCTCGACAGAGGTCGACAAAGTCGCCCTCGCGGTAGAGAGAGATCTGCTCGCCCTGCGGAATGGACTCAATGATCTCGGCCTTGTACTTCTCTCCCATGCCAAGAAACATCTGAATGGCGGCGTCCCGATCCATCACCTCTCGGACCACCGGCTCGTCCTTGGCGGCGAGCTCGCGCATCTTGGCCTCAATGGCCTCGAGATCCTCGGGCGTGAGGGGGCGATGGTAGGAGAAGTCGTAATAAAAACCGTTGTCGATGACAGGGCCAATGGTGACTTGGAGACCAGGCAGCACCTTCTGGGCCGCATAGGCGAGCAGGTGAGCGGTGGAATGACGAATCACCTCCAGGCCGTCGGCATCCTTGTCGGTGACGATCGCGAGGGTGGCATCCGACTCGATGCAAAAGGAGGTGTCGACCAGCTCGCCATTCACGCGTCCGGCGATGGCAGCCTTGGCCAGACCAGCGCCAATGGATGCGGCCACCTGCGCCACAGTGACAGGATGGTCAAACGAACGGACAGAACGATCGGGGAGTGTGATCTGGGGCATGGGTGCTTGGTGTGTTGGTAGGCGCGATTGGACTCGAACCAACGACCCCCACCATGTCAAGGTGGTGCTCTAACCAGCTGAGCTACGCGCCTGCCGTCAAAAGGCAAGCGAGGAGTCTATCAGTATTCAGGGTGAGACTCAAAGTCATAAAAGGGTCATCGATTCGACATGTCCATGTCACTCAGCAGGTGGATTCTGAGCGTCCATGGTGGCCAACGACCTCATGCAAAACGACCCCGTCGCATTTCATTACCGGGCGATCTGGATCTCTGACATCCACCTCGGTACGCCTGGGTGCAAGGCAGACTACCTCCTCGACTTCTTAAAGCACAACGAGAGCGATGCACTCTATCTCGTGGGCGACATCATTGACGGCTGGCAGCTGCGCAAGTCTTGGTATTGGAAGCAGAGCCACAACGACGTGGTGCAGAAGGTGCTCCGTAAGGCGAGAAAGGGCACCAAGGTGACCTACATTGCGGGCAACCACGATGAGGTGCTGCGCAACTTTTTGGGCATGGCCTTCGGCGACATCGACATCGTGGACGAGGCCGTGCACACCATGAAGGACGGTCGCAGGCTCTGGGTCACCCACGGAGACCTCTTTGACGGCGTAGTTCAGCACGCCAAGTGGCTGGCCCACCTGGGCGATGCCGCCTACACCTGGCTTCTGGCCATCAACAACCACTACAACCGGCTTCGCCACCGGCTGGGGATGGGCTACTGGTCGCTCTCCCAGTACCTCAAAGTGAAGGTGAAGAATGCGGTGAACTTCATTACCGATTTCGAAGAAGCCCTGGTGGCAGAGGCTCGTCGGCGTGGCTACGACGGTGTGGTCTGCGGCCACATTCACAAGGCTGAAATTCGAGACATTGACGGGGTTCTCTACTGCAATGACGGCGATTGGGTGGAGAGCCTATCCGCCCTCGTCGAAACCCACTCTGGCGAGCTTAAGCTCGTCTTCTGGCCCTATCGCTCGGGGATGCCTGCGGAAAGACCGGTCGTCGCAGCCGCGCTCGAACCTGCATGAGGCGAGTCCTCATTGTGACCGACGCCTGGGCCCCGCAGGTCAACGGCGTCGTGAGAACACTTCAGGCCACTGGAGCCGAGCTCGAACGCCAGGGACACGCGGTTCGGTTCCTCACGCCGGATGGCCACTCCACCATCCCCTGCCCCACCTACCCCGAGATTCGTCTCGCGCTTTTCCCGCGACAACGCGTGAAGCGCGAGATCGAGGCCTTCGATCCGGATGCCCTGCACATCGCCACGGAGGGCCCGCTCGGCTGGGCGGCCCGAAGCGTTGCCCTTGAGACTGGCCGGTCCTTTACCACGGCCTATCACACCCGCTTTCCAGAATATGTGCAGGCCAGAACGGGCCTGCCCGTGTCGGTGAGTTCCGCGGTCTTGCGTCATTTCCACAGGCCCTCAAAGGGCGTGATGGTGCCCAGCAAGACCATCATTCAAGAGCTCGCAGATCGAGGCTTTCAGAACCTCCGGCACTGGACCCGAGGGGTGGATACCACGCTCTTTCGCCCCATTCCGGTGAAGCGTCCAGAGCGGCCCGTCTTTCTCTATGTCGGTCGGGTGGCTGTGGAGAAGAACATCGAGGCCTTCCTCAGGCTCGCCCTTCCAGGCGAGAAGTGGGTGGTCGGCGATGGTCCCCAGATGGCCGAGCTTCAGCGCAAATACCCTGAGGTGCAGTGGAAGGGCGTGCGCAAGGGGGAGCCCCTCGCAGAGGCCTACAACCAGGCGAGCGTCTTTGTCTTTCCCAGCCGAACGGACACGTTCGGTCTCGTCATGGCGGAGGCGATGGCCTGTGGCACGCCAGTAGCAGCCTTTCCTGTAGCGGGTCCAGTGGATGTGGTGGGGCCGAGCGCTGGGGTGCTCTCCGAGAACCTTGAAGATGCCTCCATTCGTGCGCTTTCCTGCAGCCGAGACGAGGTTCTCGCCTGGGCCGCACAGTACACGTGGCCTGAGGCCACTCGACAGTTCAGCAGCTATCTAGTCCCCGCAACCCCTTCAAAAGCAAGGGTGCATGCGGATTTAACACAAACTTCATGATGAAGAAACTTATCCTTAATCTGCCGATCCGACACTGGGGCAACGCATTAAGAAGGAAGGATTTCAGAACCATGAACGCCCCCCTGGCCGGAAAGCTCCTCGCTCGAACCGAGTCCTTCTCTCACCCAGAGCAGCTCTCCATGCTCCTCGGTGGCCAGCGTGACGAGCGCTATTCGCTCGGCCTGGCCAGCAGCCTCGACGACCTCCGTGACGCCCAACGCCTTCGGTTTCAGGTCTTCACCGACGAGTATCAGGCGCAGATTCAGACCAAGATTCCGGGCGTCGACGAAGACTTCTACGATGCCCATTGTGATCACCTGCTGGTGCGCGACTCCCAGTCGATGGAGGTGGTGGGCACCTATCGCATTCTCCCCCCCAGTGCAGCACAGCGCCTTGGCGGCTATTACTCCGAATCCGAGTTCTTTATCAACCGGCTCGATGCGCTGCGCCCCTCGATGGTGGAGCTCGGCCGCTCCTGCGTGCACCCCAGCCATCGCAACGGCGCCGTGATCATGCTGCTCTGGTCTGGTATTGCGCAGTACATGCGCCATTACGGCTTTCAGCACCTGATCGGATGCGCCTCTGTGAGCATGCGCGATGGCGGACGCGCAGCGGCCACCATTTGGGATGGTCTGTCTCAGAAGGCACTGGCGGAGCCCCAGCACCTTGGTTTTCCCAAGCATGCACTGCCCCTGGATCGCATTGAGCGAGATGAGACTGCCACCGAGCCGCCGCTGATCAAGGGCTATGTGCGAGTGGGCGCCAAGGTCTGCTCGGCTCCGTCGTGGGATCCCGACTTCAACACAGCCGACTTCCTGATGCTGCTCTCGCTGAGCCAGATGAACCCGAAGTACGCCCGGCACTTCGGTCTGAACAACAATCGCTAACAGAGGCCCGTCATGTTCGCCAAGATCATTGCGCTGTGGCAGTCCCTAGACGACTTCGAGTTCAACCCCTACTTTTCGCCATTCTGAGCACTCCTGCTCAAGGCTGTGCCGGGTAAGCGGGTGCCGCTTGAGCCACTCGGTATCGATCACCACCGCCAGCTTTCTTCCCCTGAGTCCCACAGAGACCTTTGGCAGCCTTGACTTGGCACGATTGCGGTAGAAAATAGCCGCGAGTCGTATACAGATCAGAGCCAGCCGGACAGGCTCCGCCACAAGCCCCGCATGCACCTTTGCAAGCTTGCCGACATGGCCGAGCACGAGGGTGGACATGATGCGCTGATCTCGCTTAGAGAATCCGGGCATATCGGCATTTGAGACGATGTAGGCCGAATGCTTGTGATAACTGTTGTGGGAAATCGACTGCCCCACCTCCAGCAGCTGGCAGGCCCAGCTGATGATCATGGCCATCTCTCTGCGCTCTTCCACACTGCCCACCGCTGCAGCATCCCAGAGTGAGAGCGCCATCCGGCCTACCCTCTCCGCCTGAGCGGTGTCTACACCGTACCGGTCCATAAACTGCTCAACCGTGTAAAAGCGCATGTCGTCCTTGCGACCACGGCCCAGCACGTCATAGAGCACGCCTAAGCGCAATGCCCCTTCCGAATACTGCATCTGTTCAAGGCCAAGCTCCTCAAACACTGCAATCATGATGGAGAGGCCCCCAGGAAGCACCTGCAGTCGCTCGGGCTTGACGCCGGGGAAGAGCTCGGGATCGAGCGTACGCTCGCGAATCAGGGCCGCCCGAATCTGTTCCATTCCGTCCCGCGTGAGGCCCTGATGCTGTTCTCCCATGGCCAGCTGCATCTCCGCGATGGCCTTGGCCGTGCCGGAGGATCCCACGGCCTCATCCCAGCCGAGCTTGCGGTAGGCCTGGCTGATCACCTGGATCTCACGGCGCGCCTCCAGCGTGGCCTCTTTGAACCCGTTTCTGGTGATGTCTCCACCCGGGAAGTAGTCTCGGGTGAACCGTATGCAGCCCACGAATACGCTCTCGAGCATCTCAGGGGTGTAATCGGTGCCAATGATGAATTCGGTCGACCCCCCACCAATGTCCACGACCAGCCGCCGGCTTCCATTGGCTGCAAGAGAGTGGGCCACGCCGTTGTAGATCAAACGCGCCTCTTCCTTCCCTGCAATCACCTCAATCGGAAATCCTAGTGCAGCCTCGCAGGTCTGCAGAAACTCAGGCCCGTTCTTCGCGACTCGAAAGGTGTTGGTGGCCACCGCTCGCACGTGGTCCGGGTGAAGGGCCCGAAGCCGCTCACCAAAGCGCGCCAGGCAGGCCAGCGCCCTCGCCTGCGAGGCCGCATCGAGGCGCTTGTCCGCGGACAGGCCCGAGGCCAGTCGAACAGACTCCTTGAGACTATCAATGGGGAAGATCTGAGGACCCACCGGCGTCTGCTCAACCCGTCCAACCAGAAGGTGAAATGAGTTGGAGCCTAGGTCGACTGCGGCGACCAGACTGGGGTCTTGGGTGTCCTCTGGGACGAGGATCTGTCCAGGCATGCCCGGATTATAGGGGAGACAACCCAGTCGAAACGGGGGTGTCACGAAAGAGTCACAAACGCCCTACTTCGCACGCGGACCAAGCAGAAGCACCGGAATAAGGCCCACCACTGCGATGGCCAACGAGGGCCATGCGGCATCGGCCAGCCGCTCGTCTGCAGCCAGATGATGAGCGGCCACCGCAAGAGTCTCCACATTCATGGGGCGCAAGACCAGCGTGACAGGAAGCTCCTTTACTACATCCACGAAGACCAGCAGCGCCGCCACAAAGACGCCTCTGCGCAGCATGGGCAGATGCAGCCGTGTCAGGACCTGCCCCACACTGAGTCCCAGACTTCTCGCGGACCAGTCCAGGCTCTCTTTGATTCTGCTCAGGCTTGACTCAACACTTGAAAATCCCACCGTGAAAAACCGGGTGAGGTATCCGCCGAGCACCAGGGCGCTGGTGGTGGTCAGCGTCATTCGCCAGTCGAGCCAGGCATCGAGCCGATCGGTAAGGAGCGCGGAGAGGGAGAGCAGCCCCACGGCGACCACCAGCCCTGGCACCGCATAGCCAGAGGACGACCAGCGAACCGCAGTCGCCATCCAGCCCCTGGGCCAGATTCGAGCGCCATAGGCCAAGACCACCGCAATGGGAAGAATGATGGCCAGGGCGTAAACGCCATAGAGGCCAGTCTGCAGGGCCTGGCCCAGCAGGCTCGGCCACTGCGTCTCCGACTCGGCCTCCAACGCAGCCTTCACCAGAAGCCCGGCCGGCAGAAAGAAACCCAGCACGCCCGAGGCGGCACAGACGATGGGCACCCAGATGCGTGCGACGCCACGCAAGGGCTGAGGCGCCACCCGCCGTGATGCCGCTGCAACGAACTCAGCCCGGCCACGACTGCGCCGCTCAATGCTGAGCAGCGTGACGGCCGAGCCCAGCATCAGCAGCCCCAGGAGGGCGGCTCCATGGGGGTCTCCGTAGTTGAACCAGGCCTTAAAGAGGCCGGTGGAGAGCGTCTGAACCGAGAAGAAGGCCACTGTTCCGTAGTCTGCAAGACATTCCATCACGACCAGTGCTGAACCCGCCACGATCGCTGGGCGAACGAGCGGGAGTGCCAGTCGAAAGAATGCCGCCCGACGAGTAAGCCCGAGTGAGCGTGCGGCCTCCAAGAGGCTGCCCTGCCCGTCCTCGAAGGCGGTTCTCACCAGAAGGTAGACATAGGGACTGAGCGCCAATCCCAGCACGAGGCTTGCGCCCCAGAGTGAGCGAATCTCCGGCCAGAAGACTCTCCCCATGGGGTCCAGGCCAAACCAGAGGGCCCAGAGGGGTCTGACCAGAGTGGCCACCCAGCCTGAATAGTCGAGTGCATCGGTAAGGGCGTAGGCCACCACATAGGCGGGCATGGCCATGGGCAGAACGGGCAGCCACTGCAGCAGCCCCCGGCCCGCAAAGGAGTACTGGGTCAGGAACCAGGCCGGAGCCACCCCCACCACGATCGACACACCGAGAGCGCCCAGGCAGAGCAGCAGGCTGTTAAGCAGGTAGGTGGGCAGAACCGACTGAACCATGGAGGCCAGCGCACTCCAATCGGCCCATGCCTTCAGGCCGATTGCCACCACTGCGAGCAGAGGCATGGCGATTGCCACGACAAAAACAACACACAGCGTGGCCAGGAGGGCTTGGCGAGACATAAACCAGAACTATACTCACTCTCATGTCTAGCTCGCTCCAAATCGACTCACTCGGTGTCCGGTATTCCAGCGGAACCGAGGCGGTTCAAGGACTCTCACTCGACCTCGCCGCTGGCCAGATCGCCTGCCTTCTCGGGCCCTCCGGCTGTGGCAAGAGCAGCCTGCTACGCGCCATTGCTGGCTTCGTGCAGCCTCATGTCGGCCGAATCCTGCTCGGTGGGCGGGTTCTGGTGCACGCGCCCTCGGTGGCCCTGGTGCCCGAGCAACGCGGCGTGGGCATGGTGTTTCAGGATTACGCGCTCTTCCCTCACCTCACCGTGCTCCAGAACGTGATCTTTGGACTCACCGAGGGGCGCCCAGCGCGCGCAGGCACCGAACAACTGGAGCGAGGCCATGAGTTACTTGAACTCACCGGCCTGCGCGCACTCAAGGATCGATTTCCACACGAACTCTCCGGAGGCCAGGCCCAGCGGGTGGCCCTCGCACGCGCCCTCGCCCCGCGCCCCGCCCTCATCCTGCTGGACGAGCCCTTCTCCAGCCTAGACCACAGCCTCAGGGTACGGCTCGCTCGAGAAGTGCGAGACATTCTCAAAGCCTCCGGCACGACGGCGATCATGGTCACCCACGACCAGACCGAGGCCTTCGCAATGGGCGATGTGCTCGGCGTGATGTTTGATGGCCGTCTGGTGCAATGGAATAGCCCTTATGCGGTCTACCACGAGCCCTGCACCCCCGAGGTGGCGCAGTTTATTGGCGAAGGCGCCCTCATCAGCGGCACGCAGCGGGGGCATGAGGTCAACACGCCCTTGGGAGTTCTCCCCCTCGCACCGTGTTGCTGTAACTCCGCCGATGCCCCAAGAGAAGTAAGGGTTCTGCTTCGCCCGGACGATATCGTTCACGACGATGCCAGCCCGCTCCAGGCCCAGGTGCTTGCCAAACGATTTCGAGGCGCAGACTTTCTCTACACCCTGCGCCTGAACAATGGAGAGGAGGTGCTGTCACTAGTGCCGAGTCACCATGATCACCCAATGAACGCCCCCATTGGCATTCGGCTCGAGGCCGACCACGTGGTGACCTTCCGGGACACACAGGTGGCGCCGGCCGCCTTCTCGAACGACCAGGCGGCTTAACCACCAGCCAGCCGCTAGCGGGCTGGTGCTACTGGTGCCGCGCCAGTAGTCGCAGGTGCGGCAGCCGGTGCAGGAGCCTCCGGTGCAGCGGGTGCTGGCGGACGGGGCTTGGAACACTCACTCATCATCTCAATCTCTTTGCCCGCCGCCCGCATGCCTGCCTGAGCTGCACAGGTCGCAGAGATTCGACTCTCGATGTCCATGATCTTGAGGGCCTCTTCGAAGGCCTGAGTCACTGTAGGCTCGCTGGGCCCCTTCACCAGCATGCGCAGTGCGCCGAGCCCGAGCTTGCGCTCGGCCGATGGAACCTTCGCAACCTTATCGAGCGCCTCCACCTCACTGAGCACCAGCCCACCCGCAAGCGCCTCTTTGACCGCATCCAGCTGATCCGCCTTCTGCTTCATCACCACGGCCGGCGCCTGCCCATCGGGCCCGGGCTTCGTGAAGACCTCGAGCTCCGCTGCAAGCTTTGTCGCCTCAGCCTTGGACGCCTCAAGCTCAGAGGCCAGACCAGTGGCGATGGTGTACTGCCAATAGGCTGCTCCGCCTCCACCCCCTGCCAGTACAACGAGTAGAACGATCAATAGGATCTTGATGATTTTCTTCATAGCTCTCTGCTTCGGTCAATGATCGCCAGTCTTGAGTGCCACCGTATGGCTCACCCAGGCGTCTCGGAGGCCCGGCTTCAGATGGATTGCCAGTGCGGAGGGCTCGTCCCGGGGCGTGCCACGCTGGCTTCGGCTATAGGTAAGGCTGTAGGGATAGGCGGTGCTGGGTCCTACCCAGACCGGGATGCCCCCGAGCGAGCCACTGATACTTCGATGAACATGGCCATGCAGGATGAGTTCAATCGGCGTGATGTCGGCGTAGCGCTGAACGAGCTGCAGGAGGCGGTCGGGCCGCTCGAGACGCATGGCATCAAATACCGCATTACCCACCGGCAAGGCGGGGTGATGAACCACTAGGAGACTGGGCCTCTTGGACTCAGCCAGCACGCGCTCCAGCCAGGCCAGTCGGCCCTCGCAGAGAAGGCCACCGTCGAGACCAGGCTCAAGACTGTCGAGCACGATCATCTGGGACCCCCCCGGGAGCGGGTGGACATACTGAATCCAATCCTCTGCCTGCCCCGAGGGGATGCCCGGATAGCCTTGGAACACCTCTAGGAAGGGGCCTCTTGCGTCATGATTGCCCAGCGCAAGCAGCACAGGCATCTCCGCCAGCAGCGGATCGAGCAGGGACCGGAGTCGCTCGTACTCGCCACGAACCCCTCGGTCAACCAGATCACCCGAGACCACGCAGGCACTGATGGGGAGGTCGGCCGCCAGAATCCACTCCACGGCGCGCGCGAGTCGCTGGGCCGAGTCGATGCCGTTGGCAAGCGTGCCCTCCGCGGTGAGGTGGGTGTCTGAGAGCTGGGCAATGCAGGGCCATTCTTGACGGGTCACGGGGCTTCCTTCAGTCTTCATGGAATGAGCGATTTTGCACCGGTGATTGTGATCGAAGGGTTACTCGCATTTGGCGGCGTGCTGGTTCTGTACTGGCTTCATCTCCGGGAGATGCGCAAGATCCGGGAGGACAAGGCAAAGCAAGCAGCCATCGCTCGAGCCCAGGAGCCGCCCCAGGACCCTTCGAACGAGGTGTAAACTCGCTAACGAGGCGGGCGTCGTTCAATGGCAGGACCTGAGCTTCCCAAGCTCAAGACGTGGGTTCGATTCCCATCGCCCGCTCCAGCTTTAGTTTTCGGCGCTTCGGCCGACTCATTCTCCAGAACCTCTAGGAGTTGTGTCATGGTGCTCAAAATCGTAGCCATTGTGTTTGTCCCCCCCCTGGTCGCAGCCATGATCACGATCATGCTGATGAACCCCGACGGGGAAAACAGCAAAATGCTGGGCCTCATGATCACCCTGGTCATTCTGACCATGGCCTTCAAGGGCTACGACCTCATGCGCACCGAGCGTCAAATGGAGCAGATGGCCGAGCGCCATGCAAAGCGTGCCCGGAAAATGAAGTTCCCAAAGCCCAAGGTCGCCAGTGACATGGGCCGCACCATTGCCCTCGGCGTCTCCTTGTCCATGATCATCGGGCTCATGGCCGCGGGCCTCATCGCTCCCAAGCTCTACTACACGATGGACCTCATCAGCTTCGTGCTCATGGTGCTCACCGTGCTCTCCCTCAGCACCGCGCTCTGGTACGGGGCCTTCCCCAAGCCCAAGAAGCCCAAGCCCGCCCCGGCGCCCGTGGTGGTCCCTGAGGGCATGGTTCAGCTCACGGATGGCCGCGTCGTGAAGACCGATGCACCCGAGGCCCGCGACCCGGCGCTCAACCCCCAGTTGGCTGCAGCCACCGCGGTGCCGGCCCTGCCAGCCCCTGAAGTGACGCTCGAGCCTGAGGAGATGATGGTGGAGATCGAGGACGGCGAGAGCCTGGAGTCGATCAAGAAGCGACTCAAGCCCAGCAAGCCGAAGCTCGATCTCTCTCTGCTTGCCTCAGGAAATTCCTACGACGACAAGGTGGCCTTGCTTCGATTCCTGGTGTCTGAAGATCAGCAGCGCGTGTCGCAGGCCCTGCGGGGCATGATGTCGCCGCGCCGCTGAGATCAGCGAGGATTTCAGCCAAACAGGCCCAGTCCTGCCCAGATCGCAAGCGCCAGCAGCACCCAGAGCCACCAGGCCTGCGGGGACATCACGGCTAGGCCCGCCTGCTCTGGGGCAGCAGGGGCAGTGGCCTCCGGTGCAACCCCGCCCTCCGCAGCCACGCGCTCAGCGAGCGCGGACTCAAACTTCTTAAAGAAATCCTCGGCCAGAGACTTGGCCGCCCCATCCACCAGCCGCTGGCCCAATTGGGCGAGCTTGCCACCAATCTGCGAACTCACCTCATAGCGCATGAGGGTGCCATGGTCCTGCGGCTCGAGGCTCACCTTGGACTCCCCCTTGCCGAACCCGGCCACCCCACCCTGCGCCTCAAACACCAGGGTGTAAGACCGAGGGGCCACCACATCCTTGAGGGTGACCGTTCCCTTAAATTTCGCTGCAACCGGTCCAATCCGAATTGCAACCGCAAAGGCGAAGCCTCCCTCGATTGGCTCGAGCGATTCACAGCCCGGAATGCACTGCTTCAGGACGTCTGCATGATTAAGAGCCTCCCAGGCCTGAGCCTGTGTGGCCTGAAGGAGACGTTCGCCGTTCATCTGCATGGGGGAGTCCTCGAAAAATTAGACGCACATTAATGAGCCTGGCGCATGAGCCTTTGAATCGATGCCGCCAGGGCCTCAAGATGGGTGAGATTGTGGATGGGCAGGCTAGCATGAACCTTCTTGTTGAGAACCTGCGCGCCTGCTGCAAGCGGCTCGTAGCCCTCGTATCGAAGCAGCGGGTTGAGCCAGAGCACCCGCCTTGTCTGTGCCTTCAGCCAGTCGAGCTCACGCTCGAGGCGCTCTGGCTTGCCCATGTCGAGCCCGTCAGTCACCATCAAGACCACAGTGCGACGGCCGACGAGCTGCCTCCTGTGCTGCTCTCGCAGCGTCTCCAGGGAGGCGGCCAGTCGGGTGCCGCTCGCGTAGTCCCGAATAATCACATTGGCCTGTTCAAACATGAGGTCTGCGTCACGGAGCCGAAAGGCCTCATTGAGATCCGAGAGTCGGGAGCCAAAGCAGTAGACAGCGCGAGGCACGTCCGCAGTGGCATGGTGCAGGAAGGCGAGCAGCAGGCGGGCATATCGCTCCATCGAGCCCGAAATGTCCACCAAGAGCAACAGGGGCAAGGGAACCTGCCGACGCTTTCGCCAGCGCAGGTCCACCCATTCACCTCCGCAGGTCATGGCCTGGTGCGTACTGCCCGGCCAGTCGAGCCGCCCACCCCGTCCGCCCGCTCTCGTACGTCTGGACTGCGTCGTCGGCATCCGCATCGGGATGCGTCGAACGAGCTGCTCCACCAGCTTGAGTTCGCTAGCCGACAGCGAAGAGAAGTCGGCATTCTTGAGCCGCTCACCTGCCCCCATGCTCATGGCCGCATCCCACTTCACCTCGTGCTCTTGGGCCTTTTTCTGCCCGGCTGAGGGGGGAGGCGGAACGGTCAAGGCCTCCTGCGCTCTGGGCTTGCGTGCCGTTGGGGGGCTCTGACCCTGGGCCTTGGGAAGCAGCTGCGCCATCAGCTGCTTGGCAACCTCGGGATTCCGAAAGAGCGCCTCAAAGAGCTGATCGAAGACCTCCCGATCCTGGCTGCGGGACACAAACACGGCTTCAAGCGCCGACTTGAGGTCGTCTCGCCGATCAAGCCCCACGAGCTGAGCAGCCTGTACACCCAGAATGAGACGGCTCGCATCCACCGGGAGCCCAGCCCGTCGCAGCATGCGACCGAATCCAAGAATATTCTCGGTGAGCCTGCCGGAGCGCGCGTCCCCAAGCATGAATGACCTAGTGAGCAGGCTCGGGAGCCAGGAGCTTGTCGAGCATGGGGGTGAGCGCAGCCACATCCTCCCGGTGCTTAAAGAGCACACCCGCGGTGGTCTGGATCACTTCAGGGTCGAGCACGAGGGTATCGAGCGCTACAAGGGCCTTGGCCCACTCCACACTCTCTGCAAGGCCTGGTCTGCGCTGGAAGGCATCTGCAAAGGGCTGGCTGCGAAGCCTCGACACAAACAGCGCAACCTGTTCGGTGAGGCCCACCGGAGCATCGGGAAGCTTGGACTTCAGAATGGTGAGCTCGCGTTCCCGATCTGGAAAATCGAGGTAGTGAAAGAGGCATCGCCGCTTCACCGCCTCGTTGAGGTCTCGGGTTCTGTTGCTGGTGAGCAAGGTGAGGGGCGTCGCCCGAGCACGAATCGTCCCGAGTTCAGGGATGGTGACCTGATACTCGCCCAGGTACTCCAGCAAGAAAGCCTCAAACGGCTCGTCCGCACGGTCTACCTCATCAATGAGGAGCACTGCGCCTGGACGGGGTGCCTCAATCGCCTGAAGCAGTGGACGACGCACGAGGTACTTGGCCTGGTACACCTCCTTCTCCAGGTCGTCCGAAGACACTCGATTCTGGGCCGCCCGCATGTGAATGAGCTGCGCCGCATGGTTCCACTCATACAGCGCCTCACGCAGCTCAAGCCCGTCGTAGCACTGAAGACGAATGAGTTCTCGCCCGAGCAATTGGCTGAGCGCCTTGGCGAGCTCGGTCTTTCCCACCCCTGGGTCGCCCTCTAGCAAGAGAGGCCGGCCGAGCTTGAGCGCGAGGAAGACGGCGGTTGCTAGCCGCCGATCTGCAAAATAGCCCACCGACTGCAGCCCCTGGAGGACTGCATCGGTGGTGTCGAGTGCGGGACGCTCATGGGCGAACCGATAGCTCGGCGTGGCCGTTGTGTTATCCAAGCGCCTGCTCAACCGCCCGTTGGGTCTGCACCAGGATCAGCTGGGCCCGGTAGTCGGCTGACGCATGTAGGTCGCTGTTCAGGCTGGCTGAATCCACCGACACACCTTCGACCGCTGAGGGTGTGAAGGAGGCCGTGAGTGCTGCCTCAAGACCAGCATGTCTAAACACGCCATTTCCCGCACCGGTGACGGCAACCCGTACCCCATGGGCAAACTGGGCCACGAAGACCCCCACGACGGCATAGCGAGAGGCGGGCTGCTTGAACTTGGCATATCCAGCGCGCTGGGGAACAGGAAAGCGAACTGCAGTGACAAGTTCGCCAGGCTCGAGGGCGGTGGCGTACATACCAAGAAAGAAGTCATCCGCAGCGATGGTTCGGGCGTTGGTGTGAATCACCGCTCCCAGACCCAGCACCGCGCTCGGATAGCAGGCGGAGGGATCGTTATTTGCGATCGACCCTCCGAGGGTACCCATGGCGCGGACCTGCCGATCGCCGATGCCGCCGGCCAGACGCGCCAATGCGGGAATCTTTCCGCGCACCAGGTCACTGGAGGCCACTGCTGCGTGGCGCGTCATTGCTCCCACCTGAATCTGGCCCTCTTGTTCGGAGAGGCCAGAGAGCGTCGAGACTGAGGCAAGGTCGATCAGCGACTCGGGCTGGATGAGGCGCTGCTTCATGGAAGCGAGGAGCGTCTGACCACCAGCAAGCGCCTGCCCACCTGCACTGAGAAGGGCCGCCGCCTGAGCGAGGTCTGTGGGCTTTTGATAGCTGAAGCGATACATGGTCTTTATCCTTTCGCCATTCTAATGGCCTCCCACACCCGATGGGGCGTGGCGGGCATATCAAGGTCTTTGACACCTAATGGAGCGAGCGCATCGAGCACCGCATTCATGACCGCTGGTGGCGATCCAATCGCGCCGGCCTCCCCACAGCCCTTGGTGCCGAGCGGGTTGGTGGTACACGGGGTGCAGACATGACCAATCTCGAAGTGCGGGAGATCGTCGGCGCGAGGCATGGCGTAATCCATAAAGGAGCCCGTGAGAAGCTGGCCTGTCTCCCGGTCGTAGACACAGTTCTCCAGCAAAGCCTGTCCAATGCCCTGAGCCAGCCCGCCATGCACCTGCCCCTCCACGATCATGGGGTTGATGATCACGCCGAAGTCGTCCACAGCGGTGAACCGGTCGACAGCAACCTCACCCGTTTTGGGATTGATCTCCACCTCGCAGATATAGGTGCCTGCGGGATAGGTGAAGTTGGTCGGGTCGTAGAAGGCGGTCTCGTTCAGGCCGGGCTCGAGCTTGTCGAGCGGATAGTTGTGGGGCACATAGGCGGTGAGCGCAATCTGGGCAAAGGGCAGCTTCTTATCCGTGCCCTTCACCACGAACTCGCCATTGCTGAAGTCGATATCAGTGTCATTGGCCTCGAGCAGGTGAGCCGCGATCTTCTTCGCCTTGGCCTCAATCTTGTCGAGGGCCCGCATGAGCGCCGCCCCGCCAACCGAAATGGAGCGGGAGCCGTAGGTGCCCATACCAAACGGAACGCGGCCAGTGTCACCATGAACGATGTCAACGTTCTCCACGGGAATGCCCAGACGCGCTGCGACCACCTGAGCAAACGTGGTCTCGTGACCTTGTCCGTGGCTGTGAGAGCCGGTAAACACCGTCACGCTTCCGGTGGGATGCACTCGAACCTCTCCGCACTCGAAGAGGCCCGCACGCGCTCCAAGTGCACCCGCAATGTTGGAGGGGGCCAGGCCGCAGGCCTCGATATAACTTGAGTAGCCAATGCCTCGGAGCATTCCCTTGGCCTCGCTAGCAGCGCGCCGAGCCGCAAAGCCGGCGACATCGGCGAGCTGATTGGCCTTATCAAGGCACTGGTGGTAATCACCGGTGTCGTACTGAAGGGCCACCGGCGTCTGATATGGGAACTGGGTAATAAAGTTGCGTTTACGAATTTCTTCTTGAGAGAGCCCGAGTTCCCATCCAGCCCGGGTCACGATGCGCTCGAGCAGATAGGTGGCCTCTGGGCGCCCCGCCCCGCGATACGCATCCACAGGCGCGGTGTTGGTAAACCAGGCGTCCACCTCCACATAGATCTGGGGTGTGGTGTACTGGCCCGCCAGCAGCGTGGCATAGAGGATGGTGGGGATGGCGGTTGAGAAGGTGGAGAGGTAGGCGCCGAGATTGGCATCTGTGTGCACCCGGAAGGCCAAGAACCTGCCGTCCTTATCCATGGCGAGCTCTGCATGGGTGACATGGTCCCGCCCGTGGGCATCCGACAAGAAGGCCTCGTTACGGTCTGCCGTCCACTTCACGGTCTTGTTGAGCTTCTTCGCGGCCCAGGTTACACAGACATCTTCTGCGTAGAGATAAATCTTGGAGCCAAATCCTCCGCCAACATCTGGCGCAATGACGCGTACCTTATGCTCGGGGAGCCCCATCACGAAGGCCGTGAGCAGCAGCCGCTCCACATGTGGGTTCTGGTTGGAAACATAGAGCGTGTACTCATCACTGGCCCGGTTGTAGCAGCCAATCGCGGCCCGAGGCTCAAGTGCATTGGGCACCAGTCGGTTGTTCACCAGGTCGAGCGTCGTGACATGGGCCGCATTTGCGAAGGCTGCATCTACCTGGCCCTTATCGCCGATGGCCCACTTATAACAATGGTTGTCAGGGGCCTGGTCGTGAATGGTGGGAGCGCCCGAGGCCTTCGCGTCTCTGACATCCACCACGGCCGGTAGGTCTTCATAGTCCACCTCAACCAGCTCAGCGGCGTTGCGCGCATGCTCGAGTGTGTCGGCAATCACCATGGCCACATGGTCGCCAACATATCGAACCTTGCCTTGAGCCAGGATGGGGTGCGGGGGCTCCTTCATGGGTTCGCCATTGGTACTGGTGATCAGCCAGCCGCAGGGCAGCCCTCCCACCTTGTCGGCCGCCACATCCTCGCCATCAAAGACCGCAATGACGCCCGGTGCAGCCAGTGCTGCAGCCTTCTGGATGCCGCGAATGCGAGCGTGTGCGTGAGGCGAGCGCACAAAGACCGCATAAGTCATGTCAACCAGCCTCACATCATCGGTGTACTGCCCTGCTCCGGTGAGGAACCGAAGGTCTTCTTTACGAAGGACTGACTCCCCAATATG
This sequence comes from Pseudomonadota bacterium, assembly GCA_041165705.1. GTDB lineage: Bacteria > Pseudomonadota > Gammaproteobacteria > Burkholderiales > Burkholderiaceae_A > Hahnella. The sequence goes on from JBEAMW010000024.1 coordinate 31,901, forward strand.
TGGGAGTGAAGCAAATTCCTGTGCGCCCATCTCAATCTCCTCTGGTTAGGCCGAAGCCATGGCCTTCGCGCCCTGCGCGATGGCCTTCACAATGTTCTGATACCCGGTGCAGCGACAGATGTTGCCCTCGAGTAAGTCCCTAATCTCAGACTCAGTGGCCTGAGGATTCTTCTGGCAGAGGTCGATCGCGCTCATCACCATGCCCGGCGTGCAGAAGCCGCACTGGAGCCCATGACACTCTTTGAATGCGGTCTGCATCGGATGGAGTGTTCCGTCGGCGGCCGCGAGGCCCTCAATGGTGGTGACGGAAGCCCCGTCCGCCTGAGCGAGCAGCATGTTGCAGCTCTTCACGGCATGGCCATTGACCAGTACCGTGCAGGCTCCGCACTGAGCGGTATCGCAGCCCACATGGGCACCCGTGAGGTGGAGGTGCTCGCGTAGGGCCTGGATGAGAAGCGTGTGGGGTTCTGCTTGAAGGGTCACGGCCTTGCCGTTGACGGTGAGTGAGACCTGCATGAGCGGCTGCCTCCTATGGGGGTTGGGGTGAAGACTCCAAGACCATAGGTTGCCCCCGAACATTCACCTACTGGGGAAAGCCCGGGGTTTCCATTCGTCGTCGTGCATGTGCCGCCACACCATCTTTTAGCGCCTCGCGGATGGGCAGGGCCATCCCTCGAATGGCGAGGCGAAGAGACTGGGTTTCAAACACGGACACCGGGGTCAGTCCCATGGCCTGGCGGGCCCAATCGGGGAGGTCGGCCAAGGCCGCACGATAGAAGACGCGAAGAAGTGGACGCTGAGCCAAAGGGGCAGGAAACTGCTCCAGCAGTTGCACCACGGTTCGTGCTCGGGTACCAAAGACCAGCTCCGAGCGGTAGCCCAGGAGCGCTGACTCGACGGAGGCCCGGCTTGTCGGTAGCAACCCGGCCCCCAGTCGCTCGCCCAGGCGGGCCATCTCTTGAAAGTACTGGTCCTGACGCCTGAGTGAGAAGTTGGGATCGACATAGCTGAGATAGGCGGTGAGGAAACTCCAACACTCTGTGAGATGAACCCAGGTGAGCAGGTGCGTGTCACTTGCCGCATAGGGCTGGCCCATCTCGTCTACTCCACGAACCTCACGATGGATCCGGTTCACGCGCTCGATGGCCGCCTCCGCCATAGACCGGCCCCCATAGGTGGTGGCCGCTACAAAGCCCGCGGTTCGCGCGAGGCGACCCTGGAGATCCTCCCGAAAGCTTGAGTGATCCCAGACCCCAGCGAGTGCGCCTGGATGCAGGGCTTGAAGCAGTAAGGCCCGAATTCCCCCCACCATCATGCTGGTGAAATCGGCGTGGACCATCCAGGCACTCGACGACGGCCCGAATAGGCCCGGATCTCCCTGAGGCTCTAGGTAGGCAACTGGGGGGCCTTTGCTGCCCACGATGCGGCGTATGGTCTGGCGCAGGGGCGCCCAGGGATCAAACGCCACAACCGCTGCCTTACTTCTTGTTCTTTTTGGTGTCGTCCTCGCTGCTGCCAGGGATGACGGCGTCCACCACGGCGCCGGTGGCTCTGACACCGACACCCACCACGGTGGCGGTGGCCGTCACCGCTGCATCAGCAACCGCAACCACGGCACAGCCCTGTAGTGAGGCTGCGACAGTTATCACGAGCGCAAGCCAATTTAGGCGCGAATTTTTCACCAGAAGCCCCTCTCGTCCTGTACCATTCGATGCGGCGCACAAATGTGCGCACTCTTAATCCTGCTGCCCTCTGTTCGGAAGTTGGTCCGACAGCCACATCAGATTCATCGGGCGGCTCATCTAGAAAGCCACCCATGACTCAGTTTACAGATCTCGGGCTCGCGGAGCCCATTCTACGGTCCATTCAGGCCGAGGGATACGAGACCCCCACCCCGATTCAAGCCCAGGTGATTCCCCTCATGCTGGCCGGCCAGGACGTGCTCGGAATTGCACAGACCGGCACTGGGAAAACCGCCGCCTTTGTGCTTCCCCTGCTGCATCAGCTGGCAGTGAGTCGCAAGGGCCCTATGGCACCCCGCATGCCCAAGAGTTGCAAGGCCCTCATTCTGGCGCCCACGCGGGAACTGGCCAATCAGATCCTCGAGAGCGTGCGTACCTATGGCCGCCACCTCCAGCTCACGAGCGCCCTCGTGGTGGGCGGCGCGAACCCCACGCCCCAGATTCGAGCGCTCTCGCACGGCCTTGACGTTCTGGTGGCCACGCCGGGGCGCCTGTTAGACCACCTTCAGGCCAAGCACGCCCGGCTCGACCAGACGCAGACCATCGTTCTCGATGAGGCCGATCAGATGATGGACCTGGGCTTCATGCCCGCCATCCGCGACCTTCTCTCCCGTCTTCCCAAAACGCGCCAGACCCTGCTGCTCTCGGCCACCATGCCCACCGATATTCGCCGGCTGGCTGACGAGTTTCTGCGCAACCCAGCCGAAGTCTCTGTGGCCCCCCAGTCCAAGCCGATCGAACGGATCGAGCAGCACCTGGTGATGGTCGATCCCGGCAAGAAGCCTGAGGCCCTGCTCGATCTGCTTGCAGCTCCTGAGATTGAGCAGGCGATCGTCTTTACCCGAACCAAGCATGGGGCAGATCGAGTGCAGAAGCACATCCGTGATCACGGCCATTTCGCGGTGTCCATTCACGGGGACAAGACGCAAGGCCAGCGTGACCGGGCACTCGCTGCATTTCGCGCAGGCAAGATGCGCGTGCTGGTTGCGACCGACGTGGCGGCGCGAGGGATTGATATCGACACCGTGACGCACGTCGTCAATTACGATCTCCCTATCGTTCCTGAGGCCTATGTGCACCGTATTGGGCGCACCGGACGCGCAGGACGAAGCGGCACCGCCTACTCGCTCTGCGAGCCCAGTGAGGTGGGCCTCGCGATTCAGATCGAACGACTCACAGGCCTCACGCTTCTGCCCGAGGGAGTTCGTCGGCAGCGGCCCCGCCCCGGAAAGTCACCCCAAGGCAGGCCAGCCCCGGCCAAGCCAAGTGGGTTCAAACCAGCCGCCGCCAAGCCCAGTGGATATAGGCCCGCTGCTGCAAAGCCTGCCACCGCTAAGCCTGCTTCAGCCAGACCCGCTGTCAATCCCCCAGCCGCTAAGCCCGCTGGTGCCAAGCCCGCTGCCGCGAAGCCCGCTGGCGCTAAGCCCCTCGCCCGCAAGCCGGGAGGCGGAAAGCCAGCCTTCGGTAAGCCCGCTGCCAAGGGTTCAAACTATGGATATGGAAAGCGTTCCAACCCCGATCAGCGCTGAGCTCTGCGCCGCGTTTCCGCTGTTTCCCCTGCAACACGGGCTGTTTCCCGACGGCCTCATGTCGCTTCAGATTTTTGAGGTCCGCTATCTCGACCTCGTGAAGCGATCGGTGAGCCAGCGTACGCCCTTTGGAATTATTAGTCTGGCCACGGGCCGAGAGGTTGCCCGCCCAGGCGAGTCTGTGGCGCTGCACTCGATTGGATGTGTCGCCGAGATCATTGAGCACGACATGCTTCAGCCTGCGCTCTACTTCATTCGTGTGAAGGGCGGTACGCGCTTTCAGCTTGAGCATGCGGAGCAGGGCCGGTATGGGCTCTGGATTGGGCAGGTCCGCCCGCTTGCCCCTGATCCCGTCGTAGAAATCCCCGCGCAGCTTCAGCCCTTGGCCAATCGCCTCGGCCGATTCATCGCCGACCTTCAACGCAAGCGCGTTCCAACAGCGCAGATGCCAATCCTGGCTCCGTATCGCCTTGACGAGTGCGGATGGGTGGCCAATCGTTGGGCAGAACTCCTTCCCCTTCGACCAGAGGAGCGGTGTGCCCTGATGGACTGCCACGATCCCCGGGCCCGCCTCGAGCTGCTCGGCCAGTTTGCGCCAGGGCTCTTTGAGCCTTTCGACCACTAAGCCCAGCCCACATGTCGCTCCTTGTTCTTTCAGAGGCCCAGCTCGCCTTCGGTCACCTGCCCCTTCTCGATCGCACCGGCTTCGCGCTGGAGACAAACGAGCGATTGGGGCTGATTGGACGCAATGGCACGGGCAAATCGAGCCTACTCAAAATTCTCGCCGGCCTCTCCGCGCTCGACGACGGAACGCTCCAGATCCAGCAAGGGCTTCGCATGACCTATGTCGCCCAGGAGCCGGTGCTCAAGCCCGAGCTCTCAGTCTTTGAGGCGGTCTCACAGGGGCTGGCGCTCGTACGAGACCTTCGACTTCAGTACGAAACCCTGGCCCTAGACCCGAATGCCCACGAGGCGCTCGACTCGATCCAGGGCCAACTCGACACGCTCGGTGGATGGTCTTGGGAGCAGCGGGTTCAGGAAACCCTCGATCGTCTCGAGCTCGATGGACAGGCGCAGGTCTCCAGTCTTTCAGGCGGGCAGCGAAAGCGGGTTTCACTGGCCGAGGCCCTGGTCACAGAGCCCGACGTATTGCTCCTGGATGAGCCCACCAACCATCTCGACATACAGTCGATCGAGTGGCTCGAATCCCTCCTCTGCAGTCATAAGGGCGCGATGGTCATGATCACCCATGATCGTCGCTTCCTCGATGCGGTCTGTACCGGAATTCTCGAACTCGACCGAGGTCAGATCCAGCGTTACCCCGGCCGATTCAAGGACTATCTCGTTCAGAAGGAACAGGCGCTCGAATCAGAGGCGCTCGCGAATGCCCGTGCAGACAAGTTTCTTGCCCAGGAAGAGGTCTGGTCGCGCAAGGGTGTTGAGGCGCGCAGAACCAAGTCTGTGGGCCGCATGGCGCGTCTCGAGACGCTCCGCAAGGCGCGTGCTGAACGCCGTGAGGTGATGGGTCAGGTTCAGCTCTCCGTGGCTCGAGGCGAACGCAGCGGAAAGATCGTCGCGCGGCTCTCCAACGTGCACAAGCGGTTTGGGGAGAAGAACCTCTTGAACGACCTCAGTCTCACGGTGCTGAGGGGCGATAAGATCGGCCTGATCGGGCCCAATGGCGTCGGAAAGTCCACTCTGCTCAAGACGATTCTGGGCACCCTCGCCCCAGATGCTGGCCTAGTGGAGATGGGAACCAAGATTCAGGTGGCCTACTTTGATCAGATGCGAGAGGGCCTCAATCTCGAAGCAAGCCTCGCAGACACCATCAGCCCAGGCAGCGAGTGGATCGAAATCGGAGACGCTCGGCAGCACGTTCGAAGTTACCTCGGGCAGTTTCTCTTTCCAGCTGAACGGGCCCAGTCACCGGTGAGTAGCCTCTCCGGAGGAGAGCGAAATCGGCTGCTCCTGGCTCGACTGTTTGCGAGGCCTGCCAATGTCCTGGTGCTCGACGAGCCCACAAACGACCTCGACATCGAAACCCTCGAACTTCTTGAGCAACTCCTTCAGGACTATCCCGGCACAGTCTTCCTCGTGAGCCATGATCGCGACTTTGTTGACCATGTGGTCACCAGCATCCTCGCATTTGAGGGCGAGGGGAAGTGGCGTGAATACGAGGGCGGCTATGACGACTACCTCCTTCAGCGCGCTCGCAGCGCTCCGTCTTCTCCCCCCCCACCACAGCCCAAGGCCGCGCCCAGACCAGCCTCCAAGCCCAGCGCGCCGTCCAGCCAGAAGCTCAACGGCAAAGAGCGCAAGGAGCTCGAGGATCTTCCTGCTCGAATCGAGGCGCTAGAGGCTGAGCTTGATCAAGTCCATCGGGGCCTTGCAGACCCCGAAATCTATAAATCCCGCGCCGCAGAGATCGCGCCGCTCCAACACAGGCAGGCGGAATTGGAAGACAGCATCGGGAAAGCCATGAGCCGTTGGGAGGCATTACTGGCGCGTGAGGGGCAATAATGCCCTCATGGAAAACCTCGACCTCCTGGTTCTCAAAACCCTAAGAGACTGGCGTCTGGCAGGCAGGCGCGCCCTACTCGCAACGGTGGTCCGCACCTGGGGCTCCTCGCCCCGTCCTATTGGGTCCACGATGGCCCTGGAAGTCTCTGGCGCTGTCGTGGGCAGCGTGTCGGGTGGCTGCATCGAAGACGACCTCATTAAGAAGTTCTCCCTCGCACGCAGGCCGGGAGGCTCAGCCATGGAGGCCCATGCCGTCGTGCCCGACTCCCCGCCTCAACGAATCACCTACGGCATTTCTGCCGATGAGGCTCATCGATTCGGGCTTCCCTGTGGCGGAACGCTCGAGCTGCTGCTTGAGTTCAACCCCGATCCAGAGTGCCTCTCCCAGCTCGTGAGGCAGCTTGAGCAGGGAGAACTGGTGACACGCAGCACCAATCTGCAGACTGGACAGGTTGAGCTCTCGCCGGCGAACCAGCCCAGCGAGCTCAGCCTGACACCGGATCGCCTGGTGAACTGCTTTGGACCTGCCTATCGCATGCTGCTGATCGGCGCCGGACAGCTCACGGAATACCTCGCCACCATGGCGAGTTTTTCAGGATTTCAGGTGTCGGTCTGCGATCCCCGACCCGAATACCGCTACGGCTGGAACCTCCCGCAGGTGCAGCTCCTCACCGACTGGCCGGACGACGTCGTTCAGGCGTTCAAGCCCGATCGACGAAGCTGCGTCATTGCCCTCACCCACGACCCCAAGCTCGATGATCTCGCTCTACTGGAGGCCCTGGGGTCGCCCGCGTTCTACGTGGGTGCGATTGGCTCGCGCCGCAACCATCATCAACGCCGTGCCCGGCTCATCGAGCACTTTGGCCACAGCGAGGAGAGCCTGAAAGATCTCAGAGGCCCGATTGGCATCTACATCGGCAGCAAGACTCCAGCAGAGATTGCAGTGAGCGTGATGGCTGAGGTGCTCGCCGTGAAAAATGGAGTACCTCTGCCTCGGGACTTGGAGGTTGCCGTGGCGAAGGCACGGGCTGGGGTGGCCCAGAGTGGGATGGACGATCCAAACGCGTGCTCAATTGATGTCGGGTAAACCCTTAGATCGAAAGTACTAGCTAGACGGCCTTCGCGCGGTGGCCGATCCTGTCTTGGACAAATATTTCTGTCCAACCGACTCCAAGGAGCCACCCGTGATCCCTCCACGCTTTGAATATCATGCCCCGAAGACCATAGCGGAGGCCATTGGTTTGCTGACCAGTCTCGGCTCTGAGGCCAAGCTCCTCGCTGGGGGGCACAGCCTCCTTCCGATGATGAAACTGCGTTTCGCCCAGCCGGAGCACCTCATCGACATCAACCGAATTCCTGAATTACGGGGCATTCGTATGGAGGGGGATGAGTTGGTGATTGGCGCCATGACCAGCGAAAACGAGCTCATCCAAAGCGCTCTGGTCCAGCAGCATCTGCCTCTTCTCTCCGAGGCTGCCAAGCTTATCGCGGATCCACAAGTGAGAAACCGCGGCACCATCGGCGGCGATATTGCACATGGCGACCCGGGAAATGATCACCCTGCTTTGTCTATGGCAATTGAAGCTAACTTCGTCCTTCAGGGACCGAATGGAAGGCGAACCGTCCCCGCATCCGAATTCTTTTTTGGAACCTACATGACAGCACTCGGGGAGCATGAGGTGCTGGTGGAAATACGCGCGAAGCCCTTTGCATCGGGTACCGGATACGCCTACGAAAAACTCAAGCGTAAGACCGGAGACTGGGCCACTGCAGCCTGCGCGGCCATCGTCCGCATACAGGGCGGAGTGGTGAGCCACGCTCGAATCACGCTAACCAACCTCGCACCCACGGCGCTTCGGGCCCATGCGGCAGAGGAGGCTCTGATAGGTCAGACCATCACGGCATCAACCCTCACGTCAGTCGCAGATGCAGCAATGGCGATCTGTGACCCGGCGGAAGACCTTCGCGGCGACCCGGAATACAAGACTGCCATGGCGGGTGCCATGGTGAAAAGAGCAATCCAAAAGGCAGCCTCACGCTGCGCCTAACCCAGACCTAGAGGCGATCAGATCATGTCAAAAAAGCTTATCAAGATGAACCTCAACGGGAAAGAAGTTGAGGAAGCCGTTGAGCCGAGAACGCTTCTCGTCCACTTTCTACGTGAAAAGATGCACCTCACGGGAGCACACATTGGATGCGAGACCAGCCATTGCGGCGCCTGCACGGTTGACATCGACGGACAGTCAGTCAAAGCCTGCACTCATCTCGCAGTGCAGTGCGACGGTTCGGACGTCCTTACGGTCGAGGGACTCGCTCAAGGTGGCGTGCTCCACGCAGTCCAAGAGGGCTTTTACAAGGAACACGGGCTGCAGTGTGGCTTCTGCACGCCCGGCATGTTGATGCGCGCCTATCGCCTGTTGCAAGAGAATCCCAGCCCCTCCGAGGAGGAGATTCGGATGGGAATGAGTGGAAACCTCTGCCGTTGCACGGGCTACCAGAACATCATCAAGGCGGTCCAGTATGCCGCGAATAAGCTCAAAGAGACCGCTGCAGCGGCTGCCTAAGAACCCACTTCGGAGATCACGATGAACGCACCAGTAGACAACGCAGAATCGCGCGCCCTTGCGCTGGCCGGAATGGGGGCCTCCCGCCTGCGGAAGGAAGACGCACGATTCATCCAAGGCAAAGGCAACTATGTCGACGACTTGAAGCTCCCCGGCATGCTGCACATGGACATCGTGCGCGCACCAGTGGCCCACGCCCGTATCAAGAAGATTCACAAGGAAGCCGCACTTGCAATGCCTGGTGTTCATGCGGTCCTAACCGCCGATGACCTCAAGCCACTCAAGCTTCACTGGATGCCGACACTGGCTGGTGATGTTGCGGCCGTGCTCGCGGACGAGAAGGTGCATTTCCAAATGCAGGAGGTCGCCATCGTTATTGCGGACGATCGCTACATTGCGGCCGATGCTGTAGAGGCAGTAGAGGTGGAGTACGAAGAGCTCCCCGTCGTAATGGACCCATTTGCCGCTCTAGAGCCCAACGCACCTGTCCTGAGAGAAGATCTTGCCGGCAAGACTGAGGGCGCGCACGGCAAGCGGGAGCATCACAATCACATCTTCACTTGGGAGGCTGGAGACAAGGCGGCTGCCGATGCCGCCTTTGCAAATGCTCCCGTTACCGTTCAGCAGCACATGTATTACCCACGGGTGCACCCCTGCCCCCTGGAGACCTGCGGTGCAGTTGCGAGCTTTGATCCCATCCGCGGAGAGCTCACCACGTGGATGACCTCTCAGGCGCCCCACGTGGTTAGAACCGTAGTCTCTCTCCTATCTGGCATTCCCGAGTCGAAGGTCCGGATCATCTCGCCGGACATCGGCGGAGGGTTCGGCAATAAGGTAGGGGTCTACCCAGGGTATGTATGCGCCATCGTGGCGTCGATTGTTCTGGGCAGGCCTGTCAAATGGGTTGAGGATCGAATCGAAAACATCTCGACCACGGCTTTCGCGCGCGACTACCACATGGACGGTGAGCTCGCGGCCACAAGCGACGGAAAGATCCTCGGTCTTCGTGTCAATGTCGTCGCCGACCATGGCGCCTTTGATGCCTGTGCTGACCCAACCAAATTCCCCGCTGGCCTTTTTCACATCTGTTCGGGAAGTTACGACATCCCTGCAGCGCATTGCAGCGTAAAGGGCGTTTACACCAACAAGGCACCGGGTGGAGTCGCTTATCGATGCTCCTTTCGGGTGACCGAGGCGGTTTACCTCATTGAGCGCATGGTCGATGTGCTCGCCCAGAAACTGGGGATGGACAAGGCTAGCATTCGGGAGAAGAACTTCATTCGAAAGGAGCAATTCCCTTACACCAGTGCATTTGGGTTCGAGTACGACTCTGGTGACTATCACACCGCGCTCACCAAGGTTCTGGATGCGGTCGACTACAAGGCCTTGCGCGCCGAACAGGCTGCCAAACGTGCTGATCCAAACTCTCCCACCCTCATGGGCATCGGCCTCGTTACCTTCACCGAGGTGGTTGGCGCTGGCCCGAGCAAGATGTGCGACATCCTGGGTGTGGGAATGTTTGATTCCTGTGAAATACGCATCCACCCCACGGGAAGCGGGATTGCGCGTATGGGTACTATCACCCAAGGTCAGGGCCACCAAACCACGTACGCGCAGATCATCGCAACCGAGCTCGGCATTCCCAGTGAGGTGATTCAGGTCGAGGAAGGTGACACCAGCACTGCGCCCTACGGGCTTGGCACCTACGGCTCTCGCTCCACTCCAGTGGCCGGAGCTGCAATTGCCCTCGCTGCACGCAAGATCCATGCGAAGGCGAAGAAAATCGCGGCACATCTGCTGGAGGTCTCCGAAGGCGATCTCGATTGGGAGGTGGATCGGTTCAAGGTAAAGGGCGACGACAGCAAGTTCAAAACGATGAAAGACATTGCATGGGCTGCATACAACCAGCCTCCTGCAGGTCTTGAGCCGGGTCTAGAGGCTGTTCACTACTACGACCCCCCCAACTTCACTTACCCGTTCGGCATCTATCTCTGCGTGGTCGACATCGACAGAACCACTGGAGAGACCAAGATCAGACGCTTCTATGCCCTTGACGACTGCGGAACTCGCATCAATCCGATGATCATTGAAGGTCAGATCCACGGTGGCCTCACTGAGGGCTTTGCGGTAGCCATGGGTCAGCAGATGCCATTTGACGCACAGGGCAATCTTATGGGCAATACGCTCATGGATTACTTCTTGCCCACTGCAGTGGAGACCCCAAAGTGGGAAACTGACCATACCGTCACCCCTTCTCCCCACCATCCGATCGGTGCAAAAGGTGTGGCTGAGTCCCCCCACGTGGGCTCCATCCCTACCTTTACCTCTGCTGTGGTGGACGCCTTTTCCCACGTCGGTGTCACCCACCTGGACATGCCCCACACCTCATTCAGGGTGTGGAAAGCGCTCAAAGAACACAACCTCGCACTTTAAGAAGGACATCATGGAAGTTTGTCTCAGCAAGCAGTACCCGTTAGAAGTCCAGGCCGACCAGGCCTGGGCAGTGCTTCGCGATCTAAAGTCTGTGGCCTCGTGCATGCCGGGTGCAGAGCTCACGGAGCAAGTGGATGCTCAGTCTTACAAAGGAACCGTCAAGGTTAAGGTTGGGCCAGCTAGTGCTCAGTTCGGCGGCTTGGTCGAGGTTCTGGAGGTTGACGAGAGTGCCCGGAGAATGGTGTTGCGCGGCAAGGGTGCAGACAAGGGCGGCTCATCCGCATCCATGGACTTAACTGCAACGATCGACATAATGCCGGACGGAAAGTGCCAACTCCTCGGTGAGGCAAAAGTCATCGTAAATGGCAAGTTCGCCCAATTCGGCGGCCGAATGATGGTTCAGGTGTCCGACGTCATCCTCGCCCAATTTGTCGACAACTTCCGAGCGAGTGCGGCCCAAATTCCTTCCAGCAGTTCGTCCATTCAAGCGCCTACGCCCGCCGCGTCTGCATCGTCTGCACCCACTCGTCAGAATGAACTCAATGGACTAGCGATCCTCTGGAGCCTTATCAAGGGCTGGCTCGGTGGGCTCTTCGGAAGTCGACCAGCCAAGCCATGAACGCTCCATCGACGCAGCACGCCACTGGTGACAGTCCAGCCGTTCTGCGCGAAGCCCTGGCAGGTTGTGGCTATTTTGCGGATGAGACGCTTGCATCCCTGGGTTGGCTTGCCGCTCATCTAGAGCGACCGATTCTCCTTGAGGGCGAGGCTGGTGTAGGGAAGACCTCCTTTGCCTCTGCGCTTGCTAGAGTCTTAAACCGCCCCCTCATCAGACTCCAGTGCTTTGAGGGGCTGGATCTCGCCGACGCAGCCTACGAGTGGAATATTGCGCGACAACTCTTGTCCGTAAGGATTCGGCCAGAAATGCATGAGCAGAGCCTGTACACAGAGGATTACCTTCTCCCTAAGCCTTTGCTCTCCTCGATCACACACCCCCAGGGAACAGTCCTCCTGATTGACGAGATCGATCGCGCAGACGAGGCATTTGAAGCCTACCTTCTTGAGGTGCTCTCCGAATACCAGATGAGCATTCCAGAGCTCGGAACACTGAGGGCTAAGGTGATTCCCAGAGTCATACTGACCAGCAATGGCACACGGGCTCTGTCAGACGCCCTCCGGCGCAGGTGCCTTTTCCATGTTTTGGACTATCCCGATGCATTTCGCGAGAGAAATATTCTGTTGTCGAGCCTTCCGGAGGCGGACATTCGGCTCGTGGAGTCTGTCGTCCAAGTGGTCCAGGGCCTTCGCAAAGAGGACCTTATCAAACGTCCTGGAATTGCGGAGAGCCTTGACTGGTTGCGGGCCCTTCATCACTGTGGGCATCGAGAACTTCCTGATGACCTTGAACAGGTGCGCGTCTCACTCGGCTGTCTTCTGAAGACCCGAGAAGATCAGTTTGCACTCGGCCCAGACCTGTATCGGCGACTGCATGAGCGATATGTCCACTGAGCTCTCATGGCCGACTGAGCGTGTGCTCTTGTTTGGGTCCTTCCTAAGAGAATCTGGCTTCTCCATCGGTCCACTAGAGCTCAGAGACTTCCTAAGCGTTTTGCTTCTTAAGCCAATGCCCACCCTCAGGGAAATTGAACGACTCTGGCAGCCGATAGCATGTCAGTCCAAGCGCGATATTTCGACCTGGAGCGAGTTGTTTCGCCGCTTCTGGGAGCCTCATCGTGTCCAAGGTAGCAGCAAGATGTCTGGCCAAGTAAAGCAAAGCAGAAACCTTCATCAGCGTGTTCAACAGGCCCAGATGCATGACAGCAAGGGGCAAGGCGCTCCCTCAGCTCCGCCCCCTAAGGGCTCTTCCGCCGAAGGAGCAACTCAAGCCGAGTCGTTTTCTGACAGCACTGGACAAAGGGCGATGGGCGGTGCGAGCCTAACCGATGCTCTTCATGATCGCGAGGGCCAGCAATGGATACCAACAGAGCTAGTCGCCCTTGAGAGATTGGCTAGGCAAGTTGAACGAGCCCTTCCAAAGAGAATCACCCGGCGGTGGCGTCAGAGCGAGAGAGGTACGAAACTCGATGGGCGAAAGACCCTCAGGAGAAGCGCGTCGCTTCTTGGAGAGTCAATTATTCCCAGTTGGCGTGCGCGACGACGGGAGCCAGTCGAGCTGATCATACTGAATGATGTGTCCCGGTCTATGGAGGCTCATGCGGCCCTATCCCTTCGCGTGTCTCGGGCCTTCCATCGAGTGCTCGGTGCACGGGTGTTTGTGTTCCATGTCCGCGTCATGGAAGTGAGTGAACTCATGGGACGTGACACACCTGGGGTGCAAGAACGGATCAATGCGGTCACGGCAGGATTTCAGTCCGGCACCCGAATCGCGGAAAGCCTCAAGTCGCTGAAGCGCCTTCGTCCCAGCCTCACACTCAATCGGCGATCACGGCTTTGGATCTTCTCGGACGGCTATGACACAGACCCGCCTGAGGCACTTCCCTCCGAGCTTGCAGAGTTGACCGCACGTGGAGTTAGAGTCGATTGGTTCTACCCCACCCGCCAGCGGCCTCAGTCCGAGGCAGCATTGGCGTCTCATGCACATGTTCATCATTGGTTTCCCGCCAACGACCTTGCAAGCCTAAGATCATCGCTTCAACAAGCTTCGTTTTAAGGAGTAAGCCATGCAAGACCTACGCCCCTCTCTTAGTCTCGCCGCAAAAGACTGGTTGAATGCACTCAATCAGTTTGAAACTCAGGGGACGGCATACGTCTTGGTGACCGTTCTTCGAGTAGAGGCACCTGCCTCGGCTCGAGCCGGTGACAAGGCCGTCGTGACACGATCAGGAGAGTTTTTCGGATGGATTGGCGGAGGCTGCGCACAGCCCGTTGTGCGCAAGGCCATTGAGGAAGCCCTTGATACTGGGGTGCCAGTCACCCTCCGCATCACACCCCATGCGGAGGACTTGCCTGCCCAAGGTGTTCGACAGGTTCCAATGGCTTGTCACTCAGGAGGAAGCGTCGAACTCTTCATTGAGCCGCATCAACCCTCCACGCCGCTTCATATCTTCGGCCAGACTCCAGTCGCGCAAGTCTTGAGCGACCTCGCAAGTCGGGTTGGCATTCCGGTGATCTCAGTACCCCTTCCATCTTCACAGGCCTCCTCAGTGACCTGGGCCGTCATCGCAACCCAAGGACAGGGCGATCTCCTCGCACTTCGAAAGGCGATGGAAGCGGGGGCAAGGCAGATTTGGTTTATCGCGAGTGCACGCAAGTGGTCGAAACTGCAGGCGGAGCTCCTTGAAGCTGGCGTGTCGGAGTCCAGTCTGAGGCGAGTTATTGCACCAGCGGGACTTCCAATCGGCGCCAGGACTCCTGAGGAGATTGCGCTGAGTGTCCTCGCAGGCGCTGTGGCAGCCCGGCGCGGCGTGGCAGATGCGGTAGTGGCTGATGTGTCTCCCTCGCTTCCTGTTGCTCCCGCGATGCCGAGGTCTTGTTGTGGAGGGGGGGCCTGATGGGCTGTATCCTGAAGGGCGGTGGGGGGCTCTACTCAAGGCTGGTGGTGGGTGCCGTGTTGCTCGCCGCCGGGTCGGCGAGCCGGATGGGAAACCGGCCAAAATCTCTGCTGCAACTTGGCGGCGTTCCCCTCATTCGTCGACAGCTCATTGCGCTCTCTGGGGCCGGAATTGATGAAGTCGTGGTGGTGCTCGGGCATCACCGCGCCGAGATTGAGCCGTTGGTTCAAGACTTCCCAGTCACCTTGGCCGTCAATCCCAACCCAGACCAGGGTCAGAATAGCTCGCTGCGCGTTGGCCTATCCAGGCTCAACGGCAAACTCGATGCGGTATTGGTTGCGCTGGCAGACCAGCCCCTTCTGAATCAACAAGACTTTGTTGATCTCATAAGTGCCTTTAAAAAGAGACCAGCGGAAAGCCGAGTGGTGGTTCCTACGGTTGACGGACTACCGGGAAATCCAGTCCTTTTTGAAGAATCACTCTGCGCAGAAATTTTGGACGGTGGGCCAGGCTTTGGGTGCAAGCAGTGGCAAGCTAGAAATCCAGGACAGGTATACCAGTGGCAGACCACCAACCGGCGCTATCGCCAGGACGTCGACACGCCAGCTGACCTTCTCGAGTTTGAACGCACCACAGGGCATCGACTCGTATGGCCAAGCGCATGGGGCCAACCCGCTTGAAGCATTCCGCTGTAGATTCTCAGATCCTGAGTCTGTGGGGATGCACGATCGGTACTCACTTGTTCGATGACGCATCCAGCTTTAATCCTTTGTTGGCGCGTATCCTCAGCAGCATTCGTGCAATGGACGCGTCAAGCAACCGAGATGCTCCGTTTTACGCAAGCAGTGACGATTTACTCCATCGAATCAAAATTCCCGAGTGGGAGCACTGGGTGCGCTTCCTGATCGACTGTATTGGCAAAACAGCCCGCGTGGCCAATGGGCAGGCCTGGCAGCAGGATGCGGAAAATCTCGCGGTGGAGCTCAGGGGACTCTGGTGTCAGTTCACGAATCGAGGGGCTCATCACGACATTCACACTCATGGAAATTGCTCCTGGTCTGGCGTGTATGTTGTCCAAGTGGACCCCGATGAGAGTCGCGAGCAGCATCCCGTATTTTCGGGGCGAAACGGAGTGACCCGCTTCTACGGGCCCTATTTTCAGACTCTAGGCGGCGCATCAATGGACTATGGGAATGCCTATCTTCAACAGTCCCATATTGACATCACCCCAGTGACGGGACGGCTGGTCGTGTTTCCCTCTTGGCTTCCTCATCAGGCCCTTCCCTATCAGGGCGAAAGTGACCGCATCATTCTTTCGTTCAATGCGAGCATACATAGGCAAGGAGGAGACCAATGGGCTGGCTACAGCGCGGCTTGAGCGGTCAGGCCGCCAAGAGGCATGCCTGCGTGCTGGTCTGGTGCCTCACACTGGGCCTACTCGGCTCTCCTGGGCCTGATCCACAGACTGGCTTTTTCATATTGGCAGCGAGCTGGGGGGCCACAACTGCGATAAGGGTACGTCTGTCTCCGCCAGGACTGTTGGCGATGCAGGACGTTGCCGCCCAGGTGAGCATGGGTTTCGCGATGTCAGTCTGTTGGGCCTCGCAGGCGCTCTGCCTAGGCACCGGAACCCCGCATCTGCTCTCCCATGCCGTATTGATGATGAGTCTTCCTACCCTCGTGGCCCTAGTTTTCAAGAGTGCCCGCACCAGTCTCCTCCGATATGGCGGGCTGTCATGTCTGAGTTTCGGCTTAGCGGCGCTCAACCAGGACGCCGTGAGTGTTGCCATCGCTCTAGCATTGGTCGCCTGGGGACTCATGGGGCATGGCGCCCCTCCAAGACGTGCAGTCACTCCGACGACCCTTCTCGCCTGGTCCTTGATGGGTCCGAGCCTGCTCGCGATATGCGCGTTATGCCGTGCTGACCCGCCACAGATCTTAGGGGTGGGACTCGGGCTCAGCCTCCTGCTCGCGCTAGCCAGGCAAGCACCCGACTCGCGAAGGCACACTGGCCCCCTGCCCCAAATCCAACATGGCCTCCGTCCCTAGGCCTCCAGACTGTCACCGCGGAGGAGCAGTCTGCGGGAGGAGTGAGGGATTGGGCTGGGACCAGAGGATCATTGAGGGCATTCACCACCAGAGACGGCAGCCCGATGTGCCTGAGCTGTGATCCACTCGAAGCCCGACTCCAGTAATCGTCCACGCCCGAGAAGCCGTGAAGTGGCGCCGTAAAGAAGTGGTCGAAGGTTCTGAGGGTTGAGGCCTGCTCGATCGCCTCTAGGTTAAAGAGGCCCCGATACTGCGCGGCCTTGAGGCGGGCCTTCTCTTTCATGGTCTTGAGAAAATAGCGCCCATAGATCCGCTGATTCAGCCCGTGATCAATCGCGTCGCCACAGGCCGCCAGATCCAGTGGAGCCGAGAGGGCGCAGAGTGCACGGACACCTGGGCCCGCAACATCCCCTCGAGATCTATGGGCAGCCCACTGCAGCAGCGCATTGCCTCCCAGGCTCACGCCCACGGCGTACACCGGCCCTGCATGATCGCGGGTCAATTGCTCAAGCATCCAGGCCACCTCTTGATAGTCGCCCGCGTGATAGGCGCGGGGAGCGAGATTGAGCGCCCCAGAGCAGCCTCGAAAGTGCGGAATCGCGAAAGACCAGCCGAGCGCCGCTGCGACGGTGGCAAATGCCCTGACATAGTGACTCGACGATGAACCCTCCAACCCATGAAACAGAATCAGTCGGGGGGCGCCCGGGTGCTCGGATCGGCCAGACCAGTCCACATCGATAAAGTCGTGGTCTGGGGTAAACAGTCGCTCACGGGTCCAGTGAACAGGCAGGGGCTGCAGATATCGCCCCACGATGGTCGGAACCAGGGTCTGAAGCTGCCCCCCCGGCGTCCAACAGGGCGCCGTTCGTCCCAGCTCGCTCAAGCGCGTCCCACCAACCCAGTGGACTGCGAATCGTCACGTCCCAGCCAGAGGGCCAGGCCGAGACTCGCCGCCGTAACCAGAATCAACATGCCCGAGTAGGCCGCAGCGAGCCCAAAATCACCACCAACCGCCTGCTGAAAGGCCGCGATGGGTAGCGTGCGAGTGGATCCCGTGTAGAGCACGATCGTGGCCGAGAGCTCATTAAAGATCTCAAGCCAGGCAATCACCACACCGGCCATGATTCCCGGACGCATGAGCGGAACCATCACGCGCCCAAAGCCTCTCATGGGCGGTTCGCCCAGACTGCTGGAGGCCTCCTCCAAGGAGCGGTCGATCTGCGCCACGATACTCGCGGACGAGCGCACCACATAAGGAAGTCGTCGAACGAACAGCACGATCACGAGAATCGCACTGCTCCCGGTAAGAATGATCGGTGGAGCATTAAACACCTGAGCGTACCCAATGCCGAGAACCGTTCCCGGGACAACAAAGGGCACCATCACCAGGAGATCGAGTGCCTTTGTCGCCCAGTCATCTCGACGCGCTACGGCATAGCCCACGAGCGCGCCCAACACGGTGGCAACCAGGAGCGCAATCCCCGCATACCTAAGGCTATTGGTCAAAGCGTCCCCCATCATTACCCACGCCTGCTCGTAGTTCTGGGTGGTGAACACGGGCAGGAACATGGCTCCGCGAACCTCCATGAAGGACGACGCCAACACCACCAAGAGGGGAAGGTTGGCCATCACCACCGTCAACAGACCCAGGGCCACCCCGAACCTTGGCCAAAACCCCTGCAGCGCACGCTCGGCCGGCGGTCGACCCCCATCATGGCCCACCTGCACCCGTCGGCTCAGCCACTGACCGAGTGCAACCACCCCGAAGGCAAGGAGAACGAGGATCACGCTGGTCGCTGCTGCCATTCCCGGTTCGGCACCAATCTCACTGAGGTAGAGGGTGTAGGCCAGCGTCGCGAGCACCGGATATCGCTCCCCCTCGCCCAGAATGCTCGGAAGCCCAAAGTCTGCCATCACGCCCAGAAAGACAAGCATGGCGGAAGTCACCATGGCGGGCCGCATGAGAGGCAGCGTCACCTCCCAGAAGACCTGATGAGGCTTTCTCCCGAGGCTCGCAGCCGCCTCCTCCAGGCTCGCATCCAGGCGCCCGAGGGCACTGCTCATCACCAGAAAGACGATGGGATAGAGGCTGAGAGCGCTCGCGAGAATGATGCCGCCAGGGCCATAGATCGGCGGGAGGTTTAGGCCCCAGGAACTGGCCCACTCCGTGACAAGGCCAGCGCGCCCAAACAGCACAATCCAGGCGTAGGCCCCAATAAAAGGTGGTGACATCATGGACAGCAGAATGAACACGCGAAGGGGAGAGCGCCCCCAGAAGCGGAAGCGGCTAAACACCATGGCCAGGGGAACCCCTAGCAGCAGCGCCAGAACAGTTGAGCCAGTAGCGACGGTCAGGCTGTTGAAGAAGGCACGCGTGTAATAGCCCGAGCCGAAGAAAGTGATGAAGTTCTCAAGCCCATAACGACTGGATACCTGCCCCACCAGGGACTGATGGGCAAGCTCTCCCAGCGGCCAGGCGACGGTGCCCAGCAGCAGCAAGAGGCAGAGCCCGACGACCCAGGACCAGGGACTTACGAGACCTCTGGCAGACGCCATCCCGACTCCGGATGAAAGTGCCGAGCCCGTCTTGGGTCGTAGCGGACACTCAGGGCCTGCCCAACCGACGGAATCCTTGCCTGCGCAGGCAGGTCGATCGTGAGCTCTAGGTGCTCACCCTTCACGAGTAGCCGTTGACGAGGACCGAGGAATGAACGATGAACGAGGCGCAGCCCGTCCCATCCCGGCCAGTCGCCTCGCGCACTCAGCTCGAGGTCATCTGCACGCAGCCCAACCTTGCGATCAGCGGATACCTGGATCCACTGACAGCCGCCCACAAAATCCATCACAAACGCATGTGCGGGTTCGTCATAGAGGTCCTCTGGGGCGGCAATCTGGAGCATGTGACCTCCCTGCATCACTGCCACACGGTCGGAGACCGCGAGCGCCTCCTCCTGATCGTGGGTGACATAGAGCGTAGTCATTCCGAGCTCCGTCTGAAGCATACGAATCTCATCTCGCATCTCCACGCGCAGCTTTGCATCTAGATTGGACAGCGGCTCGTCCATGAGCAGGAGTTCGGGCTCAATCACAATGGCACGGGCGAGCCCCACGCGCTGTTTCTGTCCACCGGAGAGCTGACTGGGCATCCGCTGAGCAAGAGCCTCCAGCTTCACTCGCGCCAGGGCACGCTCCACGCGCCGGGCTCGTTCCGCGTCGGACACTCGTCTGGCCTTCAGCCCATAGGCCACGTTCTCTTCAACCGTGAGATGCGGAAAAATCGCGTAGCTCTGAAAGACCATGCCCACGTTCCGCGCATGGGGTGGGCGCCCCAGAACACTGAGCCCTTTGACACGAATGTCACCAGAATCGGGCGCGTCAAAGCCAGCAATCGCACGAAGAAGCGTGGTCTTCCCACAGCCAGAGGGCCCGAGCAGCGTCACCAGCTCGCCTGCGTGCAGGCTGATCGAGACCCCGTTGAGAACAGACGTCTGGCCAAAGGCCTTTCTCAGGCCCTCAATCTGGATCATCTACTGACGGGCCATCTGCTGATAACGGGCGAGGTAAGCCTTCTGCTGGGCATTCGCCCAGTCCTGGGGGTAGGTCTTCACGTTGAGTTTGCTGAGCTCAGGGCCCCCTGCAGCCGCCTTGACATCGCTTCGCACGGGCCTGCGGCCAGAGGCCTTCACCATCAGCGCCTGGCCCTCGGCCGACGCGATGTAATCCAGAACCGCTTTGCCCGCGGCGGCATTCGGAGCACCTTTTACAAGGGCCATCGCGTCTGCAGAGGAGTTGATTCCATCGGCTGGATAGACCAGTTTTACGGGTGCACCCCCTTCAATAAACTTGATGCCGTAGTCCTCTAGGGTGAGAGCCATGGCGTATTCACCCTGGGCGGTGCCACGGGCCACTGCCGACGAACTACCAGTCACCACAAAATTCTTATACATCGCCTCGAAGAGCGCCCAGCCCTTCTGCTCACCCTCGTTGTGGATGATCTGGAGCATCTGGGTCAACGCTGAGCTCGATTTGTCTGCCCCAGCAAAGGCAATCTTTCCCTTCCACTTGGGGTCGGTGAGATCAGACCACTTGTTTGGCATCTCTGCGGGTGTCACCAGCTTCGTGTTCACGAGCAGCACCGTTGGAATCGTGACCGTGAATGGCGTCCAGTTTGGACTCACTCGATAGACCTTCGCAATCTTCTCTGCGTCCTTCACCGTGTAGGGCTCGAAGAGGTCGGGATTTGCATCGACCACATCGCCGCCCGTCGACACCACCACATCCGCCAATGGCCGAGACTTCTCAGCGCGTAGGCGTTTCATGAGTTCGCCGCCGCCGGCTGAGACCATCTGCACATCCAGTCCGAGCTTGGCCTTCAGGGCAGGCACCAAGGCCTTCTGGATATCGGAGGGCGCGCTGGTATAGATGGTGACGGTCTTGGGCGATCCCTGGGCAAGACTGGCTCCCGCAAGGCTGGCGAGGGCGAGACCGATTAAGGACTGAACTGCAAGGCGACGAGGCATCAACATCTCAAACTCCCTTCAAACAGAGTGGAACCAGCGTAAGAAAATGCTGCAGGCTCTGGGTGTGGGCGGTGCGGAGTTTTGCACGCTCGTCCCATCGACGCAGTGAAATGGCCTCTTGGGCATGAGGGCGGGCGGCAAACCGATGGGCCTCCTCCTCTGTGAAGACTCCCCCCTGAAGGGCAAGCGTCACCTTGGAGACATCCGAGAGGCTGTCGTAATAGCCAGGATCGGAAAAGCACAGGTAGCGCTTGGCCTGAACATGGAGCCCAACTGGAACGCTCACCTCAGGCACAAAATACTGGGAAAGCCAGTCTGCGCCAATACTCTCGTGGGCGTCGTCCTGGCTGTGTGCCAAGGCCAGAGCAGCATCGGGGTGAAGCATATGCCCCACGTCGTGCAGCAGGCTTGCCAGAATGAGGGGCGGCGATGCTCCCTCGGACTCCGCCAACTGGGCGGACTGGAGCGCATGTTGACGCTGCGTCACATCCTCTCCATAGGACACATCACCCGACTGATCGAACATGGCCTGAATGTCGCCAATAAGGCGCTGAACCTCAATATTCATGGGGCTTGAATATACCTTGCGAACGTGACCGTGGTTCAATTGCAGCATGACTCGACAAATCCTTGCAATTGGCGGCGCTGCACTTCCCATGAACGACCAGGGCAGCCTGAAACTCATCGAATTCTTTCTCGGTCTTACGCGGGCCAAGAAGCCAAAGGTCTGCTTCATTGGCACTGCCCATGGTGACGCAGAGGCTGGCCGCCTTCGCTACTACGCGGCCCTGAGCCAGTTCAACACCCTCCCCTCTCACCTCCCCCTCTTCGCCCGAACGCCGCAGGACATTGAGGGGATGCTCTGCGAACAGGATGCCATCTTGGTGGGTGGCGGGAACACCCGCAGCATGTTGGCAGCCTGGAGGGACTGGGGCGTCGATCGCGCGCTGCGCAAGGCCTATGACCAGGGTGTCGTCCTGGGAGGATGGAGCGCTGGCTCGATCTGCTGGTTTGAACAAGGGGTTACCGACAGCATCGCCGGTCCACTGACTGTTCTGCCCTGCCTTGGATTTCTGGAGGGCAGCAACTGTCCTCACTACGACAGCGAAAAGGACCGTCGCCCGACCTATGAAAAGCTCATCAGCAAAGGCCAGATCCTGCCCGGACTTGCCGCAGATGACGGGGTTGGACTTCATTTTGTGAATGAACAACTGGTCGAGGCGGTGAGCCAGAGCCCCAGGGCCAGAGGCTGGCGGGTCAATGCCCGAAACAAAGAGTCGAAGTCGACCGCCCTCAGAACACGGGCGCTCTAGCCATGGCGATTCCCAGCTTTCAGCACAACAACGACGCGCCTGTTCCAGACGACCTGGAGGTCAATCAGTCTCGCAAAACCCTCACGGTGCGCTACGCCGATGGACAGAGCCTGGTTCTGCCCTTTGAGCTGATGCGAGTCTACTCCCCGTCTGCCGAGGTCGTTGGGCACGGCCCCGGTCAGGCCGTTTTGCAGACCGGAAAGCGAAACATTGGGCTCATTGGCCTAGAGCCCATTGGTAACTACGCGATTCAGCCTCAATTCTCCGACGGGCATGACTCGGGCCTCTTTACGTGGGCGTATTTGAAATGGCTGGGGGAGCATCAAGACGCACTCTGGGAGGACTACTTGGCACGAGTGGAGGCCGCCGGGGGATCGCGGGATCAATGATGCTTCGAGCCCTCAAAGTAATTGGACTTGCGCTGTTTTTAATAACCGCGCAAACCCCCGCCCTCTTTGCTCAGTCTCAGTTCAGCGGAGATCAACGCTTGCCGCTGGTCATGCTGGTCGGTGACTCCACCATGGCCCCTCAGACTGGTTACGGAGACGCTCTCTGCGATCGGCTCCATGGCAATGGATGGGACTGCCTCAACCTAGCGCGCGGCGGCAGGAGCACGAAGAGTTATCGCGAGGAGGGCCTTTGGCAGCGCGCGCTCGCGAGGGCGAAGCTCTCATCTCAGACGCGTAAGACCATTATCTTGATTCAATTCGGACATAACGATCAGCCAGGAAAGCCGGGACGTTCTACCGACCTCACCACTGAGTTCCCCGTCAATCTTGAGCACTTTGTGTCCGAGGCACGCTCCGTTGGCGCTATTCCCGTTCTTCTGAGCCCGCTCACCAGGCGGAGCTTTGAAGGTGACCGCCTCAAGCGAGACCTTGAGCCTTGGGCCCGCACGGCCTTGGCCACTGCACAGCACACCGGGACACATTACATCCCCCTATTTGAGGAGAGTGCGGCCCTGGTTGAATCAATGGGTTCAGACGTAGCGAATCAACTTGCGATGGCCCCCGAGGGCTTGCCCCACTTTGACCGCACCCATGTTGGGCATAAGGGGGCATGCCACTTTTCGAATCTTGTGTACGCACACCTCCGCCTGTACGCCAGAGATCAACTGCTGTCGAACCTAAGGCCTGCTGAGGTGCACTGTGATCAACAGCCCGCTCCATCGGCCTGGCCAACGGTCACCCCCGCAAACCCATTTTGGACCGACCACCTTGGCTGGGCTGTGGGAACGCTGGGGGGACGCGGTGGCGAGCTCGTTCGCGTCACAAACCTCAATCCGGAGGGCCCCGGATCACTTCGGGCGGCGATTGAATCCCCCGAGCCACGCATCGTGGTCTTTGAAGTCGCCGGCACTATCGACCTAAATGGCAAAAGCCTGCGCGTTAGAAACCCCTTTATCACCATTGCGGGGCAGACTGCACCCTCCCCTGGCATCACCCTGATCAAAGGCGAATTCACGATCTCCACTCATGATGTGATCGTGCAGCACCTCAGTTTTCGCCCAGGAAGCTATGGGCGGCCAGCGCGGTCGGGACATGACCAAGACGGCCTCAACGTGTTAGCTGGCGCTCATAAAGTCGTAATCGACCACTGCAGCTTCTCCTGGGGTACTGACGAGAACCTCTCAGTAGGAGGCCAACGATTTGAGGGTGTGACGCCGGAGCAATGGAGGAGATCAGCAGGACATGAGATTACCTTCAGCTACAACCTGATTTATGAGGGCCTGAGCAAATCAGTACACCCCAAAGGGGAGCACTCCAAGGGCTCTCTGATTCATGACAACTCCAGCGGGATCTTTATTTACCGAAATATCTATGCTTCCAACCAGGAGCGAAATCCACTCCTCAAAGGCGGTGTTTACGCAGCAGTAGTGAACAATCTCATCTACAACCCAGGCACTAAGGCTATTCACTACAACCTCATTGAGAGTGAGTGGAATCACCGCGAACATTCAGTTGGGAAGATCAGTGCTGTTGGAAATGTCCTTCGATACGGTCCAGATACGCGACCCAGAACCCCACTCTTCTCTCTGGGGGGGGCAGGGTCAGTGGAACTTCATGCAGAGGACAATCTGGCCATTGATTTCTCGGGTCAAGACGCTCCGCTCTTGGGCCGATACACCTCAGGGCAGCCCCAAATCTTGGTCCCTCAAAGCGCTTACCTCCCACCTCGCTTGTCACCAATTCCCTCCAATCGTTTGGAATCGGAGCTTATGAAGGCAACCGGGGCCCGTCCATGGGACCGCTCGCACCATGACCGTCGAGTCCTCTCGGACATTGCCGAGGCAAGAGGAAGAATCATTGATCGGGAAGAAGAGATAGGGGGTTTTGAGAAGACCGAGCAGAAGATGCAGCCCTTCGATGCGCGCCAGTGGAACCTCTGGGACATGAGCCCTCAGTCGGGCTGGAACCAGCTCGGGATGAGTTCAATTCCTTCAAAGTCACAAGACTGATCTTGACACTGTCTTCGGACTGGTTTTCGCTTCCCCAACTCCTTGGATACCTCGCCTTTATCCTCGGGGTATCCTGTTTTCTTCAAAAGGAAGATCAGCGCTTTCGGCTCTTCATGCTGGCGGAATGTATTGCTTATGCAGCACACTTTTCGCTCCTGGGTGTGCCAAGTGCAGTGGCAGGCTCGCTCATATCAGTCGCACGATCAGCGGTGTCCATCCGTTCAAAGAGCCCCTGGTGGGCGCTCTTCTTCAATCTCATCGTGCTGTCACTCGGCTGGCACCTGCAGACCGATTGGCACTCATGGCTACCAATTCTTGCCTCGTGCCTTGGAACAACGGCATTGTTTCTCCTGGGCGGAATTCCGATGAGAATCATGATGCTCGGCGGAACCCTCCTATGGGTCTTTCACAATGCAATTGTTGGGTCTATCGGCGGGGTGGCGTTAGAACTCGTGATCGCCGCGATCAATCTATTTACGATTTATCGAATGAGCAAATCACGATCCACCGGTACGATGGCACCTGGGTGCTGAATTACATTGGCCGCCAGTCGATTTCCCCAGCGGAGCCGTGTGGCGAAGTCGTGTCCATGCCCGAATGCAAGGATATAGCCCGCCGCAAAGGAATCTCCGGCCGCCGTGGTGTCAACGACACGAGAAACCTCCTGCACTGGGACCTCTGCACGGAGATGTTCTCCCTCGAACGCAAGTGCCGGATGCCGCCCTCGCTTAATCACGGTATGACGAGCGCCGATCGAAACGACATGCTGAATTGCATCGGATTGATTGACCTGCTGACCAGTTTCACTCAGCGCCATATGGTCATCGAGGGTAATAAACGCTGTGTCCGCCTGCGCAATTGCGCGAAAAATCCAGCTTCGGGCGTCGTTGACATCTTTCCAGAGTGACGGTCGATAATTGTTATCAAACATCACGAGCCCCCCTCGTGACCTCACTTCGCCTGCTACTGAGAAGAGTCGCTCCCGCGCACTCTCATTAAGAATCGCAAGAGTGATACCTGTGAAATAGAGAATATCGACCTGATCCGCAGTTCCCTTGGCACTCGTTTCTAGTGGGGTCTCTGTGACATCAAAGTAGCAGCGAGCCGCGCTCTGGCTACGCCAGAATGTGAAGTGCCGCTCCCCCTCGGCATCTGTTTCAACAAGGTACAAGGCAACAGTACGACCTTCAATCTTCCGAACCAAATCAACAGAGATGCCCGCTTGGATCCAGTGGGCGAGTAAACGACCACTCAGATCGTCTTTCCCCACGGCTGAGGCAAAAGAGATCTTCCAATCACTCGGACTGAGGCGCGCAATGTAGTAGCCCGTATTGAATGCATCGCCACCAAAACCCTGCTTCAATGGAGAAAGATCAGGCCCCAGGGCCTGCCCTGACAGTTCCATCATGCACTCGCCAACGGAAACGATATGAAAAGACCGGCGCGCCGAGCTAGACAACGTCATAGAGCAGACCCCTAGCCGGCGTAGCCCCAGCCCTAGCGAACCGTAACGGAGCGCTGCAGGAGCGGAGCAAGCCTTTCCCAGTCGAACCTTACCCCGGTCCCCGCCTCGTCTGGAGCGACTGCGCGCGCATCCTCAATCACGAGAGGGCGATGGGTGTACTGATCAATCGGAAAGCTATGCACTTCCAGCCATCCACCGTGGGCTTGCGACGACACAAGACTCACATGAAGCTCCTGCATTCCATGCGAGCAAACAGGAATGCCATAGGCTGCAGCCAGCTCTGACACTGCAAGCCAGCCCGAGATGCCCCCACAATTGGATGCGTCCGGCTGAATGAAACCAAGCTTGGCATGCTCAAAGGCATCGCGAAATTCCTGAAGCGTGCGAAGGTTTTCACCAGCCGCAAGCGGTACGTGGGTTGCACTCGCAATGTGCGCGTAAGCCATTGGTTCGTCAGGGAGCGTGGGCTCCTCAAACCAGAATACGTCATACTTTTCGAAGGCTAAGGACGCTTCAATTGCCTGCGCTGCGGTCATTGAATAATTGGCGTCCACCATCAGGATTCGATTGGGCCCAAGAACCTCACGCACTGCTGCGATTCGCTCAAGATCTTCCGCTAGCTTCTCTTTACCGATCTTGATCTTTACGGCCTCAACCCCCAAGGCCAAATAGCCTCGGATGTTGTCCAGCAGTTTTGGAATTGGAAAGGCAAGATCAATTCCGCCGCAATAGGCTTTGCAGCTGTTACCTGCTCCACCTACAACTTTCCACAGAGGAAGGCTGACAACCTTACACCGCCTATCCCAGAGCGCGATATCCAGAGCAGATTTTGAAAATGCGGCCACACCCCCGCGCCCAACGTAATGAAGATGCCACTCGAGAAAATCATTGATGCCATCAATGTCACTGCCGTCACGACCGAGAACGACAGGGGCCATGTCATGCTCAAGAAGACTGAGAATGGCATGGCCGCCTTTACCTCCCGTGTAGGTATATCCAGTGCCTTGACTTCCGTCGTCCAGCGTCACGGTACACGTCACAAGCTCAAAGTGCGTGTGATCCCCGTGTTTCGCATCAGCCATCACCTCCGGCAAGGGTACTGAAAAGAGTGAGGCTTGAACTTCGACGAGCTTAGACACTGGACTTCCTCTCTTAAAACTTGTGACGCACGCCAATCATGAAGGTTCGACCCGTAACGGCGTAGGTACGAGTGTCCAACCGAGTGCTGCCGCCGTACTTGTGGTCTGGCGTATTGCGAAGGTTGATTCCATCAAACGAGACTTCGGTGGTATCGCTGAGCTTATAGCTCGACGCAAAGTCTACGGCTAGGCTTCCTCTCTTACCCTCAACATCGTTCAGCTGCGCCCCTGGGACGGCCGTTAGGAACGCGTCTCGCTTGGTTGCCGACATCCGCGCGCTTGCCTTCCCATCATCGTAATAAAGCGTGAGATTCATCGACTTGGGCGACAAACCGGTCATCTCTGCCTCAATCGGGGTCGGATTCGTCGGCGATGTCAGGTACTTGATCTTCGAAGACGCGTGGGTGTAATTGAACAAAACACCTGTGTTTCGAAGCGCGCCAGGAAGCATCGTGAACGGCTGCTGAACATTAAACTCAAAGCCTTTCAGTGTTCCGCCTTCCCCATTGACAAAGGTAGTGACCTGAAACTCCTCTGTGCCATTAAAGTTCGTGGGCAAGAGCGAGAGCGGAAGACCAGTCTCGCTGTAGGGCATCGTTTGACGGAGTCGCTGGATCCAGCTGTCGAGGCGCTTCCGAAATACACCCAGGCCAACATAAGCCCCCTTGCCATGGTAGTACTCCAAACTGACATCCATGGTCTTGGCACGATAGGGATCCAAGAAAGGGTTACCCGTGGAAACCGTATTGGCACCTCCGGAGACACTTACCGATCCGCCAGGGTACATCGCTCCTAGACCAGGCCTAGCCATAACCTTTGCTGTTGCGAACCGCATAACCAGATCGGTGCTGAGATCGGCGGCGATGTTAAAGGCAGGCAGAGTGTCTGAGTACTCATGGCTTACCGTAACCGGCTTACCACTCACAATTCCAGTGGTGGAGATCTCAGTCGTGACACGCCTCACTCCTACATTACCCCTTGTAGGGAAGCCGAACCAAGAGCCCTTGAACTCGCCCATGAGGTACGCGCCACTATCTGATTCATTGACTGAATAGTTGCTCGCAGTGATATTGGCTGCTGAGAGCGTAAAGTCACCCGCCCCGCCCGCTGCCCCGGACTGCAGGCAGTTACATTCAGCGTTCATTGCCTTCATGAATTTCTCAAAATCAGGAACGACCCAGCTCGTGGCGCTTCCAGCCGGCATATCGAGCTTTGATCCAAAACCTGAGATCACCCGGGTAACCTCTCCCAAAGTAATCCCCGCTGGCAGTCCTAGAATGTAGTCAGTCTTTCGACGTTGCTCGTAGGAGACGTTCTCAAAATCCTTATTGTTCAGGCCAGCTTTCACCGTGAACTCTTTCGAGAGTACCCAGTCGACGTCAATCGACTTAACCGAGAGGGTGTTGTCTGTACCCTGCGGGCGCATTCTGACAATCGACGAATCGACATTTGACTTCGCCCCAATCACGGACCAGTTCGCGGGGTTACTAACATCGATTCCATAGGAGATCAGTGGCTCAGTGGTGCTCTTCGTGTAGTCCAAAACATAGTTCTGGGTATTCAAAGCGTCGATCGAAAGAGTAGTCTGTACGGGATTCTCAAACTTAGACTTGGCCCGTCCGACCATCGCCTTCACAGTGAGGTTGTCACTAATCTCCTGTTCCCAGGTGAGCGTAGGCTGAGTGAAGGTGGTGGAGAACTCATCCAGCCTAGCCTCTGCACGAAGGTCTACGTTGTTGAACTTGCCGTAAAGAAGTGATCCGCTCGGGTTGAAGGAGGCAGACATAACACTAACCTCTGGCTTGCCGCCTTGAGTTGCACTGCGGCTAAGACTCAGAGACTCGAGCCAGTTCTCCTCCCGAGTTGCGTCCAGCTTAGCGTAGAGCAATTCGGCAGTAAGCAACCCTCCCTCGACCGGACGCATCTGAAAGGCCGCCGTGAGTCCGGCACGAGTCTGGTCGTGAGTGAAGCGGCCATACCGTGGAAGACGTGGCGCGTAATTCGTTGCAGCGTTGGCAGCATTGTAAGCAGCGAGATAGTCTGTTGTGCCGGGCAAACCCACCGCACCGTTCGCGCAGGTAGATGGCTTTAATGGATCCGTCGAGGGCTTGCAATAACCACCGTTGCTATTACCTGTAGTGCTTAAGACGGTGTCGAACTGGTCCTCGTAGATTTTTCGCTTGGAGACTGCGCCAGAGATCAGAAAGCCCATCTTGCGATCGGCAGAGGTATTCGAGAGAAGAAAGGATGCTCTGGGCGTACTAGTCCCAGAAAGATCGTTGTAGGTCATTTCTGCAGAGACAGCACCGACTCTTCCTTTGTAATCAAAGGGACGAGCAGCCCGCAGATCAACAGTTGCGCCTAAGGATCCCTCTTCAACATCAGCCGAAGAACTCTTTCGCACGGTTACTGAATTGAAAAGCTCGGAGGCGAAAACGTTAAAATCGAAGCCGCGGGTGCGATTGGTGCCACCAGAGCTGTCAGTTCCGCCGGTGGTGGAGAGCGCTTCTACACCGTTGATTCTCACCCTGGTGAAGTCCGGCCCTAGTCCACGCACTGAAATTTGACGGCCCTCACCTGCATCGCGATCAATCGTGACCCCTGGAACCCGCTGAAGAGACTCAGCAAGGTTGGTGTCTGGGAATTTTGCAATGTCCTCCGCCTTAATAACATCAACCATGCCGTTGTCCTCTCGCTTAGAGGCCAATGCGCTCTCCACCGAGGCTCGAAAGCCGGTCACGACTAAGGTTTGAGGTTCTGCCGCTGTAGCCTTATTGCTCGCTGGACTAGGCGCCTGTTGGGCTCGTGCAGCCCCAAAGGTGGACAACACGGCGACGGCGATAGCTGTGTAATGCAGTGCGGGTGCGCATGCGCGCAATTTTTCCTTCATGAGCGTCTCCAAAATCATTTTTATCTAGACGCTCGTAGGGCGTTCTGTCGGCTAATTGAGCTGCCAGCTGCAGTGCTGATCAGCTCTCGCGGTCAATCTATGCGGAGAGGTAGTCTTCTCTCCTGGGTGAAAATTGGTCTAAAAGCCTGCTCTTATCCTCCAGCGCGATTACGCCATGCAAGTGGGTGCGGGGCGCAATGAAGGAGTCACCCGTGCGAACGATGCGCACCTGGCCATTGATGTTCGCCTCAAACGATCCGCTCAATACATACGCGATCTGATCGTGGTCCTCATGTGCATGGGGCGTGCCCACCGCACCTTTGTCGAACTCAATCAACACAGACATGAGTGACGGAGTGTGCCCAATGATCTTGCGGCGGATCCCATCACCAAGCTCTTCCCAAGGCACATCTTCATTAAAAAAAAAGTTCACGTTTGAGCTTCCATTTTTGAAACTGTGTTCCATAATGACGAAACTTCGTTCCTTATTCAACCCCCCTAGCCCAATTTTTTCTACCCGCACTTTCCCCAAAGAGACCATGGAAATCAGACAACCCATTCATAGCGAGCACGCCAAATCTCTCGACACTGACGGTCTACGCAGACATTTCTTGGTGCAAGAAATATTTCGTGCTGATCAGATCACTCTCACCTACAGCCAGATTGACCGCATCATTGTGGGCGGAATCATGCCGGTCCATGGCTCAGTGCAGTTCTCAGTGGAACTGGGGAAGCACACAGGAACGGATTTTTTTCTTCAAAGGCGAGAGCTTGGACTGATCAACATTGGAGGCCCTGCCATCATCACGCTAGATGGAGAGCGTCACTCTGTTGACTCCCGAGAGGCCCTGTATGTGGGCCAAGGCACCCGTGAAATGAGCTTTTCAAGTGTTGAGTCAAGCAACCCTGCGAAGCTGTACTTCAACTCTGCGCCTGCTCACAGGAACTATCCAACACGCAAGGTCACACTTGCAGAGGCGTCTCCCGAAACGCTCGGTTCCGCAGAAAGTAGCAATCGCAGGACAATTTACAAGTACTTAGTACCCGACGTACTGCCAACCTGCCAGCTCCTCATGGGTCTAACCCAGCTCGAGCCTGGAAACCTCTGGAACACCATGCCCTGCCACACCCATGACCGACGCATGGAGGTCTATTTCTACTTTGACATGACCGAAGACACCGTCGTTTGGCACATCATGGGGGAGCCAACAGAGACCCGCCACCTGGTCGTGAGAAATGAGCAGGCCGTGATCAACCCGAGTTGGTCTATGCATGCCGGCGTTGGAACCAAGGCATACACCTTTATTTGGGGTATGGTGGGTGAGAACCAAGTGTTCAAAGACATGGACCATGTGCCCATGACCACACTTCGTTAATTGGGGGTCACATGATCCTCGACCAGTTCTCACTTGATGGGCGCGTTGCGCTTGTCACAGGATGTAACACCGGGCTTGGCCAAGGCATGGCCATGGCATTGGCTCAAGCGGGTGCACAGGTGGTCGGGGTGAATAATTCCGATCCCTCGGAGACAAAAGACCAGATCAATGCGCTGGGCATGCATCCATTCGTGGATATTCGCGCAGATCTTGGGTCGATGTCCAGTATTCCCGAGATCCTCGAGCAGACGGTTTCTCGGGCTAGTCGCCTGGACATTCTCGTCAATAACGCAGGGATCATCCGCCGCGAAGACGCAATTCGCTTCAGCGAAAGGGACTGGGACGATGTGATCGACATCAACCTGAAGTCCGTCTTCTTTTTGGCGCAGGCCGCCGCGAAGCAGTACCTTGCTCAAGGCAGTGGCGGGAAAATTATTAACATTGCCTCAATGCTCTCCTTCCAGGGTGGCATTCGCGTGCCCTCCTACACCGCGAGCAAGAGCGGAGTCATGGGAATTACACGACTGATGGCCAATGAGTGGGCATCCCATCGAATCAATGTCAACGCGATTGCTCCGGGATATATGGCCACGAACAACACTGAGGCCCTTCGAGCGGATGAAAAGCGCAATGCGGCCATCCTCGACCGGATTCCAGCTGGTCGCTGGGGCAGGCCCGACGATCTTGCTGGCCCAGTGGTCTTCCTGGCCTCGAATGCTTCCGACTACATCAACGGATACACCATCGCTGTAGACGGTGGTTGGCTCGCGCGTTAAAGGATGAAGTCCCCTGGGCTCTACGACGATCGCCGTGTAGGCTTTCTGCTCGTCTTACCTTTTGTGATCGGAGTGCTCAGCTTCAAACTCTTTCCTTTTGTAATGAGCTTTGCGCTGAGCTTCTCTAATTACGACCTAATTGATCCGCCGGTCTATGCCGGCATGAGCAATTACGAAGAGCTCACTTTTCACGACCCTCTCTTTATCAAGTCACTCGGGGTCACGCTCTTCTTCGTAGCGGTTGGAGTGCCACTGAGAGTTGGCTTTGCACTCTTTGTCGCCTACGTTCTCAATTTTCAACTCCGAGGCGTGAATTTTTTCCGCGCTGCCTTCTACATACCGTCCATCCTTGGCGGTTCCATCGCCATTGCAGTGTTGTGGAAATTCATCTTCTCCAAAAACGGACTCGTCAATCTTCTACTTGGTAGCATCGGCCTTGACCCTTTGCCATGGCTTGCCGACGAGCATCTCTCGATCTGGACGGTTCTCATTCTCTTTGCTTGGCAGTTCGGCTCGTCAATGGTGATATTCCTGGCAGCACTGCAGGGCGTTCCGAGATCGCTTTATGAGGCTGCTGAATGTGACGGCGCCACCCCATGGCAACAGTTCAGACACATCACCGTCCCACTAATCACTCCGGTGATTTTTTTCAACATGATCATGCAGATGGTTCATGCATTTCAGGAATTCAATGGGCCCTACATGATCACTGAGGGTGGCCCCCTTCAATCTACCTATGTTCTCGCGCTCTATATCTATGACCAGAGCTTCCGATACTTCAACCTTGGATATGGAGCGGCACTCTCCTGGGTGCTCTTCGCAATCGTAGGTGCGCTCTCACTGCTCTCATTCTGGTCCTCTAAGTACTGGGTGTTCTATGCCGGTGAGAAGGAGAAGACAAAGTGACCATTAGTTCAGGGTCCTTACAGCAGAGGATCGTTCGATACGGGCTTCTTCTCCTCGTCGCGCTCGTCATGCTCTACCCCCTCATTTGGTTGGTTGGGGCATCCTTCAAGACCAATGCAGAAATCTTCTCGGAGCTAGGATTCTGGCCCTCCCGGTGGAGCCTCTCAGGATATGAGAAGGGATGGAAGACCAGCACCGAGTACACCTTCGCAACCTACTTCCTCAACTCATTCTTGATTGTCGTGCCGAAGATTGTTGTCACCGTAATCTCTTGTGTCTTGGTGGCCTATGCCTTCGCTCGCTTCGAGTTCTGGGGTAAGCGGTTCTTCTTTGGTGTGATGGTTGCAACCATGATGCTTCCCCTGATTGTGCTGAGACTCCCCCAGTACCTAATGTTTCGAGAAATTGGATGGCTGGATAGTTATTGGCCACTCGTTCTCCCTTCTGCCTTCGCTACCGACACCTTCTTTGTTTTCATGCTGGTCCAATTCCTTCGAGGCATACCCCGGGATATGGAAGAAGCAG
Source organism: Pseudomonadota bacterium (assembly GCA_041165705.1). Lineage (GTDB taxonomy): Bacteria > Pseudomonadota > Gammaproteobacteria > Burkholderiales > Burkholderiaceae_A > Hahnella. The sequence goes on from JBEAMW010000024.1 coordinate 65,618, forward strand.
CATTGATTGACGGGTGTAACCCCATCCAGATGCTCGCATTCATCATCGTGCCCATGCTTAAGCCTGCAATCATCGCTGTGGTCGTCTTTCAGTTCATTTGGACGATGAACGACTTCATGGGACCACTCATCTATCTCGCGTCTGTGGAGAACTATCCAGTTTCATTGGCGCTCAAGATGAGCATTAGCGCCACAGAAGAAGTGGAATGGGCGAACGTGATCGCCATCTCGGTAGTCTCCCTTGTTCCATCTGTGCTGGTCTTTTTCTTGGCACAGCGCTACTTCATTGAAGGCGCTGCAACAAGCGGTCTCAAAGGCTAATAGGACTTCCCCATGGCAGCTGTCTCTCTTCGTAAGATCGACAAGATCTATCCCAATGGCTTTCAGGCCGTCCACTCAGTCGACCTCGAGATTCGAGACGGCGAGTTTATGGTCTTTGTGGGCCCCTCTGGATGCGCAAAGTCCACGCTGCTGCGAATGATCGCGGGCCTCGAAGGCATCTCTTCGGGAGAACTCATGATCGGTAGTCAACTCGTGAACGATCTGCCGCCAAAGGCTCGAGGGATTGCGATGGTCTTTCAGAACTACGCGCTCTATCCCCACATGAGAGTCTTTGACAACCTTGCCTTCGGACTCAAGTTGTCCAAGTTGGGAAAAGCAGAGATTCAGCAACGCGTGCATGAAGCTTCAGAACTGTTAGAGATGACTCACCTGCTCGACCGATATCCAAAGCAACTCTCTGGTGGCCAGGCGCAACGAGTCGCGGTTGGCCGTGCCATTGTCAAGCGCCCTGAGGTCTTTCTCTTCGATGAGCCACTCTCAAACCTCGATGCAAAGCTTCGCGCCGCTATGCGAGTTCGACTCACCGACCTGCATCAGGCAATGAAGGAGGCAGAGAAGCCCTCAACAGTGGTCTACGTGACCCACGACCAGGTGGAGGCGATGACCATGGGACAAAGAATCTGTGTGCTGAGGGAGGGACGAATTCAACAGGTTGATACGCCGCTTGGTCTCTATGAGCGTCCAGCAAATGCATTTGTCGCAGGATTCATCGGCTCGCCTGAGATGAATTTCATTCAAGGAGAAATGAAGCTCACAGGGACGATTTCGACATTTCAGTCAAGTGCATGCACGGTTGAACTCGGACATCTATATGAGCACACAGGCCCTTGTCAGCTCGGAATTCGTCCAGAGCACCTTTCGCTCACCGCTCTGCAGGTGGCCAGCGCTGGGAAGATCAATGCGAGCTTCCGGTTCAGCGAGCACATGGGACACGAGGTCTATTTTCATCTTGAAGTGCATGGGAAGTCACTGATCGCAAGAGTTCCGTCTGAGCACGCCCAGAGTGCTCTTGGCACAAATCGTGGCGATGTGATGACCCTATACTTCAACAGGGAGCAGTGTCACTTCTTCGACCTCGAAGCCGGTCATCGACTGCGCGACACCCCGCAGCAATGATCACCAACCTCAGTCGCCGCAGAGTTGCACTCGCCGGGCTCAGTCTTGCAACTGGCGCGAGCCTTCACCCTGCTGCAAAGGCTCAAGCCCAGAAGGTCATCCGCTTTTCTTGGTGGGGTGGATCCGGTCGACACGCTGCCACATTGAAGGCACTCAACCTGTTTGAGTCCAGGAATCCTGGTGTGAAGGTCAAGGCCGAATACATGGGGTTTAATGGCTACCTCGAGCGGCTCACCACCCAGATTGCAGGCCGAAACGAACCAGATGTAATGCAGGTGAACTGGGCGTGGGTTGCGATGTTCTCCAAGCGAGGCAATGGTTTCTTTGACCTCAACCGCGCTCGAGATCTGCTGAGGGTCGACCAGTTCCAGGAGAACGATCTTCAAACCGGATTCGTTCAAGGAAAACTGAATGGGCTACCTGCATCGTTCAGCGCACGGGTGCTCATATGGAACCAGACCACCTTTAACCGCGCTGGCCTTCAGGTCCCCTCCTCCTGGGACGACATCTTTGCCTCTGGGGGAAGGTTTCAAACCCAGCTAGGGAAAGACTTTTTTCCCATTGATGGGGAGCTCTACGACATGATCCTGCTTTCACAGGCTTATGTTGAGCAGCTTTACGGCACCCCTTTCCTCTCTCCGACAGAGCCTAAGGTGGCGATGAGTCGAGAGGCAGCGGAACTTTGGGTAGAGACCTACCGTAACCTCGTTGCAGGAAGGGTGGCAGTTCCCCTGCCGCTCCGTGCAAGTCTCGGAGGCGCAGAGAAGCCCACAGAGCAACAGCAGGACTGGGTAAAGGGTCGATGGGCTGGAAATTATGCATGGGACTCTACGATCCCGCTCCGACTGAGTACCCTTGAACCTGAGCAAAAGATTCAGCTCGGCGCCTTTCCCATGAGGAAGAACCCCCTCGCCAGTGGAATCTTTGGGCGCCCTACCCTTATGTACACGGCAGGGCGTAATACCAAAGAGCCAGAGCTCGCGTGCCGCCTCATTGACTTCCTACTCACAGATCCCGAGGCAGCTCGGATTCTCGGCCGAACAAGAGGGATTCCCTCACCGAAGTCGAGTCAGGAGGCACTCCTTCGTTCTGTAAAGGTGCCTGAGCTCGAATGGAGTGCATACCAACAGATTAAGGCGTTTCGTGATCAGAACAGGGTGGCGATTCCCTCGATGCTCTTTGAGCACGCGAGAATGCAGAGATTCATGAGAGAGGTCTTCGAGACAGTGGCATACGGAAAGAGTGAGACAAAGACGGCTGCCGAGAGACTCGTGCGTGACGGAGAGAGTCTTCTCCGCCGAATTCGTTAGAGGAACCAGAAAAGATGAGCAAAGGTAAGAGTCGAACCCTTCCGTTCGAGCGTTTTCAGGACTCCGATACTGGGGCCGAGGTCACTCGAATCACCCCCCGAGATGTCACCTGCCATCGAAATTATTTTTACCAGAAATGCTTTACCAGTGACGGTGGGCGGTTGGTCTTTGCTGGGGAGTTCGGACCGGAACCCAGCCCCAACTGGAACTACCACCTACTTGACCTTCAGACCCGTGAGTGCATTCAACTCACTCAAGGAGCGAGAGAGAACACCTTTGGCGGCTTTCTTAGCCCGGATGACCGATTTCTATACTTTGTGAGAGCAGATCGAAATCTAATCCGTCTCAGCCTTGCCTCCCTCGAGGAGGAAGTGCTTTATGTGGTGCCGGATGGATGGGTCGGATACGGTACCTGGGTAGCCAACACGGCCTGTACCAAGATGGTGGGTATTGAAATCTCAGCTAAAGACTGGTTTCCTCTCAACACTTGGGAGAAATTTGCTCAGATGTACCACGCACAGCCCCTGTGTAGGCTCATCAGGATCGATCTTGCCACTGGACAGCGCGAAACCATCCTCGAGAAGAAAGCCTGGCTCGGCCACCCTCAGTACCGCCCCTTTGATGACCACACCGTTGCGTACTGCCACGAAGGCCCTCACGATCTGGTGGATGCACGAATGTGGTTTATTAACGAGGACGGAACCAATATTCGATGCGGGAAGAAGCACCTCCCCGGGGAGAGCTGTACGCACGAGTTTTGGGTGCCAAATGGATCATCGATGATCTATGTGAGCTACCTCGCGGGCGAATCAGATCGCTGGATTCGTCGGCTCAATCCAGAGACCCTCGAAGATGAGGCGCTTCTCAAAATGACCCCGTGCTCGCATCTCATGAGTAACTACGACGGTTCTATTCTTGTCGGCGATGGATGCGCCACCCCCGCCGATGTTCAAGACCAGTCCAGTCACACGATCGAACCCGATCCTTTCCTTCATCTCTTCAATTTGAACACACGAGAGCAGACGCGGCTTGCGAAGCACGGGAGTAGCTGGGAGGTCTACAAAGGAAGCCGCCAGGTTACCCACCCTCACCCCGCCTTCTCACCGGACGAGCGCCAGGTACTCTTTAGCTGCGATATGGACGGACAGGAGCCTGGCCTATTTCTCGTTCAGCGCCCATGATCCGGATTATTCTTGCACTCTGCCTAGTGGTTCACTCAAGCGCTGTCTCTGCGGTAACAGAACGGCCAGAGATGTCAGAGCAAGACGCACGGGAGTACACCGAGAGCCTCTATCTTGGCGATGCGAATGTGCCCTGGACTCCAGTTGGATCGGTCGCTCGGTCGGCCAATCCTGACTTTACGGTCGCCCAGGACGGAAGCGGAACACATCGAACCATTCAATCGGCGCTTGATGCCCTTCCAAGATCGGGGCGCCCCTTCAGCATTGCCGTTAAAGACGGGGTCTATCGCGAACTCATTTGTATTCAAGACCGAGTTCCCTTCACGCTCTATGGACTTGGAAAGGCCCCCCGCGATGTTCAGATCGTCTATAGCCTGTATGCAGGTCTGAGTAGTGCCATACACCAGGCCAATCCCTGTATCACTGCACAGAGCCCCATCGTGGGTACGGCAGGAAGCTCAACTGCCTTTCTACAAGGGAATCAGATTTCCCTCGCCAACCTGAGCATCTCAAACGATTCGATGGAAGGGGTCTTTAATGGTCAGGGCTACCCTCTCGGCGCAGGCGAATCTGGCGGCGCACAGGGTGTCGCACTCACGGTACAGGGCGACCAAATTCATCTTCAGAATGTGGAACTCTGGGGCCACCAAGACACCTTCTATGTGAGGCGAGCCTCATCCCTTCGTGATGCTGAGCCACAACGCATACTCTTCGAGAATGGACTAGTGGCAGGCGATGTGGATTTCATCTTCGGTGATGCCACTCTGGTCATTCGTAACTCCTTGATACTCAGCCGATCAGGCCGTCGAACTCCGCCGAATGGGGGGCACATTCTTGCCCCAAGCACGCCTACAAACCAACGACTTGGCTTTCTGGTCTCCAGGAGCTGGCTGCTTGCGGAGGCGGGTCTCGCCCGGAAATCCCACTCGCTCGGACGTGCCTGGGATTTTGGTGTAATCAATGGTGGGTATCAGCCAGGTATCTCACCAAACGGGCAAGCCCTCATTCGAGACAGTATTCTCGGCCCACACGTCCGTCCTTGGTATATGTCCACCTCCCGTCGTCCCTATGCAGCCGATGGCCCGTTTGCAAATCGGCTCCTGGAATTTAGGAATGTCTCGACAGAGGGCCCTGAGCGGGACATTCTTCCTCGCTTTGGCGGCTGGGCCTCCCTTGCGGGCGTTGTCGGCGGCAGCATGGCAAGTCCTGATCGAGTGTTTGATATTCACACTCGGCGAGATCTTGTCCAAGCGCTGGCTCTCGAGGGTCTGTCGCCCAGAATCCTCCGAGTTCATCGTGAGATCCGGATGGACTCCAGTGAGACTGGGTCGATCCTTACTGAGGAAGACTTTCGGGATGCCGATTTTCAATGGTCTGCATTTGAGGCAGCCTACTCGCCCAAAACTTGGGGGATGAAGCGGCCGCAAGGCCCGCTTGAGGAGGCAAGAAGGCGGTCTGGCAGGCATCAGGCGCGGCATGTCATCGCACGAATCCCTTCAAACACCACCGTGATCGGCATGACCCAAGAAGCGGGGATCACTGGCGGTGGCCTCTCAATCGACGATGGAGAGAATATCGTCGTTCGGGGTCTCCGTTTCCGGCAAGCCCGGGACTACTTTCCCCAATGGGACCCCAGCGATGGGCGGGCGGGCGATTGGAACGCTCAGTACGATTCGCTCGCCCTTCGACGCGCCACCCGGGTCTGGGTAGACGGAAACCATTTTTCGAGCCACATAAGCGAGGAGACCCCACGGACTCTGTTCGATCGACCAATTGAGCACTTTGATGCTCTCCTCGACATCACCCATCGCTCTGACCTAATAACCGTAAGCTGGAACCGCTTTGAAGAACACCGCAAGGTGACACTTGTGGGCGGCAGCGATCGCGCTGATGATGCAGACGCCCTTCGAGTCACCTTTCACCATAATCACTACAGGGATGTGGGATCCAGAGCACCTCGAGTGCGCTTCGGCAAGGTTCACCTCTATAACAACCTCTACACCATGAGCGCTGGCGCCGAGCGCTGGTTTGACTACTCAATCGGGCTAGGCAAGGAGAGCCAGGTGCTCATGCAATCCAACGCCTGGGAGATTCCAAAGGATATTCCATTGAACCGTCTCCTAAAAAACTGGGGAGGGCGCGTTCTCAAGGAAGTCGACTCGTCGGTTAACGGTAGATCGGTTCAACTCAAGGCAGCCATCGAGTTGGACCAACAGGTGAGTTTTGACTCTGAGGCTACATTTTTTCCCCCGTACCGCTTTAGGCTTGAACCATCCGCTTCGCTTCGCGATGTAATCACAAGAGGGGCTGGAAGCACTTTAAACTGACGACTCAAAGGAACCGACGATGAGCAAAGACATGATCGATAAACAGCCAGACTCAATGGCAGCGGTGATGAAGGTCTTCGCCATTCTTCAAGCACTCGCGGAGCGAGAGGAGATGGGGATCACTGAACTATCGTCTCGACTGGCACTCCCGAAGGCAACAGCCCACCGATTCCTTCAGTCTATGAAAGCGCTTGGCTACGTCAAGCAAGAGCCAGACACCGAGCGGTATAGCCTCACCATGAAAATGTTTGAACTGGGCAGCCGTGCACTCGCAGGTCTCAATCTCGTGGATCTCGCGCGGCCCCACATGCAAAAAATCTCCGACCTCACCGGAGAAACGGTTCACCTCGGTACCCTCATTGAGAGCGAGATTATTTACGCTCACAAGGTAGACTCCCGGCACAACCTTGGAATGTACTCTCGCGTGGGACGGCGCGCGCCCTTGCACTGCACAGCCATCGGGAAGTGCCTTCTGGCTTGGGAGGCAGACGATCGAAGAAACCAAATTATTTCCGGAATCAACTTTAAGCGATATCAAGAGAAGACCATCACCGATCGAAAGGCGCTTCTGGTGGAACTCGAGCTTGTCCGTGCTAAAGGTTATGCAGAGGATAGAGAAGAGTTCGATGATCATATTAGGTGTCTGGGTATCCCAATTTTTGACCGCCACGCAAGTCCAGTTGCGGGTATGAGCGTGTCTTTCCCAACCTTTCGCTACCCAGTGAGCCAAGAGCCAGAAATCCTAGCCCTCTTGCACGAGACGAGCCGCGAGATTAGTGTGGCGCTGGGCTGTTCCGAATTCCCTCTCTCCCCGCCAGTAAAAAAAGCGTCAGTTAAAAGCATACGAGCGCGCGCAAGTTAGGCCGACGCATGAATCGGAGATCGATTCTTCGCGTCGTCGGAGCAACGGCTCTACTTAAGTTCTCCTCTGCCACCGGGAGCGCTGCTAGCGGTTCCAGCTTGATTTCGGTACTGACCCCAACGGCACGCTATGAAGGTGACGTTGTTACCGAAGAGGGTAACGTGGCGCGATTTCGTGGGATCCGTTATGGACACGCACCGCGTGAGAGGCGCTTTCAGTCAGCGCTCCCAGTAGCGCCCTCCTCTCAGGTCATTCGAGCACTCGACTGGCAGGCTGCCTGCCCTCAGCCCGCTCGCCCCGATGCGGGCGGTGAGGAGGACTGTCTCATGCTCAACCTATGGGCACCTCTCAAGGCCATTCAAACACAGCAGCCTGTGCCTGTGATGGTCTATTTTCACGGGGGTGCTTACTCATCGGGCAGCGCAACGGATCCAGAGCATGACGGCAGTCATTTGGCTGCCCAGGAGCAGGTGATAGTTGTGACAGTGAATCACCGCATCAATGTGCTCGGCTATCTCTATCTCGACCCTCTCTATCCCGAGCTCTCGGGATCCGGTAACGTCGGGCAAACCGATCTCATCCTTGCTCTCGAATGGATAAAGAAAAATATCGAGGCATTTGGGGGTGACTCGCAGTGCGTCACGGTGTTTGGTCAGAGTGGAGGCGGTGCGAAAATCGCTACGCTGATGGCCATGCCTGCCGCAAAAGGGCTCTTTCATAGAGCCATTACGATGAGTGGCCAGCAGATCACCGCCTCGGGGCCCGACCACGCCGAGCGAAGAACCAGGGCGTTCTTAAAATCCTTAGGGGAAGATCCCCTCCACGCGGAAGTTCCGCGACTCATGCATGCGCTGAGATCAACGAGAGATCCGATCCTTGGTGGGTCGCTCTACATGGGACCAGTCCTGGACATGCATCACCTGCACAGGCACCCATTTTGGCCCAACGCACCAGAGCAGAGTGCAGATATTCCCCTCATGCTGGGCAACACCATCTCAGAGACAAGAGCCTTCTACCACCCTCATGGTCCTGTTATGCAAGGCCTCAGCTTTGAAAACCTGGCAGAGCGCATACGACCTGAAATAAAAGTCGACCTTCACACGGCATGGGTTGTTGAACAGTATCGAAAGCGCTTCCCACAAGACACGGCAACACGGCTCTTCCACCGAATCGTCACCGCGTCTCGAAGCTGGAGAGGGCAGGTCATCGAAGCAGAGGCTCGGGCATCCGCCGGTCAACCAGTATTCGTGTACCAACTGAACTTTCGAGATGCAAAGCACACAGATGACATCGTGCTCGCCTTTGGAACACACCAGTCTTCGGACCCGGAGGTGAATGAGGTCTCCAAGCGCCTCATGAGCAGATTCGCCACATTTGCTCGCTCCGGAAAGGCAGGTTGGCCCGAATACACACTCGCTAGCCGCCAGACTCTGATCATCGATTCGCAAGATTCAGTTTTAGCTGACCCCAGGCACTGGGAACGCGAACTCTTTGCGCGGGTTCCATACACGCAGCCGGGAACTTAGACTCGCCCAGACCTTTGTTACGAATTCCTCACAAGAGGCCAGTAGAATACCCCCCATGGATTCCCGTGACATTCTCAAAAACGTTGTTGATCTGAGTCTCTCGACCGTCGAGGTCAGCGTCTCCACTGCACACATCCTCTCCGGCACCCGCGAGGTCCAACTGGCAGCGGCCTCTATGGCCTCGGCTCTCGAGGAGCTCTCTGCCTCGATTGGGGACATCAGTCGCACCTCGAGTCGCACCAGCGACGCGGTTGATCAATCATCCCGACTCACCTCAGCGGGCATGCAGGAAATGACCTCACTCGCCGACCAGATCGGCGTCACTGGAAAGACCTTCGACACGGTCGCAGTGCGGGCAGAAGAGCTTCAAGGGGTTGTTCGAGAACTCTCCAAGGTGGTCGACCTGATTGCAAAAATCGCCGATCACACGGACATCCTCGCGCTCAATGCGGGTATTGAGGCCGCGCGGGCAGGCATGCACGGCAAAGGATTTGCGGTGGTGGCCGAAGAGGTGAAGTCGCTCTCTCGTCAGACCAGTGAGGCCACTGACACGATTCGGGGGCAGATCAAGCTGCTTACCCAGAACTTTGGTGACGTGATCCAGACGGTGACTGAGGCCCGAGCTCAGGTCGCAAAGGTGGTCAGTAAGTCTCAGGAAGTACACGACGACTTCAAACAGATCAATCAGAACTCCACGTCAATCTCAGGCCAGGTTAAAGAGCTCGCAATCATCATTTCCCAGCAGCGAGAGGCGATTGATCTGATGGCTGGCAACATGGCCACGATCAAAGAAAAGGGTGATGTCAACCTTGATGCGGTGAATCAGCTCGCCAGCCAGACCGACCACAGTGTGAGGCTGATTGAGGAGTGGCGGGGTAAGCTGGCCCAGGAGGACATTCCTGGGAAGGTCATTCTGCTCGCCCAGGCCGATCACCTGCTCTGGAAGAAGCGTCTACTCGATATGGCCGTGGGCAGAAATGCCCTCAAGTCTTCCGACCTGACTGACCATCGGCAGTGTCGACTCGGCAAGTGGTACTACAGCGTAGACGATGAGCGACTCTCAGGTAGCAGCCAATTCAAGTCGATCGAGGCTCCGCATCAACGGGTCCATGAGTGCGGCATTCGCGCAGCGCGCCTCTTCGAAATGGGCCAGGTTGAGGACGGGATGCGCGAATACCACGCCCTCGATCAGGCCTCACAGGCCGTCATTGAGAAGCTCAAAAGCCTAGAGCAGGTGAGCTAGCGATTCACCTTGAGAGACTTAACTCGCAGCTGGACTCTGGCCTTGAGTGGGCCGAGCTGGTTCCAGTCCGGCAGCGTGTACTCGACCTCAGCATTCATGGAAGCCTGGCGCAGTTGGACGCGCAGTTCTTACTGCAGAAGATCCACCACCTTGGCCTTCCCAGATGTCACGGCCTGCCGCCAGACTTAAAGGAAATTCCATCCGTCTCCATGACGCGACTGGCCGAGGCGATGCAGCCTCTTCGTGTGTTTATAGATGGCCATAACCTCCTCTTTCGACTTGGCGCACTCTACGGGCCAGAGGGACGAGAGCCCCTCAAGCAGGACCTGGAGGCGCTGCTCATGCGCTGGCCCTCCGCATCCGCGCGACTCTGGTTCGATGCCGAGGAGTCACAAGAGATTGAGGTGCACGATCGATTTCAGGTCTCGTATGCAGGCGGCAAGGGGCGAGACAAGGCCGACAAGGCCATCCTCCAAACGCTCTGGGACGAACGGCTCGAGAGCCGTCCGCCGACATTTGTGGTGAGCGACGACAGAGGAGTCTGGCGGCGTGCGCTAGGGCTGCGCGGAATCCGAGTGAGTTGCTACGAGTTCCGGTGTGTACTGCGCATGGAAGGACCAGGCACAGAGGCCGAGCACCACTGAGTTGAGGAGGTGCCACAGCCAGTGAGTCCCAAGGGGGAGAAATTGGCAGAGTGGCCCATCAAGCTCCCGGGCGGAGAGCGACAGCGGAAAAATCATCGCGGCCGTGAGCATCCATCGAGATGCCAGATAGCGAGCCTTAAGCCAGGTGATCAGCCCATAGACCAAGAGGCTCATCCAAGCGCCCACATAGAATCCCGGGGGGAAGCTGCCCATCGACTCCCGCAAATCTTGAGCAAGCGCATTCATCTGCCACACCAAGAGGAGCACCACGGCTGCGGCAAGGACAGACAGCGGCCGTGCGAAACCCCAGAGGCTACGCGGCACAAGGTATGCGAAGGCCAGGATGAAGACCCCGATGAATCCGACATCTAGCGCTGCAGCCCAGGGGGTGGCAAAGGTGTGGAAGGCGAGGCTTCCCAGTCCCACCAGAATCTCAATCACACCCAAGACGCGGCCTGCGACGTTCGGCCCTCGGAGCAGCCAAAGGCCAATTACAACGAAAGCGAGGTTGGTGACAGCATTGACGGGCTCGGACCAGAACGAAGCGTCGACCCGTTCACAGTAGAGGTCGATGGATTGGGTCATGGCTTATTGGGCTCTGATGAACTGCGAGTTCGCCTCAAGTGCCCAGTCGAAATCTCTCTGAGTCAGGCCGCCCGCATCATGGGTGGTGAGCCGTACCTCCACCCGGTTATAAACATTGAACCACTCCGGGTGGTGCTGCACCCGCTCGCTGAATTCCGCCATCACGGTCATAAAGCAAAAGGCCGACTGAAAATCCCGAAACCGAAAGACTTTGCACAGGAATTGACCATTGGACTCAAGCCGATCCCACCCCTCTGGGAGCTCACCCCAGTCATCTGTCATGTACTCAGTTCCCTCTTGAATCGTTGCCAGAGGTCGAGGCCGTGGAACAGCCCTGCCAGAGCGAGAAACAGGAAGACGGACGGCTCAGGCTCTGGCTTGCAGACCACCCGGGCCACACACAACAGGCAGAGACCCGGGAGCAGAAGCCTCATCAGAGGCCAGGCCCCAAAACTAGGCAGCCCTCCATTGCGCCGAAGTTGACGGGTGAGCACGAGCAGTAAGGGCCATTCGAGGATGGTCACGCCTATCACGAGATCGATGGCCATCGTAGCGGTCATGGTGCCAGTATGGAGGATCTTGGACTAAAACTCGGTGTGTTGAGGCAGATCGTCTCGAATTTCAAACCAATCGGCCTTCGATCCCACAAAAATATGGGCAGTCGGTTTTAGCGTGGGGGTGTCCATGAGTGTTCCGAGGGTGACATGGAGATAGGCCCCACCGCGAACAACTGAAAACAAGAGCGATCCACAGTTTGCACAGCGCACATCATGGTTCTGATCGGGTGGACCAAACCGCATCAACGGAGCGGTCTGTCCAAGCTTGAGGCGCTCGCGGGCAATTCCGCCAAATGCCTTAAAGGCCGATCCAGTGGACCTGCGGCACTGGCCGCAGTGACAGTTCAGCGCGTACTCAAACCCGTCGTCTACGGTGTAGGTGGCATCCCCGCAGAGGCAGCTTCCAGACAGCGCTCGGTAAGGGGTAGTTCCAGCAGTCACGCAGTCTCCAGGGCCTGGCGATAAGGCGCACAGAGCTGGTGCACATACGACTGGTGGGAAGGAAGGGACGACACGATCCGCTTCACGCGAACCTGAATCTCATGGAGAAATCTGCTGAGCTCGTCCGGACCCATGAGATCGGCCACGGGATGATAACTTTCTGGAACGATCCCCTGCCCCATCATCACCTGTATCCAGGAGTTCTCGGCAAACAGCTCATCACTCGGACGAAACACTCTCGCACTCTCCTTGAAGAGATCAATACGGTGCTTGAGGCTTGGCAGGATGTCCATCTCGCGGACATGCCTCCAGAGCATTGAATCGGTTCGCTCGTTGACATGATAGTGAAGCACGATGAAGTCTCGAATATGCTCGAGTTCGCGCTTAGACTGAAGGTTAAACTCGTCGACATCAGCCTGCTGAATTCCACGCGTTGGGAAGAGCTGCATCAATCGGATTGCCGATCGCTGAATCAAGTGAATACTGGTGGATTCGAGAGGCTCTACAAACCCACTGGCCAGCCCTACGGCCACGCAGTTCTTCTCCCACACGCGGTCGCGTTGCCCGGGCAAGAATTTGATGAGCCTCGGGCGCGTGATCATTTCTCCCTCGACATTCTTCGCCAGCATGTCGGGAGCATCCGCATCGCTCAATTCTTTACTGCTATAGACCAAGCCATTTCCCACACGGTGCTGGAGCGGAATTCTCCATTGCCAACCAAAGGGGTGCGCAATGGATCGTGTATAGGGCCAGGCCTCCCGAACGGACGTCGTCTGAACTGCAACCGCTCGGTCGCAGGGCAGCCAATACGACCAGTCCTCATAGCCCACGCCAAGCGCACCGGCGAGCAGGAGAGATCGGAAGCCAGTGCAATCCACGAAGAAGTCGCCCTCAACAAGACTTCCATCCTCCATCTTCAGTGACGAAATATGGCCAGCAAGAGATGAATCGGAATCTCCCGTGTGGGTAAGCACCTGGGCAATCTTTCCCTCGATCCGAATCACTCCATGCGCCTCACTCATCCGCCGCAGGTAGGCGGCGTAGCGGCCGGCGTCGAGATGGTAGGCGTAGTTCAGTGCATTGTTCTGAACATGGGCAAATCGATTAGAGAATGCGGCAACCGTCTCAGGGTTGAAGTCGGTGTAGTTCTGAACCTGCCCAGACTTCATGGCCTTCAGCCAGAAATGCTGGAAGCCAGCGCTCCAATGGTCATTACCGGTCGAACCAAAGGAGTGAAAGTAATCCTCGCCTACATTCTTCCACCCCTCAAAGTTGATGCCGAGCTTGAAGGTTGCGTTGGTCTCGGCCATGAACTCCGCTTCATTGATGCCAAGCAGGTTGTGGAAGGTATGAAGCGCGGGGATCGTCGCCTCACCCACCCCAACCGTCCCCAATTCCTCAGACTCGACGAGAGTGATACTCAGCCCTCGGCCAAGAAGCTTACTCATCAGGGCTGCCATCATCCAGCCGGCCGTTCCACCCCCTGCAATTACCACTCGATTCACTGTCCTCATAGGTCCACTCATCGCTTCAGTTTGTTGAGAAGTTCGGTACGAGAAAGCCTGGACACCTGCTCGTCTACCGGCCCAAGTAAGCCCCTTGCAGCTGCTGGGATGTGCTCCCAGGAGTCGCTTGGGGGACTAAACACAAAGTACCTGAAATGCTGGTCCCAGATCTTGCGCTCATGCTCCGGAAGGTCCCGAAGCGTCATCAGGGCAAGCCGAAGAGCACTCAGTGGCGAGTCCATGTAGGACGGGACTCGACGCCACCAGGCATTGATCAGCAGATTGATTGGCTCAAGCGCTTCGATGTGATGAAACCACATGCTCGGGATAAAGATCGCATCACCGGGCTCAAGTACAGCCTCGCGCGCCTCACTCAACGCAATTCGAAATCTTGGAAAGCGCTCGAAATCTGGAGCATCAAAGTCAACCAGGCTCACCGGCTGTCCTGCCGGGGTGGGCTCAAGCGGGCCCATATAGAGATTGTGTATCTGGTCCGGGGAGAAGAGTGTGAACCTGCGACGGCCACTGGCAACCACTGCGAGGTTATCGGGGAGGTCATAGTGGGCCGCTATTCGTGTCTGGTTACCGAGCCAGAGACTGATTAACGCGTCACGATCGCCCAGTCCCATGGGGTTCTCCTCAAGAAACTGAGGAAGTATGGCCTCTACAGTAGTAGACCCCACATACAACCCAGGCGGGCTCTCAGCCCCCGATAGACCAAGCAGCCCCTTCAACACCTGATCGAGCGTGGCGGTATGACGAGCGAAATTGAAACCGCTGAGGGACTCATCGGAATAGAACACCCGGCCCCTCCTTTGAGGTGCCAGCTCAAACAGAGTGACATGCACACCGTTATAGCGCTCGACCAGATACCTGGCCAAGGCAAGATTGGAATGGCGGGACGCCTGAACCACTGGCCAGTCCGCGAATGCACCGCGGATGACAAAGGGCTCGTCTGCTGTCAACAGCTCCTCTTCGATGGAGGAAGGATCAAGAGGACTGGACCAGGCGGGTATTTCTCTCATGTCTCATTCAACGGCGTACATAACGATGAAGTAGCACCGGCAGCTGAGAGAGTGAAGCAACCTGCATATAGATCGGCAACAAGAAACCCTGTTGGGCGAGTTTTTCTAGCTCAGATCCTGAGAGCGCGCTGAGCCTCTCCTCGTTCATAGAGAACAATCCCGTGAGGCGCGAGTGCTCACCGGAGGGCATTTCAATGTCCAGCACGAATGGCTCGAGTAGTTGAAGTCGCTTGAGCGCATCGATGAACGCTGGGAGAAGCTGCGCCTGCTCATGCAATTGCTCCATGAGTTTGACAACCTGGTCTAGGTAATCAGTGAAACCGCCGTGCGGCAAAAATAGTGCGGTGCCCTCCTCCTCACCCGCGCGCACGACCCGTGGACTCTCCATATCAATATGCAGCTGCAGAGTTGAGTCCTCTGCTCGTCCAATTGCAAAAGGCTCCCGCTGAAGGGCCATTGGGACCACCGCTGCATCCCAGCCCCCATCGTTCAGAAAGAGGTTCTGTCCCTCCTCCAGACCAAAAAGAACAATGGGCTGAAAGCCGACGTCTCCATCAACATGCTGGTACACAATGGGGAAGTGGGCCTGAAGCTGCCGAAACTCTCCGGGAAGCGCTAGGCAGCTCTCTCGCGCATCGCCCAGCAATGAGGAGCGCTCTGTCCGGACACGGAGGTCCTTGTGCCTTAGGTTGTCTAACACCACATGTTGTGTCATGCGCCACCCTGAATGAGTTGATTAATCAGACTTCTATGGCCAGGCAGCCCAGCGAGCATTCTCTTGGTCTGCCTTGAAGTCTGCTCGAGATAGGCATTCGAAAGCTGCTGCTCTCTCGCCGACAGCCGACGATCTTCCGGAGAAAAGTTCATCCCGTACAGAACATACTGATAGCTGGCGGCAGGAAACACCTCATCAATTCTGCCGAAATCATGACGGGCTGGAGGCCGTAGTTTCCATAAGGGAAGGAGGTCTCTTAGTCGCTTCGGCCAGGTCTCGGGGTCCCGATGCTGGTTCCAGTAAGAGCTGTCCGATCTCTTGCTGAGGATGTAATGAAGCTTTAGAAAATCGATGACCCGAGCCCAACGATAGGCAAAATCGTCATTGAATCTTTGAGCCACGACGTCCATACCCTCTCGAGTCATTGGCAGTTCATCCGAGAGACGCTGAGCAGACATTTCAACAAGGGCGAGGGCCGATGCCTCCAAGGGCTCTATAAACCCTGACGAAAGCCCAATTGCCACGCAGTTTCTTACCCAGAATCGCTCCCGGTATCCCGGCTGGAACTGAATCAGCCTCGGGGCCTCAGCCGAGAGAGCTGAACCACTCCGAGCGAGATACGCCTGGAGTGCCTCTCTGGCCAAGGTTTCATCTGCATGACGGGAGGAAAACACACAGCCCACTCCTCGTCGAGTCTGGAGCCCGATATCCCAACACCAACCATTCGCCCATGCAGTGGCTATGGTGCAGGTTGCAAGGGGAGCATCTACACGGTCGTAAGGAATCTGGACAGCAAGTGCTCGATCATTGAAGAGCACATCTCTCTCACACTTGAGGCCAACCTTAAAATGCTGACTGATCAGGCGGGCTGCCAAACCAGAGCAGTCCACAAACAGATCAGCGGTCAGTTCGCCGTGGCGACGGGATGAGAGGGCTGCAATATCTCCACAGGGGGAGCAGACCACCTCGTCGATGTGGTCCACGATGTGTTGAACACGGAGCTTGGCGCATGCATGATCACGCAGCATCTGCCCAAACCGGCCAGCATCGAAGTGATATCCGTAGTTCGCAACCGACCCATATTCAGGGGTCTGGAACTGCTTCGGGCCACGCCCAGCCTCGCAGAGCCGCACAGATGAACCGACCACATCGGCGAATGGACGGTCAGCTTCCAGCCACGTCTGAACAAGAACATCGTCGTCTTCACCCACGGGCAGGCTGAACGGGTGATAGTAGCGATCGTCGCGATCACCCACACGACCATACATCCACCCGTCGAATCGCGAGCCCTGCTTAAAGGTGGCCTGACAGGTCTTGAGGAACTCTATCTCAGAGAGCCCAATTCGCCTTAGGGTATCTCTCATCGAAGGCCAAGTGCCCTCACCAACCCCAATGATGGGAGTCTCATCGGACTCGACAAGTGCAACAACGAGTTCAGGGTGCTCAGCAGCGAGCAGACTCGCCACCAACCACCCTGAAGACCCGCCTCCTAGAACAAGGACTTTTCGAACGCGATTTAGAACTTCCATCGTCCTCCAAAGACAAACCGACGGCCCAGCTGCGTGACTGATCCGATCTGGTTCTCATTTCGCATGTAGGTGCGAACGTAAGAGTCGGTTATGTTGATGGCATCGAAGGTTAGGCGCAGATTTTTGTTGACGTTGTACCCTACACCCAGATCCAGTTGACCATAGGGCTCGACGTAAAGCGGCTGAGCTCCTTCCAGGCCTCCGAAATTGGCAACCAGGTAGCTACCGCGCCAGTTATAGGCCAGGCGCGTATTGAAATCGGCCTGTTCGTAAAAGCCCACCAGGTTTCCTGAATCGCCTAGCCCCACCAATACATCGGTCTGAGCTCCAGCCTTATTGTTGTCGTAGCTGAGGTCCGACCGAACCTTGGTGAAGTTCGCTGCCATTCCGTAACCGGAATTTCCAAAAATGTGCTGCAGGTTGAACTCTACCCCGTTAATTTTGCTAGTTCGCTCATTGTTCTGGAACGTCCCAAGTTGGAAGACCAACAAGGGATCGCCCGGCTGACCAGTGATGGTTCGGTTTGCTACATCAACCCCGGGTGACCCAGCAAGATTCGCAAAGATGTACTGGCGTATACATCCGGAATCATTGGCCGCACAGCCACCCATTTGAATCGCCTTCTGGTAGTACGCACCTCCAATCGGAGTGGTAAGTCCCGGCACCGTTTGAGAGGCAATGATGGGAGCGTTGTAATTGTCGATCGACTTGGTGAAGTAGCTCGCTGCGATGTAACTGCTCTTTGCGTAGTAATGCTCGATCGACAAATCCCAGTTGATAGACTCAAGCGGCTTGAGGTCTGGATTTCCAACAGAGCCCGTGCCGCCATCCAGTCGAGCAAGTCCATTGAGTGTGCGCCCCCCTTGAATGGCGCTCCAGCCCGGCCGTCCAATGGTCTTACCATGGCTAATTCGAAGCTTCGTGTTCTTCTCAATATCTGCACTCCAGTCGATCGACGGGAGAAGATACGAATACTGTCCCGAACGCTCCGCGGAGGTGGTTCCCTGGAAAATCACAGGAAGCTCGTTGTCAGCAACCCAGCGCACCTGCGTTGGGACGGACTCAACGCTAGGCGATACCACCTTTGTTCGCTCGTACCGCAGGCCGACCGATACATCCATGGGCACGGACCATTCCCAGGAATGGTTGTACTGACCGTAAATAGCCTCCGACTTTTCAGTGGTTCGGTAGTCGTCCTTGAAATCGAACGAGGCCTTGAGCAGCTGATCTGACCCAAGAATATTGATGGCCGCCGCTCTCGCATCCTCAAAGCTGAAACCAAAATACTGGTTGAAGAGCCGCGGATCGTTCGACCCAGGAATACTGCTGAAGTATCGGCTGATTGAATCGGCGCGCCATATATTGTCCGGCATCGCACCCGGCCCGCCAGCAGCGCCGGAACCCCAGGAGTCTCTCTGCACGTTCGCAAACGCCGAGCGATTCTTCACCTCTGTAAGCGAGAGACCGAAGTCTAGACTCGAGTCGGGATTAATCTTCCAGGCTCCTTTGGCCTGAGCCTGGCTAACCTCATTCTTTTGGTAGCTGTTTCCAAAGACCGAGCCCTGCAGCTCCTGCAGTGTGGGATCGAGCGTGCCGCCCTTAATATTCAGAACAGGAAACTTATTGCTGAAATCCACATAGGTATCCCCGCGATTCAGAGACGCAGTTCCGAGGGTGACGCTTGTACCAAGAGGACCGTCCGCTCCTGAGGTTGCTGAGGAGCGATGCATATCAAAGTCGAAATTCAGTGCGTCTGTGGCCTTCCACTTCAGGTTAAGGCCGATCTGCTGATTCCGAACCTTGGTCTGAATTGCGGAGGCACCCATCGCCACATCCGAATTGGACATCGTCTCGCCGTAGATGATTGGTGAGGACGGGGAGCCCGTCTGGTACTCGCCGAACTGACCGCCGTAGTTGAACCAGGCCGAGATGTCGTTGCGACGTTGTTTAAACCGTTGCTCGGACATGACGAAGTCGAGCGTGGCAACCATATTGCTGCTGGGCTTCATTTGAAGCACAGCCTGCCCGTTGATGCGCTCTCGGTGAACGCCGGTAAACGAGTAGTTCAGGTTCTGTGGGACGCTGTACACAGAGTCGGCCGTGGGACGATTCTTAATCGCATTCCAGGACGCGGGAGGCAAGCCGCCCCACGCCGCATTCGGCCCGCCCCAGTCGTTATCCTTAATCCCGTCGAATGTCTTCCAGCCACTCGTAACAGCTGCCTGAGAATAGCCCGAATCCCTCACCTGATAGGTTCCCATCAGGGTGATACCAAAGGTGCCGTCGCTCGACTGGGTGCTGTAAATCCCGCTGAGTTCAGGGGTTTGCGCCTTCCCTTGCTGCTCAAGAGGAACATTCCGAGCCGTTTCATCATTGACCGTCTTTACGCTGAACTGAGAGATGGTCTCCTTGATGTCAAACGGGCGCTGCGTCCTCACGTTTACTGTCGCGCCCATGCCCCCAGTGGGGCTACTTGCGCGGCTGGTCTTGTACACCTCCAGAGCAGCGACACCGTCAGCAGCGAGGTTTGAGAAATCGAAAGACCGCGAGCTCGGCGCCCCGCCGTCAAAGCTCGATCCGGGCATCTGGCGGCCATTGAGAAGGACCAGGTTGAAGTCTGGCCCCATGCCTCGGACCGTGATCCGAGTCCCTTCACCGTTGTTTCGCTCCACTGACACGCCGCTCACCCGACTGAGTGACTCTGCGAGGTTGGTGTCCGGGAACTTGCCAATATCCTCAGCAACAATCCCGTCGACGAGGCCTTGCCCTTCACGCTTGAGATTGAGGGAGGTGTCAAGGCTGCTCCGGATGCCCACGACCGTGACCGATGGCGTTGGGGGTGTCTCTTCCTTCTTTGCCTCCTGGGCCATAACGGACATAGACCCAAAGAGCAGGCCACAGGCTGCCACAAGTGGCTTAACTTTTAAGCGGCGACTGCCTTTTGCTTGGTTTGATTGCATTCGTGGGTCTCCAAATTAAGAGTGATGCTTTTTTAGGTTGTTTGAAAGCGCTTTCAACCTCAACCAAAATTTTTTGTGAAAACGCTTTCACGGAGGATAGAAAAAAATCCATCTGCAGACAAGCACCCGCTGGACCCGTACAAACCCTAGATGAACACGCTGACGCAACGCAACAAGCGCCATCAGCCCAACGGGAGCCATAGCCAGGACCAAAACCCTGGACCAAGCGGTCTGGTTTACCCCTAAACTCCTGCACAGACCATTCTCCCCATCACTCAACATGACGAAGCCGCGCTCAAAGAACCACCCGAGCAAGTCCACCACTTCCCGACAAGGGCCAGTGACCCTCTCCATGGTCGCAGAGGCAGCGGGCGTCTCGGCGAGCACTGTGTCCAGAATTCTGAACGGGACGGCCGCAGTACACGAGAGCAAAAGTAAGGCGGTACACGAGGCTATCGCAAAGCTCGGCTTTGTTCCCAATCCTGTTGCCCGAGGGCTGGCAGGCGGGCGCACTTTTAGTGTTGGCGTGATCACTCAGTCCATCGACAGTCCGTTCTATGGCGTCGCTCTCAGAGGCATCGAGGATGAACTCGACCGCGCTGGCTACAGTCCGCTCTTTGTGAGTGGGCACTGGAATGCCACTGAAGAAACGCGATGTATCGATATTCTTCGTTCAAGACGAGTGGACGGGATTATTGTCCTTACCGGACGACTGAGCGACAGCGCACTTCGAACTACCGCGAAGGAGTTGCCTATTGTTGCCACCGGGCGAAAGCTCAAGGCGCCAAATCTTTTCAGCCTCGATTTCGATAACCATCTGGGCGCGATCCTCGCCACTCGACACCTCATCTCACTTGGGCACCAAAGGATCGCCTTTATTACAGGGAACTCCGAACATCCCGACGCCAACGAGCGACTCAGCGGTTACAAGGCTGGCCTTGACGAGGCAGGCCTTTCCTTCGACCCTAACCTCGTGGCGAGCGGCCTGTTTCATGAAGAGAGTGGCCTCCTGGCGACCGAACGGCTCCTCGACGAGCGGAGACGCTTTACCGCCCTCTTTGCAGCCAATGATCAGATGGCGCTGGGCGCCTGCCTCGCCCTCCAGCGACGCGGCCTGAGAATTCCCCAAGACATCGCAGTGATGGGTTTCGATGATCTCTCCATCTCGCGCTACAGCACCCCACCCCTCAGCACGATTCACCATCCTGCCTATGAACTCGGACAGGGTGCCGCCGCTGCAATGCTCACGCTGCTCCGTGGCGAGAAGCCCAGCTTTCAGTTGCCTATCCCTCGAGTGATTGCGCGCGAGTCTACGGACCTCCAGCGCTAGCGACCGAGGGCATGTGAAGGGCCTCTGCCCTTGGGGCGAGAAGCTATGGCAATCCCCTATTTGACAGCCTTGCTCAGCCCTACCCATAATTTGAAACCGCTTTCATAAGCACCCAAGTCACCCCTTCCAGAGTCGGCAGAGCATCTTCGAACCGCAATGAGCAACCAATCTCAACCTATGCGACGTGCACTGA
Organism: Pseudomonadota bacterium; assembly: GCA_041165705.1. Classification (GTDB taxonomy): domain Bacteria; phylum Pseudomonadota; class Gammaproteobacteria; order Burkholderiales; family Burkholderiaceae_A; genus Hahnella. Next base: position 87,008 of record JBEAMW010000024.1, read on the forward strand.
TCGGGGGTGTCGGAGGCGCCCTGGCCTTGTCGAAGGTGTCTTCTGTATGGGCACAGACGCTCGGGGGAACTCGCCTCAAGATCGCCGCCTTCCCTCTGGTGGATGCGATTGTGAAGGCCGCCATTCCTAAGTTCACTCAGAAATTTCCTCAGGTTCAGATAGAACTTATAAGCCGGCAGTACGCGGACCATCACACGGCCATGACTACCGCGCTCTCCACAAGTGTTGGACTGCCTGACGTAATGGCACTTGAGGCGAGCTATGTCGGTCGTTTCTCCCACGGACATGGCCTTGAGGATCTTTCAGCCCCCCCTTTCGGGCTGAACGACTACGCGAATCGATTCGTGCCGTATGCCTTCGGCCAGACCATGAATCAGCGCAACGAGCGTATTGCGGTCCCCACGGATATCGGCCCTGGAACGATGCTGTATCGAGCGGACCTACTCTCAATGGCTGGTGTGTCGCCTCAGGATCTCTCTGCCAGCTGGGAAAACTATGTCTCAGCAGGCCTTAGAGTGCGACGGGAGTCTGGTGCCTATCTCATTGGCACCGTGCGTTCCCTCAAGGACATTCTGATTCGGGTCGGAATGAAGCCCGGTGAAGGCCTTTACTTTGACGCAGACTCCCACGCAAATGTGAATTCAGATCGATTCAGGCGTGCTTTTGAACTTGCGAGAGAGGTTCGCAGTCTCGGGCTCGATGCTCGCGTGAATGCCTGGTCTAACGAATGGGCTGAGGGCTTCAGACGCGGGACTATCGCCACAGACCTTACTGGTGCGTGGATGGTTGGCCAGATGTCTAACTGGGTTGCCCCCTCAACCCGCGGCCTCTGGAGAGTGGAGCAGCTTCCAGAGAGGACGTTTGTTGATTACGGGGGAACCTTCTACTCCATTCCCAAGCGTGCCAATCCAGCCACCAAGGCGCTCGCGTGGGAGTTCATCAAAATGCTCACTCTGGACGCCGGGCTCCAGCTAAATGCCTTTAAGACGCAGGACGCATTTCCGGCCCTCGTTGAAACCCACAACGACCCATTCTTTGAGGAGCCCATCGCATTTCTAGGCGGTCAGAAGGCGCGAAAATTATGGCGAGAGGCGGCCCTGCAGATTCAGTCGCCAAGGCCGCACAAGCAGGCAAAGTTTGCTGAAGAAGTGATCAGCGTGGCCCTCGATGGCGTTCTGGCCAAGCGCAAGTCTATTAGCGCGGCACTCACAGACGCACAAAGACTCATTGAAAAGCGGGCCAGGAGGTAGACCATGTCTGAACGGCCCCGCACTCTCCGACTATCGCCTCGACTGGCCCCTTATGTCTTCATAAGCCCCTTTCTGATTCTCTTTGTGGTCTTTGGCCTGTTTCCCCTCTTCTTCTCGCTCTACCTCGCATTTCACTCATGGGAGCCAACCAGTGGCCTCGCGGTGATGGAGTTCGTGGGTCTCGCGAATTTCGCGTTTGCAATTGAGGATGAGTGGTTCTGGAAGTCCCTCGGAAATACGGCGTGGCTCTCTGTGGCCTCTGGAATACCGCAGCATCTGGTGGCGATACCACTCGCCGTATTCATTCATTCCGCATTCAGACGATTTCGCAACGGAGTAACGGGGGCCTATTTCGTGCCCTATATCACCTCGACCGTTGCCATATCCATCATGTTTGGCGCGCTCTTCTCAAAGGATTTCGGACTCATCAATAGCGTCCTTGGCTCGATCTTCGGGCTCGCGCCCATCGATTGGCTCGTGGATGAGGCCTCGATCAAACCAGCCATCGCTGTTGTTGTCTTCTGGCGATATGTTGGGTTCAACGTGGTGCTGTACCTTGCGGCACTTCAGGCCATTCCAAAAGACCTGTATGAGGCTGCGACGATTGACGGGGCATCAGAGTTTCAGCAATTCCTCTACATCACCCTCCCAAGCCTGAAGCCAATGATGTTCTTCGCATTCACGCTGAGCGTGATTGGCGGCCTTCAGCTCTTTGAGGAGCCCTTCATCCTTACCAATGGAAATGGAGGAACCGATCAGGCTGGAATGACCGCGGCACTCTACCTCTATCGGATGGCGTTTGACTTCAATGACTTTGGCGGGGCGAGTGCCATGTCATGGCTGCTCTTTCTCCTCGTCGGGCTTCTCACCTACCTCATGAATCTTGCTTTTCGTGATCGCAAAGCACTCTTGTCGGCGGAGAGTCACTAGATGAGAGGTCAGAGGCTATCTCTGCTAGGTGCCTACAGTCTGGTGGGAGTCGGAAGCCTAATCATGCTGGCTCCTTTCTATTTCATGTTTGTGTTTGCAACACACGCGAGAGAGACCATCTTTAATCTGCCTCCGCCTTTCTGGTTTGGCAGTCACTTTATTGAGAACCTCAGCATTCTGACAAGTCGTCTCCCCTTTTGGCAGAACCTCGGCTGGAGTCTCTATGTTGCTCTGCTCTCCACAGCACTGACGCTGCTGTTCTGCTCCATGGCGGGCTATGCATTTGCCCTGATGGAATTTCGCTACAAGCGATCACTTTTCGCTCTCGTCATGGCCACGATGCTGCTCCCTACCTTTATGAACATGATCCCTACCTTCATGATCATGGATGCACTGGGTTGGATTGACCAGCATCGAGCCCTCTACATTCCCGGCGCGGCAAGTGCCTTTGGCATCTTCCTCATGCGCCAGTTCACCCTCAGCTCCATTCCGAGAGAGTTGATTGAGGCAGCACGCATGGATGGTTGCGGGGAGCTCGGAATTTTCTTTCGAGTCGTGATTCCGCTGTTGCGTCCCGCACTAGGGACGCTCGGGCTCATCACCTTCATATCCTCATGGAACAACTTTATGAACCCTCTCATTGTCATGAGAAGCGCCGAGAACTACACCCTTCCCCTCGCCCTCAGAAGCCTTCAGGCCCCCGTGAATACGGAGTGGGGGGCGCTCATGGCTGGTTCAGCCATAGCAACGATTCCTCTGATTCTCTTGTTCTTTGTTTTTTCTCGACAGCTCATCGCCGGGCTGACATCTGGTGCCGTGAAGTAGCGAACTCACTCTTGAAAGTAACTCATGTTTGAAGATTTCAACCTGACGACCAAGTTTCCCCGAAATTTCATCTGGGGCGTTGCCACCAGTGCATTTCAGATTGAGGGTGCCTCTCAGGTCTCTGGAAAGGGCGAATCCATCTGGGATAGATTCTGCAAGACTCCAGGGGTCATTGCAGACGGCAGCAACGGTGATGTCGCCTGCGACCACTACAACCGACTCGAGGAAGATCTCGACCTCATTGCCTCGCTCGGTGTGAACGCCTATCGATTCTCAATCTCTTGGCCACGGGTGCAGCCACTGGGACTTGGGGCCTGGAGCGATGAGGGCCTGGACTTCTATAGTCGCCTCGTGGATGGACTGAATCAACGAGGGATTGCAGCACACGTGACGCTCAATCACTGGGACCTTCCTCAGCACCTGCAGGACCTTGGGGGATGGGAGTCGAGAGAGACCGTTGAACACTTTGTGCGTTATGCCCTTGGCATCTACGCTCATTTGGGAAGCCGCGTGGCTGCGATAACAACCCACAACGAGCCGTGGGTCATTGCTGTGCTGGGTCATGAGACAGGAATCTTTGCGCCTGGGATCAAGAACCGACGGATTGCAGTTCAGGTCTCTCACCACCTGCTTCTGAGCCATGGCCGCGCTGTCCGCGCGCTTCGGGAGGCCGGCTGCCAATGCCCGATTGGAATCGTCCTGAACTTATCCCCCATTGAGCCCGCCTCACAGTCTGAGGCGGATGTTGCGAGTGCCCACATGGGCGATGCAAGGGGTCGACGCTGGTACACCGACCCCTTGTTCAAAGGACACTATCCACAGGAGGTGATTGACGAACTAGGGTCAGACGCCCCTGTTGTCGCACCCGGTGACATGGTGGATATCGCTGCACCGATCGATTTTCTTGGTGTGAACTACTACACCCGACAAGTCGCCAGTGCGAATGGGCCAGTCGACCTCAAAGCACTCGGGCTGTCGCTCACTGAGATGGGTTGGGAGGTCTATCCCAAAGGGCTTACCGACCTCTTGCTCCTTCTGCATAACGATTACCAACTCCCTGAGATTCTCATCACCGAAAACGGTGGCGCCTTTAAGGACCTCAACACGGGGGGAGCGGTGATGGACACCGATCGGCTCGACTACATCAGAACCCATATTGCGGCCGTTGCGGCTGCCATGGACCAGGGCGTTCGAGTGGGGGGCTACATGGTCTGGAGCCTTCTCGATAATTTTGAGTGGGCGAGTGGGTACGAGAAGCGCTTTGGCATTGTTCATGTCGATTACGACACACTCAAGAGAACGCCTAAGCAGAGCGCCAAGTGGTACCGAGAATTCCTGGCCGCCTCTCGCATGTTCCACGAATCTAAGCTGCGGGCCTAACCCATGGGGCAGGTCACGCTTCAAGGAGTCTCCAAGCGCTATGGGAAGCAGGATGTCATACGCGAAGTCAATCTTGACATTCGCGACGGCGAATTTCTCATCCTCGTCGGTCCATCCGGTTGCGGGAAGTCCACCCTCCTGAGAATGATTGCTGGACTCGAAACGATCACCTCTGGCACGCTGTTGATTGATGGTGAGCGCATGAATGATGTCCATCCGGCGGATCGAGGCGCGGCGATGGTATTTCAGACCTATGCGCTCTACCCCCACATGACGGTGGCTGAGAACATGGGCTTTGCGCTGAAGATGGGAGGCGTGAAGGCCAGGGAAAGGGACCTGCGGGTGCAGGAAGCCGCTGCAGCACTCCAGATCTCCGATCTCTTGGGTCGTTACCCGAAGCAGCTCTCCGGTGGCCAGCGGCAAAGGGTGGCGATTGGGCGTTCCATCGTTCGACAGCCGCGCGTTTTTCTATTTGATGAGCCCCTCTCTAATCTTGATGCGGCTCTAAGAACCGATATGAGGATCGAGCTCGCCCGTTTACACCAAGAACTGAAAACCACCATGGTGTATGTCACCCACGATCAAGTGGAGGCGATGACGCTCGGGGACCGCATCGCAGTGATGCGTGAGGGAAAAATCGAACAACTGGGCCCTCCCACAGTGCTCTACAACGAACCCAAAAACCAGTTCGTTGCGGAATTTCTGGGAACCCCCAAGATCAATGTTGTAGCCCCCGCCGCTCCAGGCGCTTCAGAGGCGCATCGTGCGCTTTGGTCCAGCCTCACCCAAGGCTTGGATGGTCTCAATGGGATCAAGAGCATTGCAATTCGCGCGGAAAATGTGGAGATCTGCGAGCAGGACTCTGGGATTCCTGCAATCGTGGCGATGGCCGAACACCTCGGTGACTCCACCATTCTTCATCTCAAGATCGAGGGTATTCCAGACCTCTTTCGCATCAGAGCCAAGGGCATGGGTCGGGATCTCAGCAGCGGCATGAGCACTCGATTCACCATGGATGCTCAACACACCCATATTTTTCGCAATGAACCATGAGGAGGCTTCAAGATGAACGATAAATACCCCGGCTTGATCATGAGCCTCATGGCAGCCTCTGCAGTCACGCTTCTCGGAACCTCCCCCGCTTGGGGAGGAGGCTTTGAGCCCCCTTCTCAGTACAGGTTGGTCTGGGCTGATGAGTTCGACCAAGCCGGTCTACCCAATCCCTCCAACTGGGTTCACGATACTCATAGGAACAAGGAGGGTTGGTATAACAACGAAAAGCAGTACTACTCACGAAACCGTCCAGAGAACGCGGTGGTTCGGGATGGCAAGCTCCTGATTCAGGCCCGACGCGAGACATTAAGGGGCGCAGAGGACTGGGGCGGACAGCCCTACACCTCTGCCCGTCTTATCACTCGCGGTCGCGCAGAGTGGACATATGGATTCTTCGAAATACGGGCCAAACTGCCCTGTGGCAAGGGAACCTGGCCGGCCATCTGGGCACTTGGAAGCGGGGATCGGTGGCCTGATGACGGAGAGCTTGACATCATGGAGCACGTCGGAAGCAACCCTGAAGTCGTCTCGAGTGCTGTTCATGTGGCCATGGGACATGCGGGCCAGGCCTTCAGTGGGTCGATGCGGCTCTCCGACGCTTGCGAGACATTTCATCGCTACCAGATGCACTGGACGCCAGACGGAGTCGTGTTCGGAGTCGACGGCCATTCCTTTCTCCGTTATCCCAAAACCGATGTTGGCCGTCGGGGGTGGCCATTCGATAAGCCACAATACCTTCTCCTCAATGTTGCCATCGGAGGGGATTTAGGGGGGCCGGTAGACGACTCCATCTTCCCGGTCACCATGGAAGTGGACTACGTGAGGGTGTTTCAAAAACCCGCAATCGCGAATTCGAAATAGGGTCCGGCTGGCGGAGGCGGTGAGATTCGAACTCACGGAGGGCGTGAACCCTCGCCGGTTTTCAAGACCGGTGCATTAAACCGCTCTGCCACACCTCCATGCCGTGGCATATTGTAGCAATGCGCATCAGGCTTTCTTTTTTACCCCACGGTCATGCTCACTGAGCTATCAGCGGCAAGGTACAAGGCGGAGCTCTACCGGCTTCATCTGGAGCTCATTCGACTACAAGAATGGGTAAAACAAACCAGGTCTCGCGTCGTGATCGTGTTTGAGGGGAGAGACGCCGCCGGCAAGGGAGGCGTCATCAAACGAATCATGGAGCCGCTCAACCCTCGATTCTGCCGAGTCGAGGCACTCGGTACGCCAACCGAACGCGAGCGAACGCAATGGTATTTCCAGCGCTATGTGACTCGGCTGCCGGCTGGCGGTGAGATCGTTCTCTTCGATCGAAGCTGGTACAACCGAGCCGGCGTTGAACGGGTGATGGGCTTCTGCAGTGAGCGTGAGGCCGATGACTTCCTGCAGGCCTGCCCCAAGTTTGAGGAGCTCCTGGTTGATTCCGGCATCATCTTGCTGAAGTACTGGTTTAGCGTGAGCGAACAAGAACAGGAGCGACGGTTTCAAGAACGTGCAAAAAATCCGCTCAAACGTTGGAAGCTGAGCCCCATGGACCTCGCCGCCCGTGATCTATGGCATGAGTACTCCAAAGCCAGAGACGTCATGATTCGCCACACGGACACCCCGTTTGCTCCCTGGTACATCGTAGAAGCCGACGTGAAGGAGCGCGCGAGGCTGAACTGTATCTCCCACCTACTGGAACAGATCCCCTACGAGGCAGTAAAAACGCCAGCGATCCGACTAAAGGCACGACGCTCAACGAAAGTTCAATACGAGCGCATCCCCAAGGACCAGCTTCACATGGTCCCAGACTATTTCATGCGCTCAGCAAGACCTAGACAGAACACTCGTTGACGATCTGCTGGATCGATTCGCTGACACACACCCTCTAGGCTCACCTGTATGGCCTTCATGCTCTTGTTCTGAGACACCATCTTGTTCCATTCCTCGAGCGAGCGCACGAGTCGCTGCATGGAGCGCCCACTGCGCTCCTCAAAGGCCGCAGGGTCTTGCGCAGCCTCCCGAATCAGCGAGATTGCAAGGACCTCAATGCGTGAGGACTCATCAGGGGCAAGCTCCGTAAGCGAGGCGAGGTAGCCCACGCCCCACTGGAGGCGGGTGGCTGGACCCACACTCTTCTCATAGGACTGTTGATACCAACTCAGGGCCTCCTTGGTCTTGCCCTGCTTCTTGGCATTGCTGCCCAATTGACTCATGAGGTAGTAGTCAGAATGACTCTTGGCAAGACTCTCTCTGAGCAGTTGATCGCTGTCTGACCAGAGCCCCGCCAATCCCAAGGCGTAGCCCAGGCTGGGAATAACCGCCTGGCGCTCATAGCCGTCCATGGGTTGACGCTTCATGGCCATCACATCTGCCTTGAGTTGTGTGAGGACGGGCCCGGGAAGATTTGGATAGGGGTTGTCCTTTGGAATTCCAAGGCGGGCGAGCTTCACCTGCTCAACGATGAGTCCAGCCTGATCCGGCAGCGAGAGGCCCCCTTGACGTTGCAGGCCCGTCATCGCAGCGCGCATCAACCGTGCTTCAATGCCAAGCACTTCGGTGAGCAGGGCACCATCGGTGAGGATGGCATCTGCGTGCTGCCGAACCGTCGCCGGACGCTGAAGAATCTTCTTGAGCTGAGACTTCGCCTGAGCCACCAGCTGAGGGTCTCTCCCCCCCGTGGAGACTGCCTTCAATAGCAGTCGACTGCGTATCTCTGGGCTCAAGCCAGGTGCATCCTGCGCTTTCATAGCAATCCGCGTGACTGCTGGGACGACCTCTGGCTCTGGAAGCACTACCGCGCCATCTTGACTCCAGGTGTAAAACGCAAGCATTCTCCAGCCCGCCTGACTCACGGACTTTCCCTCAAGTGCATCCGAGAGCGTGGAACGAATGGACTTTCCATCGCCGAGCCCGCTGCTGAGTGCTTGCAGAATCTGCTCCGGAGTTCCGCCACTGGGGAGGCGGAAGAGCTCTTGGCCACTCGCAGAAAAGACAACCACCGTGGGATAGCCGCGCACCTGGAAGCGCTGACCCAAAGCCTGCGCGCCTCGTTGGTCACCGTCCACATGAACCGCAACAAAGCCATGGGCGAGCTGAGCGAATGTCTCTGTCTGAAAGACCGTCTTCTTGAGCTGATTGCAGGGCGGGCACCAGGTGGCCCCCCAATAGAGCAAAAGAGGCTTCTGGGCACTCTTGGCCTTGGAGAATGCAGAATCAAGCGCGGCAGGACTTGAAGAGTCCTGCCAGTCCACGTTGTTGGACGGGGGAGCTGCGCCTAGTGGAGTCGTGAAGACGCTCAGCGCGAGGGCCAGCGCCGCTGTAACGAGCGAATGGAGAGGTTTCATCGGAGCACTATTGCATCCCATGGACCACTTGTCACTCGAAGCTCGGTAACATTCAGTCTTCCGTTCCGAAACCTGAGGTCATGGGCATGCTCTTGTCTGCCGTCTTTGCTCCCTACACTCGGTCGTCAATGGCCTGGCGACACGCCTTGATCACTATGGCGGGCTATGCCGCGCTTGCAGCGGTCGGTCTCGCGCTCGTCTCCGGAAGCCAGTACGCAAGCCCAATCTTTCCTGCAGCCGGTTTCGCACTCGCAGCCACGCTGGTCTATGGCCCCAGTGCCCTTCCAGCGGTTTCGCTAGGCTCACTCATCGTCAACTTGATCAATGGCCTGCTCCTTGGGCAGAGCTTACCTGTGGCGCTCGGAGTCGGCTTCGCTGTCTCTCTTGGCGCTGCCCTCCAGGCGCAGCTTGGAGTCCAGCTGGTTCACTGGAAGCTCTCCGACCGATGGCAGACCCTCGAAGACGAGAAGGATGCGGCCATCTTTCTGCTCTGGGGCGGTCTTATCGCCACCTCCGTCTCTGCAACCGTTGGAAATCTGGCGCTCTTCAGTGTGGGAGTGATCCCTCTGTCGGGCCTACTCGAGAGCTGGATCACCTGGTATGTCGGAGACTCGCTTGGGGTCTTGGTGGCCTCACCTATTGCCCTCGCACTCTGGGGCAGAGAGAGTGACCTCTGGCAGACGCGGGTTAAGACCATTCTTCTTCCCACCATGCTCCTCATTGCGCTTGCGCTCACTGCATTCTGGGTGATGGGTCAGCTCGAGGCCACCTCCCGTCAGCGCGCATTGGATCGAAACAGCGAAGAGATTGCTCAGCGGGTAAACGACCGACTGGCCGCTCGCCTGGCAGCTCACCGGGAGGCCCTCACGGCCCTGCGGCAGTTTGCAGAAGAGCAGCCGAACGCAGACTACGAGTCTTTCTCACGCTTTGCTCAGGAGCTATTACAGGGCAACCCCGGCCTCTTTGCGGTCAGCATCAATGACCGCGTCCTCGGAACCGAGCGGGCCGGCTATGAGGCCCAGGTGGCAAGGCAGATCAAGCAGCCCCAGTTTGTGATTCAGCATCGGATTGACGGCAAGCTTCAGCCTGCGCCGGTCAGGCCTGAATACGTTCCGGTTCGGATGATCGCGCCGCTCGAAGGGAATCGACCTGCACTGGGCTTTGACATCTTCTCCGAGCCGATTCGCAGAGATGCAATCGAACGAGCCTTCACCAGCAGAGCCTTCGCAGTCACAGCGCCCGTCCAGTTGGTGCAGGAGGACAAAAAGCGCATCGGCCTGCTCGCCCTCATGCCCTTCTTCAGCCGCCAGGCCGGCAGCGCACGCCCGGTGGTGGCTGGCTTTGCGGTGGCAGTGATCAAGCTCGATGACATGGTGAACCTGAAGGGTTGGGATGCAGACTCTAGCGCTCTCACCTTCCAGCTCACCGATACCCTCGCCACCTCCGGAAAGCAGCTTCTGTTTCGATCCAATGCCGCTGTGGGCGACTTTACTGCGCTTGCCGTGAGTCAGGCCTCCTGGTCGCAAACCCTGCCCGTGGCGGACCGTCAATGGCTGCTCACGGTCTACAAGCGGGAAGGCGGTGCAGCTGCAGCCGGTGTTCCCGCCTCCTGGTGGGTGGGCATCGCTGGTTTCCTTCTGGCCGCCATCATCCAGCTCATGATGCTGGGCATTACGGGCAGAGCCTCACAACTGAAGGCTGCACACGACGAACTCAGCCGACTGGCCCTCTACGACCCACTCACGGGGCTTCCCAATCGAACGCTCTTCTTTGATCGGCTCCAGATGGACCTTCGGCACACAAGCCGAGAGGCCAAGCGCCACGCCCTGCTCTACATGGACCTCGACCGCTTCAAGGCGATTAACGATGCCCATGGGCATGCGGCTGGAGATCAGGTTCTGAGAGAGGCCGCTCGAAGAATGCAGCACCTCGTTCGGGAGAACGACACCGTGGCGCGAATGGGAGGGGACGAGTTTCTCGTTCTGCTCCATGATGTGGCCGATGCTGGTGCCGCCCTGCGCGTGGCAGAGAAGCTCCTGGAGGCCCTCAACCAGCCGGTCTACTGGCGCGGAGAGGCGCTCGCACTTGGCTGCAGTATTGGCCTCGCAGTATTCCCCGATCACGCGCCCGACCAAGAGAGCCTGATCCGCGCAGCGGACAGTGCCATGTACCGGGCCAAGGCCGACGGCCGTGCCCAGATCCGAATGGCGAGCTAGTCTTACTGAACGCTGAGGAGCTCGACCTCAAATATGAGGGTGGCGTTTGGGGGGATCACCCCTCCGGCGCCACGGCTCCCATAGCCCAGGGCTGCAGGGATCACCAGCACGCGCTGCCCGCCTACTTTCATGCCAGCCACGCCCTGGTCCCAGCCCTGAATCACTCGGCCTGCGCCGAGCGGGAAGGTAAAGGGACGGCCGTTGTCGCGGGAGCTGTCGAACTTTTTGCCGCGACCATTCTCAGCGCCAGGGCTGTAGAGCCAGCCGGAGTAATGCACCTGGACCCTCTGCCCTGCGCGCGCCTCCGCACCTTGACCGACGACACGGTCGATCACCACCAGGGCCGACACGGGCTCTGGTGGAAGATTCTGAAGTGGAGGCGCAGCCACGGCGTTGGAGGCTACTGCAAAGGCAGGCACTGCAAACAGTGCCGTGAGTCTGGTCCAGAATCGCATCGCTTCTCCTTGAAATACCGACTTGACGAATAGGGGGAACCGGCAGAGAGTCTAGCGCTTTGTCGTTCGGAAAACCTGGAGCACTTCATGCACCCCAAACCACTCATTCTTGCTTTGTCCATCGCACTCTCTGGCACCTCAACCTGGGCGAGCGCTGACGAGCCAACGCCGCCGGAGGCCAGCAAGCCCTCCCCTGCCAGCCCCGCACCATCAAAGCCCACAGCTGCAAAGCCAGGCGAGCCTAGGCCCTTCGCAGAGGTTACAAAAGACTTCAAGGCAGCAGAGGGTCTGTTCCCGATCTGGACCAAGGACGACAAGACCTACCTCGAGATTCCACTCGCCTGGCTGAATAAGCCCTTCCTCTTCACGGCGAACATTGCAGAGTCGATCGGAGAGAGTGGCCTTTATGCGAGCCAGATGGGCCTAAAGCTCATGGTCCAGTGGGAGCGTCACGGCGAACAGGTTCAACTGATTGCACTCAACACAGAATTCAGGGCGGGGGGGGACGGTAAACTCGCCACGGGTCAGGCCTTCTCCCCTAGCCTCCTCGCCTCAGGAAAGCAGGTCAGTGCGCCACACCCCGACCGCAAGAGCATCTTGGTCGACGCCAACGGCATCCTTCTCCGAGACATTCTGGGCCTCTCTACACGGCTTGAGATGTCCTTCAGGCTGCCCTATTCGATCGACAGCTCCAACTCGCGCTTCTCAGCACACCGCGTGGAGGCCCAGCTTGCAACGCTGACCGCCCGCATGCACTTTGCCACACCAAGAATCCCCGCTCCATCCCCCGTCATGGCTCCGGGTGCTCCCCGCCCAACTCCGCCTTCGACGACACCCGACCCACGGAGCCTGTTCTTCTCGGTGGTCTACAGCTTCCGGGCCTTTCCGGAGCAGGCCATGCAGCCTCGCCTTGCCGATCCCAGGCTAGGACACTTCACGGAGTCGTTCACCGACCTTTCCGATGACAGCAAGCCCAATCCCCGGGTTCATCACATCAAGCGCTGGCGGCTAGAGAAGGCCGATGCGTCGGCAGCGCTCTCTGAGCCCAAACAGCCCATCACCTTCTGGCTCGACAAGAACATCCCCACCAAGGTTCGTCCGGCCGTTCGCGATGGCATTCTCGAATGGAATAAGGCCTTCGAGCGCATTGGGTTTAAGAACGCGATTGTGGTGAAGCAGCAGCCCGACGATGCCAACTGGGACAACATGGATGCGGGTCACGCCTCCGTGCGGTGGTTCGTTGGCTCCGATGTGGGCTTTGCCATTGGACCCAGCCACGCAGATCCCCGAACCGGAGAGATTCTGGATGCTGACATCGGCATGAGCGATGTGTTTGGCCGAGGTATCCGACGACTGGTGAGCGACGATATCGCTCGCGAAGTCGAGGCTCAGACCCCATTCACTCAGCATGTGTTGAATCTCTCTGCCCTTCACGGCCTTGGTGAATCCTGCAGCTACGCACATGAGGCCTCTCAGGAGATGAGCTTTGCGTTCGACCTCCTGGAGGCTCGCGGGCTAGACCCCAATGGCCCTGAGGCGGACCGCCTTGTGCTAGAGGCCATCAAGGACACGATGATGCATGAGACTGGCCATGTGCTCGGCCTCAAACATAACTTCAAGTCGAGCACGGTCGTCAGCCAGCAGCAGCTCAAGGATGCCGGGTTCACCAAGACCAATGGCCTGAGTGGATCGGTGATGGACTACAACCCCATGAACCTACCGCTCGAGGGAGAGCCCAAGAGTACCTATAGCAACCTCGCCCTCGGGCCCTATGACTACTGGGCCATCGAGTACGCCTACAAGCCAATCGACCCATCCCAAGAAGTCTCGGAGCTTGCGAAGATTGCATCCCGGAGCACCGATCCGCTTCTGGCCTATTCAGACGATCTCGATGCTGGACGTGGACCCAACGGGGGCTTCGACCCTCTCAGCAATCTCTTCGATCAGGGCGAAGATCCACTGGCCTGGTACCAGCGCCGGCTCGCCCTCTCCAAGGAGCTCTGGCAGCGCGTGCAGAATCAGCCTCTTCAGGCGGGTGAAGACCCGCTCAAGAGGCGCCGAAGCCTGATGTCGGGCTTCCGACTCCTGCGCTCCTTGCCTACGGACGCAGCCAAGTATGTCGGTGGCCTCTATGCAGTGCGAGACCTCCCGGGCAGCAGCCGGCCCAACTTTAAGCCGGTAGAGCCGGCCAAGCAGCGCGAGGCCCTTCAGTTTCTCGCCCGCGAGATTTTTAGTGCCCGGAGTTTTGACTTCAAGCCCGAGTTTCTGGCAAACCTGGCCCCTGATTACAACGAGTGGGATCGCGGTGGGCCGGTGGATATTCCTAGCATGGTGCTTGGACTGCAGACCCGCTCCATGGACCGGCTCATGTCAGGGGACACTGCAAAGCGTGTACTCGATCTCCCGCTTCTCATCCCCACCAAGGATCGAAAGGACATGATCACCCTGCCGGAGGTCTACACCAGCCTGCGAACCGCGATCTGGAGCGAGCTTCAGTCTGGTGGGCCGATCAACAGCATGCGGCGGAATCTTCAGCGGGAGCATCTCAAGCGACTTCAGCTGATTCTCACCCGAGGCGTGTCACCAGGCGCAAGCAGCATCACGGTGGCCCGTGGATATGCAGTGAGTCTCCCTCCAAGCCCGATGCCAGCTGATGCCATGAGCCTGGCGCGGATTCAGGCCAAGCGAATCCAGTCTGACCTGAGGGCCGCACTGAAAAAGCCTGGGCTCGACTTTGAGACCCGGGCCCACCTGGCGGAGTCTCTGGACAACATCGGCGCGATGCTCTCTGCGCAGATGTCTCGCAGTTGATCCTAAGGCGCGACGGGAATCAGAATCTCGTTGCGCCGATTCCAAGGCAGGGTGAAGGGGTCGTTGTATCGGGCGACCTGAGGCGCGCCCTTTCGCACCCAGCCCATCTGAGCAACCCAGGACTCTAGCGCCTGGGTTTGCTCTGCGATAGCAGACTCCGTGGTGAAGCCACCGAATCGAATGCTGGCCATGTGATGGGCCTCCACGGAACGCAGCCGGACCGTTCCGTCCTTGGGGGTGGGCAGCGTGTCCAGCCGATACTGACCCGGCATCACAAAGTGCAGGCGCCAGCCATCGGACTGAGGTTCTACAGTCACGGGCGCAGTCATGGAGATCTTCTCTGGCTCCCCGGACCGCGACTGGTTCGAGCCAAAAATATAGCCCGCAACCCGCCGAAACCCCGTTCGGCTGGCCTCATCAAACCCACCAGGCACCTCGGTCTCGGCCACAACAAAGCCTTCATACCTGCGGAGCTCCATGGGTGCGGAGGGGTGCCGCTGGATCACTTCGAATCTCGGCTCCTCAATGGCCATGGCCGAACCTCCCAGACTCGCAGAGGCGAGCAAAAAGCCGGCCGAGGCCATGCGAAGCGCCTGGCGACGGGTGAATTGCCCCATCACTGCGGAAAGATGTGGGTGAAACGCTGGCCCTGGTAGTCGAAGACCACCGTCCAGCCACGCTGCATAGTGACCGGCACCATGCGGCAGACCGTTCGACGCTGGGCCTGAGCGGTGGGCGCTGAGCCTACTTGGCTGCCGATGATGGCCCCAGCCACTGCTGCGGCCGTCTTTCCACTGCCCTCGCCCACCTGGCTGCCGATCAGCCCGCCAATGATTCCTCCGGCAATCGCACCATCGTTAGACTGGGTTTCGACGATTTCCTCACTGCACTGACGCTCCTGGAGCGTCACATAGCGAGGCGTTTTGCTCACAACCACTGCCACCTCTTGTACAGAAGCGGCACTGGAGCTGATCACGGGCGCCTGGGCAAACGCGATCGAGGCCGAACAGGCTGCACAGCCAGCCATCAGACGAAAGAAAGAGTGAGACATGGAAAGCTCCTTTTAAGCGGATAGGGGTGTGACTCTAGTTATGACAATTTGTTCTAAGTCTCGACGGGATTCAAGCGAACGGACGCCCTAGTCTTTCTTCTCACGGGCCTCTACGTCAATCACCTCACCCTCACCGGATGCACCCTTGGGCCGACGAGGCCCTCCGTTCCCTCGAACCTGAACGCGCGCCTGTCGCTGCCCAGTGGCCAATGAAATCAGGACGCTGAGGATGGAGAAGACCAAGGCCGCCAATACAGCCATCCAGTAGCCCGAGACGTGGAATCCGTCGATGAGCTCCGCGATCAGGAGAAGGAAAGCCCCATTCATGAGCGGAATGGCCAGTCCAAGGCTCAGCACAATGAATGGGAGGCTGAGCAGCATCAGGATCGGCTTGAGGGTGAGATTAAACAGGGTTAGAACTAGACTCGAGAGCAGCAGGCTTTCGAGTCCATCAAAAAAGACCGACTCAAACAGGCTGTCCACAATCCAGAGGGCGAGCGCTGCGCTCAGGCCACTCACAGCCGCACGCTGGGCCCAGGGAAGAATGGGCTTAGTCACCTGCTGGGATGAACCATTCGGGAACATAGTGCCCTGTCTGCATCCGGGAGAGCCAGAAGGCACAGGCGAGGGTCTTCGCGTCTGTGACGGTGCCTCGTGCAATCTCTTCGAAGAGCCCATCCACAGAGATCCGGACCAGCTCCAGACACTCGCCGGCCTCGGTGTGGGCGGCCCCCTCAGAGAGCCCCCGAGCCATAAAGAGGTGGATCACTTCCGTCGAATAGGAGATCACGGGGTGCATGGGACCTAACACCGCCCACTCCTGCGCCTGGTATCCGGTCTCCTCCTTCAACTCCCTCAGGGCGGTCTGGAGCGGGGCCTCCCCAGGGTCAAGCTTGCCTGCAGGAAACTCCAGAAAACTCCGGTTAAGGGGATAGCGCCACTGCCGCTCCATGAGCAGGCTGCCATCCTCAAAAAAAGGCACCACCGCCGACGCTCCGGGGTGCAGGGTGTACTCGCGCGTGCAGGGCGTGCCGTCGGCCGCCACCGCCTCATCCCGGTAGATCTTGAGCAGCCGGCCGTCCAGCAGACGCTCTCCGCGGATTCTCTGCTCAGCGAGTTGGGGGGCGACCTCGTCTGGACTTAGGCTTGGACGAGGATCAGCCGTGAGGGGCATGGCCACTCCGCCTGCGGAGGAGGTGACGAAACACAAAGCCAGGATAGGCCATCACCAGAAACAAGAGCGAGGTCATGGCGTAGAAATTCCAGGTCTGAGACTGCAGAGCGCCGAGCCGCTGCTCCAGGGCCAGCCCCACTCCGAGGGTAATGAAGTAGCCGATGAGCAGTTCTAGGAGGCGAAACCCAAATCCCTTAGGGCCCTTCAGAACACCCAACCGCTTCTGAAGCACAAATGGAAGATTGGCAAAGAGAAAGCCAATCAGGAGCCATAACAGCGCTGCAACGGTGACGCTCATGCGGCCAGGGATGCCCGAACCACCTGAATACACCAGGCCATGATGGGGCCTGGCAGGATACCAAGCACCAGCACGGCTGCACTGTTCAGCGAGAGCACGGACTGCTGAAACGCACAGAGGGGATGGGCCTGATTGGCACTCACTGGCTCGTCAAAGAACATAACCTTGACGATGCGAAGGTAGAAGAAGGCGCCCACGAGCGAGGCGAGAACAGCCAAGACGGCGAGCCAGATGTAGCCGGCAGAGATCACTGACTCGAGGACCACCAGCTTCGCGTAGAAGCCCACGGTGGGGGGGATGCCTGCAAGCGAAAAGACCAGCACCAGCATCGCCCAGGCGAGAACCGGCCGGGACCGGCCAAGACCCTTGAAATCGTCTAGGGAGTCGAGGTCGGAGCCCTTCGACGAGGCCAAGAGAATGACGCCAAAACTGCCGAGCGCGGTTAATGCGTAGGTAACAACATAGAACATCGATGCCGCATAGGCCTGAACAGCAAGCCCCATGGCGCCGCCACCCGCCTGGGCCACTGCAGAGGTACCCACCGCAGCCGAGCCGCTGGGGACATCTAACACGCCTGAGGCCAGGGCCAGCAGCATGAATCCCATGTGGGCAATCGTAGAGTAGGCCAAGACACGCTTCAGGCTCGTCTGCACAATGGCCACCAGATTGCCCACAATCAGGGAAAGGACGCAGAGGACCAGCAGCATCTGCTGCCAGTCGACCGCCACGCCGATCAACCCTGACACCAAGAGCCGAATCACCACTGCAAACGCGGCGAACTTCGGGGCCGCACCGATGAGCAGGGTGGTCGCGGTTGGAGCCCCCTGATAGACATCTGGAACCCACATGTGAAAAGGAACGACGCCCAGCTTGAAGGCGAGGCCGGCAACAACGAAGACGGTTCCAAACACCATGACCAGGCGATCAGCTCCCGGGGCACCCAGAGAGCCCGCCGCGATGCGATCGTGAATCTCTGGGATGGAGAGCGTGCCCGTGGCCCCATAGACCATAGAGAGGCCATAGAGCAGAAAGCCCGAGGCCAGCGCTCCGAGCACAAAGTACTTCATCGCGGCCTCAACGGAGAGGCTGTGGTAGCGACGGAGTGCTACCGCCGCATAGAGCGCAAGCGTAAGCAGTTCGATCCCCAGATAGACCACCAGGAGGTGGTTGGCGGAGATCATCACAAAACCGCCCAGGAGCGCGAAAAGAGAGAAGTGATGGAATTCGCCAAAGCCCATGCCCTGCTCCTGGACATAGCGTCGGCCATAGATAAGGGTAGCGACAGTGGCAAAGCTCGCACCGGCCTTTAAGAGGCTGCCCATCGGGTCGGAGATCACCAGGCCATTGAGCCCCACCTGAGGGGTGCCATCTAGGGCTTCCAGCCCAAACCACCCGCCGATCAACACGAGGCCAAAGAGTGTGGTCATGTGCACAGCAGCGGCAGCCCGCCCACGCGAGAGCACGTCGAGCATCAACACAAACGAAAGCAGCCCAAAGAGCGCGATGTCGCCGGAGATCGTCTGAAGCTGGAGCTGATCAAGAGTCATTCGGTCGTCCCTTGGTTTGGGTTATTGGACAGGGAGCTTGGAGACACTGACGTGGCGGAGCAGACCATCAACCGAGGTGGACATGAAGTCGGTGAAGGGTGCGGGCCAGACGCCCATGACGAGAACCAACAGGGCCATGGCCATCAACATCCAGAACTCCCGGGTGTTGACGTCGGTAAGGGCCTCCACATGGTCGTTGGCTACATCACCAAAGATCACGCGCTTGACCATCCAGAGGGTATACGCCGCGCCGAAGATGAGGGTGGTGGCCGCGAGCAGACCGATCCAGAAGTTGAACTTCACGGCGGCCAGGATCACCATGAACTCACCCACAAACCCGCTTGTGGCCGGGAGGCCGGCATTCGCCATGGCGAAGAATACAAACAGGGCCGCGAATCTGGGCATTCGGTTGACTACCCCACCGTAGTCCGCGATTCGGCGAGTGTGCATGCGGTCATAGAGCACCCCAATGCACAGGAACATCGCACCCGATACAAATCCGTGCGACACCATCTGCACAATGCCGCCCTGTACGCCAAGACTTGAGAAGAGGAAGAAGCCTAGCGTCACGAAGCCCATGTGGGCGATCGACGAGTAGGCCACCAGCTTCTTCATGTCCTCCTGGACCAGGGCCACGAGGCCGATGTAGACCACAGCGATCAGCGAGAGCGTGATCATGAATGGCGCAAGTTCGTGCGAGGCATCGGGGGCAATCGGCAGGGAAAACCGCAGAAAGCCATAGGCCCCCAGCTTAAGCATGATGGCAGCCAGCACCACCGACCCCCCTGTTGGCGCCTCCACGTGGGCATCAGGCAGCCAGGTGTGAACGGGCCACATGGGCACCTTGACAGCAAAAGCCAGCAGAAAGGCAAAGAAGATGAATGTCTGCACCTCTAGGCCAAGCGGAAGGGCATGCCACGCGGTGATGTTAAAGCTTCCGCTCTTAATGTATAGGTAGACGATTGCAACCAGCGTGAGCAGAGAGCCCAGCAGGGTGTAGAGGAAGAACTTAAACGCGGCATAGACTCGCCGAGGACCACCCCAGATCCCAATGATGAGGTACATGGGAATCAGCGTGGCCTCGAAAAAGATGTAGAACAAGAGGCCGTCGAGTGCGCTGAAGACTCCAATCATGAGGCCCGAGAGCACTAGGAAGGAGCCCATGTAGTGGTGGACGCGGTCTTCAATCACATCCCAGCCCGCCACCACAACAAATACGGTGATCAATGCAGTGAGCGGGACAAACCAGACCGAGAGGCCATCCAGCCCCAGGAAGTACTCCACGGAGAAGGGCGCAATCCAGGGCGTTTTCTCAACAAACTGGAAACCAGCGTGGCTGGGGTTGAAGCCAGAGATCAGGGGGAGCGTAACAAGAAGGCACAACACTGCAGCCACCAGGGAGAGGCGTTTCACCTGAAGCGCATGCCCTGCTTGGGTGCCCTGGGCGCCCCAGATGGCGATCAACACGCCCAATGTGATGGGCAGCCAGATGGAGAGAGAAAGCCAGGGGGTTGAGGCTTGAATCATGTGCAGACCTTATTGGGCAACCGGAAGTGAGGCCTCAAGCAAAGGCGCAAACCACCACAGCATCAGGGCAACGCCGAGGATCATGGCGATGGCATAGTGATAGAGAAAGCCCGTTTGGCCGAGGCGCATCAGGCCAGCAAAGACTCCCACGATTCGCGCTGAGCCATTCACCAGGAGGCCGTCGATCAGTCCTTGGTCGGCCCGGGTCCAGAGCCCCGAGCCAATACTGCGGGCTCCGCCAGCAAATACGGCCTCATTGATTCTGTCGAGGTAGTACTTCTCCTCGAGCAGCCTGTGGATCGAACTGAGGCTGCGCTGGATCGCTGCGGGAATGCCCGGGGCGTAGAGATAGAACACGGCAGCGACAACCACTCCACCAAGGGCGAGCCAGAAGGCCGGAGTCGAGGGCGCGTGCAGGGCGAGGGACAGAGGCCCGTGGAAGTGATGGGCCAGCTCAGCCATCGCTGGGTGGCTGGCGTCCACCACGATGGCGCCCGAGAAGTAAGTGCCAAACAGGAAGGGACCAATTGCAATGGCGCCCAGAATGACGGACGGCACGGCAAGCGCAATCAGTGGGGCCGTGACCACCCAAGGGGACTCGTGGGGCTCATGGTGGTGTGCGTCGTAGCGGGCCTGTCCATGGAAGACCATAAAGAACATGCGGAAGCTGTAGAAGGCTGTGATGAAGACACCAGCGAGCAGCATGTAGTAGATCGGCTCTGCTGCGATGAGATTCGAGGCCTTCACCGCCTCGATGATCATGTCTTTGGAATAAAAGCCCGAGAAGAACGGGGCACCAATGAGCGCCAGGGAGCCCAGCAGAGAGACGGCATAAGTAATGGGCATCTTCTTCCAGAGCCCCCCCATGTGCCGCATGTCTTGTTCGTGGTGCATGCCGATGATGACTGAACCCGCTGCAAGAAACAGCAGCGCCTTGAAGAATGCGTGGGTGATGAGGTGAAAGACGGCCACAGAGTACGCAGATGCTCCAAGCGCAACCGTCATGTACCCGAGCTGCGAGAGCGTGGAGTAGGCCACCACGCGCTTGATGTCATTCTGGACGATGCCAAGAATGCCCATGAACAAGGCGGTGATGGAACCCACGATCATGACGAAGGAGAGTGCGATGTCGGACAACTCAAAGAGGGGCGACATCCGGGCCACCATGAAGATGCCTGCCGTCACCATCGTGGCGGCGTGAATCAGGGCTGAGATCGGCGTGGGGCCTTCCATGGAGTCGGGCAGCCAGACATGCAGGGGGAATTGGGCGCTCTTACCCATCGCACCAATAAACAGACAGATGCAGGCCACCGCCAGGTAGGGTAGTGCCTCTCCTGGAATGAGCTCAATCGTCATGCCAGCGAGCCTGGGGGCTGCTTCAAAGGCCGCCTGATAACTGAGGCTGCCGGTGACTGCGAGCACCAGCCCAATGCCCAGGATGAAACCGAAGTCTCCAACGCGGTTCACCAGGAATGCCTTGAGGTTGGCATGAATGGCGGTGGGCTTTTTAAACCAGAACCCGATCAGCAGGTAGGACACCAGCCCTACCGCCTCCCAGCCAAAAAAGAGCTGAAGGAAGTTGTTGCTCATCACCAGCATGAGCATGGAGAAGGTAAAGAGTGAGATGTAGCTGAAGAAGCGCTGATACCCATCGTCTTCTTCCATGTAGCCGATGGTGTAGATGTGCACCATGAGCGAGACAAAGGTCACCACCACCATCATGGAAGCGGTGAGGCTATCGATGAGGAAGCCAACCTCCATCTGAATACCACCTGCCACAGCCCAGGTGTAAATGGGCCCGTTGAAGGTATTGCCAGCCATCACATCGGACAGGGTGTAGAGGGAGCACAGGAGCGACACCGCGACGCCTGCGATGGTGACGCGGTGGCTCATGGCCCGCCCGATGGATCGTCCAAAGAAGCCGGCAAGAATCGCACCAACGAGAGGTGCGAGTGCAGCCGTGAGATAGATTCCGGTCATGACTTAACCCTTCAGCTCGTCGAGTCGCTCCACCTCAACCGTGCGCAGGCTTCGGAAGAGCACGACCAGAATGGCAAGGCCGATCGCGGATTCGGCGGCCGCCACAGTAAGAATAAAAAACACGAAGACCTGGCCCGCCAAATCTCCGAGGTAGTGCGAAAAGGCGATGAAGTTCATATTGACCGCCAGCAGCATGAGCTCGATCGCCATGAGCAGAACAATGAGGTTCTTTCGGTTCATGAAGATACCGATGACGCTGAGCGTAAAGAGCGCAGCGCCCACAACAAGGAAATGAGAGAGTGTCACTGGCCGCCCTCCTTCGGGAACGAGACCATACGGAGGCGATCCTGCTTTCTAACCTGGACCTGCTGGCCTGGGTCCTGATGCCGAGAGTCCTTACGGCCCCTCAGAGTGAGGGCAATAGCTGCCACCATGGCCACCAGCAGAATAATTGCAGCGATGATGAAGGCATAGACATAGTCGGTGTAGAGCACCATGCCGAGCGCCTCGGTGTTGCTCAGCTCAGGCTTGGCCATGGGCTTGGGCTCGGACACCTGAAAGCTGCGAAGCAGGACCGCAGACATCTCAAAGAGGATCAGTGCGCCAACAGGAATAGCCACCCTGAGGTTGCTCCAGAAGCCCTGCCGGAGCTTCTCTAGGTCGAAGTCGATCATCATCACGACAAAGAGAAACAAGACCATCACTGCGCCCACATAGACCAGAACCAGCGTGATGGCCAAGAACTCCGCCAGGAGCAGAATCCAGAGACCCGCCGCACTGAAGAACGCCAGCACCAGGAAGAGTGCTGCGTGAACCGGATTTCGACAGGTGATGACGCGCACTGCGGCAAACAGCAGAATGGCCGCAAAGGCGTAGAAGAGGGAGAGGTTGATGTCCATGTCGATCCGAATTCCTGTGTGGTCCTTAGCGGTAACGAGCGTCGGCCTCACGCGCCCGCGCGATCTCAGCCTCGTAACGGTCGCCTACCGCTAACAGCATCTCTTTGGTGAAGTAGAGATCACCGCGCTTTTCGCCGTGATACTCGTGGATATTGGTCTCTACGATGCTGTCGACTGGACAGCTCTCTTCACAGAAGCCACAGAAGATGCACTTCGTAAGGTCGATGTCGTACCGGGTGGTGCGTCGCGATCCATCCTCACGCACAGTGGACTCGATGGTGATGGCCTTCGCCGGGCACACCGCCTCACAGAGTTTGCAGGCAATGCAACGCTCTTCACCATTTGGATAACGACGCAGCGCATGAAGGCCGCGAAAACGCGGGGACATGGGCGTCTTTTCCTCGGGGTACTGCAAAGTGATCTTGCGACGAAAGAGGTTCTTCAGGGTGACCCCAAGCCCCTGCAGGAGCTCGAGCAGGAGAAAGGACTTCACAAAGTGGGAGATCGTGGCCATAGGGTCTGCCTTACTTCCAGATAGTCCAGGGGGTTTGCATCCAGACACCAATCACAACCAGCCAGACCAGGGTGACAGGGATGAAGATCTTCCAGCCCAGGCGCATGATCTGGTCGTAGCGGTATCGCGGGAAGGACGCCCGCAGCCAGATGAAGCAGCTCACAACGAGGAAGGTTTTCAGCCCGAGCCAGATCCACCCGGGGATGAAGTCGAGGCTCGACAGGGGCGCACTCCAGCCACCCAGGAACAGCAGCGAGGCCAAGGCAGACAGAAGGATCATGTTGGCGTACTCGGCCAAGAAGAAGATGGCAAAGGCCATGCCGGAGTACTCCACCATGTGGCCAGCAACAATCTCCGACTCCCCCTCCACCACATCAAAGGGATGGCGGTTGGTCTCGGCCACGCTGGAGACGAAATAGACCACAAACACGGGCAGCAAGGGGAGCCAGTTCCATGAGAGGAAATTCAGGCCCATGTCCGCAAACTGGCCGCGCTCCTGCTGCTGGACGATATCGATCATGTTGAGACTGCCCGACACCATGAGCACCACGACCAGGGCGAATCCAATCGCAAGCTCATAAGAAACCATCTGTGCAGAGGCGCGCATGGCGGCGAGAAAGGCGTACTTTGAGTTGGACGCCCATCCCGCCAGAATCACGCCGTAGACCTCAATGGAGGTCACGGCGAGCAGAAGCAGGAGGCCGGCGTTGATGTTGGCCAGGACCACATCGGGGCCAAACGGCATCACGGCCCAGGCCGTCAAGGCCGGGGTAATGGTCATGATGGGCGCCAGGATGTAGAGGCCGGTGTTGGCGCGACTGGGAGTGATGATCTCCTTACTGAGCAGCTTGAGCGCATCGGCAATGGGCTGCAACAGGCCAAGCGGGCCCACCCGGTTGGGGCCCATTCGAGCATGCATCCAGCCAATCAGCTTTCGCTCCCAGAGGGTGAGATAGGCCACAGCGGCAAGCAAGGGCACCACCACCAAGACAATCTGGATCAGCGTGTAGACCACCGGCCAGGCCGGCCCAAGAAGCCCATGCCCTGCCTGCTCAAACTGCTGAATCAGATGGTTCATGCTGCCCCCTGGGGTCGTATCCGAACGGAACCCGACCGCTGAGAGAGCTGTGCCGCCTGAGGATGCGCACTGGCAAGCCGAAGCACTCCCGGACAGAGCTTTGGATCAGGCTCCACGGTGGTGGACAGAGCGTAGCCGTCCTGTTCGATCGTGACTGGCATTCCAGGAGCAAGGCCCTGCTCTCGAAGGTCGGTGGGATGGAGATAGGCCTTTGGGAACGCCGACTGACGCGTACTCGAGAGTGAGGCGGCCCGACGAACGATGGGATCGGAGAGATAGATCGGAACGGGGCCGAGCCGCTCAAGCTGGCCCTCCGCAATCGATGTCGGACGACGAGCGTCTCGCTGAATCGGACTTGCCACCACACGGAAAGAGAGGCCGGGAAGCCGCTCACCGGAGACAGCACCCGGCATCACCTGTCGGAGCACATCCTCCGATGACATCGCATCAAACCCCTCGAGGTTAAGCAGATTGCCCAGCACCCGTAACACCTTCCAGCCCGGACGAACCGAACCCTGGGGACGCACTGCCGCCTCGAATGACTGAAGCCGTCCACCGAGGTTCACAAAGCTTCCAGATGTCTCAGTGAACGGCGCGATGGGCAGCATGACGTTGGCCACATCGGCTACTGCGCTGCGATAGGCCGTGAGCGCGACGACACCGAGCCCATTCATCGCAGCGGCGCGGAGATTGGCCACAGCGCGAGGACCATCCGCTGCATCGAGGGCCGGCTCAAGGTGAAGCAGGAGAAACGCCGCAGCACTGTCGGTGAGCATGTCGGCGGCGTTGGCGCCACCGGCCTGAGGAATTGCGCCGGCGAGGGTTCCGCCAACCACATTCGCACCAGGAACCAGCACACCCAGTCGAACCTCTAGGAGATCGGCGAGAACTTGAAGTCGCGCCATGATGAGGCCTGCCTGCGGATGCTCGATCACCTGGGCACCGGCGAGGATGCGTGCAGCCTTCGAACCGGAGGGCGCTGAGCAGAGTGAGGCTGCAATCGCCTGCGCTGCCTCGCTGGGCGTCGTCATGGGCAGCCCTGCTGGCATGGGCACAGAGCGCTGCTGGGCGACGGCACTGATCACTTCGAGAATGGCATCTGACCAGCCCGAGGGCTTGACCACCATCTGGGTGTGGGTGGTGGTGAGAAGATCCTCGGCGCAGGCGTGAAGCGTCGAAAGCTCAGCCCCCTGGCGGCGAACCGCCTGCCGGAGACGCTGGGCCACCAGCGGAAGGTCGGCGCGCAGCAGCCCACCCACCACAAAGCAACGCTCCAGTTCGGAGAGCTCCTCCACGGGGAATCCGAGATGCATGACGCCAGAGATGTCAGCATCGAGCGCAGACTGTGACAGACCAGGACGGCAGTCGATGCTGTCGCTGCGCAGGCCGCGGGCCACGCGAGCAAGCAGCGCAAGCTCTTCAACGGTGGCCATCGGCGCAGCGAGTGCACGGACCCGGTTGGGGCCAACATCAGAGGCTGCTCTCAGAATGTCCGCAGCCCGATTGAGCGCCTCGTCCCAGTCGGTCTCACGCCATTGCCCATTGGTATCGCGCACCATAGGGGTGGTGAGACGATCGTCTGAGCGCAGGCCTTCATAGGCAAAACGATCGCGGTCGGAGATCCAGCATTCGTTTACCGCCTCGTTCTCCTGCGGAACCACTCGGACCACCGAACCCGACTTAGCCTGGACGACGAGGTTGGCGCCAAGCGCATCATGCGGGGAGACGGAGCGACGACGAGCCAGCTCCCAGGTACGCGCCTGGTATCGAAAAGGCTTGCTCGTGAGCGCCCCCACTGGGCAGACATCAATCATGTTTCCGGAGAGTTCGCTCTCAATGGCACTTCCCACGAAGGACATAATCTCGGAGTGCTCGCCCCGATTGGCCATGCCAAGCTCCATCACCCCGGCAATCTCCTGCCCAAAGCGCACACATCGCGTGCAGTGAATGCATCGCGACATCTCCTCGGCAGAAATCAGCGGGCCCATGGGCTTATGAAAGACCACCCGCTTCTCTTCGGTGAATCGAGAGGCTGAGGGGCCATAGCCCACTGCGAGGTCTTGGAGCTGGCATTCGCCACCCTGATCGCAGATGGGACAGTCGAGGGGATGGTTGATCAGGAGGAACTCCATCACGCCCTTTTGTGCGGCCCTGGCCTTGGGCGAGGCGGTCATCACCTTCATGCCAGCAGCCACCGGTGTGGCACAGGCGGGAAGCGGCTTGGGCGCCTTCTCAACCTCGACCAGGCACATGCGGCAGTTGGCCGCAATCGAGAGCTTCTTGTGATAGCAGAAATGGGGGACGTAGAGGCCAAGCTTGTTGGCCGCGTCCATCACCATGCTGCCGGGCGCGACCTCTACCTTTTGTCCATCGATCTCAATCTCAATCATGTGCAGCCTTATGCGGACGAGACCAAGCAGGTCTTGTGGGTGATGTGGTGCTCAAACTCGTGCCTGAAGTGCTTGATAAACGCGCGTACCGGCATGGCCGCTGCATCACCGAGGGCACAGATGGTGCGGCCCTGGATGTTGTCGGCCACCCGATTGAGCTGATCGAGATCGCCGGGCTGACCCTTGCCTTCTTCAATTCGCTTCACCATGCGCCAGAGCCAGCCTGTGCCCTCCCGGCAAGGAGTGCACTGACCGCAGGACTCTTCGTGATAGAAGTACGAGAGACGCAGCAGGCACTGAACCATGCAGCGGGTTTCGTCCATGACGATGACGGCACCCGAGCCGAGCATCGACCCCGCCTTGGCGATGGAGTCGTAGTCCATGTCGATGGTCATCATGGTGTCACCAGGAATGACCGGCATCGACGATCCCCCAGGAATCACCGCCTTGAGCTTGCGGCCTCCCCTCACCCCACCCGCCAACTCCAGGAGGGTGGCAAAGGGGGTGCCCAGCGGAATCTCGTAGTTGCCTGGACGCTCTACATCACCAGAAATGGAGAAGACCTTGGTGCCGCCGTTATTGGGCTTACCCACCTTGAGGTAGGCCTCTCCGCCATTGCGGATAATCCAGGGAACCGCCGCGAAGGTTTCTGTGTTGTTGATGGTGGTGGGCCGCCCGTAGAGGCCAAAGCTCGCCGGGAAGGGAGGCTTGAAGCGAGGCTGGCCCTTCTTGCCCTCGAGCGACTCCAGCAGTGCGGTTTCTTCACCGCAGATGTAGGCACCATAGCCGTGATGGGCATGGAGTTGAAACTTGTACCCCTTGCCCATGATGTTGTCACCAAGATAGCCCGCCGCACGCGCCTCCTCGAGCGCCGCCTCAAACCGTTCATAGGTGTCGAAGATCTCGCCGTGGATGTAGTTGTAACCGACGGTGATCCCCATGGCATAGGCGGCAATGGCCATGCCCTCAATGACGATGTGCGGGTTATAGCGAAGGATGTCGCGATCTTTGAAGGTGCCCGGCTCACCCTCATCTGAATTGCAGACGAGGTATTTCTGGATCGGCATCTTGGCCGGCATGAAACTCCACTTGAGCCCGGTGGGGAATCCTGCACCGCCCCGCCCCCTCAGCACAGAGGCCTTCACTTCGGCGATGACCTCTTCCTGCGTCATGCCGGGGCCGCCGTCCGCTCCCAGGATCTTTTTGAGGGCTGCATAGCCCCCGCGAGCCTCATAGTCCTTCAGGTGCCAGCCGTCGGGTGACAGGTTAGCGAGAATCTGAGGCGTGATGTGGCGCCCATGGAAGCAGGTATCGATGAATGGGATCTCTGCAGCACCCATATCAGTCTCCTTTAGCAGGCTGCTCAGAGAGCTCGGCCAGCAGCGCGTCGATTCGGTCGTTGGACATCCAGCTACACATTCGATGGTTGTTCACCAGCATCACCGGGGAGTCACCACAGGCCCCCATACACTCGCCCTCTTTGAGAGTGAAGAGCCCATCGGGAGTGGTCTCATTAAAGCCAATACCGAGCCTGGCCTTCAGGTAGTCCGCAGCCTGGTTTCCACTGCGCAGGGCACAGGGAAGATTGGTACAGATCGTCAGCTTGAATCGGCCCAGTGGCTTGAGGTCGTACATGTTGTAGAACGTGGCCACTTCATGCACTGCCATGGGAGGCATGCCGAGATAGGCCGCGATTTCGGACTCAAGCTCGGGAGAAATGTATCCATGCTCAACCTGAGCAATCCGAAGTGCAGCCATCACGGCCGACTGCTTCTGGTCACTGGGATACTTAGCGAGCTCCCGATCAATCTTGCGGTAGGCCTCGTCGGACAGACGGCGCACGGGCGCCTCCGACAGGGAGAGTTGGATGCTCATCGGTCGATCTCCCCAAACACAATGTCTTGGGTTCCAATAATGGTGACCACATCGGCCAGCATGTGACCACGGGACATCTCATCAAGGGCCTGAAGGTGTGCAAATCCAGGTGCCCTAATCTTGACGCGATAAGGCATGTTCGCCCCATCAGAGACGAGGTAGATACCAAACTCTCCCTTGGGATGCTCCACTGCGGAGTAGCACTCGCCAGCGGGAACATGAATGCCCTCCGTGAAGAGCTTGAAGTGGTGGATGAGCTCCTCCATGTTGGACTTCATGCTCTCGCGGTCGGGCGGTGCAACCTTATGGTTGTCGGTCATCACGGGGCCGGGATTCTGGCGCAGCCAGGCGACGCACTGCTGGATGATGCGATTGGACTCGCGCATTTCGGCCATACGGACCAGATAGCGGTCATAGCTATCGCCCTCTGTTCCAACCGGGATGTCGAAGTCGAGCTGGCTATACACCTCATAAGGCTGCTGCTTGCGCAGGTCCCAGGCGATTCCGGATCCACGCAGCATAGGTCCAGTAAATCCAAGGGCCTTGGCCCGGTCGGGTGAGACCACCCCGATGCCGACCAGGCGCTGCTTCCAGATTCGGTTATCGGTGAGCAGGGTTTCGTACTCATCGACACAGGCAGGGAAACGCCGTGTGAAATCCTCGATGAAATCGAGGAGGCTTCCCTGGCGGTTTTCATTGAGCTTATTGATTTCGCTCTTCGAGCGAAGGCGATTGGCCTGGTACTGGGGCATCTGCTCGGGAAGGTCGCGATAGACACCCCCGGGCCGGTAATAGGCCGCATGCATACGAGCTCCAGACACGGCCTCATAGCAGTCCATGAGGTCTTCGCGCTCGCGGAAGGCATACAGAAAGACCGCCATCGCACCGACATCCAGCCCATGCGCACCAATCCAGAGCAGGTGGTTGAGGATGCGTGTGATCTCATCGAACATCACTCGGATGTACTGTGCTCGCACCGGGACGTCGACGCCCAGCAGCTTTTCAATAGCCATGACATAGGCATGCTCATTGGCCATCATGGACACATAATCCAGACGGTCCATGTAGGGCACGGACTGCAGGAAGGTCTTGGATTCAGCCAGCTTCTCGGTTCCACGATGCAAGAGGCCGATATGCGGGTCTGCTCGCTGAACCACCTCACCGTCGAGCTCCAGCACGAGGCGAAGCACCCCGTGCGCAGCAGGGTGCTGGGGACCGAAGTTGAGGGTGTAGTTTTTAATCTCGGCCATAGTGTTCCTCACGGATCACGCGCGGCGTGATATCTCGCGGCTCGATCGTGACCGGCTGATAGATGACGCGCTTCTGTTCTGGGTCGTATCGCATCTCCACATAACCAGACAGGGGGAAGTCTTTGCGGAATGGATGGCCAATAAAGCCGTAGTCTGTCAGGAGGCGCCTGAGGTCGAGATGCCCCGCAAACACGATGCCGTAGAGGTCGAATGCCTCACGCTCATACCATCCTGCCGCGGGCCATACCTCGGTGAAGGTAGGCACTGCGGGGGCGTCATCGTCCTCGCAGAAGACTCGCAGGCGAATACGCTGGTTGAGGCTGGTGGAGAGCAGGTGAGAGACCACCGCAAACCGAGGCCCCGACCATCGCCCCTGGGCATACTCGCTGTAGTCCAGCCCGCAGAGGTCGATCAGGGTGTCGAATTGAAGCCCAGGCCCATCACGAAGGGCCTGCGCTGCCGCGAGGGCCTGGTGGCCCTGAACCTCAACGCCCACCTCGCCAAGGGCGAGACGCACCACAACGCCCTCACCCAGTACTGCCTGCACCTGTTGGGCGAGCAGCTCGGCAGGAGTAAGCACCGCAGGTTCTGATGGTTCGGGTGTATCGGGAGCGGACATGGGGGCCAGTATGGGTTGGTTTAATCGCGTGCGATGGTGCTGGTGCGTTTAATTTTTTGTTGCAATTGGATGAGTCCGTAGACAAGGGCCTCGGCCGTGGGTGGGCAGCCAGGCACATAGATGTCGACCGGCACAATGCGGTCACAGCCACGAACCACTGAGTAGGAGTAGTGGTAATAGCCGCCGCCATTTGCACAGGAGCCCATGGAGAGCACCCAGCGCGGCTCGGGCATCTGGTCGTAGACCTTGCGCAGTGCTGGAGCCATCTTGTTGCAGAGAGTGCCCGCGACAATCATGAGGTCGGACTGCCTGGGACTTGGGCGGAAGACGATGCCAAAGCGGTCGAGGTCGTAACGGGCAGCCCCGGCATGCATCATTTCCACAGCGCAGCAGGCCAGGCCAAAGGTCATTGGCCAGAGCGAGCCCGTGCGGGTCCAGTTCAGGACCTGATCCACTGAGGTGGTGAGAAAGCCTTGTTTGAATACACCGTCAATCGCCATGCCCTACTCCCAGTCAAGTGCGCCCTTCATCCATTCATAGACAAATCCGAGCACCAGAATGCCCAGAAAGACCATCATGGAGAGGAAGCCGAAGAGCCCGATGTCCTGAAGCACAACGGCCCAGGGAAACAAGAAGGCGATCTCGAGATCGAAAAGAATGAAGAGGATGGCAACGAGGTAGTAGCGCACATCGAACTGCATGCGGGCATCTTCGAAGGCTTCGAATCCGCACTCGTAAGGGGAGAGCTTGGCGGCATCGGGCTTGGAGGGGCCGATGAGCTTGCCGAGCAGCATGGGCACTATACCCACAGCCAGGCCTACGCCAATGAACAGCAGAACCGGAAGGTAACTCTCGAGGCTCATGCGCTCTCCCTGAATGAGCAATGCCCAGACGGGCGCAACGCTCTACATCATGTTTGGTGCCGACGGCGAGACTCGAACTCGCACAGCTTTCGCCACTACCCCCTCAAGATAGCGTGTCTACCAATTTCACCACGTCGGCAGGATTGACAACATTAAGACAGTCTTACTGTTTTGCGGGCTGCTCCTTACTGGACTCAGCGGGACCAGGTGCAGAGGGCGCACTTGGCACGCTTGAATCGGTGGTAGGCGGAGCAGAGACAGCGCCCGGAATGGACTCCATGATAGCGCCTCCCGAGGCGGGCTGCCGCATCTTGGTGCTTCCCAGATAGGACAGGCCGAGGGTGCAGACAAAGAAGAGCACCGCAAGGATGGCCGTGGTACGAGACAGGAAGTTGGCCGAGCCGGACGAGCCGAACACCGAGCCCGCACTCCCTGCACCGAAGGCCGCTCCCATGTCGGCGCCTTTGCCCTGTTGAAGGAGCACGAGCACAATGATGCCCAACGCGGACACCAGCTGCACCACCATCAACACACCATGAATCACTGACACGATTGAGCAACCTCTCTGTTACTGGGGGGTGACACTCGTCACCGCGGCCCGAAGGATACATGACATTTGATCGGCTTTCAGAGAAGCCCCCCCAACCAAGGCCCCGTCAATATCGGGCTGGGACAGCAGGGCCTCAGCATTCTCTGCATTGACGCTGCCGCCGTAGAGAATCCGGATCTCTGTGCCTAGGCCGGGCCACAGGCCTTCAGCCACTTCACGAATGCGGACATGCATGGTCTGCGCGTCGACGGCGCTTGCTGTTCGGCCCGTTCCGATGGCCCAGATGGGCTCGTAGGCCACAACACATGCACGGGCCTCTTCAAGAGAGGCCGCACACGCCAAGGCAGCACTCACCTGCGCAGAGACGATGTCCTGAGCCTCACCCCGCTCGCGTTGATCGAGCGACTCCCCCACACAGATCACGGGCATGAGGCCAGCGCGGAGCAGCGTGCGGGCCTTGGCGCAGACGATCGCGTCTGACTCAGCCCCTCGAGCACGACGCTCTGAGTGGCCGACGAGCGCAAAGCTCGCCTCAAAATCCTGCAGCATGGCCACAGAGATTTCACCGGTGTAGGCCCCTTGCTGCTGGTCAGAGACATCCTGAGCCCCCCAGATCAGGCCCCTGCCCCGACATCGCACGGCAGCCTGAAACAGGTAAGGGGCAGGCACGGCGAAGCCGGCATCGATAACACCCGAGGCCAATAGCCCCTCGGACGACTGCAAGAGCGAAGCCATGAGTGCCTCGTTAGAGGCCATGTCTCCATTCATCTTCCAGTTGCCGAGAATCAGGGGCTTGCGCATCGTGTTCTCGCTTAGTCGGCGGCGCCGCTTCCATCAGCAGATGCCCCGTCTGCAGCCTCATGGCCGGAGACAGAGGCCGCAGCCGCAACGGCCAGAATGGCCTCCGCACCATCTCCGCCAGGCTTCTGCTCCTCGAGCAGGGCCTTCATGGAGAGACGCAGACGGCCCTTCTCGTCGGCCTCGATCACCTTGACACGAACAACCTGACCTTCCTTCACGTAGTCGGAGACCTGGTTGACGCGCTCATTGGCGATCTGAGAAATGTGCAGCAGACCATCCTTGCCGGGAAGGACCTGGACAATGGCACCGAACTCGAGGAGGCGCAGAACGGTTCCTTCGTAGGCCTTACCCACTTCAACCTCGGCGGTGAGCTCGTCAATGCGCTTCATGGCTGCGCGAGCTGCGTCACCGGAGGTTGCAGCCACCGTAATGCTGCCGTCTTCCTGGATATCAATCTGGGTTCCGGTCTCTTCGGTGATTGCGCGGATGGTTGCTCCGCCCTTGCCAATCACATCACGGATCCGCTCGGGATTGATCTTCATGGTGTAGAGACGGGGGGCAAACTCGGAGAGCTCGGTGCGGGCATGGCCCATGGCCGACTTCATCTTGCCCAGAATGTGAATGCGCGCCTCGAGGGCTTGGGCCAGTGCAACCTGCATGATCTCTTTGGTGATGCCCTGAATCTTGATGTCCATCTGCAGAGCCGTGACGCCCGCTTCGGTTCCGGCCACCTTGAAGTCCATATCACCGAGATGATCCTCGTCTCCGAGGATGTCGGTGAGCACAGCAAATCGGCCGCCTTCTTTAATCAGGCCCATCGCAATACCCGCCACGTGAGCCTTGAGCGGAACGCCAGCATCCATAAGCGCGAGGCAGCCCCCGCAGACTGAGGCCATCGACGAGGAGCCGTTGGACTCGGTAATCTCTGAGACGACCCGCATGGAGTACGCAAATTCCTCTGGGCTTGGCAGCACTGCCACGAGGGCGCGCTTAGCCAGCCGGCCATGACCAATCTCGCGACGCTTGGGTGTGCCAACGCGGCCGGTCTCACCCGTGGCAAACGGGGGCATGTTGTAGTGGAGCATGAAGCGATCGCGATATTCGCCACCTAGGGCATCAATCACCTGCTCGTCGCGCGACGTGCCGAGCGTGGCCACCACCAGCGCCTGAGTCTCACCCCGGGTGAACAGGGCCGACCCGTGGGTGCGTGGCAACACCCCATTGCGAATGGAGATGGGACGAACGGTGCGGGTATCGCGACCATCGATGCGGGGCTCACCGTTGAGGATCTGACCACGCACCACCGCAGCCTCGAGGCCAAAGAGAGTGTCGTTGACGATATTGCCCTGGGGCGCATGGACGGTGCCAGCTGCAACATCCGCCGCCAGTTGGGAGTCGACCGAGGCATAGACTTCTTTGAGCTTCTGCGAACGCTCTTGCTTGTTACGAATCTGATAGGCGGCCTTCAGGTTGGCCTCAGCCAAGGCGGTAATGCGTGCAACCAAGGCCTCGTCCTTGGCGGCGGGCTGCCAGTCCCACTCGGGCTTACCGGCCTTTTCCACTAGGTTGTGAATGGCCTGAATCGCTGCACGCATCTGGTCGTGCCCGTACACGACGGCACCGAGCATGATGTCTTCAGAGAGTTGATCAGCCTCAGACTCCACCATGAGCACAGCAGACTCTGTACCCGCCACCACCAGATCGAGCCTTGAGGCCTTGAGCTGAGAGATGGTTGGGTTGAGCAGGTACTGGCCATCTAGATAGCCCACACGAGCCGCGCCGATCGGGCCGTTAAAGGGCACGCCGGAGATGGCAAGCGCGGCCGACGCCCCGATCATTGCAGGAATATCAGGGTCGACTTCAGGATTTAAGGACAGCACATGGATAACAACCTGCACCTCGTTGTAGAAGCCCTCGGGGAACAGGGGGCGCAGAGGGCGATCGATCAGGCGGGACGTGAGGGTCTCCTTCTCTGAGGGACGCCCTTCACGCTTGAAAAAGCCGCCGGGGATCTTTCCGGCTGCGTAGGTTTTCTCAATGTAGTCAACCGTGAGGGGAAAGAAGTCTTGTCCGGGCTTAGCAGACTTCGCTGCAACCACGGTCGCCAAGACGACGGTGTCGTCCATGCTCACCATCACGGCGCCGGTGGCCTGACGAGCGATCTCGCCCGTTTCCAGCGTGATGGTGTGCTGGCCGAACTGGAATGATTCTTTTGCAATATTGAACACTGGAGATCCTTTTAGTTAGTGTCGGGACGAGCGAAGACGGGGGCACATCCCATGATGTGCCCAGGCTCGATCCCGATAAACGGCAACAGCGCAGGTTGCCTAGGCATTCTTTACTTGCGCAGACCGAGGCGCTCGATGAGCGTGCGGTAGCTGGGCAGGTCGGTGCGCTTGAGGTAGTCGAGAAGCTTACGGCGGCGGGAGACCATCTTGAGGAGGCCGCGCCGGGAGTGATGGTCTTTCTGATGGACCTTGAAGTGCTCGGTGAGTTCGTTAATGCGGCCGGTGAGCAGAGCGACCTGAACCTCAGGAGACCCGGTGTCGCTGGGTTTGCGCTGATATTGAGAGACGATGTCGGACTTCGACAGGTGAGCTGTAGTCATTTGGCAGAATTCCCAAAAAAGAAATGGACTTGCGGCTTAGGCTGCCGAGCCTAGCCGTGCTAAACCGCGAATGATACACGAATTAGGGTTGTTGCGGATTTACCCTAGGGGCCACGGACAATCGATTTAAGGCATTGAGATAGGCCTTAGCCGAGGCCACCACAATGTCGGGGTCAGCCCCCATGCCATTTACGATGCGTCCGTCCTTGGACAGGCGCATGGTGACCTCCCCTTGCGACTCCGTTCCGGTGGTGATCGCGTTCACCGAGAACAACAGCAGCTCCGCCCCACTCTTGACCTGGTCTTCGATGGCGCGAACCGTTGCGTCCACCGGGCCGTTACCCTCCGACTCAGAGGCGAGTTCTTTGCCATGTGCAGAGAACACCACGCGGGACACGGGGCGCTCACCCATTTCTGAGCGCTGACTGAGGGAGATGAGCTGGTACTGCTCGTCCTTTGGCTCAGCCTCACCGCTCACGAGCGCCTGAAGGTCCTCATCGAAGATCTCTGTCTTGCGGTCGGCAAGGTCTTTGAACCGGGCAAAGGCCTCGTTCAAGGCCTGCTCGCTCTCGAGTTCAATCCCCAAGGCCTGGAGGCGTTGCCGAAAGGCGTTTCGTCCGGAGAGCTTACCCAAGACAATGCGGTTGGCCGTCCAGCCCACATCTTCCGCTCGCATGATCTCGTAGGTTTCCCGATGCTTGAGCACGCCGTCCTGGTGAATGCCAGACTCATGGGCAAAGGCATTCGCGCCCACAATGGCCTTGTTCGGCTGAACGGGGTAACCGGTGATCTGTGAGACGAGCCGAGAGGCGGGAACAATCTGGGTGGTGTCGATCGTAGGCGCGCAGCCGAAGATGTCCGAGCGGGTGCGGACCGCCATCACAATCTCCTCGAGGCTCGCATTGCCAGCCCGCTCACCAAGCCCGTTAATGGTGCACTCCACCTGACGGGCACCGGCGAGGACGGCCGACAGAGAGTTGGCAACCGCCATCCCGAGATCGTTGTGGCAGTGGGTAGACCAGACTACACGGCTGGCCCCTGGCGTACGCGCAATGAGCTGAGCCATACGCTCACCCCACTGCGTGGGCACGCTGTAGCCCACGGTGTCTGGCACATTGATGGTGGTGGCACCGGCCTGAATCACCGCCTCAAAAATGCGCACCAGGAAATCGATATCGG
The DNA here is from genome assembly GCA_041165705.1 of Pseudomonadota bacterium. Classification (GTDB taxonomy): domain Bacteria; phylum Pseudomonadota; class Gammaproteobacteria; order Burkholderiales; family Burkholderiaceae_A; genus Hahnella. The sequence goes on from JBEAMW010000024.1 coordinate 123,457, forward strand.
ACCGCACGGCGTCCTCTGCGGAGAACTCGACATCGTCGGTATACCGTCGGGCCATCGTGACTGCGGCTACCGCAGCATCAACCACCTGATCGGGCTGCATGCGCAGCTTCTTCTCCATATGGATGGGGCTGGTGGCGATAAAGGTGTGAATACGCTTGCGCGCAGCGGGTGCAATCGCCTCGCCGGCCGCCCGTATATCGCTCTCTGTGGCCCTGGAGAGGCTGCAGACCGTGCTCTCTCTGACGCTCTCCGCAACGGCACGCACCGCCTCAAAGTCACCCGGGCTGGCTGCAGCAAAGCCGGCCTCGATCACATCCACCCGAAGTCGCTCCAGCTGGCGGGCGATGCGGACTTTCTCGTCCTTGGTCATTGAGGCGCCAGGGCTTTGCTCGCCATCGCGCAGGGTGGTGTCGAATATGATGAGCTTGTCGGTCATGATAGGTATAGCCTAATCATCTTTGGTTTTTGATTCAACAAACAAAACCACATCTTTGCCATGGTATTTCTGCCAGGCAAATACAAAGTAACCCGAAAACGCGTAGGCGGTGACAATCAGAAAGAGGCTGCTCGGGGGATCCTGGGAGATGAGCACGAGCACCAGGGCCCCGAGTGCGATGAAGATGAAGGGAACGCTTCGTCGAAGGTTGAGGTCTTTGAAGCTGTAGAAGGGTACATTGCTAACCATCGTGACGCCGGCATAGACGGACACGGCCCAGGCCAGCCAGCGCAGATCTGCAACCGTGCCATCAAAGAGCTTGGACTCACGGAGATCGGTGATGAGCCAGACGAAGCCTGCCACGAGTGCCGCTGCCGCGGGGCTTGGCAGGCCCTGAAAGAACCGCTTGTCTACAACGCCGATGTTGGTGTTGAACCGGGCCAGACGAAGGGCCGCGCCGGCGACGTAGATGAATGCGGCAAGCCAGCCGAGCTTACCCATGCCCTGCAAGGCCCACTCATACATGATGAGCGCCGGAGCCACTCCGAAGGACACCATGTCAGCCAGGCTGTCGTAGTTGGCGCCAAAGTCGGAGGTGGTGTTGGTCAGACGCGCCACTCGCCCATCTAGGCTGTCGAGCACCATGGCCACGAAGATCGCTACAGAGGCCTGCGCGAACTGGTTGTTCATGGCCGTGACGATGGCGTAGAAGCCCGAGAACAGACAGGCTGTGGTGAAGAGGTTGGGCAGCAGATAGATACTCTGCCGCCGCCGAGGTCTTAGGCTATGCATTCCCCGCATCTTGTGCGGCTTCGGGCCATTGAGCAAGTGCAGTGGAATGGGCCGCAACCTTCTGGCCTACTGCAACCAGAGAGCGACTGCCCAGCGGCAGAAAGACATCCACGCGCGACCCAAACCGAATGAAGCCATACCGCATCCCGCGCTCCACCCGGTCACCGGGCTGCACATAGCAAAGAATGCGCCGCGCCACCAGCCCAGCCACCTGGACACAGGCCAGTCGACGGCCGGCAGAGTCGGTGATCTCAACCGCGTTGCGCTCGTTCTCTGTGGAGGCTTTATCGAGCGAGGCATTGACGAACTTGCCCGGGCTGTAGACCACCTGCCCCACCTGGCCCGCAATGGGAGCGCGATTGGAGTGGACGTTAAAGACATTCATGAAGACGCTGATCTTGAGCACCGACTCGCCGGTGAAGGGATCGGGCGCGTTCCCAACATAGACAATCTGACCATCTGCAGGGCTTGTGATGGCGTCGAGCTCTGGAGGGGGGACGCGCGCCGGGTCACGAAAGAACTGCAGGGCGAACACCACAAATACCCATGCGACCAGGGTGAGCAGGTCAAGGTTGAGCCATCCCAGCACAAGGGCGACCAGAATCGATGCGGCCAGAATGCCCCACCCCTCGCGAGCGATGATGGGGTGAGGCCAGTGGCGAATGTCAGGCGTCTTCAAGCTGCTTGGCTCGGTCAGTTACGGGTCTGATCGACCAGCTTGTTGGCCTTGATCCAGGGCATCATGGCGCGAAGCTTCTCACCCACCTGCTCGATCTGGTGCTCGGCCGTGAGACGGCGGCGTGACAGCAGTGTAGGCGCACCGGCCCGATTCTCGAGGATGAAGCTCTTGGCGTATTCCCCGGTCTGGATGTTGCGCAGACACTCGCGCATGGCCTCTTTCGTCTCCGCAGTCACCACCCTCGGGCCCGTTACATACTCGCCGTACTCGGCGTTGTTGGAGATGGAGTAGTTCATGTTGGCAATTCCGCCCTCATAGATGAGGTCGACGATGAGCTTGAGCTCGTGGAGGCACTCGAAGTAGGCCATCTCTGGGGCATAACCGGCCTCAACCAGCGTCTCGAAGCCAGCCTTGATCAGCTCGACGGTACCGCCACAGAGCACAGCCTGCTCACCAAAGAGGTCGGTCTCGGTCTCTTCCCGGAAGTTGGTCTCGATGATGCCGGCCTTACCGCCACCGTTGGCACTGGCGTAGGCCAGAGCAAGGGCGCGGGCGTTTCCAGAACGATCTGCGTGCACAGCGATCAGGTGGGGTACGCCGCCACCCTGGGTGTAGGTGTTGCGAACGGTGTGTCCGGGCGCCTTCGGGGCAATCATGATCACATCCAGGTCTTTGCGGGGACTCACCTGGCCGTAGTGGACATTGAATCCGTGGGCAAAGGCCAAGGCTGCGCCCTCCTTCATGTTGGGCTCCACCTCGGCGTTGTAGACCGATGCGATGGTCTCGTCGGGCATGAGGAGCATCACAATGTCTGCGCCCTGAACAGCGGACTGGATGTCAGCCACTGCGAGGCCTGCCCTCTCTACCTTCGCCCAGGAGGGGCCGCCTTTGCGCACGCCCACCACCACCTGAACGCCGCTGTCGTGCAGGTTCTGCGCGTGGGCGTGGCCTTGGGAGCCATAGCCAATGATGGCAACCTTCTTGCCTTTGAGGAGGGAGAGGTCACAGTCTTTATCGTAGTAAACGTTCATGTTGTCGTCCTTTCAGAAAATGGTTTAGGCGCGCAGCGTGCGCTCGCCCCGAGAGATGCCGGAAGAGCCTGTGCGAACAGTCTCCAGAATGCTGCCCTCTTCGAGGGCCTCTAGGAAGGCGTCAAGCTTGCTGCTGTCACCCGTGAGTTCGATGGTGTAGATCTTTTCGGTGACATCGATAATCCGGCCGCGAAAGATGTCTGCCATGCGCTTCATCTCCTCGCGCTCTTTGCCCACGGCTCGCACCTTCACCATCATGAGCTCGCGTTCAATGTGGGCGTGGTCGGACAGGTCGATCACTTTCACCACATCAATCAGACGATTGAGGTGCTTGGTGATCTGCTCAATGATCTCGTCTGAGCCTCGGGTGACGATGGTCATCCGGGAGAGACTCTCGTCTTCGGTGGGAGCCACAGTGAGGGTCTCAATGTTGTAACCCCGCGCGGAGAACAATCCCACGACGCGTGACAGAGCACCTGGCTCGTTCTCGAGAAGAATCGAAATAATGTGTTTCATCGTGCCTTCCCCTTAGAGATCTTCTGAGCCAAGGAGCATCTCGGTAAGCCCTTTGCCTGCCTGAACCATGGGCCAGACGTTCTCGGTCTGGTCCGTGATGAAGTCGAGAAAGACCAGCCGATCTTTGAGGGCCAAGGCTTCACGGATTGCGGGCTCGACGTCCGCTGGGTTCTCAATGCGCATGCCGACATGGCCATACGACTCCGCAAGCTTGACGAAGTCGGGTAGTGATTCCATGTAGGACTCGGCGTAGCGACTCCCGTATTCAATCTCTTGCCACTGGCGAACCATGCCGAGGTAGCGATTGTTGAGATTCAGAATCTTGACCGGAAGGTGGTACTGCTGGCAGGTGGAGAGCTCCTGGATATTCATCTGAATGGAGGCTTCGCCGGTAATGCACACCACATCTGCATTCGGATGCGCAAACTTAACCCCCATGGCATAGGGAAGGCCCACGCCCATCGTCCCGAGGCCACCGGAGTTAATCCAGCGGCGAGGCTTATCAAACCGGTAGTACTGCGCTGCCCACATCTGGTGCTGGCCCACATCGGATGTGACGAAGGCGTCACCCTGGGTGAGCTTCCAGACGGTCTCGACCACCGACTGAGGCTTGATCACCTCGGTGCTGGGCTTGTACGCGAGACAGTTCATGGCGCGCCACTGCTCGATCTGAGCCCACCACGAGGCGAGTGGCTTGGCAGCCGGCTTTTGACCGGCCGCAAGCGCGTCCTTGAGGAGCGCGAGCATCTCGGTGAGTACTTCTTTCACGTCACCCACGATCGGGGTGTCCACCTTCACACGCTTGGAAATGGAGGAGGGATCCACATCCACGTGAATGATCTTGCGCGGGTTCTGAGCAAAGTGTTTGGGGTTACCAATCACCCGATCATCGAAACGAGCACCAATCGCCACGAGCACGTCGCAGTGCTGCATGGCCATGTTGCACTCGTAGGTGCCGTGCATGCCCGGCATACCCAGGAATTTAGAGTCTGACGCACGATAGGCACCAAGGCCCATGAGCGTATTGGTGCAGGGGTAGCCGAGCAGATCCACCAGCTCATTGAGCTCAGGGGAGGCGTTGGAGAGGATGACACCCCCACCGGTATAGATCATGGGGCGTTCCGCCCCAAGCATCATCTGGACCGCCTTCTTGATCTGCCCGGAGTGCCCACGCACCACGGGGTTATACGAGCGCATCGTCACCGATTCGGGGTACTCAAACTTGCATCGATTGCGGGTGACATCCTTGGGAACATCAACCAACACTGGGCCAGGCCGGCCCGTCTTTGCAATGAAGAAGGCCTTCTTGATCGTGGTGGCGAGGTCTTTGACATCCTTGACGAGGAAGTTGTGCTTCACGCAGGGGCGAGTAATGCCCACGGTGTCGCACTCCTGGAAGGCGTCTAGGCCAATGGCATGGGTTGGAACCTGCCCAGAGATGATCACCATGGGGATGGAGTCCATGTAGGCCGTCGCAATGCCGGTCACGGCATTGGTCAGGCCCGGACCACTGGTGACGATGCAGCAGCCCACTTTTTCGGTGGAACGCGCATAGGCGTCTGCTGCATGCACCGCGGCCTGCTCGTGTCGCACCAGAATGTGCTTCACTTTGTCTTGCTTGAAGATTTCGTCGTAGATATAGAGCACGGCCCCGCCGGGGTAGCCAAAGAGGTGCTCAATCTTTTCTTCCTGGAGGCATCGCACCAGGATTTCTGCGCCAGTCATTTCCATAGAGTTCGGTCCTAAGCAGTTCTAGTGATCCCCACCCGCCGGCGCCATTCACCCAGAACAGAGGTCAACGACACAGACATGGAGGCAGGGCCTATGAGCTGATGGATCGGCAGGTTCAGACGCCTTGTGGGCGCGAACCCGACGGTTTATCGCATTCAGTCAGTCTTTTGCCAATGGTTACGGCAAGCTGAGTATGGTATGACGCACCGCCATATTCGGTCAAATCCTAGCGGCGGATGAGCGGTCGGTAGACCAGGCGTGTGCGAAACAGGCGATCGTAAGGAGTCTGACGAGAACGCATCCACCAGGCACCCAGGAGCCAGAGCCCCGTAAACACAAAGAGACCTGAGACCGCCGCGCGCGCTATCGCTCTCGACCGTGAAATGGGCCCGCCCGTGTCCGCATCAACGAGCTGCAGCCCGAGGGTTTGCATGGGCAGCGTGACACGCCCGCGGCTCCAGCCCCAGCCGAAATAGGCCATGAGGGCCAAGAACAACACGGCCTGAAGGCCATAGGCCTTCCAGTGGCCGGGGTCTCCCGCGGCGTCAGTCTGGTTCACCAGCACCCCATACAGGAAGGCGAGCACCATCACCGGCCCAACCAGCAGGAAGCCCTCGTATCCCATCCCAAGAAACCGACGCCAGAGTGTGGCGTCGGTGGGCTCCTCGCTCTGCGCCGGGTGGTTCAATGCACTACCCGAGCGAAGGAGAACTGGCCATCGACCAGGTCGACGGGAATCACATCGTTGGGGCCAAAACGTCCCTCGAGGATGAGTCGGGCCACGGGATTTTCGATCTGGCTCTGTATGGCCCGCTTGAGGGGTCGAGCCCCATACAGCGGATCGAATCCCACCTTTGCAACCTCATCCAGGGCGGCATCCGACACCTCGAGCCGCATTTCACGCTCGGCCAGTCGAGTGGCAAGCCGATCGAGCTGAATCCGGGCAATGCTCCGCACGTGCTCGGCTGCAAGGCCGTGAAAAACCACCACCTCATCGATTCGATTGATGAACTCGGGACGGAAGTGCGACTTCACCTCCTGCATCACTGCCGCCTTCAGGACATCGGATGGCTGGCCTGCAAGACGCTGAATTTCGGGGGATCCGAGATTGGAGGTCATCACCACGACTGTATTACGGAAGTCCACCGTGCGCCCCTGTCCGTCGGTGAGCCGCCCATCATCCAGGACCTGGAGCAGGACATTGAACACATCTGGGTGGGCCTTCTCCACCTCATCGAGCAGGATGACGCTATAGGGCTTTCGGCGCACCGCCTCCGTGAGCGTGCCTCCCTCCTCGTAGCCGACATAGCCCGGGGGCGCTCCGATGAGCCTCGAGACCGAGTGCTTTTCCATAAACTCGCTCATGTCGACCCGCACGAGGTGCTCCTCGGAGTCGAAGAGAAACTGGGCCAAGGCCTTACATAGTTCCGTCTTTCCAACCCCCGTGGGCCCGAGAAACAGAAATGAGCCGTAGGGACGGTTGGGGTCAGAGAGCCCCGCCCGGGACCGGCGTATGGCATCAGAGACCAGCCCTACGGCCTCATCCTGGCCCACCACACGCTGGTGCAGGTGCCCCTCCATGCCTAGAAGCTTCTCGCGCTCACCCTGCATCATCTTGGATACTGGGATCCCAGTGGCGCGGGAGACCACCTCTGCGATCTCCTCAGCACCGACTTGGGTGCGCAGGAGACGGGGACGAGCCGCATGATCGGGATCAGAGGTTCCGCCCTGGCTCGCAATGGCATCAGCCACCTTGAGCTTTGATTCCAGCTCAGGGAGCCGTCCGTACTGCAGCTCGGAGACCTTCTGCCAATCCCCCTTGCGGGTGTGCTGCTCAATCTCAACCCGCAGCCGCTCGATCTCCTCCTTGATGTGCTGAGTCCCCTGCACGGCTGCCTTTTCTGCCCGCCAGATCTCCTCGAGGTCGGAGACCTCACGAGAGAGGCGATCGATCTCCTCCTCAATCAGGTCGAAGCGGCGCCTGGAGGCCTCATCCTTTTCCTTCCGCACGGCCTCACGCTCGATCTTGAGCTGAATGAGTCGCCGGTCCAGCTTGTCCATGCGCTCGGGCTTGGAATCGATCTCCATCTTGATGCGAGACGCAGCCTCATCGATGAGGTCGATCGCCTTATCGGGCAGGAATCGATCCGTGATGTAGCGATGCGAGAGCTCCGCTGCAGCCACGATCGCCGGGTCGGTGATGTCCACTCCATGATGGAGTTCGTAGCGCTCCTGAAGCCCACGAAGGATCGCGATCGTCGCCTCAACGGAGGGCTCGTCCACCATCACCTTCTGGAACCGCCGCTCGAGGGCTGCGTCCTTCTCAATGTATTTGCGGTACTCATCCAAGGTGGTGGCCCCAATGCAGTGGAGCTCGCCTCGGGAGAGCGCAGGCTTGAGCATATTGCCCGCGTCCATCGCCCCCTCGGCCTTGCCGGCTCCCACCATGGTGTGGATCTCGTCGATGAAAACGATGGGATGGCTGCCCTGCTCGGCCATCGCGGCCACATCTTTGAGCACCGCCTTCAGGCGCTCTTCGAACTCACCCCTGAATTTGGCACCAGCGAGCAGAGCGGCCATATCCAGGGTGAGAACCTTCTTGCCCTTGAGGCCTTCGGGCACCTCACCGTTTACGATGCGCTGAGCCAACCCCTCTGCAATCGCTGTCTTGCCCACGCCGGGCTCGCCAATCAGCACCGGATTGTTTTTGGTCCTGCGCTGCAGAATCTGGATACATCGCCGGATTTCATCGTCTCGACCAATCACAGGATCGAGTTTTCCCGCCATGGCCCGCTCGGTGAGATCGACCGTGTACTTTTTGAGTGCCTCACGCTGCCCCTCGGCCTCCTGGCTGTTTACCGAGTTGCCCCCACGAACCGCGTCAACCGCCAGTTCGAGATTCTTGCGAGACAGGCCCGACTCTCGCAGCAGTCTGCCGGCCTCTCCCTTGTCCTCCGACAAGGCCAGAAGGAAGAGTTCGCTCGCGATGAACTGATCACCGCGTTTCTGAGCCTCACGATCCGTGAGATTGAGCACTCGGTTGAGCTCAGACCCGACATGGATCTCCCCAGAGGCCGACTGCACCTTGGGCAGACGATCGAGCCCGATCTTCGCCTCCTGAGCGAGCTTTGAGACATTGCATCCTGCCCTTGAGAGCAGCGAGCGCGTGCTGCCCTCGGGCTGATCGAGGAGCGCGATGAGGAGGTGCAGCGGCTCGATGTTGGGATTGTCATGGCCGAGCGCGAGGCTCTGTGCATCGGCCAGGGCCTGCTGAAAGGCAGTGGTAAGTTTGTCGATTCTCATGGCACGACTCCAATCTGTGGTCTAAGCCATACGTGGGCGCTCAGCCCGAGATTTTCAAGGGCTGGACTGGTCTGGGCGCTCTAGCCAGCGATGACGGGCCTCGTCATCGGTGCTCCGAGCGTCCACCCAACGAGCGCCATCAGGAGTGACCTCCCGCTTCCAGAAGGGCGCCTCTGTCTTGAGAAAATCCATAATGAAGGCACAGGCCTGCAGAGACGCCTCCCGGTGGGCACTGGCTACGCCCACCAGAACGATCTGATCGCCCGGAGCAAGCGTTCCTACCCGGTGAATGACCACCGCTGCGAGCAGTGGCCAGCGCGTCTCGGCCCGTTGAATGATGGCTTCAATCGACCGCTCGGTCATGCCGGGGTAGTGCTCAAGGGTAAGGCTCGAGACCGAATCACCGTCGTTTCGCTCACGCACGGTGCCCACAAAGCTCGCCACCGCACCCACCTGGGTGTTCAAGTCCCCCGTTGGCGTTCGCCTGAGGCTCGCGAGCTCGGCCTCCAACGAGAAGTCACCCTCCTGAATCCGAACACGTGGGGAGGCCATGGCTTAGCCGCCCGTCACAGGGGGAAAGAATGCAACCTCATCCCCGGGTTGGACGGGCATGTCTTCTTGCGCCATGACCTGATTAACCGCCACTCGAATTCGGCTGGGATGCATAAAGTCAGACCAGGCGTCTCCCCGAGCAGACAAGGTCTTTCGCAGGTCGGACACGCTGCCCTCGCTCCAGTCAAGGCTGAGACGCTGCATCTCCAGGCGCTCCCGAAGTGAGGCAAACAAGAGAATCTCAATCTGTGTATGCATGGCTCGGCTAGGCCTCCATGGCTCGGCTAGGCCTCGAGCGAGTAAAAGGGAATCACCTCAACCGGATCACCGGCCTGTACAACCCCACGGGCAGGGATGCAGACCAGGCAGTCCGACTGCGTGATAGAGGTGAGCAGCTGGGAGTTCTGCTTGAGATGAATCTCCACCTCACCGGCCGGATGGAGCGTCCCTCGGAGAAATTCCTGGCGGGCATCTGGACTCGGCCAGTTAAAGGCTGCTCGGGCACGAATCGGGGTGGCACGGACATTCGACTGTCCAGTGCTCTTGAGCAGAAAGGGGCGAACCAACAAGACAAAGGTAACCCAGGCGGAGACGGGGTTCCCAGGGAGCCCAACAAAGGCCGCGCGGCCTACCCGACCGAATGCAAAGGGTTTTCCAGGCTTGATCGCCACCTGCCAGAGATCGAGCTCTCCCACCGCGCGAACTGCGGCCTTGATGTGATCTTCCTCACCCACCGAGACTCCGCCACAGGTCATCACCACATCGTGATCATGGCCAGCCTGCGCCAGGGCGTCACGTATGACATCTGCACGATCGGGCAGCACTCCCAGATCGGTCACCTGAACCCCCAGCGCCGCGGCCAGTGCCACCAACATGGGGCGATTGCTGTCGTAGATCTGTCCGGGCTGAAGCGGCGTCCCAGGCTGAACGAGCTCATCCCCACTGGAAAAGACAGCTAACCGCACGGGGCGTCGCACCGAGACCGCTCCCACGCCAATGCTCGCGAGCAGGCCTAGATCGGCAGGACTGAGGCGGCGTCCTGCGGGGCAGACCTCAGCCCCTTGTCGCAGATCCCCGCCGCGAGGACGAATGTTCTGTCCTGCTGTGGCGGTAGAGTTAAAACGGACAGACGCGCCCTCCTCCGTCGTCTGGGCCTGCTCTTGCATGATGACCGCATCTGCCCCGAGAGGGATGGGGGCGCCGGTAAAAATTCGTGCAGCCGTACCCGGCGCAAGGGGGCTGCCTGGGTGCCCAGCGGCGATGCGCTGAGAGACAGACATCTCGGACCCCACCTGGACCTCACCTGACCGCACCGCGAAGCCATCCATCTGTGAGTTGTCGAATCCTGGTACATCGATGGGAGATCGCACCTGCTCGGCGAGGATCCTTCCCAGGGCCGCGCCAAGGGGAATCGTCTCGGCCGATGGAGCCTGCGGAGCGCGGCGTAACAACTCCTCGAGGGCCTCGTCGAGACTTCTCATGAAGTGAGACCTGAGACCTCATGCTGGACGATGAAGGCTCTGAGCTCGTCCACCTGGGCTGACAAGGGAAAGACGCGCTGGGGCAGGGCCTCCAGGCCGTCAAGATGGCTGGGCCGAGGAGCAGCCTGGCCGAGTGCCTCCTGGATGGTCTCTGAGAATTTCACCGGCAGTGCGGTCTCCAGGCAGATCATCGGCTGCCCGGGCCGAAGGTAGCGACGGGCCACATTGAGGCCGTCGGCGGTGTGAGGGTCGATCACGCGACCATAGCGACGAGCGGTGCTTCGGATGGCCTCAAGCCGCATGGCGTGGGTGCTAGTGCCGGACACAAGGCCGGAGCCACGAACCACTGCCCAGGCCGGGTCAGAGGTGCCAATCTGAAACTCGCCTTCCTCGGCCAGGCGCTGCCAGAGAGCAGCCAGGCGATGACTGTCGCCCCCGACCATCTCGAAGACAAATCGCTCAAAGTTAGACGCCTTGGAAATATCCATGGAGGGACTGGAGGTGAGTTGAGTTTCTGCAATCCCTCTCGGCCGATAGCGCCCGGTGGTGAAGAACTCGTCCAGCACATTGTTTTCGTTGGTGGCCACAACCAGTCGGTCGATGGGCAGCCCCATGCGCTTCGCGACATAGCCGGAGAGCACATTTCCAAAATTTCCAGAGGGCACGCTGAAGGACACAAGATCCCCCATGCTAAGGCCGTAGCGCTCAACGGCCTGAAAGTAGCCAGCGAAGTAGTAGACCACTTGGGCCGTGATCCGCCCCCAATTGATGGAATTCACTGCGCCGATGCGGTGTTGCGTTTTAAATTGAAGATCGCCTGAGACCGCCTTCACGAGGTCTTGGCAGACATCAAAGCTGCCCGGAACCGTGAGATTGAAGATGTTGGCGTCCTGCAAGGAGTACATCTGGGCCCGCTGAAATGCGCTCATTCGCCCTTCGGGTGAGAGCATGAAGACCTGCACACGGTCCTTGCCCCGCATCGCATACTCAGCCGCACTCCCGGTGTCCCCCGATGTGGCGCCGAGAATCGCCAGCCTCTGGCCTCTCTCACTCAACACATGCTCAAAGACCTGACCGAGAAACTGCATGGCCATGTCCTTGAACGCTAGGGTTGGGCCGTTGGAGAGTTCGAGCAGCCCAATGGGTGTTCCCGACTCCTCTCCAAGTGTCGTGAGAGGCGCAATCCGGGCGTCACCAAAGCTCTCTCGGGTGTACGCCGCTGCCGTCAGGCGCTTGAGCACCTCGGAGGACAGATCGGTTGCGAAGAGGCCCATCACCTCTGCAGCGAGCAGAGGATAGGGAAGCACAGACCAGCGCAGCAACTGCCCCGACGAAACCATCGGAATATGACTGGGCATGGCGAGACCACCATCCGGCGCGAGCCCCTCCAGGAGCACATCGGTAAATTGCCCCAGGGCCTGTTCGGATCGGGTGGACCGGTAGCTCAGACTCATTCGAAATGCTCCACCCGGAGGGTGACGGTCTGCTCGAGGATCGTCGGCAACTGAACGAGCTCTGCCACGGCCAGTCTCAGGTCACGTTCGACACAAGGGTGGGTGACGATGATCACATCGGTGTGGTCCTGAGGCTCCTCGCGTGGCCTTTGAATAAAGGCGTCAATCGAGATACCCCGGTCGGCGAGCCGACGGGTGATGTCCGCGAGAACACCCGGCTCATCACGCACCCCCATTCGGAGATAGAAGCCTGTGGTGACCTGGGCGATGGGGAGAATGGGCAGAGGCTTGAGCGCTGAGTCCTGAAAACCCAATGCAGGAATGGGCAGCGCACTGCCCTGCCCCAGACGGCTGAGGTCGATGAGGTCTGAGATCACAGCACTCGCGGTGGGCTCAGAGCCTGCGCCCTTTCCGTAATGCAGGGTGGTTCCCACCGCATCGCCCACCACCTGGACCGCATTCATCGCTCCCTCAACATTGGCCAGCAAAAGGGACTGAGGCACCAGGGTGGGGTGGACGCGAAGCTCGATTCCATCCCGCTGTCGTTTGGTGATGCCCAAGAGCTTCACACGATAGCCCAGCTGTTCTGCATACCGGATATCAGCCGACTGTAGACCGCGGATTCCCTCCACATGGGCCTGCTCAAACGCGAGCGGAATGCCGAAGGCGTTTGATGCCAGGAGGGTGATCTTGTGGGCAGCGTCGATGCCCTCCACATCGAACGTGGGATCGGCTTCCGCATAGCCCAATCGCTGCGCTTCGGCGAGAACCTCCTCAAACGACAGGCCCTTAGCCCTCATCTCGCTGAGAATGAAATTGGTGGTGCCGTTGATGATGCCCGCAACGGACTGGATCCGATTGGCGGCCAGTCCCTCACGCAGCGACTTCATGATCGGGATTCCACCTGCAACCGAGGCCTCGTAGCCAATGCTGACCCCCGCGGCCTGGGCCTGCGCGAACAGCGTGTTTCCGTGGAGGGCCAGCAGCGCCTTGTTTGCCGTGACGACGGGCTTTCCGGCCGCGAGCGCAGCCTCGACCAGAGTCTTAGCAAACCCATACCCTCCGACGAGCTCAACCACCACATCAACCTCAGGATCCTGTGCGAGGTCGATGGCGTTGCTGTAAATCCTGCACCGACCCTGCGTGAGCGCCTGGGCCTTCGCCTGATCGAGGTCCGCTACGGCCGTGACCACCAGGTCTCTGCCCGTTCGACGGCCAATCTCGGCCTGATTGCGCGTCAAAACGGTGTAGGTTCCGCTTCCCACCGTGCCGAGGCCGGCAATGCCCACCCTCAGTGGAATCTGCTGGCCGGTCATGCCTCTTCTCCCTCTCCCGCCTCGGCGGGCACTTTGATCAGACCATCCTTGCGGAACATTTCTCGAATGCCCCGGACCGCCTGACGAATGCGATGTTCGTTCTCGATAAGAGCGAATCGCACATGAGTGTCACCGTATTCGCCAAAGCCGATCCCCGGGGATACGGCGACCTTTGCGTCCAGCAGCAGCTTCTTTGCGAACTCCAGAGAGCCGAGGTGTGCGTAGGCCTGGGGTATGCGCGCCCAGATGTACATCGAGGCCTTTGGCACCTCTACCGCCCACCCGGCCTGAATGAGGCCGCGGGCCAGCGTATCCCGTCGCTTCTGGTACTGCAGGCGAACCTCTTCCACGCACTCCTGTGGGCCCTCCAATGCAATCACCGAGGCCACCTGAATCGGCGTAAAGGTGCCGTAGTCATGGTAGCTCTTGATTCGAGCGAGCGCGGAGACCAGCTCCTTGTTACCCACCATAAATCCGATACGCCATCCAGCCATGCTGTAGGACTTAGAGAGCGTGAAAAACTCCACGGCAATATCTCGTGCACCTGGCACCTCCATGATGGAGGGGGCTCGATAGCCGTCGAAGGTGATGTCTGCGTAGGCGAGGTCGTGAACCACCAGGATGTCGTGCTCCTTGGCCAGGGCCACCACCCGCTCAAAGAATGGAAGATCGACACACTGGGCCGTGGGGTTGCTCGGGAACCCCAGGATCATCATCTTGGGCTTGGGAATGGACTCCCGGATGGCACGCTCCAGCTCCTCGAAGAAGTCCACGTCATCCGTCATTCGAACGGATCGAATGTCTGCTCCAGCAATGATGGCGCCGTAGATATGGATGGGGTAGGAGGGGTTCGGAACCAGAACCGTGTCGCCACGGTCCAGGGTGGCCAGCATCAGGTGAGCAAGGCCCTCCTTCGAGCCAATCGTGACGATGGCCTCAGTCTCCGGGTCGAGCTCAACGCCGTACCTGCGCTGATACCAGCCCGTGATGGCCTTGCGCAGCCTCAGAATGCCCTTGGAGACCGAATACCCGTGGGTGTGCTCCTTGCGCGAGACCTCAATCAGTTTCTCAACAATGTGGGGCGGCGTGGGCCCGTCCGGGTTGCCCATGCTCATGTCGATAATGTCCTCGCCACGGCGGCGGGCCGCCATTTTCAGCTCACCCGTGATGTTAAAAACGTAGGGGGGCAGGCGCTGGATGCGTGGAAATGGCTTCATGACAAGGGTTTTCCCGTGAATGGAGATAAAACCTTTACTTTAGCCCAACCTGCCCTGACAAAAAATTCATCAAAACCTGCTAGCGTTGGAATCAATGGGCACCACCCTCCAGCCAGACCTCGCCCCTGGGCTCAACCGAATTGCCGCTTACCAGCCGGGAGCGGTACTTATCGGGGCCACCCGCTACGATCACTCCGTCCTCGTCCTCCCCCAGGGAGCGCCGCAGAGGTGGGCCGTCTCGAGCTTTGAATCTCTGAGCGATGACCACCTCCTCGCGCTCCGTGCTCTCGATCCTGAGGTCATCCTGCTGGGAACGGGCGACCGCATGCAGCTTCTCCCTCAGCCCCGGTTGGCACGGCTCTTTCCCAGAACCGGGGTGGAGTGCATGGCCACAGATGCAGCCTGCCGCACCTTCAACCTGCTCGCCTCTGAGGGGCGTCAGGTGCTCGCTGCCCTCATTCTCAACCCCTCAAACCCCTCGGAGCCCGATACACCATGACGCAATCGACCCCGCTTTCGACTGGCGACTCAATACCCGCACTGCCCCTTGAGACCAGCAGGGGCGCCGCCCAGCTCACCGACTTCATCGGCCACCAACTGGTGATCTACTTCTACCCCAAGGACGACACCCCAGGCTGCACCGTCGAAGGACAGGATTTCACTCGCCTTCATGCGGACTTCCTGGCAGCCAATACCCAGGTCATCGGGGTCTCCCGCGATAGCGTTGCCTCTCACCAGAAGTTCATCGAGAAATATCAGTTCAGCCTTACCCTGGTCTCTGATCCCACCGAGGCCTTGTGCAACCTGTTTGGCGTCATGAAAGACAAGAACATGTACGGCAAGACGGTCCGCGGCGTCGAACGCAGCACATTCCTGGTTGATGCCCAAGGAAAACTCCAACAGGCCTGGCGCGGCGTCAAGGTGCCCGGCCACGCGGAGGCCGTGCTTGAAGCTGCCCGCGCCCTCTCCAGCTCCTCCAACTAGGATCCCATCCCATGCCCCTGCCCAAGGCTCCGAGCAAACCCGCCACGCTGCTCAAGGCGGACGACGCCATCGTCGCAAAAACGGTTCACCCCAAGCGGCCAAAGAAGGTTGACCTGGAGGAGGTGCAGGCACCAGTGATGCCAGCGGCGGCTGCCCCCACATCAGTAGCCCCCCCGCCCAAGCCTAAGGCGCGCTCGGGTGCTGCGGTCTCTACTCGTGCCACGGCCAAGCCAGCGCCACGCCCGTCTGCACGAACTCGGTCAAGCAATGGGATCAACAAGCTCTTTGTGCTAGACACCAATGTGCTGATGCACGACCCCACCAGCCTCTTTCGCTTTGAAGAGCATGACGTCTACCTCCCGATGACCACCCTGGAGGAGCTAGACGGCCATAAAAAGGGCATGTCCGAAACCGCTCGAAATGTCCGGCAGGTCTCACGCAGCCTCGATGCACTCATTGAGTCCCTGAGCGATGAAGACCGTAAGGACCTCAGAACAGGCGTTCCCCTCGATGCCATCGGGCATGCCGATGCCACCGGGCGCCTGTTTTTCCAGACGGAGGCGCTGGCCATCGAGCCCGTGGCCGGCCTGGCAACACTCAAGGCCGACAATCAGATTCTCGGCGTGGTGCGCGCACTTAAGGCAAAGCAGCCTGACCGCGATGTGATCCTTGTATCCAAGGACATCAACATCCGTATCAAAGCCCACGCGCTGGGCTTGCCCGCGGAGGACTACTTCAACGATCAGGTGATCGACGATGCAGATCTCCTCTACACCGGCAGCATGGCGCTTCCAGAGAATTTCTGGGAGTCCCACGGAAAGAATATGGAGTCCTGGCAGCAGGGCGGAACCACCTTCTATCGGGTGAGTGGCCCACTCTGTTCTGCGTTTCACATCAATCAATTCGTCTATGAGGAGGGCGCGAAGCCCCTCTACGCGGTCGTCACGGAGGTGCTGGGAAGCACAGCCGTCTTGCGGGTTCTCAGAGACTTTACTCATCAGAAGAATGCGGTCTGGGGAATCACCGCCCGAAACCGGGAACAGCAGTTCGCACTCTCCCTGCTCATGAATCCTGAGATTGACTTTGTCACCCTGCTGGGTCAGGCGGGAACCGGAAAGACCCTACTTGCTCTGGCGGCGGGGCTCGCCCAGTCGCTTGAGGCCAAGCTCTACAACGAGATCATCGTCACCCGAGCCACCGTGCCCATTGGTGAGGACATCGGCTTTCTGCCTGGAACAGAGGAAGAGAAGATGCAGCCTTGGATGGGCGCGCTCGAGGACAATCTCGAGGTGCTCAACAAGGGCGTGGATGGCGGGGGAGACTGGGGGCGAGGAGCTGCATCCGACCTCATCCGAAGCCGCATCAAGGTGAAGTCGATGAACTTCATGCGGGGCCGAACCTTTATCAATAAGTTCGTCATTATTGATGAGGCCCAGAATCTCACGCCAAAGCAGATGAAGGCCCTTATCACCCGCGCTGGGCCGGGAACCAAGGTCGTCTGCATGGGAAACATCGCCCAGATCGATTCGCCCTACCTCACAGAGGGGTCCTCAGGACTCACCTACATCGTAGACCGGTTCAAGGGATGGGCCCACGGGGGGCATGTCACGCTGCAGCGTGGTGAGCGCTCTCGCCTGGCCGATTTCGCGAGCGACAACCTCTAGTCCTCCTCAAACCCACGGCAATACTTTAGTATTGCCGTATGCCGCCTACCCCGTCGCTCCAACCTGAGCAGATGGACGCCATGCTGTCTGCGCTCCAGACCGAAAGGCTCCACCTGTTGCTCGTCGGCTCGCCCGAGGAGACCCAGTCGGTCCTGTCTGGCCTGCGGGCAGCGCTGGGCGAGCACCTGCCCGTGGTTCAGACAGAGGGCGAGATTCGAGCCCTCGCCCGCACCCGCTCATGGCTCAGCGCTCTCGAAGGAGTGGCTGCTCCTCGTGATGGCTGGTGCGCCAGCGAGGAACAGGACGGGCGCCTCAGTGTGGCCATCCTGACGGGGACAGACGCATTAACGCAGATTGGACTGGCCCGAGAAGCCTTGGGGCACTCGACGCAGTTCATCATCGCTCGGGATCATTCCATCAGAGAGGCAGACCGAGAGGCGCTCATCTCGTCCCTTCATCACCAGGTGCTTGAGGTCCAGCTGGCTGCTCAGCCCAGCCACGGCCGTCCCAAGATGCCCTACGCTCGGCTTGAGGCCGCCCTGGTGATCCTGATTCTCAGCCTGGTGGGCCTCTCCACCCTCTGGCTCACCGACAACGCTGCCTCAGACCCTGTCTCGGGCCATGCCCCCCCACCTGTCTGGAGCATTCGACCGTGATCGATCTTGCTCCGCACTCGCTTACGCTGGCGCTGTTGGTGGCCCTCGCTGTGACATTCATGGCGCAGAGCCGTCCCGTCGAGCATGTGTCGCTCTATGCCGTGGCCGCGGTCCACCTCCTCGGGCTCCTACTCCTTCCTGCTATTCCGGGACCTAGTGCCCTCCATCTTGGGCTGTGGGATGGACTCCTCGCGCTTGCCCTCACCCAGTGCCTGCGCCTAGAGCGCCAAAGCGTCCTGGAGCTTGCTCTCGCCTATGGCCTGGTGTCTCTGGTTCTGCACGGGATCCTCGCTGTCTCCCCACCCATGCCCGCAGGATCATTTACTCCCTACGCCATGCAGGGCATTGGCCTTCTTGGTTTCTTCGCGCTCGCGCTTCAGCTGCACCACCGGGCCATTGTTCCAATGTCGATCGCCCTCGCCTGTGGCCTGCTTGGATGGATCGGCCCTGACACCCCGGTGGCGATGGGCCTTAAGCTCGCACTCGTGATGAGCCTGTTGCGAATGTCGGCTGACGAGCGCAGGGCCGAACAGGTTCAGTTTGAGAAGGCCTTGGTGCAGACTGCCAATCAGCTTGAACTCCCCTTTCGCCTCACCGCACAGGCCCTCTTTCATGTCCCCGTTCCCATCCTGCTGGTCGAGAGCCTCTCTAGGGATGTGATCTACGCAAACGGCGCTGCTCGATCCACACTCAGTGGCCTTCAGTGGTCTCGTCGACCACTGGCCACGCTCTTCCTCGAGCTTCACCCAACCGGGCCACAACAGGAGGAGGGCCTGATTCTGGAGGCAGATGGTCTGATTCAGCGCGTATTGCTGCACAGCCTGTCAGCGCCGGGAGAGGCAGGTCCGCTCGACCTCGTGTCGCTCTCAACAGCGAGTGTCACCCCCGATGAACTGAGCCGCATCCTTGTTGAAGAGCGCACCGACGCTCCTGGGACTGGACGGTGCCTCACCGACGGACGCTTTTCGATTGCCGGCGCCACCGCGGGCTGGCAGCAGCTCCTCGGACGGCTGGATCGATACTTCCACTCGGGCAGTGTGTGGGACAAGCTTCGAATGGTGAGCACCGATGCTGCAGAGTTGATCCAGGCCGAACTCGAACTCGAGCGTAGCCGGCAAGCGACTCTCCAGGTCTGCACCCCCTCCGGGGCATTACTCGAGATCCGAGCCTTTGGATTTCGGGATTCTCGCGCCACCTGGTGGTACCTGTTCGACGCTCAGTTAAAGGGATCTAACTAAATGGGTGGAGAGATTCGCCCCGCGCTCAGAGCCGTTGAGAAGGCCGGCGGAAAGGCCATTGCCTCCCTCTGTCTCCTGGCCGAAGTATCCGAGGAAGAATTCAGGGCGGTATTGTCCGCGGCGAGGAGCTCCGACGAGTACCCGCCAGAACTTCGCCAAGTGGAGGCCAAGCTGGCCAGAGCGCTTGGCCTTGAGGAGAGACTAGCCTCAACCCATCCGCATACTCAACTGGCGAGGGCCCATTGGCCTGAGACTCCCCTCAGAGACCTACAGATCCTGAACGGGGTTGACTCCATTGAGTCCACCCGACGAAGTGCACCAGGGGCGCCCCAGTGGGTGCTTTACGCTTCCCTTTTTCTCTATCTCATGCTCTGTCTGGCGTATGCTCTAGGCCTTCATGACTACCTCTGACGCGCGCGCACTGTCCACGCTTCTGATCGTGGACGACCACCCCTTGATTCGACGGGCTCTGTCTGATTCGGTCTCCCACGCCCACCCGGGCTGCCGGGTCCTCACCGCGGCCACCGCCGAGGAGGCACTGGTGGTTGCAAAGGCACATCTCCAGGCGCAGTCCAGGGTCATTGTGCTCATGGACCTCGGGCTTCCGGGACTCTCCGGCCTCTCAGCGATTCAAGCCATGCAGCAGCTCGGCGGCTCAATCGAGGTCATCACCGTGTCTGGAACAGACGATGAAGCCCAAGTCAGTGCTGCGCTGGGCGCCGGAGCCATGGCCTTTGTGAGCAAAGGCGCTCCCATTGAGGGCTTACTCCAGGTGGTCTCTGAGGCGATTTCAGACCGGCTACCCAGGGGAACCTGGCTCTCCACTGCGGGCTATCGGGACAGCAGCGAACTGAAGCAGTCGAACCTGACTGAACGCCAGATGCAGGTGCTCGCGATGATCTGTGAGGGCAAGAGCAATCGCGAGATCTCAGACGCCCTCGGTATCAGTGAGATTACGGCCAAGAGCCATGTGGGCGGGGTCTTCAAGGTGCTCGGCGTGGTGAGTCGGACACAGGCCGTCCTAGCGGCGCAGCGCATGGGACTCAGTCGCCCGGCTCGCTAGCAGATCGAGCTGCTCAGGCCCATATGGACGCTTGAGTGCACGAATCCACCGTGCCTCTTCAAGCTCCAGTCTCACTTGAATATCCTCATCGCTAAGAATGATGGTGGGAATCCAGTCATTGAACTCCGACTCAAACTGTTCCGCCACCCGGATCGGATTGGGAGCGCCTCTCACTACATCGACCACCAAGAGCTGAGGGCACACACCCTGCGCTGCAAGATCGGAGAGGGCAGCGGACGCATCCCGATAGGCGTGCACCTCACGAAAATCACTCATCAGCGCGACGCGAAGCGCATGCTGCCCGTGCGCACTCTCAGAGATCACGGTCACGAGTGACCGACGTGTTGGAACTGGGGGTTCAAGCTCCATCTCTTTCAACAAGAGGCTGTCCATGCTCGGTCGAGACGCCACCGGCAGGCAGACCATGAAGGAGGTTCCCAGCCTGAGGTGACTGCTGAGCGCAATCCTGGCCCCAATCCGAATCGCAATCTGCCGGACGATCACCAGTCCAAGCCCCACCCCCTGAAGCGAGGCGTTCATCTCCCCAGTGGGAGCGCTCTCAAGCTCCGATCGAACGCGGTCTCGACTGGCTTTGGGAATCCCTGGCCCGGTATCGCTCACCGAAATGAACACCTGATCAAAGCGCTGAAAGGCCTTCATGCGCACCCGAGCCCCGGGAGCATGACGCAGCGCATTCGAGAGAAGGTTTCTGATGAGCCGCTCTAGCAATCGCTCATCCGTGAGAATCCATTGCTCCTCAGACTGCGCAAAGAACAACTCCAGCCTACCCCCCTGCTCTCTAAACAGCGGGCCCTGTTCGGCGTTGAGCCTGCCCAACAGGCCCTGGACTGAGACGGCATCAGCCCGGACCGCCAGAGAGCCCTGCATCAACTGGGACACGTCCAACACCCCGTCGAGAAGGCTGGACATATATCCGAGCCCATACTGAAGTCCTCGACGGGCCTGCGTGATGGCCTCGCGCTCAGAGTCAGGGCTCCAGCTCGAGACCAGTCCCTGCTCAAGGCGCCGAAGATAGAGGTTCATGGCCTGTATAGGCTGACGCAGGTCGTGGCTTAAGGCCCCGATGAGCCGCTGCCGAACGCGATCACGCTCGCGTGTGGTCTGCTCGTGGGCCTGAATCTCTGCAAGGCGTTGCCCAATCTCTCGATGCAGTCGAGCAAGCGTGCGACGCTCCTGCAGCAGTCGCGAGAGCAGAACCAGCGTCACCACGGCCCCGAACGCCAGGGCCGACACGGCGATCAGCATAAAGTAATCAAAGGACTTGCCCATTCGCCAAATAATACTTTAGTATTGTTTTATGGCTCAATCGCCTTTCGACCCAAACGATCGGTCCCCACCGTCGCAGACTCCCGATGCCTGGGGATTTACGACGCCAAATCCGCGCGCCAACCAGAACCCCAGTGAGGGCTTCGGCCAGACCTATGCCTGGGTGCGAAATCGCATGCAGGTTGAGGACCAGGAGCCACAAGACAGACTTCCGGCGGGGCTTGGCGACCTGAACCGACGGCTGAACGAGACCAATGCCTTAATTGACAGGGCACTGGCAGCACTTGCGGGCCAGGGTCAGGCTGGAAGCAACCCCGACGCAATCGGCATGCTTGGTGACGCCCTCGGCAGCCTATTTGAGCAGCTCGATGAGGCATCGGGGTCTGCTCGAACTGACGCCTGGTCGCCTATTACCGAGGGCCTGCGAGAGCTAGCCTCCAAGGTGGACAGACGAGAGGCCTTGAGACAGGAACTCGCCCTCACCCAGCAGTCGATTGACAAGTCCAAGCTCAGACTCTTTGAGGACATCCAGGCCGTAGCCCGGCAGGAGCAGGAGCGTCTGAGCGTGACCAAGGTTCGCAGCAAGATGGCCTCAGCGCTGGCCGAGCGCATGATGGGCAGATTGAAATGAAGAAAGTGCTTGACTAATACTTTAGTATGACTAAACTCCACTCTATCCATAGTCCCCGCCGAGGAGCATTCAATGGCTGACAGTCTTCAGAAATGGGTTGGTCGCAACCGCCCACCCCGCGTTCAGATTACCTACGACGTTGAAATTGGTGACGCCGTTGAGAAACGCGAACTCCCCTTCGTGGTGGGTGTGCTTGCCGACCTCGCTGGCCAGGCCGACCCTCCGCTGCCCAAGCTCAAAGACCGCCGCTTCGTTGAGATTGATCGAGACAACTTCAACGAGATCATGGAAAAGATCGGGCCCCGACTCGACCTCTCAGTGGCGGATCGCCTTAAAGGCGAGGGAAACCTCAAGGTGGAACTGAAGTTCCGTGAGTTTGGGGACTTCCACCCAGAGGCCGTCGTCCAGCAGGTTCCCCGCCTCGCAAAACTTCTTGAGGCCCGTACCCAGCTTCGTGACCTTCTCGCAAAGCTTGACGGAAACGACGACCTCGGTGGACTTCTGGAGCAGATTGTCGCCAACAACGACGACCTCCAGCAGCTCAAAGCTCCCGCAGACAACGCATAACGCTCCAATCGAACTCGAAAACGGTGACCACCATGGCAGAGAAACAAGGAACCAAAACCCAGGACAGCGCAGAGGGTCAGTCGCTCGGACTTCTGGACAGGATCATCCAAGAGGGACGAATGGCGAACGAGCCCTCGCAGGCCGTCTACGCTCGTCAGATGCTTGGAACGTTGGCGAGCGAACTCCTCGATGAGGGCATGCGCTTTAGCCCAGACAAGGGGCTTGTGGCCGCAATCAACGAGCGTGTGGCGGATATCGATCGCATGCTCACCGACCAGGTTAACGAGATCCTTCACCACCCTGACTTCCAGGCGCTCGAGAGCTCCTGGCACGGTCTGAAAGACTTTGTTTTTGGCACAGAAACCTCTACCCGGCTGAAGATCCGCCTCATGGTGGCCTCTAAGTCTGAGCTGCTCAAGGACCTCGAGTCCGCTGTTGACTATGACATGAGTGTGCTCTTTCGGAAGGTCTATGAGGAGGAGTACGGCACCTTTGGCGGCAATCCGTATTCGATGCTCATCGGCGACTACTACTTTGGCCGTCACCCCCAGGACATCTCTCTACTCGAGCGGGTCTCCAAGGTGGCCGCAGCCGCACATGCGCCCTTCGTTGCAGCCGCTGCACCTGCGCTCTTTGATATGCGGTCCTTCCAGGAGCTGGGCACGCCCCGTGACCTCTCCAAGATCTTTGAGAGCGCCGAGCTCGTCAGCTGGAATGGCCTGCGTGACTCTGAGGACTCCCGTTATGTCGCACTCACGCTGCCCCGATATGCAGCCCGCCTGCCATACGGAGCAAAAACTCGCCCAGTCGAAAAATTCAGCTTCGAGGAAGACGTCGACGGCCGCGACCACAACAAGTACCTCTGGTCGAATGCCTGCTACCTCATGGGCCTGAAAATTACTGACGCCTTCGCCAAGTATGGCTGGACAACCGCCATCCGCGGTGTGGAGGGCGGTGGAAAGGTGGAGGGCATGACCGCCCACGCATTCAAGACCGATGAGGGCGATGTGGTTCTGAAGTGCCCCACTGAGGTGACCATCACCGACCGCCGCGAGAAGGAGCTGAACGACCTTGGCTTCATCTCGATCGTAAACGCGAAGGGTTCGAATGTGGCAGCCTTCTTTGGAGGCCAGACGGTAAACAAGCCCAAAGCCTACGACAAGGACTCGGCCAACGCGAACGCCCAACTCTCCTCCCGTCTGCCCTACATGCTGGCCGCATCACGCTTCGCGCACTACATCAAGGTCATCATGCGCGACAAGGTGGGCAGCTTCCAGACCAAGGAGACCGTCTCCCAGTATCTCAACAACTGGATCGCTGCCTATGTCTGCCTGAATGAGAGTGCGCCTCAGGCGACTAAAGCTCGTCTTCCCCTGGCCAACGCACGGATTGATGTATCTGAGGTTGCGGGCAAGCCTGGGGTGTACCAGGCGGTGGTGTTTGTTCGACCCCACTTCCAGATGGAAGAGCTCAAGGCCTCTATCCGTATGGTTGCCGAACTGCCCGCAGCTGCTGGCTAACTGAACTAAACCCACATCGCACTGGAGCGACCTCATGAGCATGAGTGACATCTACACCCTCACAATCCCCGGCATCACAGGGAACGACCTCTTCTCCGAGGAGATCGTTGCTAAGAGCATCATCTGTATCACGTGGGAGATTTCCGCAAACCTTCCCATGCAGCTCGACATCGCGAACGCTGAGCGAACCTCAGGACGTGTGGTGATGAGTGATATGAAGCTCACCAAAATGGTCGACCTCTCCACCACCGCGCTGTACTCCGCCTGTGCGGCGGGCAGCACATTTGAGGTTGCGACGCTGAAGATTGGCCGAACTGCCGCTGGGGTTTACTCCCCTCAGATGGAATGGACGATGACCAACGCAATGATCTCGTCTATCCACACCAACGGCCACGGCCGAGGGCAGATGCCTCTGGACACGTTCACCATTAGCTTCACGGGAATCAGCCTGAGCTACTCGCAGCAGGACAACACTGCAGCCATTGTGGGCAGCGACTTCTTTGGCTGGGACTTGGCGACCAACACCGCGATCGAGAGCCAGTAAACCGCTCCCCCAGGGGCGGCCTTGGGCAGAACCGACGGCGTCTAGAACATGGCAAAGCTCGGTACTGGAGGAAAGCCGCTCTTATTCGACCGACTGTCCTCGTCGGGGGACACGGTCTCCTCCAGCGGGCTGGGCTTGGCAGAGGTTCGCATGTCCATTCAGCATTCGCTCAGCGTATTGTCGTCTACACGCTCACCCCGCTCACTGGAGCGGTACCTGGCGGGGGAGCTCACCACGCTCGACTTCGGCATTCCTGACTTCAGCTCCCTATCGCCGGGAACAGAGTCCGATCGCAGGCTGATGGCCAGAGTGATGCTGCGGGCGATCAACGCCTTTGAGCCCCGCCTCTCCAGCCCGGACGTCCGAGCCCTACCCAGCAGCCCACAGGCTGCCAGCTTGATGCGTTTCGAGATCCAGGCCACCGTCAAGCTGCAGCATCTCTCGGAGCGACTCTCATTTGAGCTAGGAGTGAACCGTGCGCAGTGACGGCGACCACGACCTGCTGAGCTACTTCGGGCAAGAGCTCGCAGCACTTCGAGAGGCCTCGCAGGACTTTGCACGGAGGCATCCACGAGTGGCTCAGGGGCTCGACCTCTCAGGCCAGGAGTCCCGTGACCCCCATGTAGAGCGCCTGATCGAGTCGTTTGCCTATCTCACGGGCCGTCTGCAGCGGGAGCTCGACCGGGAATTTCCGCGGGTCGCGAGCGGGATTCTCGAGAACGTCTGCCCCTCTCTGATGGCGCCAGTCCCCTCGCTATCCGTCGCACAACTCTCCCCCGCGCAGGCCACAGCGAGGTCGCGGGCCGTGATTCTTCCGGAGAGAACCGCACTCTCTGCTGTGTCGGACAACGGCGTCACCGTTCGATTTCAGACTACTCGCTCCACGACAGTCTGGCCCATTCAGATTCGTCAGGTTGAGCTCACCGATCTCGGTCATCTGTGCATCACCATTGAACCGAACCTCGAAGCAGACCTCAAGGCTCTTCAGATCGACATCCTCGACCTCTACCTCCATGGGGATTGGCGCCGCGTCGGTGGCCTGTTGGATCTCATCGGTAGTCGAACGACCCCAGTGCTCACTGGCGAAAGCGCAGATCGCCTTCGTGTGGTGAGCGCCGCTCGGATCCAGATTCCCGACATTGCGGGGAGTGCAGTCTCGCCAGGCCTTCCACCGGGTGGGCACCCCGCCTATCTCCTGCTTCAAGAATATTTCGCCTGCCCACAGCGCTTTAACTTCTTGAGAGTCACGGGTGTACGCGAATGCTTTCTGGCCAATGGGCCTACGGTGATTGCATTCGACTTGGGCGCAGCCGCTCGACGACTTCCGAATTTAGGTGTGGACCACATCAAGCTCGGCTGTGTCCCCGTGGTGAATCTCTTTCGAAGAACCTCCGAGCCCATCACGCTCCGCGAGGATCAGCTTGAGTACCGACTGGTTGCCGATCGCACGCACGAGGCCACCACTGAAATCCACAGCATTCTTCAGGTCACATCCAGCCAGCCCGGGGCCGCTCGCCCTGAGGTGATCGCCCCTCACGCTGCGGTACAGGAGGACTATTCGGATCCGCTGTGCTGGATCTCCCGCCGTGATCAAGCGCTTCGAGAGGACCTCACAGGGACAGATGTGTTCCTCTCGTTTGTAGATGCTGCCCTTGACCAGCCCGAGCAGCTGCCCGCCATCGTCTATGCGGACGTGCTCTGCACCAATCGAGGCGTTGCAGAGCAGCTTCCCGCAGGCGCGCGTCTACAGATTGAGGGGTCCCAGGCAGGCATTGAGGCTCGGCTGTGCTTTGAGCCTTCCCGCCAGCGGATGCCTCCCCTGGCTGGAGACAGCGTCTGGCGCCTCACCCAGCTCCTCACGCTCTCGCATGGCTCCCTGATCCAGACAGCGACCGCACACAAGCGACTCCTAGGCCTGCTCAGCCTGTTTGCGGGCTCCTCACGCCGCGATGCTGAGCAGATCAGTGGCCTCACCAGCATTCGGGTTGATCCCTGCACCCTTCGTCGGCCAGACATGCCCTGGCAGCCGTTCTGTCCCGGCCTCTCAGTGCGCCTGGAGCTCGATCCACAGGCGTTTAGCTCTGGGTCGATGGTGATCTTCTCTGGCGTGATCGCTCGATTTCTGTCGCTGTACTGCAGCGTGGATCGGTTCGTTCAGACCTCGGTCTGGCGCGGAGAGGATGAGCTCATCTCCTGGCCACCGATGGCCGGCGAGCAGGAGCTCCTATGAAATCGGCGGAGTCCTACGAGCTCTTATCCGCCATATCGGCCCTCGATCGCCGAGGCCGCCGGATGGGCTATCGACCCCTTGACCCCAGAGACGCCTCCACCCCACCAGCGATCAACGCAGACTCGGTAAAGCTGCTCGGCCGAGTAAGTTTGGGGTTCGCTGCGGGTGACGTCTACTCAGTGGTGTCGGCACCAGGATCTGGGGAGGCGTTTGCGCTCTCGACGCAGGCATTCGCCCTTGCGGGGTCCATGGGGCCACTTCCCCTTCCGATTGCTGAGGAGCTTCTGCTGCGTGCCTCACAGGGAGACCAGGCCGGCATCGACTTTCTCGACCTCTTTCATGCGCGCCTGCTGCGGCTGTTCTACCTCATTCGCAAGCGATCACGCCCAGCCCTGGGAGCAGCGCGGGGCTCACAGACCGCCCAGGCTCGAATGGTTCGGTCTCTCACCCACCTGCCGGAGTCTCAATGGCTGCGTCACGCCGGACTCCAGAGTGGCGCTCCGCAGTCCGCTGCCAGCCTTCAGCAGCTCCTTGCCGAGCGACTCCGATCAGGAGTGAGCGTGTCTGGACTCCAAGGGCGCTGGCATCCCATTCGACAGGCGGGCGTTCGAGCCCTGGCGGGCCGGCCCAAACTGGGTGAGAACGCCACCCTTGGGCAGCACTACTGGAGCCCAAATGGCGGGCTGAGGGTCCAGACGCCCCCGCTCCCCGCTCGAGACGTTCGAAGCTGGCTGCCGGGCGGCGATCGCTATGTCATGCTCACAGGCCTATTGACTACCGTCTTACAAAAGGCCATGACCCTCCAGCTTGTTGTCACTCCTGACGGCGGTTCGATTGCCCCCGCACAGCTCTCGAGACACGCCGACCTTCGACTTGGACAGAACACGTGGATCAAGACGCGTCCTGACACCACAGCCCTTCCATGTGCCCATCTCCTCCTCCAGGGGATGCCCTCATGAGTGCCGATATTCGTTCACTTATCCTTCGTCTCAATCCCTCCGCTCGGGAGCGACTGGAACGCGCGGCGGCTGAATGCGTGCAGCGGACCCACTTTCAGGTGGAACCCGAGCACCTGATCTGGGCGCTTCTTCACCCGCCGATCGAAGGCCTCAACGCTCAACTGAGCGCCGTGGGATTGTCCTCGGAGTCCGTTCTTGGAGCGCTTGAGTCGGCCCTTGCTCAGTTTAAGACGGGCAATGCGCGCACCCCTGCGTTCTCCCAGCAACTCCGGGCTGTTCTGGAGGAGTCCTGGCTGAAGGCCTCGGTGATGAGTGAGGAGCGCTCGGTACGTCCCGAGCACCTGGTCTGGGCCCTGGTGACGACCGAGGTGGTGCTGCCGCTTCTGGCTCAGTCGACCCCAGGCTTGCTTCGCCTCTCCCCTGCCGCGCTGGAGTCTTGGGTGAAGGAATCCGCGCAACACCTGAGCCAGGATCCATCCGACACCACTCGCCCGAACGACGCGCTCAGCCAATATTGCCAAGACTTAACCGAGGCAGCCCGCCGGGGCCAACTCGACCCAGTCATTGGAAGAACGAGTCAGATTCAGTCTGTGGTGGAAATTCTGATGCGTCGTCGGCAGAACAATCCCATTCTCACGGGTGAGGCTGGGGTAGGCAAGACCGCAGTGGTCGAGGGATTTGCCCAGTGGGTGGCCCAAGAGCGCGTGCCGCCGAGTCTTCGGGGCCTGCGCGTTCTCAGTCTCGATCTGGCTCTGCTGCAGGCCGGGGCGGGCATGAGAGGAGAGTTTGAGTCCAGGCTCAAGAAGCTCATCGATGAGGTGAAGCAGTCCGCGAGCCCCATCGTGCTCTTCATCGATGAGGCGCATCAGCTCATTGGAGCGGGTGGCGCAGAGGGCGTGGGAGACGCGGCCAATATCCTGAAGCCGGCGCTCTCCCGGGGAGAACTGCGGACCATTGCCGCCACCACCTGGTCGGAGTACAAACAACACATCGAGAAAGACCCAGCACTGGCCCGTCGGTTTGAGGTGGTTCAGGTTCCCGAGCCCACTCTCGACGAGGCTGAGGACATGCTTCTGGGCATTGTTCCTGGACTCGAGCGACACCATGGGGTGCAGATTGACGACTCTGCCATTCGCGCAGCGGTGTCCCTCACGAGTCAATATGTCACTGGCCGCCGCCTACCGGACAAGGCAATTGTTGCGCTTGATCGGGCATGCGCAAGGGCTGCTCAGGCGCAGGCTGGTCAGCCCCGTGCCCTCACCGAGGCGATCGCATCGGCCGATCAGGCACAGCGCAGGGTGGGCAGGCTGGAGTCGATGAGCCAACGCGGAGAACTGCTCGCGGAGGGCGCGCTTGCAGAGGCCCGCCAGCAACTCCAGGCCGCTCTGACTGCAGTGAGCACACTGAAGGCTGCGATCAACAGCGGCCAGGCCACTGACATCGTTCCCAAGTCGGTCGACGAAGAGATCATCGCCGCCGTTGTCTCTGACTGGACCGGGATCCCGCTGGGCCGACTTCAGCAGGAGCGTCATGCAACCGCCCGGGGGCTCTTTGATGCCCTGCGCGGACATATTCATGGGCAAGATGAGGCACTGCGCCTCATCTCCGACCATGTCCTGAGTCATCAGGCTGGCCTGTCCGACCCTGATCGACCCACTGGGGTGTTCCTTCTGGCTGGCCCGAGTGGAGTCGGCAAGACAGAGACGGCCTTCCAACTCGCAGACCGCCTCTATGGGGGCCGAGATCAGCTCATTCTGCTCAACATGACGGAATTCCAGGAGCCCCATTCAGTCTCGGGGATCAAGGGTTCTCCACCGGGCTATGTCGGCTACGGAAAGGGTGGGGCCCTCACCGAGGCCGTGCGCCGAAAGCCCCATGCGCTCATCCTGCTCGATGAGGCCGAGAAGGCTCATCCGGACGTGCTCGAACTGTTCTATCAGGTGTTCGACCGGGGGCTCCTTGAGGATGCGGAGGGCACCCTCGTTGACTTTCGACAGACCCTCATCGTGGTGACCACTAATCTGGCCGATCAGCTGGTGGAGCAGCTCTGTGACGAGCACCCGGAGATCACGCTCTCCTCGCTTGCCGACCAGCTCATGCCAGCACTCACCCAACACCTGCGTCCTGCCCTGATGGGTCGAATGACGCTGGTGCCCTATCGGCCACTCGGGTCTAGCCATCGAGAGAGCATTGCGGTGGCCCAGCTCAGGTCTGCGGCCGAGCGGGTTCTCCGGATGCACAAGATCCCGCTCACCTGGGAGGACGAACTGCCCAGCCAGATCGCGGCGCGATGCCAGGGGAGCACTGGGGTTCGCTCGATCCACGCCATGATTCGAGAGAGCGTGATGGCCCCGCTCGCCAGCCAACTCTTGGACTGCGCTGCCGCAGAGGAGCGTCTACTGAGCGCGCATCTGGTGTGGGCCGGTGGCGAGAAGCCCATTGAACTGCGTACAGAGAAGGGAGGCGTTGAGTGAGAGACGGCTTCCTCAAAGACGGCTGCCGAGTGCTCATTCACACCGCGCTGGGACAGGATGCGGTGTGGGTGGAGTCCTTCTGGGCTGAGGAGTCGCTCTCTCGCCCCTTTGAGATTCGCCTTGGCCTTGGAAGCTCGGCTGCAACCCTGCAGGGTGACGATCTCCTTGGCACGACGGCTCACCTCACCATCGAGCAGACCACAGGCCCTGCCCGCGATTTTCACGCCATGATTCGTGAGTTTTCCCTCATCGGATTCGATGCACAGGAGGCGCACTACGAAGCAATCCTGGTGCCCAAGCTCTGGCTTCTTGGACTCGATCGTGGCCGTCGAATCTTTCAGGGCCACTCAGCCATCGACATTGTGACGGCCTATGCCCAGCGGGTAGGGCTCACCGTTCGAAATGAGGCTGAGTTTGCATCGCCGGCGCGAGAGTACTGCGTTCAGTACGATGAGACTGCGCTGGACTTCATTCACCGACTTCTCGAACAAGAGGGCATTGCCTATCACTTCGAGCACGCATCGAGCGACCACACGCTTGTGCTCAGCGATGCTCCCTCCTCCTTCCTGCCTGCTCCTGGTGCTAACCCGCTCCATTTCCGCAGCCGATCGGAGGCGAGCAGCTTTCATGACAGCCTGCTGCGCTTTGAGGCGCGCGCCCGCCTGGTCACTCAGGGCTACGCATCCCGTGACTACGAGATGGAGACCCCGAACGAACTGATTGCGGCTGAGACATCGGCGAGCCTCGGAAAGGGGCGGGCCTATTTCTATCCCAGCCGCCAGAAAGACAGCTCTGGAAGCAAGCTTTGGCTGGAGCGACTTGCGCAGGCTGCCGACTGCGAGTCCAAAACCTTTCAGGGGGAGAGCCTGAGCCCCAATCTGATGCCCGGCCTAAAAGTGGATGTCAACGCTCATCCCACGGAAGCGCTCAATGCGGCCTACAGCATCGTCCGCGTTCGACATGAGGCAGACAATCTCGGCTACAAGAATCGATTCTCTGCAATCGAGGCCACTCAGCGCTACCGTCCTCAGTCACAGACCCCAAGCCCGCGCGTTCTGGGCAGTCAGACCGCGATCGTGGTGGGCCCCGATGGGGATGAGATCCATACCGACTCCCTCGGCCGCATCAAGATTCGCTTCTTCTGGGACGAAGACCAGGAGCGAGGGGAGAACAGCTCCTGCTGGGTGCGAGTGTCCCAGACCTGGGCCGGAAATGGCTGGGGGACGCTCTTTATTCCCCGCGTGGGACAGGAGGTCGTCGTCACCTTCATCGACGGGGACCCAGACCGCCCCCTGGTCACGGGGTGTGTCTACAACGGCGAGAACGCTCCCCCCGCATCACTCCCAGCGGACAAGACACAGACGATTATTCGGTCCAAGCCCACCAAGGTTCCACCCACCCTGGCAGAGACGCTCATGGCGGCAGGTCAGCTCGCCATTGATGACTCGCCCGAGGCCGCAGCCGCCTTTATGTTTGAAGCGGCTGAGGCCGCACTGGTGGCGGGTGACCGAACCGAAGGGAATGAGATCAAGCTTGAAGACAAGGCAGATGAAGAGCTGCTCTACTTCCATGCACAGAAGGACCTCCAGGTCGATGTTGAGGACAGCAGCACCACCACCATCTATGAGGGAGATGAGACCCACACGCTGGAGAAGGGCGACCGAACCATCGCACTCAATGCAGGAAGCGAGACTCGAACCATCGCCTCAAATCGTTCCTCAGAGATTGGCGGAAACGATCAGCTTGCGGTGGCAGGCAACCTCACCCAGACCGTCAAAGGCAATTTCAGCCTCACCGTGGATGGCGACCTCAGCATCACGGTGAAGGGAACCCTGAAGATCAACTCAACCGGCGCCATGACGCTTGACAGCAAGGCTGCCGCAACCGTGAAGTCCGCTGCAACGCTCGCCCTGGAGGGGATGGCGCTCAACGGAAAGGCCAGTTCCGGCGGGACGCTGGATGGGGGATCCATGCTCACCCTCAAGGGTGGAATGGTGAAGATCAACTAAGAGCAACCATGGCCACCGATACCCTTCAAGAGCAGATCAGAGAGTTCACCGAGCGCGGGGTCGTGATTCTGCGGCAGACCCTCGTGGATGATCTGCCTCATGGGCCTACCGAGTGCTTTGACCTTGCAGGCCAGCTCACCGCAGAGTTGGTGTATCAGCAGGGCCTTCTGCAGGGAGCGGCCACCTATTACAGCCTGGGCCAGGCCGTCAGAACCTGCACCTATGACGAGGGCCTTCTCCACGGGGAGGTGCTTGACTACAGCCTGTCAGGCGTTCTGGTTCAGCGATCCTTCTATGCCCATGGACTCCTGAATGGGGTGTCCGAACGCTACTGGACCAATGGCAGACTCATGGAGCGACAGACCTTCGAACAGGGTCGTGCCAGTGGGCCTCCTGAGCAGTTTGATTCGGAGGGCGCACCCATGAATGATGCCTCCACCGGCCCCAATGCCTCTCGCCCAGGGCTCCTGCAACGTCTCTTCACTGGGGAGGGCTAGCGATGGGCAAGCTCGTCTGTGGTGGAGCCATGCTGAAGTGCTCTTTTGGAATGGCACCGGGCACCCTCAATGTGCTTCCCTTAAATCGTGTCCTCACGGGAGCGCCAGACGCGAATGTGATGGACAACATTCCCTTTGTGAATATCGCGCCATTCGGAATGTGCCAGTCGCTCGCAAATCCCACCGTAGCAGCTGCGACGGCCGCCGCATTGGGCGCACTCACTCCCATGCCCTGCACGCCCATGACCCCCGCGCCGTGGGTTCCTGGAAGCGCAACCGTTCAGATCGGCAGCATGCCCGCGCTCCAAGACAGTTCCAAACTGATCTGCATCTGGGGAGGAAGTATTGAGATCTCCATGCCGGGGCAACAGACCGTGGAGGTGCCATGAAGATCGAGTTCCAGGTCTCTCTTCAGGGTAGGCTGGCCCTCATTGTGGTGATCTGCATCGTGCTAATCCTGGTGCTGATCGGCGCCATTGGCTTTAGCCTGGGCTGGAAGGCAGGGCACTCCGAGGCCACGCAGACCTTAAGCACACCCAAGCCCGCAAAGCCCCAGGCCAATCCAGTGGGAGGCTCGGGGTCATGAGGGCGGCACTGATACTGGCACTGACGCTGACACTCGCAGCCTGCTCCACCCCTTCGATCGTGAAAGATGCGGCAGACTGGGTTTTACCCAAGGGCGAAAAGCTTCAATGGAAGGCGCTCCGACTGCAGCCCCAGCCCAACGCGAATCAGAACTCTCCGATCGCGCTTGACCTCGTGCTGGCCCTGGATCAGGTTACTGCCGATAAGCTTGAGACGCTCACCGGAACCCAATGGCACCTGCAGCGGGAGGGCCTCCTCAATGGCCTTCAGGGCATGGTGGCCATTCAGAAATTTGAGCTGACGCCCGGTGATGGCATTCAGGTTCTGGAAGACGAGTTGCCCAAAGCGCGCGCACTCCATGCCTATGTATTTGCAAACCTCAAAGGCGAGGCAGTCGGCCGCCTCCGGATCAGCACCAGACCGAAGCAGGTCGTCATTGAGGTGGGCGAGACCGAGCTACACCTCCGAACAGATCCACCTTTACGTCCCTGACCTATAGCGAGTGAACAAAGCCATGAAACCAGCGACCCAATCCGCACACGTGCAGTGGCATGAGGGCATGTTGCTAAGCCCACAGCACTTTCAGCAGGAAGCGGGGCGGCTCGATCGTCAGATTGCTGCGCTCTCTCTGCTTCGGTCACCCAATGCGTGGGGAATCGCATCGATCGAGTTCGCAGAGGGAATGCTTGCTGCCCAGGTTCTCGAGGTTCAACGTCTTGAGGCCATCCTCCCAGACGGTACTGCGGTGAACTGGCCGAATGGGCTCGACCGGCCACTGCGCATCGACCTCAAGTCGTTTGCAGATCGTATAGAGCAGGGACCATGCCCAGTCTTTCTGGCCTTGGCCCTACGCAGAGGACTCCCCCAGGGTGAGCGATATGGCCGGTTTGAGCCCCTCATTGACGCCCCGGTTGAGGATGAGGTGTCCAGCGCAGAGCCGCTTGACGTCCCTAGGCTCGCCTACAGCCTCCATCTCTTCGCGGGAGACCTTCCTCCGTCGAGCTTCACCTGCTTTCAACTCGCTACGGTGACGTCTGAGGGCGGCGTGATGAAACTGGGAGGGTTTGTACCCCCACTCTTGCGGATCGATGCGGCCCCCCATCTCTTTGATCGAATCAAGGGGCTCGCCGCGCAGATCAGAAGTCGAGCCCATTTTCTGGCCCGTCTTGCAAGCGCTCAGACAGACCCCGCCCGTTCGTCCGAGCGGCAGGCCCACCAACAACGCCTTCATTGCCTGGTGAGAGGCCTGCCCCTGCTGGAGCATCTCACCCAGTCTCCCGACTCAGACGCTGGCCTTGCCTTCCGTACCCTCTGCACGCTCATTGCGCCCCTGAGCGAACTCAGGTCGGCTCAGCTTCCCGAGCCCCCTCCTCCGCTTGAACATAGCAATCCCGGGGTGGGATTTGGTGCGCTGCTTGATCGCCTGGAGGAGGCCGTGAGCGAGATCAGCCAAGACTACCGTGA
The DNA here is from genome assembly GCA_041165705.1 of Pseudomonadota bacterium. Lineage (GTDB taxonomy): Bacteria > Pseudomonadota > Gammaproteobacteria > Burkholderiales > Burkholderiaceae_A > Hahnella. The sequence goes on from JBEAMW010000024.1 coordinate 158,337, forward strand.
GGTGAAATTCGAACCCACTGCTGGTGGGTTCCAACTCAAGCTTCGCCCGGAGTGGATCACCAGTCGTCTGGTGATTGGAATCCAGGGCCCCGTGCTCGAGACTGCCTCGGACTGGCTGGAGACAGCAGTCATTGGCGTCGAGGCACTCATGCCAGACCTCCGTGCTCGCCGTGTGCTTGGACTGAGACGGCATCGGATCTCCGCTGCTGAAGAGCTTGGACTTAAGCCACTCCCCAATGTGGCCTTCTTCGAGCTTCTCCCCGCCGAGGGAATGATGACCGCAGACTCGCCCCTGGTGATTGAGCCATCTGGCCGCCTCGGCCTCTCCGCCAAGCCCAGCCAGGTGGTCCTCTTTGTCGCTGGCTTACTCAAGGACGCAGGCTAAGGTATGACACGGTTCATTCGTCACGCAGAGCGAAGTGCAAGCGTCGCAGAGAAGAAGCGGCCTGCACCCCACTCGCCCGCCCTGACGCTCCATATGCAGCACCTGTCGGCGTTTGCGCTGCTGATCACGCGCATGCTGGAGGCCTATCCTGCCCCGGAAGCGGCCCAGACGCAGGATGAAGCAAACCGCCAGCATGAGGCCGCAAAGGAGGCCGCTCGAGAGGCCAGCCAGCAGCTCCGGTCACTGCTTGATGCCCAACTCCTGGAGCTCTCTGCAAGGGGCACTGAGCCCGAGCGAGCGCTTGCCGAGGACATCCAGTACCTCAAGGTGGCCCTCGCGGACGAGGTCTTGCTTCATTCCGCATGGCTTGGCCAGCCGGTCTTCCTCGACAGTCTTCTTGAGGTGAGCCTCTTTAGAACCTCCCGAGCCGGACAAGAGGTGATTGATCGTGTTGACCGCCTTCTGAAGAATCCCTCGCCGGAGTCGCAGGCCCTTGCCCCTCTGTATCTCTTCGCAATTAACCTTGGCTTTCAAGGGCGGCTCCGACCACTCCCGCAAGGCCTCTTGAGCGATGCTGAGGGACGCACCATCCAGTCGCTAAAGCTGGCGCTGTTTCGTATGGTCTATCACCGCGACCCTGAGATGCTGCACTCCCTGCAGAGAGCATCGGTGCAGTCACACCGAGTCATGTCGGAACAGGCTTACCTGCACACCCTGCAGAACATGGTTCCTGTTCGCAGCTGGCGACTCTCTCGGTCGGGCGCCTGGATGATTGGCTGGGCCATTGCGCTCCTGTTGGCGTCGCAACTCGGATGGGTTGTACTCTCCGACCCGCTTCGTAGCGCTCTGAAGTTTGAACCAAAGGCTACTGAGCCTGCGAGGAGCTCCGCTCGTGGGAACTAGCCTGTATTTTCTTGTTCCCACCCTGCTTCTTGTGATTGCAGTCCTCGCGGTCGCCCTGAAGTTTGGCATTCGCCGAGCGGGACAGACCGACCGAGGCAGGATGCTGCTCAGCGTGCGTGAGATTCGCACCCAGACTCAGCTTCTCATCTCGAGAGTGAAGCGAGTCATCGGCACTGAGCGGGATCCCTACCAGGTGCCCTGGACCGTCGTACTCAGTGAGTCTGGTCCCGACCCTCTGGGGTCCGCGAGCTCTGCCCTGGCCTACCAGACTCAAGGCACGGAGTCTCCTGTGGGGCGCACCCACGAGGGAATGCAGTGGGCGATCTATCAAAAGGGAGTCCTGGTCTCCTTTGATCGTGCATCGCTGGGGGAGCAAGTCTCGAGGACTGAGGACGCTCGGTGGGACGCATTCCTGGGCGAGCTCGGGCGAGTGAGGTCACGACGGCCACTCGACTCCATGGTTGTGGCGGTGCCGATTCAGGCACTGATCGGTCAGGACAATGGCCACCTCTCCCAGGTAGAGGCCATGGCCACCCGACTGGGAGAGCGAATCTGGCTGGCCCAGAATCGCTACGCCCTGAGGCTGGCTGTCTATGTGGTGATCACCGGTCTCGACGAACTCCCCGGTGGCGAGGCGCTACACCACCTCCCCAAGCACCTCCAAGAGAGCATCCTTGGCTGGTCCAGCCCACACGATCTCACCCAGCGGTTTGAACCGCACTGGGTGGATGAGGCCCTGGGTCAGCTTGGACGAGATCTTCATGGCCTCTGTACTGAGCTCTGCGCGGCCTTTCCCGACCAGTCCACCTCCCCAGCCCTTCTGCTCTCCCAGAGACTCTCTGAGGCCAATGAGGCCACGCACGTGTTCTGCGACCGACTGATGCAGTCGGGTGGCGTCCACGAACCATTCTTTTTCCGAGGGGTGTATTGGATCGGGTCTGGTGACCGCCCCTTATTCACCCAGCACCTCCTTGAACAGAAGATTTTTGGGGAGTTTGGCCTCACACGCACCGCCAGTGCACTTCGGCTTGCGAGACCGGTGCAGAGCCGAGTCCTTCGCGGCCTGGCGTGGACAGCCCTCTGCATATGGACCCTTGGAATTGGCCTCACCCTGTTTCAGATGAGCCGAATCCTTCCCGTCCTGGCCTCAGGGATTGACGGGCTCAACCGTGATGCGCTGCTCCGCCAGTCTGCGAGTCAGACGGCTACGCTTGATTACGCCTGGAGAGAACGAACTGCGCTCACCCTGATCCAAGGACTCGAGGAGCTGAGCTCCAGCCGAGTGAGCGCGCTCCGAGATGGCACAGTCTTGTCCTTTGTGCCGGGATCTTGGCCAGTATTTGACAACCTACTGGAGAGGACTCAGCACCGGATCCAGCGCGAGTTCCAAGAGGTGGCTGCGGATACCATCCGTCGGGCAATCTATCGAAATACGGCCCTCATCACCGGGGTTCAGACGGATCCGCTCTCTGGCGAACTGGTCTTTGTCGCCGGAGAGTGCAAGCCCTTGCCGAGCCAAGAGAGCCCGACCAAGCTTACGAGCCCAGCGATCGACAGACAGCCCGCCTACCTCCACTTCAAGCAGCTCCTCAGCCAGCTTCAGAGCCTAGACAAGGCCGTTGGTGCCTATGCAAGACTCAAGACGGCTGCGAGGCCATCGGAGGAAGACTTCCGACGAGTGGCCGAGTTTGCTTTTGCGCGGACCTTCGACTCCGACCTCGTGGCCAGCACACGGCTCTTTAAGGCAAGCCTGATGTCGGGGCAGCTCGACCTTCAGCAGACAACCCTCTCCGCCGCGGCTCAGTGTGCGGCGCAGGCGGTGCATCACCAGCTCCTCATTCAGTTGGTGGCTCAGAACCCGGTCTTGCAGTCAGAGCGAGAGATTCAGGCTGCCCAACGCCACCTCGAAACGCTCGTGGACGAAGGCATGGACAGCTCTGAAATCCTTGCGGGCTTTCGGTCGCTCATTGTTCAGCTCCACGCCCAACGGGCCCTGCTTGCCGAAGGTGGGTCCACCTGGATGAGCGGCCCTCAGCCCAACCTCGAGCTGGCGCTTGCGCCCCAGCTTGAGAGCATTCGCCAGAACAAGCTGATTGGGCCAGCACTCGCCGACCGGTTCAGAGACGAGCAGCGGTCTGCCAATGGTCAGTTACTGGTTCGTATCAGCGAGACCAGAGCGGCCTCGGGAGATCCTGGCCTCCACTTCCCGACCAAGGCAGAGGAGGTCCAGCTCAGCCCGGAGCGAGTCGCGGAGACCAAGGCTCTGGAGGTGCTCATGGCCCTCCCATTTATGACAGAGGCCAATGAATCCCCCATGCGAGCGCCTGTGGCTGGGGCCATTGTGACCTGGGACATCCCGTCGCTCGAGCGCGCAGTGAGCCTCTCCTCTCGACGGCGACAATACCTTGCTGAAGAGTTTCCCAAGCTACCTGGGCGAATGCGAGATCTGGTGCTTAAGGAGCTCAACCTGCAGGTCGGCATGAAGATTGACGATGCCCTCGAGCGCTCGTACCAGACGGCGGGGGACCATCGACTGATGCAAGAGCAGACGTCCATCGGGGCCTATAACACCAGTATCGATCTGCTGACCAAGCTCATCGCGGACCTTCGCGAAATGAATCAGCCTGAGACTGTGCGTCAGCTCGATCGGGTGATCCAGTCAGACGCACAGGCCCGCCTGGATCGGCTGGGTGAACAGGCCGAAGCGCTCGGGCTGTTCGACCTCAGCTCACGCGGTGCCCAGTCGCTCACGGGTGTGAATGATCAGAGCCTCTTAGGCATGGATGAGGCCGGCGTGAGCGACTATTTCATTCAGCAGACCGCCCAGATCGAAGACCTCGTCTTGCTCGCAAAGGCCTACCAGCGGGCACTCAGTCAGACCAGCCAGCGCATGCAGTCGGACTGGGCGGCCACCCTGCGCGACCTCGATAAGTACAAGGCGAAGGACCCTCGGTCGAGCCTGGCCGCTCTCGAGCAGTTCGCCCTGCTCATGTCTAAGCCGGAGGATGCGGCGGGCTGCGGTGGGAGGCTCCAGACGGTCCGCCCCCCCAAGCGCCCGGTCAACCTGTTCGATCGTCGGCTACGAGACCTTCACCAAGACCTAAGCCTACGCTGTGCTATGCGCGACCTCGAGGGCTTCACTCAGGTCTGGAAGCGGTTTGCCCCTGGCTACAACACCCATGTAGCTGGGAGGAGGCCATTCACGCCCTACTCTCCAACAGCGCGGTCTGCAGATGTGAGCGAACTGGGCCGCCTCGTGCAACTCCTGCCCCGAATGCCTCAGCTGAGGGCCGACCCCACTGCAGTCAATCCTGAGGTGTTAAAGAGCATTCAGCGGTTTGGAACGCAATGGACCGACATCCGAAGTCTGCTTCTCCCCCTGTTCCCAGCAGACCCCGCTGTGGCTGGTGGGCTCGATCTCCAAGTCACCCTGCGTGACCATCTGGATCGCGAGAAGCACGGCAATAAGGTGATCGAATGGTTCTTTGGGACTGGCCGCATGAACACTCGGCAGACCGGACTCACCGCCAAGCCGTTGCGATGGAAGATTGGCGACCCGGTGAGAATTAGCCTCCGCTTCGCAGACCAGTCGCCCCTGGTTCCCGTGGCCAGCGCCGCCCAGCCCTGGCTCTCCGTTCAGGGCCGTACCGCCAGTATTCGACTCGATGGGCCCTGGGCCGCACTCGACCTCATCAACCTGCTTCGTTCACCCGAGGTCAGTGCCGAATCGGGTGGCGGGCAGGCCCTCGAGATTCGGATTCCGATGGCGGCGGCAGGTCAGCCAGGGTCGGGTGTCACGGATGAGGCCGTGGTCTATGTCACCCTTTCGGTGAGTGAGCCAGGCAAGACCACCCCACTCCGCTGGCCGAGCAGCTTCCCAGGTAAGCTACCGGAGACGCTCACTCCTTCAACCGGACCATGACGCAGACCTCCGACCTCGACGCTGACTGGCTCACCGAACTCGGTCTTCCCCTCTCCTCCGAGGCGCCCAGCGGCCCTTGGCTGCGCTACTCAGATGAGTTTCGGCAGCTTGAGAAACTGCGAATTAATGAGCGTGACGACCTGCCGCTCGGCGAATGGCAACGGCCACTCATACGCGCAGACTGGCGCAAAACTGCACAGGCCTGCCGCGAGTTCCTGCTTCACCAGTCACGCGATCTTCATGTCGCAGGATGGCTGTGCGAGGCCCTCACAGAGACAAGGCAGCTCGCCGGGCTAAGCCTTGGACTTCAGGCCGTGCTCACCCTGGTTCAGAGCCAGTGGAATTCCCTGTGGCCCGCCATGGAGGAAGATGATCTTGATGCCCGGATTGCGCCATTTATCTGGCTCAATCGTCAGATGCCCATCTGCCTTCGGCGCAACCTCAGGCTGCTGGAGCCCAACCTTCTTCGCCAGGAGCCCGTTCGCCTCGATGACTGGATGCGCTGGCCCGCCGAGGACGGGAGTTCAGACCGCAGCAAGGCCGGCATTCGCAAACTCGTTCAGCCCGATGACCTTGAGCACCTTCAGGCACTCGGTGCACTCGCAGCCCAGACTCGTCTCACACTGGACGACATTGAAGCGATCCTGGATGCCCAGCTCGGATCGCAGTCACCAGGATTCTCAGCACTCAAGCAGCTGCTCAGTGCGATCAGCGAAACCGCTCAGGCCCTTGCGCAGACCAACCCTGCCCCAGCGCCTAAGCCGGCCGAGAGGCCGACACCCGAGGCCTCAGCTCCAGTCCGAGAGAGTGCGACCAGCAATCGAGAGGACGCGCTCGCCCTCCTTCAGAGGGCCGTGGAGAGCCTTCAGCGGCATGACCCGCATTCGCCGGCCACCCTCCTCGCTGCCAGAGCGGCTCTCTGGGGAAGCATGAGCCTTCAACAGATGGCCCAATTTGAGGCCAGCCAGGGGCGCGCGCTGGCCAACACCCTGGAGCTGCTGGGTGTGCCCATGCAGCCCCCGGACCGGAGCTAGGCCGACGCGAGCGCCTGGTCCAGGTCGGCGATGAGGTCGTCGGCGTGCTCGATTCCAAGCGAGAGACGAACCATGTCTTCCGTTACGCCTGCCGAGGCCAGCTCGGTTGGGGAGAGCTGCCGATGGGTGGTCGTGGCGGGGTGGCAGGCGAGTGACTTGCAGTCCCCAATGTTGACGAGCCGGGTGAAGAGGCTCAGTGCATCCTGGAACCGCGCCCCCGCCTCGCGGCCTCCCTTCAGGCCGAAATTCAGAATGCCTGAGGCGCGGCCACCCATGTACTTCTGCACCAGTGCATAGTCCTTGTGCTCGGGAAGGCCGGCGTAGTTCACCCAGTTCACCTTGGGATGCTGCTTGAGAAAGTGCGCAACCGCCAGGCTGTTCTCACAGATTCGATCCATTCGAAGCGCCAGGGTTTCAATCCCCTGCATCACCTGAAAGGCATTGAAAGGGCTAATCGCGGCACCCATGTTTCTGAGGGGCACCACCCGAGCGCGACCGATGTAGGCCGCGGGCCCAAGTGCCTGGGTGTAGACGACCCCGTGGTAGCTCACATCGGGCTCATTGAGACGCTTAAAGCGGGCGGCATGCTCTGCCCACGGAAACTTTCCGCTGTCGACAATGATGCCCGCAACCGTGGTGCCATGCCCGCCCATGTACTTGGTGAGCGAGTGCACCACGATATCGGCCCCGTGCTCGATGGGCCGACAGAGGTAGGGGCTTGGAACGGTGTTGTCGACGATGAGGGGGACGCCATGACGATGTGCGATCTCTGCGAGGCGCCCAATGTCCGTGACGTTTCCAAGCGGATTGCCAATGGTTTCGCAATAGATCGCCTTGGTCTTCTGATCAATCAGGCCCTCAAAGCTCTCGGGCTGACGATAGTCTGCAAAGCGCACCTGAATGCCATACTGCGGCAGAGTGTGAGCGAAGAGGTTGTAGGTGCCGCCATAGAGGGTGGAGGCGGACACAATGTTGTCACCCGCCTCCGCAATGGTCTGGATAGCATAGGTGATCGCGGCCTGACCAGAGGCCAGGGCAAGGCCAGCAATTCCGCCCTCCAGCGCAGCCACTCGTTTCTCGAGCATATCCTGCGTGGGATTCATGATTCGGGTGTAGATGTTGCCCATCACCTTCAAGTCGAAGAGGTCCGCGCCGTGCTGCGTGTTGTCAAACGCATAGGCCACGGTCTGATAGATGGGCGTTGCGACAGCCTTCGTAACGGGGTCTGGATCGTAGCCCGCATGGACTGCCTTGGTCTCAAACTTCCACTGCTCGGGGTTGCGGCTCATTGATGTCTCCTTGGGTGTTTTGAGGACTAGGGGAAGTCTATAGAGAAGCCAAGCCGCTGCGCGAGTAGCATCTGACTTTTGCTCCTATCGTTCATACGGATTTCAATGAACCCACTCCTGACACGCTGGAATACCCCCTACGAACTCCCGCCCTTCGAGGCCATTGAGCCTGAGCATTTTCTTCCCGCATTTGAGGAGGGCCTGAGCCGGCATATGCAAGAGGTTGATGCCATTGCAGAGCAGGCAGAACCACCCACCTTTGAGAACACCCTCGTCGCCCTGGAGCGCTCCGGCGCACCTCTCACCCGGGTAGAGCGGGTGTTCTCCAACCTCGCGGCCTCGCACACCAGCCCCGCCCTGCAGTCAATTGAGCGCGAGATCGCCCCAAGGCTTGCGGCCCACCACAGCAGCATCGCCCTCAATGCAGCCTTGTTTGCTCGCGTGGCTGCGCTCCACGAGCGGAAAGACCAGTTGGGTCTTGACCCAGAGTCCGCTCGCCTGCTCGAGAGAGTGCATCTCGACTTCGTGCGCAATGGTGCACAGCTCCTCGGAGAGGCCCGGGCCTCCTTTGCTCAGCGCGCCACTCGTCTCGCAAGCCTCTACACCCAGTTTGCCCAGAATGTACTCGCCGACGAGGCACGGTTCCAACTGGTGTTGCGCACCGAGGACGAACTATCGGGCCTTCCCGACTTCGTGAAGCAGTCGGCCCGGCAGGCCGCGCTCGAGCGAGGGCTTGAGGATGAGAACGTCCATGTGATCACGCTCTCCCGTGCGTCGCTCACTCCATTCATGACCTTCAGCGCACGCAGAGACCTGCGTCAACAGCTCTGGGCGGGCTGGTGCGCCCGAGGGGAGCACGCGGGCCCGACTGACAACCGGCCCATCATTCTTGAGATTCTTGAGCTTCGTTTACAGCAGGCCAGGGCCCTGGGCTACCCAAGCTTTGCCGACTATGCCCTGGCTGACACCATGGCGCAGAACCCTGGGCGGGTTCGCTCCCTGCTTAGCCGTCTCTGGAGGCCAGCCCGCGAGCGTGCGATTGCAGAGCGGGCTGCGATGCAGGCCCTCGCGGCTTCAGAGGGCTGCACAGATCCGATCGAGGCGCATGACTGGCATTTCTGGGCCGAGCGTCTGCGAAGCCGCGACTACGAGCTTGATGAGGCTGAGCTCAAACCCTACCTGCAGCTCGATCGCCTGGTTGAGGCCATGTTTTATGTCGCGGGTCGCCTCTTTGGACTCCGATTCACCGCCCGCACCGACCTTCCCCGTTATGTTCCCAGCCTCAGGACCTGGGAGGTGTCCGACCAGGAGGGCCGGCACCTGGGGGTATTCATGGGTGATAACTTTGCCCGCTCCAGCAAGCGCTCTGGCGCCTGGATGAGCGTCTACCGAAAACAGAACGGGCTCCTCGACCCTGGTCGGCCTATCGTGGTGAACAACAATAATTTTTCACAGGCCCCTGAGGGGAAGCCCACCCTGCTGAGTGTGGATGATGCACACACGCTCTTCCATGAGTTCGGCCATGGCCTGCACGGGCTTCTCTCTGAATGCCGGTATCCACGGCTCGCAGGAACCAGCGTGCTCAGAGATTTTGTCGAACTTCCCTCCCAGATCTACGAGCACTGGCTGTTACAGCCGGAGGTGCTCCAGCGATTCGCCGTGCACGTTGAGACTGGCGAGCCCATGCCACTGCCCCTGATGGAGAAGCTGCTCCGCGCACGACATTTCAATCAGGGCTTTGCGACGGTGGAATATCTGTCTTGCGCCATTCTCGACCTTGACCTCCATGAAAAGACCAGCTTTCAAGGCCTCGACCTCGCAGCGTTTGAAATGGAGCAGCTCAAGGCCCTCGACATGCCTGAGGCCATCGGAATGCGTCACCGTCTTCCCCACTTCCAGCATCTCTTTGCCGGGGCCAGCTACGCCAGCGCCTATTACGTCTATATCTGGGCAGAGGTGCTTGATGCCGACGGCTTTGACGCCTTCGTTGAGGCGGGGGACATCTTCGACCCAGAGACCGCGCGCAGACTCCACAAGGAGATCTATTCCGTTGGCAATCGAGTTGACCCCATGCAGGCTTACCTGGCCTTCAGGGGGCGAGCGCCTGCGGTCGAGCCACTCCTGGCCCAGCGTGGACTGCTAGAGTCTTAGCCGCTGAGCCGTCGGCCGCGTGGCGCAGCGGCAAGGAGCTCACGGGTGTAGGGGTGTGCCGGCTGCTCATAGAGCATGGCCGCCGGTCCCTGCTCGACCACCCGCCCGTTCTGCATCACGATCACCAGATCGGACATGTGACGCACGACGCCGAGGTCGTGGGAGATGAAGAGGTAGCTCAGGCCGAGGTCGTCTTGAAGCTCCTTGAGCAGGTTGAGGACCTGGGCCTGAACCGACACATCGAGTGCAGACACAGCCTCGTCGCAGACGATGAGGTCTGGCGAGAGTGTGAGACATCGTGCAATCGCGATCCGCTGTCGCTGCCCTCCAGAGAACTCATGCGGGTATCGATTCATGGCGGATGCGCCAAGCCCAACCCGCTCGAGCAGAGCGACCGCCCGTGCCTGCCTGTCGTCCCCTGCCGAACCAATCCCGTGCAGCATCATTGGCTCCTCGAGGATCTGACCAACCGTAAACCGGGGGTTGAGGCTCGCATAGGGATTCTGGAAGATGATCTGGACACGACGCTTGTAGGGGGCAAAGGCCTGGTCGGACAGCGACAACAGATCACGACCCTCAAAGATCGCAGTGCCGGCGGTGGCCCGGTGCAGTCTCAGAAGACAGAGGCCGGTGGTGGTCTTTCCCGATCCGGACTCGCCAACGATGCCAACGGTCTGTCCCCGGTTTAATTGGAAAGAGACGCTGTCCACAGCCACGAAGGGATCCGTTCCAAAGAGACCTTTGCGACGTTCAAAGACCTTACGCAGCCCCTTCACTTCCAGCAGGGGGCCTTCCAGGATGGGCGCAGACGGACGCTCGGCGGTGGGAGCCAGTGGCTGAGCCGGACTGGAGGGTGCGCCAAGAAAATCATCAATCGTCTGGAGTCGCTGGCCGGGCCGGGTGGGATCGGGCCGGCAGGCTAATAGGGCCTTGGTGTACGGGTCGTGAGGGCTACTGAAGAGGTCATTCACCAGTCCAGCCTCCTTCACATGACCTGCACGCATCACCACCACGGCGTGCGCGAACTCGCCCACCAGGGCAAGGTCGTGAGAGATGAACAGCATGGACATCCGACGGCTGTGCTGCAGCCGGACGAGGAGCTCGAGAATCTGCCGCTGAATCGTGACATCAAGCGCCGTGGTGGGCTCGTCTGCAATCAAAAGATCGGGCTCGGTCGAGAGGGCCATCGCAATCATGACCCGCTGCTGCTGGCCCCCGGAGAGCTCATGGGGATAGGACCGCAACCGCCGCTGAGGCTCAGGAATTCCAACCTCCTCCAGAAGCGCCAGGGCCCTCGCAGTGGCTGCCGACTTGGAGAGGCCCTTATGAACTCGCAGCATCTCTGAGAGCTGAGCGCCCACCGAATAGACTGGGTTTAGCGAGCTCATGGGATCCTGAAAGATCATGGAGATCCGCTGACCGCGAAGACTCCTCAGCTGAGCCTCCGAGGCGTCCAGCAGGGACTGCCCCTTAAAGTAGACACGCGAGTTGGGATCAATCTTCGCCGTGCGCCTGGGGAGAAGCCCCATGATGGCCAGGGAGCTCACCGACTTTCCGCTTCCTGACTCGCCCACCAGCGCGAGTGTCTGTTCCTGCTGAACCGAAAATGAGACATCCTCGATCGCACGGACTGTCTTGCCCTCTGCACTGCGGAAGTCCACGGTGAGGTGCTCAACGGAGAGCAGAGGCTGTGTGGGTTCAGACATGTCAGTGGGTGAGCTTGGGGTCAAGGGCGTCGCGCAGGGAGTCAGTGAGCAGCGACAAGGCGGTGACAAAAATCGCCATAGCGACGGTGGCGGCCGTGAGCTGCCACCAGATGCCCACGAGGAGATCGTTCTGCGCCTCCGTGAGCATAGTGCCCCAGGAGACGCCATCTACGGGCACGCCAAACCCCAGGAAAGAGAGGATGACCTCAGCCTTGATACAGGCCACCGTGAGGATGGAGAACTGCACCAGAATCACATGGCTGACGTTGGGAAGAATATGCACGAACATCCGGCGAAGGCTCGAGGCCCCCATGGCATCTGCTGCGCGCACATACTCACGCTCACGGTGCTTAAGGTACTCGCCCCGCACCAGACGATAGGTTCCGGTCCAGCCGGTTACCCCCAGAATGATGACCACGGCAAGCGACCCCTTGCTCCCAAGCACGGCTGCGATAGCCAGGATCAGCAAGATGTTAGGAATGGCGTTGAAGACGTTGTAGACCCAGTTGGTGAGGTCATCCACCCAGCCTCCAAACCAGCCTGAGACCGCACCGAGCACGGTCCCCATGACGACCGCCACGAGTGCGGCTGCCAGGCCAACGAGAATGCTGGTCTCCGCCCCTTTGAGGGTCTTGTCGAGGATGTCACGGCCCCACTTATCCGCGCCCAGGGGCCGGGACTGCGCAAGCTCATCTGGCGAGCGCGGTCGGTGGCTCTGAGCGGCAGCCTCAGCCTTGGTGAGCCCGTCTGCGATGGGGTCAAGAATCTCTGTCGCGGTGGGCGTTCGATCCTGCTCTGCCGTCCGTCCACTGATCTGCGCAAGGGCTGGGCCAATGGGATCCTCGATGTCTGTGGGGGTCACGGGGAGATCCGCCAGGGCGGCGGCCCCTGGCGCCCCCGCCTTCACGGAGGACTGATCCCCTGAGGCAAAAAGACTCGGCGGCGCGTGCGACACGGCCACCTGTTCTGCCCAGTGGGACGCCAGGAAACCCAGCCCCGTGAGCAGTACCAGGAGAAGCCAGACCAGCACCACCGCAAGCGATCCCACCCCCACGCGGTCTGCAAGAAACCGACGCCGCGCCAGCTGCCAGACGCTCTGACTCATTTGAGCTGAATCCGTGGGTCGGCGATCCGATAGAGCAGGTCGCCAATCAGGTTGAAGATCATGGAGGCCAGGGCAACATAGACCGTGATCGCCTTGATCACTGGAAAGTCCGACCGCTCCACGGCCAAGATGATCTCGCGTCCGAGCCCAGGAATACCGAAGAATCGCTCGAGCAGAAAGGCGCCGAGCAGCAGGCCGGGAAGGTTGGCGATGACGAAGGTAATCACGGGGATGAGGGCATTGCGCAGGACATGAATGAACATCACCCGCGCCTCACTGAGGCCCTTAGCCCTGGCCGTGCGCACATAGTCCTGGTCAACCTCGTCGAGCACGAAACTGCGGAATAACCGCGTGTTGGGGGCAATACTCACCACCAGGCCCAGCAGGATGGGCAGCGGGGCGTAGACCAGCAGGTTGGTCCAGAAGGAGTCGCCCCATCCCTGCACCGGGAACCAGCCCAGCTGGTAGGCCAGCAGGTACTGGCCCAGGATGATGAAGACCAGAATACTCACCGACATAAACACGGTGCACAGTGCCATCACGCCACGGTCTACCATCGAGCCGCGCACCCAGGCCACGCCCACGGCGATGACGATCCCAAGGATGGTCTCCAGCACCAGGAGCGGAATGAGCACGGTGAGTGAGGCAGGCAGACGGGTGGCAAAGAGGCTCGCCACAGACTCTCCCGTGGTCCAGCTGTTGCCAAAGTCAAAGGTGACCACCTGTTTCACAAAGATCAGCAGCTGTACATAGAGCGGCTCATCGAGGCCAAGCTGCTGGCGGATAGAGGCAATCTGTGCCTGGCTCGACATAAGGCCCGCCAGCACATAGGCGGGGTCTCCACCGACCCAGTTAAACAGGAAGAAGACCAGGAGAATGACACCCGCCATCGTGGGCACCATCTGCCAGAGCCGTCTCAGAATGTAGGCGCTCAAGCGGGGCTCACTTCTTCTTCTGGATGTCGAAGTAGACGAAATCCGCCATGATCAGCGGGTGCTTGCGCGAACCCACCACCCAGGGCTGGTTGAGGCGAGTGGTCACCGCCGTCGAGCTCAGCCCCATCACGCCATAGACCTCCATCAATCGGTAGAGGTTGTGAAGAATGCGCGTCCGCTCCGGCCCCGGCGGTGTGGTCTTCAGCTGCTCAAAGTACCGGTCGTAGTCTGCGTTCTCAAAGCAGGCATAGTTATTCATACCGATGGTGCGTGAGGAGAGCAGCTTCATCACGTAGACCACGTTGGAGGCTCGCGTCCACCCGAGGCCCCAGGAGGGAACGGCACACTGCTTCCCCTGCTTGAGCATCTCAGGAAACTTGTCCTTCTTCACCTCAAGCCGAATCCCCACACGATCCATCGACCGCTTCCAGAGCTCATCCCGCTCGCGGTCAATCGAGGCAGTCGAGGAGAAGATGGTGAAGACCAGGGGCTTGCCGTCTGGGTGAACACGGAATCCATCTGGGCCTCTGCGATAGCCGTAGTGATCAAGCAGGGCATTGGCAAGGCCGGGATCGTAGCGATTCACCCCTCGGTAGTTTGGGTCGTGTCCTGGAATGACGGGCGCCACCAGTTGAGTGGCCTTGATCGCCTGATTCTTGCGGATCACACGAATCTCTTCATCCACATCGAAGGCCATGATGATCGCCCGTCGGAGCGCGATCTTCTCAGGGCTGTATCCCCCAATCACGGGGTCGCGGAGATTGAAGAACTGATACCGAATGTCTGACTCCACTCCCCGAAACATGCCAATTCCTTTCGCGGCGAGCTCGGGCTGGAGTTCGTTCTTTGGAGTGAGCGCCTTCTCAATAAAACTGGTGGGCACACCCAGCTGGTCGAGCTCTCCCCCCTGGAAGGCCAGCCAGGCAGACTGAGCCTCCTCAATGATGTTGATCTCCACTCGGCCAATCTGGGGCATCATGCGGCCGCGCATCTGCTCGATTACCTTACGGTCCGCCTCAGTGGAATTGGCATCGGCCTGGAAATTCCATTCGAAGCCCGGGAAATCAGGATTGGCGGTGAGGATGATCTTGGAGCCCGGGACCACCCGCTCCAGCTTGTAGGGCCCCGACCCCACCGGCTTCTGCATCATGGCGTCCGCGCCGTGGAACTCCACCACCTCTCGGGCCATCCCTCCGAGATAGCCGGCGGCGAAGAGATCCAAGAGCTCTGCCGATGGCCGCGAGAGGCGCAGCCGGAGCGTGTGCGAATCTACAACCTCAATGCCCGGGATCTTCTGGTCATAGTCAAATCTGCCCGCCTCGATCGCCTTCTTGTGAGCATCAGCCAAGCCCACAATCACATCCTCATAGTCGGAGAGCTGGGGGGAGATGGACTTTGGGTCTGCATGTCGATAGAGCGTGTAGGCAAAGTCCTTGGCCTGAAGCTCACGCCGCTTGCCCTTAAAGGCGGGGTCGGGGGTGAAGTAGAGCCCCTTACGAATCTTGAAGGTGTAGGTGAGGCCATCCGGAGAGACCTCGGGCATGGCCTCTGCCGCGTAGGGGATCAGCTTTGACGGTGAGGCCATCCAGTCCCATCGAACGAGGGTGTGGAAGATGGAAGACACGACGGTGTTGGAGTAGAGGTCGCTGATGCGAGCCGGGTCAAAGCCAGTGGTGGCCTGGGGGAAGGCAACCCTCAGTACCTTGTTGGGGTCGGCAGGGTTGCGCGGCTCAGCAGCCCACACACCGGAACCACCCAACACAACGAAGCAGCAGGCAAGCGCCATGCGTCTCATCGACTTCCTCCTACAATCCAGATACCTCGAATTCAATCACAACCTTGCCCTAGGGAGACCCCTAATGCCAGCTGCATACGATGCACTCACCCGGCAACAGACCCAGCTCTACCGGCTGGGACACCTTAGCGCGATCTGCGGCTGGGACCAGGCCGCCAATATGCCGCCCAAGGGAAATGACGCCCGCTCCGCAGCGCTGGCGGAGCTCGCCCAGCTCACTCACCAGATCGCCACCGACCCGCAGGTCGATGGGCTGATGGCCACTGCCCTCAGCGAGCCCTTAGGTGAGGACGAGGCGGCGAACCTTCGAGAGATTCACCACCGCTGGCGCAGGCGCAAGGCGCTGCCAGAGTCGCTGGTGACCCAGAAGGAGATCGCCACCGGCCGGTGCGAGCACGCCTGGAGGAGCCAGCGTCCTGCAAGCGACTGGGAGGGCTTCCTGGAGAATTTCCGTCCAGTGGTTGCACTGGCCCGAGAGGAGGCTCAGCGACTCTCTCAGGCGCTCGGGGTCAGTCCCTACGAGGCCCTCGTGGATGGCTTCGAACCTGGCCTCACAGAGCGAGAGATCGACTCGGTCTTCACCCCACTGCGTCAGTGGCTTCCTGGGCTCATTGCTCAGGTCATGGAGAAGCAGTCCAGTGAGCCGGTGATTCAGCCCCAAGGCCCCTTTCCGCTCGAGGCCCAGCGCAGGCTGTGCGAACAAGTGATGCAACGCCTTGGGTTCGACTTCAGCGCAGGCCGGCTGGATGTGAGCACCCATCCATTCTGTGGCGGCGTGCCCGAGGATGTGCGGCTCACCACACGGTTCAATCCAGACGAGTTCTTGGGGTCGCTCTACGGCACCATTCATGAGACTGGTCATGGGCGTTACCAGCAGAACCTCCCCACCCAATGGCAGGGGCAGCCGCTGGCGCAGGCTCGGTCTATGGCCTTTCACGAGAGCCAGTCGCTCTTCTTTGAGATGCAACTCGGCGCCCATCCGGGCTTTGTGGCCCAGCTCAGCCCGCTGCTGGTTGACGCCTTTGGTCCCCAGGACGCCTTTGAGCCGGAGAACCTGCAGCGCCTGCTCACCCGCGTCAAGCGGGGCTACATTCGGGTGGACTCGGATGAAGTGACCTACCCTGCACACATCCTCCTTCGCACCAGGCTGGAGCGCGCACTGATCTCCGGCGAGATCGAGGCCGAAGACCTCCCCTCGCTCTGGGATGAGGAGCTTGAGGCCCTGCTCGGTCTCCGCTGCGATGGCGAACACCATCAAGGTGTGATGCAGGACATCCACTGGCCGGCAGGCCTTTTTGGCTACTTTCCCTGCTACACCCTAGGTGCCATGTATGCCGCGCAGTGGTTTGCCACCATAGAGAAGGCCCGCCCAACCGTGCATGCCGAGATTGAGAAGGGCCAGCTAGAACCGACCCTCGACTGGCTGAAGGCCAATATCTGGCAGCAGGGAAGTCGCTGGACGGGGGCGGAACTCGCCCAACGCGCAAGCGGTGAGATGCTGAATCCACAGTACTTTAGGGACCACTTGAGCCGGCGGTATCTGGATTAACTGACGTCGATCAATACAACCGTCCACAAACGCCCGAGAATGACTGCCCATGCAAACACTCTTCGAACACTTAGAAACGGGCCAGGTGGCGGCACTCCTGGGACTCATCGTTGGCCTCTGCTTCGGCGCCCTCGCCCAGCAGAGCCGCTTCTGCCTGCGCTCAGCCTGCATTGAGTTCTGGCGCAACAAGCCTGGCGCCAAGTTCGCAATCTGGCTCTTTACCTTCTCGGTTGCACTCTTTACCACCCAGATCCTGATCCAGACCGACCACCTGAGCACCGGCAGCATTCGCCAGCTTGCGGCAACCGGTTCGATGAGCGGGGCCATCGTTGGCGGCCTGCTCTTCGGGGTGGGGATGATCCTGGCCAGGGGCTGCGCAAGCCGTCTCCTGGTGCTCTCGGGCACGGGGAATCAGCGTGCACTGGTGGCTGGGCTGATCGTGACGGTGGTGTCGCAGGCGTCGCTGCGCGGCGGGCTCTCGCCAATCCGTGAGGACATCTCCTCTTGGTGGCTGGTGGACGCAGGCACCCGAAACCTCGCGGCCTACCTGCCCACCTACGCACCCGTCGGGCTCGCTGTGCTGCTCTTTGCCCTTGCGGTCTGGCTGGT
>JBEAMW010000025.1:0-156798 GCA_041165705.1 Pseudomonadota bacterium
AAACTTCGTCGACAGCACCGTCGTGATCGCCGCCGTCAAAGTCGTCTTGCCATGGTCCACGTGACCAATCGTCCCTACGTTCACATGCGGCTTGGTCCGCTCAAACTTGCCCTTGGCCATTGATGACTCCTAATCCTGTAACGGTTCAAACTACTCAGTTAAATGAAATGGTGCCCATGACGCGGATCGAACGCGTGACCTCTCCCTTACCAAGGGAGTGCTCTACCACTGAGCCACATGGGCACTGCCAAAACCAGCACTACTGGAGCGGGTGAAGGGAATCGAACCCTCGTCGTAAGCTTGGAAGGCTTCTGCTCTACCATTGAGCTACACCCGCGTCATTCTTTTCCACACCCGAATTCTTTGTGGTGGAGGAGGTTGGATTCGAACCAACGTAGGCGTAAGCCAACAGATTTACAGTCTGCCCCCTTTAGCCACTCGGGCACCCCTCCACGACGAACCCGTAACTATCCATCTTTCGGGCGAGACTGTCAACTTAAGGGCCATATGCTGCGCCTATGGGGTGCGGATGGCGATAAAGTCGAGCATTCGCCCACTCGGCTCCGAGTATTGAATTCGAACGGGATAGAAGCGATCGGCGGGATCGAGCCAGATTTTGATGCGGCCCTGGCGCCTGAATTCAAAGGGGTCGCTCTCCACCAACAGGGCATTCACCAGAATGCCACCCGGCAGCACCAGCTCGTCCGGGTTGCCCACCGTGAAGGCCAGCGGCTTGATCTCCCGGTCGGTGGCCATGGGAATCACATGACGCTGGCCGCTGCCGAACTGCTCCGGACGGGTCTGAGCGAGAAAGGCGAGCTGAAAGACCACACTGAGCCGATCCTGCAGGCCAGCTGGTCGGTAGATCCAGGGAGAATCAGGCTTGAGCCTGGCGCCCTGCTCGGGGTCAAAGAGGCTCTCGGTGGCTCCGCGAAACGGTGTGACCTGCGCGTAGCGCGTCGGCTGCAGGCCATAGGGCGTCAGCGCGCCCTCACTCCTGAACGCAACTTCGCTTGACACCACAGCAGACACCCAGCCCTGGGCACGGGCCTTGAGCTCAATCTCATAGCGATCCGGCCGAGGAAAGCTCAGCCGAATCTCGCCAACACCGAGGGGGTCCTCCCCGAGGGCGTACTCCCCCAGGAAGGCCTGGATCGCCAGGGTACCGGACTCGGGCAGGCTCTCCCGGGGCGCTGGGGCAGGGGGAGCTGCAGCCGGAGACACCGGCTTGTCACGGCCGCTGCCCGAGGCGTTTGCGGCTGATTCATCCGCGGCGAAGCGTGTAGCTGGATTCACGAGCGGCTCTCCTGCGCTGGGCGGATCTGGCAGGACGGCGGGTGGTGGTGGTGACGCGGGGCTGGGCGCGGCCGGCCTCTGGAGCGTGACGACTGGGGACGGAATCAGCTGGACCATAATGGGGGGGCGCTGAAGCAGCCGCTCGGCCTCTCGGCCGGTGAGCTGATCTAGGCCCCAGACGAGCAGCAGGTGCGCCACCAGAATGAGGGCCAGCCAGGGCCAGGCCCAGCGACGTGCGAAGGCCTTGCTAAGCCCGTTAAACGGCATACACTCTCTTCATGCAGAACCCGTCTGATCCTTTTGCCTTTATGCGCAACCAGTGGTCTGGCCTCAGTGCGGGCTTTCAGTTCCCGAACCAGGCCCTGCCAGCCACCAATCTTGAGGACCTTGACCGGCGCATTGCCGACCTCAAAACCGTGGAGCAGTGGCTCAGCCTCAACCTCAATATTCTCAAGACCACAATACAGGGCCTAGAGATTCAGCGAGGAACCCTGGCCGCTGTGCAGTCTTTCCAGGACGCAATGGGCCAGTTCAAATCCGCAGGCTCCGCCAGCGAGGCGGCCGAGGCGGCAGAGGCCGCAGCCGACACCGGCCATCCACAGGCCGACCAGGCGCGCCAGCACGCTGCGGCCTGGTGGGAGTCTATGCAGGGTCAGTTTCAACAGCTCGTACAGCAGGCCCAGTCGGTGACCCAGGCCACGGCTCAGGCGGCCGATGCGACGGTGCGCGCTGGCCAGAGCTTTGCAGCCCAAGCTGCCGCCGAACCCACCAAGCCCACCAAGCCCGCGAGACCAGCGCGTTCGGCCAAGGCCTCCGCGTCCGCGCCGGGTGCTAAAGCCCCTCCGGCTGGTCCAGCAAGGCGTCGGTCCACGCCCAAATCGCCTCGCGCTCGGTCGGACTGAGACGCTCAGCCTGCTTGGCCATTAGGCCCGTACGGGGGTTCGCCTTGAGCAGGGCCTCGTGCTTCAGGAGGAACCTCCAGTAGAGGCTAGTCATCGGGCAGGCGCCCGGGCCAGTTTTCAGCTTCGGGCTGTATCGACACTGGCCGCAGTAGTTACTCATCTTGTCGATGTAGGCCCCCGACGCAAGATAGGGCTTGCTGGTGAAACGTCCCGCATTGGCATAAAGGGCCATCCCCACTACATTGGGCCGCTCCACCCAGTCGACTGCGTCGACATACACCGCATGAAACCAGTCCGAGAGGGCCTGGGGCCGAATCTCGGCAAGAAGACCGAAGAGGCCCGTCACCATCAGGCGTTGGATGTGGTGCGCATATCCCGTCTGTAGCGTCTGCTCAATCACCTGCGCCTGGCAGGCCATCTGGGTCTTACCTGTCCAGAACCACTCGGGCAAGGGTCGATTCGCATCTAGTCCGTTGTCCAAGGCAAGCTGGGGCATCTCCAGCCAGTAGACGCCACGAATGAATTCACGCCAGCCCAGCACCTGACGAATGAATCCCTCCACACTGGCGAGATCAGCCTCTCCCTCCCGGTAGGCGCGTTCAACGCGCTCGATGACCTCACGCGGATCGAGCAGGTGCAGGTTCAGGCTACTGGAGAGAAGCGCGTGCCAGCCAAACCAGAGATCGGTCCACATGGCGTCCTGGTGCGCACCGAAGCCTGCTAGCCGATGCGCCACAAAGTCCTCAAGGGCGCACTGGGCCTGGCTCGGGGTGACAGGCCAGGCGAAGTGCTCGAGGGATCCCGGGTGCTCTGGGAAGACAGCCTCCACATCCGCCATGACAGCCCGGGTCAGGTGGTCTGGGGCGAACCGGATCGGGCTCGGAATCGCTTGTGGCCCTGACCGCCCAAAGGGCGACCGATTCTCTGCATCGAAATTCCATTGGCCGCCCTCGGGCTCACCCGTCGCATCGAGGAGCACAGCATGGGCGCGCCGCATCCAGCGATAGAAATGCTCCAGGCGAAGCTGCTTGCGGCCCTTCGCCCACTGGGCAAAGTCTGCGCGTGTCACGAGGAAGTGGGGGTCATCTAGCCAGTGCAGGGTGACCCCAGCCTGCCGACAGGCCTGTTCGATCTCTCGCGTGAGGCGAAAGTCGCCTGTCTCGATGCAGTGCAGGTCGGTGACATTCTGGTCACTCAGCCAGTGGGTGAGCCTCGCGCCCAGGGACTCGAGCGCGACGAGCGCGGGGTCGCGCAGGCTCAGGTAATCGACCTGAAGCCCCTGGGTGCGCCATGCCTCGGCCGCATGCCGCATGGCCGAGAGAAAGAGTGCGGTGCGCGCCTTATGGCTCGGGACATGACGTGACTCCCCGGGGGCCTCAATCATCAGCAGGGGAAGGTCTCTGCCCAGGCGACTGGTCAATGCTGGGAGGGGACTCAGCTGGTCTCCTAGAACCAGGCCAATTGCAGTGGGCACAGGCTCAAGTCCTCTCTGCCGTTCGGGCCTTTCGGCATCGGTCGGAGCAGAACTTCACCTCCTCCCAGTTCTTGGCCCAGCACTTGCGCCAGGACATGGGTCGGCCACAGGCCTGACAGGGCTTAGAGGGAAGCTGAGACTTGTTTCCGCGAAAGCCGCCAGCGCTAGGCGGCATGGGCTCGTCGCCAGGCCGCGAGCGCCTCGGACAGGTCGTCGAGCTCAACCGTAACCTCGACGCCAGCGGGTGCTCGACGAAGCAGGGCGGAGCATCGCCCGCCGGCCCAGATGCGCACAGCGGCTGGCACCTTCTGGCGGAGCTCGGCAAGCCCTTCGGCCACTGCACTGGGATTCATATTCTGGGAGAAGGACAGCGCGATGATGTCGATCGACTGGGACTGGGCCGCCAGAGAGATGTCCAGAATGGGCGTCTGGACCCCAAGGCTGACACACCGACAGCCCTCCAGGGCTAACAGGGCCTCGACCATCAGGAGGCCCATGCCATGTGGCTCGCCAGGGAAGGTGGTGAGCAGCACTTTGGGCCGTCGGGGCGAATGCGGGATGGTGCTGATCGCATTGCGCAGGATCACCTGCATGGACTCAGTGAAGAGGTGTTCTTCGTAGACCTCGAGCTGGCCGCGAGCCCAGCTCTCTCCCACGCGCTGCGTGAGGGGGGCCACCACTTCCGTCACAAAGGGCGCCAGGCCCATTCGCAGCACGCGTTGGCCGAGCTCGCGCCGGAGTTCTTCCACTTGATGTTTGCGGATGAGGGCCATGAGCGAGTCGAGTTCGGCAGACTGCTCCTTAGACTCTCTCGCCGCTGCGCTGGGCAGCCGGTCGGCTAAGGCCTGGAGCTCCTCCTGGCTAAGACCCATGATCTTGCCGGGCCGATGGCCGGCGTCCATGAGCCGCCGAATGGCCCTGAGGCGGTCCACCTGGTCCATGGGGTAGATCCGCTCGCCGAACTGGTCACGCTGCGGGATCGGGAACCCATACCGACGCTCCCACACGCGCAGGGTGTCCTTGGACAGGCCCGTGTCTCGCTCAACCGCAGCGATGCTCAGAAACACGGGGGGCTTGACCGCTTGGTCCATGGCGCTCAGAAATAACCTTATTTTGTCGTGGACAAATGTTTGACGAGGAAGACGACTCTCCTTAGTATAAGACTCAATTCTGCTGTTGACTAGGACAAAACCCTTTTCTGACTATGACCATGTCCACCCTTTCGCATCCTGCCCGCTCCAGCCAGCGGGCAGCTCAAGCAAGCGCGCCGCTATTCTGGCTCATCCTTGCACTGGGCGCGCTCATTCTCGCGCTCTGGCCAGAGTTCGAGCCAGCCCACGCTCAGCCAGAGCCGGTTCGGGCCGCACAGACTCCACCAGCCCGGCTGCTTCAGCTTCATCTGGAGGGAAACCTCGTCGGGATGGCGATCACTACGGCTGGTCGTCCGGCAGGCAGTGCCACTTCGGACCCCGCCCAGTACCCCAGCCCCCGTGCGGCGACCTCAAAATGAGCGCCCACCTCCAGCCTGCTCGTTCCAACCGTCCCGCTGAGTGGTCGTGGGCCCGCCGTTCACTGGGCCCACTGATGCTTGCTCTGGGGCTGGGGCTCGCCCTGCCCGCCTCGGCTGCCAGCTGCCCCAAGCTCCTCAATCAGACCTTCGCGAAGCTTCAAGACGACACCCCGCAGTCCCTCTGTCAGTACGCCGGCAAGGTTGTCCTGGTAGTCAACACCGCGAGCTATTGCGGCTTTACCAGCCAGTACGAAGGCCTGGAGTCTCTCTACGCACAGTCGAAGGACAAGGGCCTCGTGGTGCTCGGATTCCCCTCGAACGACTTTAGCCAAGAACCCGGATCGAACCAGGACATTGCTGCCTTCTGCACCAACACCTTTGCGGTTAAGTTTCCGATGTTCGCAAAGTCAGCAGTCAAGGGCCCGCAGGCCAACCCCCTGTTTGCCCAGTTGGCCAAGCTCTCCGAGGCCCCAGGCTGGAATTTTCACAAATACCTGATTGGTCGGGACGGCCGGTTGGTGTCGAGCTACTCCAGCATGGTGGGCCCCCAGAGTAAATCCCTGCGAAGAGACCTAGAAAAGGCCCTTGCCGCTCCAATCCCGGCGAACCTTCAGTAAGCCCCCACCCCCTCTTTCCCGAAAGGACGTCTGTATGAACGCTCCCGAAAAGTTTCAGACCACCTCCCTGCCAGATGTGCAGTCCTCCCTTGACCAGCGTCGTCTCGCCATTCAACGGGTGGGGATCAAGGCCATGCGCCACCCGGTTACTGTTGCCACACCCATGGGGCCACAGCCCACCGTAGCCACCGTCGACATGATGGTATCGCTGCCGGCCGAGGCCAAGGGCACCCACATGTCCCGCTTCATTGAGGTCTTTCAGTCCCATGAAATGCCCCTGGGCCTTGAGGCGATGCAGGCCATGATGCAGGCCATGCTCGAGCGTCTGGAGGCCGCGGATGGCTACATCCGGGTCACCGCACCCTACTTTGTCCGCAAGGCCGCACCCGTGTCCGGCGTGTCCTCACTGATGGACTATGAGGTCACCTGGGAGGCCAGCCACCGCAAGGGCCGAACCCAGGTCACGCTCGAGGCGGTGGTGCCCGTCACCAGCCTCTGCCCCTGCTCCAAGAACATCTCTGACTACGGTGCACACAACCAACGCTCGCATGTCACGCTCACGGTCGACCTGACCGAGGCCCGGCAGCCCGAATGGCTTATTGGCATTGCGGAGGCTGCAGCCTCCTGCGAGCTCTGGGGACTGCTCAAGCGACCCGATGAGAAGTACGTCACCGAACGCGCCTATGACAACCCCAAATTCGTCGAAGACCTGGTTCGCGATGTCGCCACGGCCCTGATCGCCGACCAGAGCGTGCTCGGGTTCTCGGTTGCCTCAGAGAACTTCGAGTCCATTCACAACCATTCAGCCTACGCACGCATCGACCACGGCAGCCGCGCCTGAAAGCCTCCTCATGCAGAAACCCCATGTGGTGGTGATTGGCAGTGGTATCTCAGGGCTCTCCTCGGCCTGGCACCTTCGAGACGCAGCCCGCATCACCGTGCTGGAGGCCGAACCGCGGCTGGGGGGCCATACCCACACGCGACTCATCACCCTCGACGGCCGTCAAGGCCCGGTCGACACCGGGTTCATTGTGTTCAACGATCGCACCTATCCAGAGCTTCTGGCCTGGTTCGAGACGCTCGGGGTGCCCAGTCATCCGGCCGACATGTCCCTCAGCGTCAGCGCCGACCATGGGCGGTTGGAATGGTGCGGACGCAACCTGCGAACCGTCTTTGCGCAGGCGAAGAATCTTGCCTCGCCCCAGTTCTGGCGCATGCTCGCCGACATCATTCGATTCAACCGCGAGGCGACGTCGCTTCTACTGCGATCCGAGCAAGGCCAGCCCGACTCTCGCAGCCTGGGAGAGGTACTCGATGCGCTCGCCCTGAGTCCGGCCTTTGAATCACTCTACCTCCTGCCCATGGCGGGAGCGATCTGGTCCTGCCCACTGAGTCAGATGCGGGCCATGCCCTTTGCGAGCTTTGCACGGTTCTGCGTGAACCACGGCCTGCTGCAGATCTTCAATCGGCCTCAGTGGCGCAGTGTCCAAGGCGGAAGTGCTCGGTACATTCAACAGATGCAGGCTGCGCTCCGTGAACAGGGCGCAAACGTAGAGTTCAAGACCCACCACGAGGTGCAACTGGTTCGCCCCGCAGCGACCGACGTGCCTGCTCAGATCCAGGGCTGGGACGCGCTCAAAGGCGCTGCTTTCCAGCTCGAGGCAGATGCCGTCATTCTTGCCGGGCACACCGACCAGTCGGCCCAGCTGCTTGAAGCGAGCGGGCATCCCGCGGCATCCTGGCTGCAGGGGTTTCGCTATCAGCGCAACACCGCCTATCTCCACACCGATATCCGGCTCATGCCACAGAGCCGAGCTGCATGGGCCGCCTGGAACGTAAGGGCCGATGAGCCTGGCGCAAACGTCTCGGTCACCTACTGGATGAACCAGCTGCAGGATCTGGTCTTTCAGCGGCCCGTGCTGGTCAGCCTCAACCCCAGTCGGCCACCCGAGGCGCAGGCCGTGCTTGAGCAGATCGAGTACAGCCACCCCGTCTTTGACCAGGCAGCCCAGTCAAGCGTGCGCGCGATCTCCGCCCTACAGGGTGAGGGGCAGCTGTGGTTTGCGGGCGCCTGGACCGGCTACGGTTTTCACGAGGACGGCTTTCGCTCTGGCCGGGTTGCAGCGCAGGGCCTTCTGCGGCATTTCAATCGCTCCGCGGCGACGGCCTCGGACCGCTCGGGTCAACGCCATGCCGCCTGACCCCGCCCCTCGACTCTTCTCCGCCCGCGTGCGGCACGCCCGAATGGGCAGCCCTGCCCACGCCTTTGAGGCCAAAAGCCTATTTGCCCAGATCCCTCTGCGCAGTTCCCTGCGCACGGGATGGACCGGCGGTCTGGGATTCGGTCTTAACCGGGCTGCCCTGGTGAGCGTAAACGACAAGGACCACGGCACCGGTGCCCCCCTGCTCGGCTGGGCCGAGGCCCAGCTTGCTGCCGCTGGGCTCGACCTGGGAGAGGGAGAGATCTGGCTCTGCTGCCTGCCTCGCCTCTCGGGATACAGCTTCAAGCCGGTCAGTTTCTGGATCTGCTGCTCGACCGACGGTCAGCCGCGAGCCATCATCGCCGAAGTCAACAACACCTTTGGGGACCGGCACGTCTATCTGCTCAACACCGCCCAGGGCTATCGGAACGGACAGAGCCTTCACTGTGAGAAGACCTTCTATGTCTCGCCGTTCTGTGAGGCTCATGGTGAGTACCGGTTTCGCTTTTTTCATTCCACCAGCCCAGAGTCACGTTTTCTCGCCCGGATCGACTACTTCGTCGACGGGCAGCATGTGCTGGCCACAAGCATCAGCGGCCAGGCCCAACCCCTCACCCAACTAGGTGCGCTTTTGCTATGGCTAAAACAACCGCTCGCGAGCCTCTCGGTCATCCTGAACATTCACTGGCAGGCACTGCTGCTCTGGCGCAAAGGCCTTCGCCTAGTCCCGAGACCGAGCCAGGCCTAGTCTCTTTCCAGACACCCCGACACCGGGCCTCCCGCCCAGGCTTTATTGCGCGGCGCGTGCTGGGTCTGCTCTCGCGCATCGACCGGGGTGAGCTCAAGCTGCGATGCCCCGACGGGTCACAGCTTCGCTTTGGCCGTCCCGATGCGGCACTCGGACAGCAAGAGCTCTGTATTCGTGACTGGGATGTCCTGCGCCAGGCTGGCACCCGAGGCGACATTGGGTTTGGTGAGGCCTATATGCGGGGGGACTGGTCCAGTCCCAACCTGCCTGGGCTGCTGCGGCTCCTCGTCAGCAACCGGGCCGCACTCCAGTCTGCAATTGCAGGCAATCCGCTGTTGCTGCTGATGGACCGTCTAGGCCACCTCCTTCGTGCCAACTCCCTGCGCCAGGCTCGACGAAACATTGAGGCCCACTACGACCTGGGCAATGACTTCTACGAACTCTGGCTGGATCCCAGCATGACCTACTCCAGTGCCCTCTTTGACCGTCTTGGCGCCTGGGGACAGCCGGTCGATCTCTTGCAGGGGCAGGAGCGAAAGATGGACCGCGCCATCGCGGCCCTCGGTCCGCTCGGCCCGCAGAGCCGCACACTTGAAATCGGCTGCGGCTGGGGGGGAATGGCGATCCGAAGGCTGCAGCAGGCCCCAGGCCAACACCTTGGCATCACGCTCTCGCAGGAGCAGCGCAGCTGGGCCCAGCAGAGCCTGTCTCGTGCTGGGCTCTCGGGCCGGGCTGAGATTGCACTCACCGACTACCGCGAGGTCGAGGGCCAGTTCGACGGCATTCTGTCGATCGAGATGATCGAGGCGGTCGGCGAGACGTACTGGCCCGTCTACTTCCAGACCCTCAAGGACCGGCTCAAGCCCGGCGCAAAGGCGGTCATCCAGGCGATCACCATCCACGACTCGCTCTTTGACGACTATCGCAGCGGGACGGACTTCATCCAGAAGTACATCTTCCCGGGCGGCATGCTCCTGAGCATCCCGCAGATCGAGCGCCATGCGGGCCTTCAGGGGCTTCGTGTCAGCGAGTGCTTCTCGTTTGGCCAGGACTATGGGCGAACCCTGAGGGAGTGGCTGGTCCGATTCGACAGCCAGCGCGAACAGATCCGCGCCCTGCGGTTTGAAGAGCGCTTCATCGCCATGTGGCGGTTCTATCTCGCCTATTGCGAGGCCGGCTTCTACAGTGGCGACCTCGATGTCGTTCAGGTCACGCTTGAGCATGCCGCTCAGTGAGACCCACCTCGGCCGCCGAACGGCTCTGGGTGCCCTGCTCCGCCTTGGGTCGACGCTGCTCACCCTGCAAGGGCTCTCGGCTGCGGCTGAGCCAGTCCGAAGCCCCAGGGCAACCGCGCCAACCACGCTCGCTCAGCTCGGGCTGCAGGAGGCTGGCCAGGGCGAACTGCGCTTCTTTGGCCTGAAGGTCTATGAGGCGAGGCTCTATGTCCCGGCCCAGACCCGGCTCAGTCAGCTGCTGGATCGGCCATTTGCCCTAGAGCTGCGCTACAGCCGACGGTTTGAGGGCGCCGATATCGCCCGACGAAGCATCGAGGAGATCGAGGGCCTGGGCCTTCTGGATCGAGCCCAGCGCGAGCGCAGGCTGCAGGAGCTTCGCACCCTCTTTCCCAGTGTGAACGCCGGCGATCGCCTGCTGGGGGTCTATCGCCCCCAGGCCTCAAGCCCCTTCTTCTTCAACGACCAGCCGATTGGCGAAATCGTGGATAGTCGATTTGCAGAACAGTTTTTCCGAATCTGGCTCGACCCCAAGACCAGTGAGCCTCGGCTCCGGGAGGCCTTGGTGGCAAGGCTCACGCAACCCTCCTCGTGACCGAGCCTCCCTCACCGAGCACCAGACAGGTGATGCGTTATGGCCTGCTGGGCCTGCCGCTTGCGGCGGCGGCCTTGCCGCTCTATCTGCTCACGCCGCAACTCTATGCGGGCCAGCTGGGCCTTCCACTCGCCTGGGTCGGCCTCGCCCTGATGGCAAGTCGCCTCGTGGATGCCTTTGCAGACCCTCTCTTTGGGCAGTGGATCGACCGTACCCGAGCCCCAAGGTTTGAGCGATGGATTCTGCCGGCACTGGCGCTTCTCTGTCTGGGACTCACCGCGCTCTTTATTCCTCCTCAGTCCCTGCTCTCGCCCCCAGCGATGCTGGCCTGGATGACTGGCGCTGCGGTGCTGGTCTCCCTCGCCAATAGCGCTGCAGGCCTGGCCCACCAGGCCTGGCCAGTGGCCTGGGGGCTTGGTCCGACTGACCAGGCCCGGCTGGTGTCGGCTCGGGAGCTGCTCACCCTGCTCGGGGTCATCCTGGCATCCGTTGCTGCCATCTTTGAGGCCCCATGGGCCATTGTGGTCATGGTGGGCCTCACAGCCCTGCTGGCAGCCGCATCCCTTCGGGGCCTGCCGGGACAGGCTGAGCCCCCCAGCCCTCCACAGTCCCTGCCGGATGTCACACACCCGCCCGCGCGCCTGACCCTCATGCGGGGACTGGAGGCACTCGATCCACGAGGCCGGGCCACCTTCCTCTGTCTGTCCCTCAACGCACTGGCCAACGCGATCCCCGCCACCCTCTTTCTCTTCTTCGTCTCGGATGCGCTGGCCCTGAGTCAGCCGGCTGCTGCGGGCCTGCTTGGGCTCTACTTTCTCTCGGCCCTGCTTGGTATTCCTCTCTGGAACCGGGCCATTCAGCGAGGGCTCACTGCCCCGCGTGCCTGGGTCTGGGCCCTGACGGGCTCGATTCTCTGCTTCATGTCGGTGCCCTGGCTGGGGCCGGAGTCCGCCTGGTGGTTCGCGCTGGTCTGCATCGGCACCGGGCTCTGTCTCGGGGCTGAGCTGATTGCGCCGGCCCTTCTGATCAGTGAGGCCCTTACCCGCCGGGGCCTCGCAGAACGCCGAAATGGCGAGTTCTTTGGCCTCTGGAATCTGTTTGCCAAGCTCGCCCTCGCGCTGGCTGCAGGCGCCAGCCTCCCAGTGCTCGACCTGGCGGGCTACTCCCCCGGGCGCTCGCCGGCACCTTTTGCCCTGGGCCTAGTCTATGCAGCAGTCCCGTGTCTGCTCAAGCTCACGGCCCTTGCAAGCTTTCTCATCCTGGAGCGACGCCATGAGTCCCCTGCCCAAGCCTCTTCCCTCCCTTCGGTCTAAGCTCGCCGCAGCAGCACTGGCCCTCAGCCTGGTGGGCTGCGCGGCGCCTGGGGTCGAGCAGTATGCACAACAAAAGCCGGCCCTCGATCTCGCCGACTACTTTGCCGGAACCACCCAAGGCTGGGGCATGGTCCAAGACTGGCGAGGAGAGGTCACCAGACGCTTCGTGGTGACCATCGAGGGCAGATTCACCGGAGACGAGGGAAGCCTCGATGAGACCTTTGTCTGGAGTGACGGGGAGCGGCAGAAGCGCGTCTGGCGCCTGAAGCGAACCGGCCCCGGACGATGGGTGGGTTCGGCCGATGATGTCGTCGGCACCGCACAAGGGGAGGTCCAGGGGAATGCGCTGCGATGGCAGTACACGCTCTCGGTGCCCATAGACGGCCGACCCCTGGAGATCCAGTTCGACGACTGGATGCACCTGATCGACGAGGAGGTGATGATCAACAAGGCCCGTATGACCAAGTTTGGCCTTCCTGTTGGTGAAGTCACCCTCGCCTTCCGGCGCCCCAGTCGATGAGCTGGCTGCGCGCGCCCAACACCCCGATTCGCGACTGGACTGGGCGCACCGTCTGGGTGGTCGGCGCCTCCACGGGCATTGGGCTCGCCCTCGCGCAGGCCTTGGAGCGGCGCGGCGCGATGCTCTGCGTCTCCTCTCGTCGACTGGAGTCACTCGAGCTTGCGTTTCCCAGTGCCGAGGTGCTCAAAGTCGTCTGCGACATCTCCCATCCCGAGGCCGTGGGGCAGGCCCTGGAGCACCAGGCGCAGCGCGGGCGTCTGCCCGATGTCATTCTCTGGGTGGCAGGAGACTACGCACCCATGTCTGTGATCCAGTTTGATCCCAAACGCGCCCGAGCCCTCATCGATCTCAACCTCTGCTCGGCCCTTGACGGCCTGCACGCCATCTGCCGCGCCTGGGGCCTGTCAGACCCATCCGTGCAGCAGCCTTCCGTGCCCCGGCACCTCTGCTGGTTCGGCAGTGTGGCGGGCTATCGGGGGCTTCCACAGGCGCTGGCCTACAGCGCCAGTAAGGCCGGGCTCATGTCAGTGGCCGAGACCAGCCATGTTGAGCTCAAGCCCCATGGGGTCGATGTCTCTATCGTCAGCCCGGGCTTTGTCAAGACAAGACTCACCGATCAGAATGACTTCGACATGCCCGGGCTCATCTCCCCAGAGGCGGCTGCCCATCAGACACTCGCTGGACTGGCCACCGGTGCATTTGAGATTCACTACCCAAAGGGATTCACGCTTGGAATGAAGCTGCTTCGCCTCCTGCCCCACCGCATCGCACTCTCCCTGCTGTCGCGGGTCCGTCCCCAATGAACCACTCCCAGTGGTGGTCCCGATTTCAGACCTGTGTAGAGGGGCTCTCTCTCGACCGACTCGAAGAGCTGGGCCAGTTCTACGCGCCTGATGCGCAGTTCCAAGACCCGTTCCAGGCCGTGCAGGGCAGAGAGGCCATTCTCCGGTGTTATCGCTCTATGTTCACTGGGCTGCACGAGCCGCGGTTCAGTGCCCTGGCCTATGCAGGCCAGGGGCCCAATGACCCGGTGGCCGTGCGTTGGGTCTTTGGCTTTTCCCTCCGGCCGCAGTCCGCGTCCACGCAGATTCCAGGCACCAGCTGGCTGCAGTTCGATGCCCAGGGGCTCATCGTGCTGCATGAGGACCACTGGGATGCCAGCCGACTGATCGACGCCTTTCCTTGGGTGGGTGGGGTGACTCGGCTGGTCAAGAAACAAATTGCCAAGCACGCTCAATCTCATTGACACTCCGAAATGTCATCGATTCGTCTCAAATTCTCCATACAATCGAAAAATGAGATCTATTTCCGCAGACCAGATGCTGTATCCCGAGCTCTTTCGTGCCTTTGAGCGCGTGCGCTGGGATCTCGAGAAAGACATCGACTGGGATCGATTCGATCCAAGCCTCCTCTCCGATGAGCAGGCCCGCACCATCAAGATGAACGCGATCACCGAGTGGGCTGCCCTGCCGGCCACCGAGATGTTTCTTCGCGACAACCGGTCCGACAGCGATTTCTGCGCCTTTATGTCTGTCTGGTTCTATGAGGAACAAAAGCACAGCCTCGTGCTCATGGAGTACCTGCGGCGCTTTGCTCCCCAGCACCTGCCCACCGAGGCCGAACTGCATGCAGTGCGCTTTGAGTTTGATCCTGCCCCCGCCCTCGAGACCCTCATGCTGCACTTCTGCGGAGAGATTCGTCTCAACCACTGGTATCGGTGCGCGGCACAGTGGCATACCGAACCTGTGATCAAGCAGATCTACGAGACCATCGCGAAGGACGAGGCCCGCCACGGCGGCGCCTACCTGCGCTACATGAAAAAAGCGCTGGCGAGCATGGGCGATAGTGCCCGCGCTGCCTTTGCCAAGATCGGCGTGCTCATGGCCTCTGCCAGCCGCACCCAGAAGGCGCTGCACCCCACCAATCTGCATGTCAATGAGTCGCTCTTCCCAAACGACACGGTTCAGAGCCGACTCCCCGAGCCCGGCTGGCTCGAGAATTGGCTAGACCGGCAGATCCGGTTCGACGCCGAATGGGAGCGCAAGGTAGCCGACCGCATCCTGCACAACCTGAGCCTGCTCTTTGACCGCAGCTTCGCAAGCGTGCAAGAGCTCAACCGTTTCCGCAAAGAGATCAACGCGAGTCTTCAGGCAGCCTAGGCCTGGCCATGGACTTTCTCGCCAAGCGGCTGGAGGCCACGCTCCATCGAGGGCCTCAGGGGCCCTCACTCAGCCCTGAGGCCCAGGCCGACCTGCATTCTCTGCCCCGCCCCCTGGTCTTCACCAACGGGGTCTATGACCTGCTGCATCCGGGCCATGTTCAGCTCCTGGCCCAGGCCAGAGCCCTCGGGGCGAGCCTCGTTCTTGCACTGAACACAGACGCCTCTGTGCGTACCCTAGAGAAGGGTGAAGACCGGCCCATCTGCAGCCTCAACGACCGCCTCATGGTGGCGGGCGCCCTCAAGAGCGTCGATCGCGTAACCTGGTTTGAGGGCTCAACGCCACTGGATCTGATACTTGCCATACGGCCTGACATCCTCGTCAAGGGTGGAGACTGGCCGGTGGAGTCCATCGTGGGTGCAGCCGAGGTGCTGGCCTGGGGCGGAGCGGTCTACTCCATCCCCTTCGAGTACAGCCGGTCCACCACCCAGATCATTGAGCGAATTCGCTCGACATCGCCGCCAAGAGCCCCTCAAAAATAAGCGCTCGATGCAGCACCGGGCAGTCATCACGCCAGGGGCTCTGCGCCAGCGCTGCCTGCCACCAGGCTGCATCCCCGCCGTGAACCCAGAGCGCATCCAGGGCCCGCTCCTGGTCCATCCAGAACAGGGCCCCCAGCTGAGAAGACGCAAGGCCAAGGCCAAGGGCCTGTTCAGTGCTTGCTGGGCCAGGGGCTAGGCCGGGGCGATCCAGGGCGGCTGAGAGTCCTGCACAGAGGGCGGGGGCCGCAGCGCAGAGGGCCTCTGCCGAGCAGCGCAGTCCAGGCAGGATGGCGCCAGGAAGGAGCTGACAGTCCCATCCTCGAGCGGTCTTCTGACAGTGCAGCCGATCAACCACGGTGGCAGTCCCCACGGAGACGAGGCCGAGCACCAGTTCACTGCGTGCCTGGAGGAGTTCCGAGAGGCCCAGATGCCCGCGAGGATCGAGTGGATCGGTCTGCGCTGCCTTTAAGACATCGTGCAAGAGCCCAAGTGCCGCCGCCCAGCGGTCACGGCCCAGGGACTCGGGCTGCTCATAAGGATTGATAAGCCTCCCTTCCAGCCCGCCAATCCTCAGTTGTGCCTGCCTCGCGCTCTGAAGGGTGAAGACTCCAGCAGAGGCACAGAAGGCGCTCAGGGCGGAGGCGGCCTTGGCCTCCAGGCTCGGGGAGGCGACGCTGCAGAGCGCCCCTCGAGGATGGTCCTGTGCCACGCCCAGGTCGCAGACGGCCTGCTGCCAGTCCTCAGCTAGGTCCTGAGGCAGGACCTCCGCCCAGGCGAGGCTGCCCTCCCGCATCTGATCGCCGTTGACGAGGCGCCACTTCAGCCGGGTATTGCCACAGTCCACGAGAAGCCTCATGCCACCCTCTCCGTCGTCCTTGGGCTGGCCTCGCCGATCGCGAAGCCCTGTTCGCCCATGCCCTGGCCCGAGCCTAGCCGAAGCCGGCCCTGGTCATCAATGCCACAGGCGAGGCCTTGGGCCAACACGGACTTGCTGACCGGGTGGTGAAGGGTGAGCTCACGCCCCTTTAAACAGTCCCTGGCGGCGTAGGCGTTCTGCCAGACCCCGCGGACTGGGGAGCGCTCAGCTAGAGGCGCCAGAGCCTCTCCAAGGGCCTGTAGAAGGCGGTCCCGACAGATCGGATCCCAGCAGCGCCCACTCTGCTCCAGCAGACCGCTGGCCTCAAATCCCTGAGGCGCTCTGAGCCACCTCAGGTTCAGTCCGATGCCGGCAATCAGCCAGTAAACCCCCTTCACCTGGCATCGAGTCACGAGCACACCACCACACTTCTTGCCTCGCCAGATCAGGTCGTTGGGCCACTTCAGTTGGATCGTCTCGGGAGGGAGTTCGAGCGCAGTCTCGCAGGCCTGTGCCGCTGCAAGGCTGACCCAGAGCGGCCAGAGCCCAGTGAAGGACTCAGCGTCCGCGGCCGGCTCGGGAAAGGCAAGGCTGCAGGCCAGGGCCTCACCCGAATGGACCCAGTGCCGGCCATGCTGCCCGACACCGGCCTGCTGCTCGGTGCTCCACAGCATGAAAGGGCCAGCCCGAGCGGCCTCGATCCGGTCTCGAGCAGCCTGTTGGGTGGAGGCGACACTGCCTACATTCTCAAGTGACCACATCACTTGGCATCATAGCGTGATGACTCATGCTCACTGGTCTCGGCCCAAGGCCCTGCATGCCGCCCGGAACCGCCCCGCGATGCTGCGGCTATTGGCGCTGGTCTGGGGGTTGGTCATCCTGAGCCTGAGCCTCTATCCCTTCGATGGCTGGCGCTGGCCCGCCCTGCCCCCATGGGACTTTCTCATCCAGCCCCTCCCGCGTTACCGCACGCCGTTTGACCTCTGGGCCAACCTACTCGCCTACATCCCACTGGGCGTCCTGGTCACCGGCGCACTGCCGCGCGCACTTCGGGCCTGGACCAGCATTCTGGTGGCAGTGCTCGTCGCGGGCCTGCTGTCTCTGGGCATGGAGTTTGCCCAGGCCTTTCTGCCTTCTCGCCGAGCGCAATGGCTTGACCTGGTCGCGAACCTTAGCGGAGGGGGAATTGGGGCCCTGGTGGGACTAGGAGTCTTCTGGCGTCACCCCGCCTCCACCGAACACCCAAACCCAAGGGGGCTGGCAGATGCCCCCAGCTGGTCTAGCCTAGGTCCCCTGCTGGTGCTGCTCCTGGTGTGGTGGTTTGCGCAGGCAAGCCCGATGCCGCTCTGGCTGTCCATGGGGCTCAGCCCCCTCTGGGCGCTTGGGCCCTGGCTCCTCGTGGCCAATCAGTCAGCCTGGCATATCCTCTTTGAGACCCTCATCGTCGGCCTGTCGCTGGCGAGTCTCTGCCTGCTCGTCGCCTGCAGCATGCCGCCGGAGGACTCTCGCTGGGGCCGCTGGGTTCAGCGTCATCCATCGGGTGCCATTGGCCTGATCCTGCTCCTCGCGGTGAGCCTTCGTCTCCTCTGGGTCGCCCTGCTCGGCCGGGGCCTGGAGCATCCCGTCGAGGCCTGGCTCTCGCCCGGCGTGCAGGCGGGGCTGGTGCTTGCAGGGCTGCTCTCCGCAGCCGTTGTCTCCCTTGGGCCGCTCACCCGAGTACTCCTGCTGATTGGCTTTCTGGTCGGAGGCGTGGCCCTCAGCCAGGCGGTGAGCCTGCTCGGCCCGATGCCAGCAGGGGTCTGGGCCACTGGGCCCTGGCTAAACCTGCGGGGGCTCGCCCAGGCCAGCGCAGCCATTTGGCCCTTTCTTGCGCTGGGTTGGGCCTTCGTTCTGCTTCTGCAGCGTCATAATCGACGGCTATGAGCCATTTCGCACACCACATCTTCTTCTGCACCAACCAGCGGGAGGCGCCCGCGCAGTCCTGTGAGTCTTGCGCTGCCAGCACGCTGGCAGACTACGCAAAGCAACGCATCAAGGCGCTCAAGCTCAACGGTGCAGGCAAGATCCGAGTCAATCGAGCGGGCTGCCTCGACCGCTGCGATCATGGCCCGGTGATGGTGGTCTACCCTGAGGCGATCTGGTACTCGGCCGTCGATACGCAAGACATTGAAGAGATCATTCAGTCCCACCTGATCGGCGGGGTGCCCGTCGAACGTCTCATGATTGATGCCACCGACGCAGGTCCGTCCGCATCTTGAATTCCAAGACCCAGAGCATTCTGATCCCCGGGCCCAGCGGAGCCCTCTCGCTCGCCATCGACCTGCCCGAGGGAGATGCTCCCCAGGGCTTTGGGGTGATTGCGCACCCGCATCCTCTGTTTGGCGGCAACCGGGAGAACAAGGTGGTCCAGACCCTCTGCCGAGCCTTCTTGCAGCGAGGAATGGTGAGCCTTCGTCCGAATTTTCGCGGGGTGGGGCAGAGTGAGGGCGTGCATGATGCTGGCAGAGGCGAGATCGACGACCTCTTTGCCGTATGGCGGTGGGCCCACGAGTCTCTCGCGACCCACTGCACCGTGCCCATCGGCCCAAGGCGCTGGGCCGCGGGCTTTTCCTTTGGTGCATCCATGACCACCCATGTGCTTGCGCAGTGGCAGGACAGAGGCCTCGGGCCTCCCCTGTCAGAACAGGCTCCAAGCCGAGCCGTCCTGGTTGGGCTCCCCACCGAGCGGTTTCACCCTGCACCCTTGGATGCCCGCTGCCGGCTGATCCATGGCGACCAGGACGAGGTCTGCAGCTACTCGGGCGCACTTGCTGCTGCTCAGTCGGCTGGCCTGTGGGTGAGCACCCTGCCGGGCGCTGGGCACTTCTTTCATGGGCAGCTTCAGGCCCTTCGCAGCATGACCCTCGAGGCGCTCTCGGATGCCTAGAATTCTGCTGCTCGCCTGTCTGGTCCTGCTGATGCGTGTCAACGCCTATGCCCAGGCCTGGCCCGAGCCGCCGGCGCTGGCCTCACCGAGCTACATGCTCGTGGACCTCAGCACCGGCCAGGCCCTTACAGGACGCCAGGAGGACATGGCCGTCAGCCCGGCGGGCTTGACCGTTCTCATGACCGCCTACCTGGGGTTTCAGGCCGTGCGAGAGCGTAGGCTCAGCATGCGACAGGTGCTCAGCAGCCCCCCGGAGTCAACGATCCCGCCGGGTCCCAGGATGTTTCTGGGGCCGGAGGGCGCAAGCGTGCGCGACCTCCTCACGGGCCTGCTCGTGATCGGAGCCCAGGATGCAGCCCTCACGCTGGCTCTGGGCATCTCCGAGCAGGAGGAGCTCTTTGTGCAGGCCATGAACCAGACCGCTGCCAAGCTGGGCATGGCCAACACCCGATTCGTCAATGCCACTGGTGCGCCCAGCCCCGATGCGCAGACCACTGCGCGCGACATGGCCCTGCTCGCCGTCCAGCTCCATCGCGATTTCCCCGAGGCCTTTGAGAAGAGCCAGCAGCGAAGCTTTCGATTCAACGGCATTCTGCAGACCAATAAAAACCGTCTGCTCTGGCTCGACCGTTCGGTGGACGGGCTCTTTGCGACAGACCTCGCCGGGCGATCCAGCGGCCTGGTCACCACCAACCGACCCCAGCCCCTTGGGCCCATCGAGCGATCGCAGCGCCGGCTGCTGGTGGTTCTGCTCGAGGCCCCCAGCGCCGACCAGCGCTCACAAGAAACGCTCAAGCTCTTGAACTTCGGCTATCAGCAGTTTGACCTTGTGCGGCTGTTTAGCGTGAACCACCAGCCGCTCTCCCTGCCGGTCTACAAGGGTGTGAGCCGCACCATCAAGGCCTCCTTCAAACAGGACGTCAAGGTGGCGGTCCCGAAGGGGATGGCCCAGCAGCTCCGGCTCGAACTCCAACATCCACGAGGTCTGGTCGCACCGATTACGGCCGGTCAGCCGGTGGGACTGCTGAGGGTCTGGCTCGGCGAGCTAGAGATCCACCGAGTGGAGCTCATCGCAGCAGAGTCCATCAAGCCCGCAGGCCTCTTGGGCCGCGCTGTCGACAGCCTGAGCCTGCTCTGGCAGGCCCATGGCCCTCAGTCGGCCCCTCTTCTCAACCCCCTCTCTCGCTAGAGTCTCAGCCATGTCACTCTCCTGCCTGCTCCAAGCCCATGCCCAAGATCCTGTGGCCAGCCTCGCTGCGCCCGCCTTCCTGAATGGCAGCTGGTGCACGCTCGCAGAGGCGAAGGTCTCCGTGCTCGATCGCGGCTTTCTCTTCGGCGATGGAATCTACGAGGTCGTGCCCGTCTATGGCCGGCGGCCACTGGACTGGCCGCTGCATCAGGCTCGGCTGGTTCGCAGCCTTGAGGCTGTCCAGATTCAGACGCCATTGAGCGGCATGGACTGGAGCGCGCTCGTTCAAGGGCTCATCGACCGCGAGCCCGCCACTGACCAGTTCATCTACTGTCAGGTGACTCGCGGCGTCGCCAAGCGCGACCACGCCTTTCCGCGCCCCGCGGCAGCGCCCACCGTGTTTGCCACCACCACGCCGCTCAAGCGCCCTGACGCGCAGACCCGAAGCCAAGGCCTAAAGGCCATCCTGAGGCCTGACCTGCGCTGGCAGCGATGTGACATCAAGTCCATTGCCCTTCTGGCCAATGTCCTGGCGCGCGAAGAGGCCATTGCAGCCGGTGCCCACGAGGCAATCCTGGTCCGCGACGGACTGCTCACCGAGGGGGCCGCCTCCAACATCTGGCTGGTCAAAGCGGGGGCCCTGCTGGGGCCTGAGCCCTCGGGCGCTCTGCTCGAGGGCATTCGACGCGCGACCCTGCCCCAACTCGCACATGCGCTGCAGATTCCCCTGCACCTGCGACCGCTCTCAGAACAGGATATCCGCGAGGCGGATGAGATCCTGCTCACATCGGCCACCAAGGAAGTGCTTGCGATCACCTCCCTGGAGGGTGTGCCCGTGGGAACGGGTCTGCCGGGCCCGGTCTATGCGGCCCTCAGCGCCGCCTATGACCAGCGGATCGAGGCCTGTCGCAACGGCACACTGGCGGAGCTGACGCCATGAGCGAAGACACCCTCTTTCAGTTCCCCTGCAGCTTTCCGATCAAGGTGATGGGCGCCCATCGGGAGGCATTTGAGTCCGAGATTCTGCAGGCTGTGCTTCCCCTCATTGGCCCGCTTCAGCCCCACCAGATCGAGTCGAGGCTGAGCCGAAATGGCCAGTACATCAGCCTCACGCTGAACTTTGAGGCGCAGTCCAAGGCCCAGATCGACTCGGTCTATCACTGCCTCACTGCGCATCCATGGGTGAAACTCGTCTTCTAAGACTCGATCTGCGAGGGCCGATGGCCTATCGCGATGCGCTTGAGCAGATGCAGCGCTATACCGAGGCGCGCAACAGCGAATCGGAAGACCTGCTCTGGCTGGTCGAGCATCCACCGGTTTACACGCTTGGGCTTGCGACCGACCCCGCCCACCTCCTCGACACGGGCGCCATCGAGGTGGTTCAGACCGACCGAGGAGGCCAGGTCACCTATCACGGCCCTGGCCAGGTGCTGGCCTACCTCATGGTCGACCTGCGCCGAGCAGGCCTGCACGTGCGCGAGACAGTGGCCATGCTGGAGGAGGCTGGGCTCGACCTGCTGCGCGACCTCGGCTGTGGGACCGCCTGCCGAATGCCCGGCGCGCCCGGGGTCTACGTCCAGGAGGAGGGGCGTCAGGGCCTCTCCAAGATCGCAGCGGTGGGGCTTCGCATTCGACGGGGCTGCAGCTTTCACGGCATGAGCCTGAATGTCCGGATGAACCTCCGGCCCTTTGAGGGGATACATCCCTGCGGCATGCCGGGACTGCGCACCATAGACCTCGATACAATCGGTATTCAATGCTCATGGCAGCAGGCCGCAGAGATGCTGGGCCGCTGCATACAAGAGCGATTTCAGAGCCGCCCACGCCCATGACGCAAGACAACCCTCCCCGCAAGCAAAAAGGCGCAGACAAGACTGCCCGGATCCCCATTAAGGTGGTTGCCGCTGCGCCCCTGCCCAAGCCTGACTGGATCCGGGTCAAAGTCGCCTCGCCAAGCTCTCGATTCCAGGACATCAAGCGCATCCTCCGGGAGAACCAGCTTCACACGGTCTGCGAGGAAGCCTCCTGTCCCAACATTGGCGAGTGCTTTGGCAAAGGAACCGCCACCTTCATGATCATGGGAGATCAGTGCACCCGGCGCTGCCCCTTCTGTGATGTCGGTCATGGGCGTCCCGACCCGCTCGACCCACAGGAGCCCGAGAACCTGGCCAAGACGATTGCGGCGCTGGGCCTTCGCTATGTGGTGATCACCAGTGTTGATCGTGACGACCTTCGCGACGGGGGGGCTCAGCATTTTGTGGACTGCATTCGAGCGGTTCGCGCAGCGTCGCCCAGCACCCAGATCGAGGTCTTGGTGCCCGACTTTCGAGGTCGGCTCGATCGGGCACTCGACATTCTCACCGCCGCACCGCCCGATGTCATGAACCACAACCTAGAGACCATCGAGCGCCTGTACAAGCAGGCCCGTCCAGGCTCCGACTATCTGCATTCGCTTCGCCTGCTGCAGGAGTTCAAAAAGCGGGTGCCTGGTGTGCCCACCAAGAGCGGAATCATGGTGGGCCTTGGAGAGACCAACGAAGAGGTGCTCCAGGTGATGGATGACCTACGCGCACATGGGGTGGACATGATCACCATCGGGCAGTACCTCGCGCCCTCCACAGCGCACCTGCCTGTGCTGCGCTACGTCACCCCAGATGAGTTCAGCTGGCTGGAGCTGCAGGCCCAACAAAGGGGGTTTGCCCATGCTGCGGTGGGCGCCCTGGTGCGCTCGTCTTATCATGCGGACGAGCAGGCAGCGCTTGCTCAAGCCAACGCTTGAGATAGGGAAAGTCGGGCGGCCCGACATAGCGCTTGAGAATCTCGCCCTGAGGTCCGACCAGGAAGGTTGTCGGGGTGACCCGAATATCTCCGTAGGCTTGAGCCCACTGGCCTGATCGGTCGTGCACCACCTGGAACGGAAGCGCCCGCTCCTCAACAAACCGCTGCAGATACTCCGGCACGTCATAGGCCATCGCAATGGCAAAGACCTCAAATCCCCTGTCGGCAAATTCCCGGTGCAGGTTCACCAGCTCAGGCATCTCCTTGACACAGGTGACGCAGCTCGTGGCCCAGAAATTCACCAGATAGGGCCGCCCCTCGTAGGTCCTCGTGGAGACCGGCTGGCCTGAGAGGGTGGTCCCCGTCAGCGTTGGGGCCTTCGGGCTCGCCGAAAAGAGCCAGACTGCGAGAGCGGCCAGTACCAGCACCACCGCAGCCAGAGCCAGACGCCTGGACGACATGTCGATCCGCCTAGCGAACGGGAATCACCTGAGCCCCTGCGGGTGCCGGAGCAGGCGCGGGCTGCGGTGCTGGGATGGACTTCGGGGCTGGGGCAGGCGGACGTGCGGCCGGCGAGCTCGACTGGCCCGTCACCTCAGGACGCGCGGTGCCCGTCTGGCTTGCCTGATCGAGCAAGGCGCGCTGAGCCTCCGTGATCAGCTCAAAGGCGCGCACCACCTTGCTGGTGCCTGGAACGCGAGAGGCCAGGTCTGCGGCTCGGTCTGCCTCGGGGGCAGTGACCAGGCCCATGAGATAGACCACGCCGGACTCGGTGGTGACCTTGACGGTGTTGCCGTTGATGAGCCGATCGTCCAGCAGGGTAGCCTTCACCTTGGTGGTCAGGAGGACATCCCGTCCCAGGGTGGTGGTGGACGCGGGGGCGCCCACCTGAAGCTCGTTGATCACCAGTCGGACGTTCTCAATCCCAGAGACCACCTGGCCGATCTGTTTACGCACCTCCTCAGAGGGCACCCAGCCAGTGATCAGTGCGGTGCGGTTGTAACTGGTGACCCCGATGGCAACCCCACGGTCGCCCTTGAGTCGATCTGGCAGACGGGCCAAGGCCTTAAGCTCAATGGCCTGGTCCTCAGCCTGTGCACCGGTGGTCCGTCGATCGGTGAGGGAGAGCGCCCCGACCACAATGCCCGTGGCTGCGATGGGGAAGCAGGCCGTCAGCCCCGCACTGAGAACGGACAGGCCAAGGGCGATAGCAACAGGACGCAGCAGACGACGAGAGAGGGGGCGCATAGGGGCAGGACTCCGGAGTGTGAGGCCTTCATTATAAAAGCCGCGCTCACTCAAAGACATGGCGATGCCAGAAGAGTTCACCTGACTCGATGGCCACCACATCGAATCGACAAGGCTCCTGGCCAGAGATTCGCCCGGCGGCAGCGGCCCTCGCCCACCAGAGCCGGGCGGCTCGCTTCAGCTTTTTCTGCTTGGCGACCTGCACACTGGCCAGGGCCCCGCCAAATCTCAGGCTCTGGCGCATGCGCACCTCGACGAAGACGATCTCAGCCCCATGGCGCAGGATCAGGTCGATCTCGCCGCCGCGCGCCGTGGCGTTCTGCTCGATAAGGCAGAGGCCCTGTTCGCGCAGGTAGGCCAAGGCATGGCATTCTTGGTCCCTTCCCACCCGTTGCGTCGGACTTGGCATGGCAGCAGTTCTCCCTTCCTCATCAACCCAGACCCTCAAGCCTGGCCTGTATGTGATTGCCACGCCAATCGGCCATCTAGACGATCTCACGGCACGCGCCCGTCAGATCCTCATGCAGGTTGACTGGCTCTACGCTGAGGACAGCCGAGAGACCCAACGCCTTCTGCAAGGACTCGGCCTATCGCGTCCGAGTGGTCGTCTGCGCAGCCTGCACGCCCACAATGAGGCGCAGCAGATCCCCGAGGTGCTGGCGCTGCTAGGACAGTCTCTTCGAGTGGGACTGGTGAGCGATGCCGGAACGCCTGGCATCTCCGACCCTGGGGCACGGCTGGTGCAGGCCGTATGGGAGGCTGGCTTCCGAGTCTCCCCTGTGCCGGGGGCCAGTGCGGTCATCGCTGCAGCAAGCGTCAGCGGCTTTCTCACCGATGCCCAGCGGCCATTGAGCTTCTGGGGATTTCTGCCTGCTCGGTCAGTGGCCCGTCGCAGCCGGTATGAGGAGATCCGAGCCCATGCAGGGGTCTCGGTCTGTTTCGAGGCACCCCATCGTATCCATGCCAGCCTGCAGGATGCAGAGTCGGTCTTGGGTGATCGCTGCACCCTCATGCTCTGCCGTGAGATGACCAAGGCATTCGAACGCATGATCCGCGGCACACCGGCCCAGGTGCGCGAGCAGCTTGCCGCCGACCTCTCCCAGGACCCTCGGTCCGACCAGGGCGAGATGGTGCTGGTCATCGACCCCGAGCCAGTCCAGGCCCAGGCCCTCACCGAAGAACAGACGGAGGACTGGCGCGCGCTGCTGGGTGGCAGGCTGCCCAAGCCCAGGGCAGCCAAACTGCTCGCACAGGCCCTCGGCCTCTCTCGGGACGAGGCCTACGCACTCCTGCTGCCCGGCGCCGGCGACGGCTCTGACAGGCCGTCTAGGAGACCTTCTGAATCAGATGATTGAGCACCTGCAGGGCACGCTGATGACTGCCCCCGGCCATGGCGGGGGACGTGATGTAGAGGCCCTGTACGGTGAAGCGAGGGACGCCATCCACCTGGTGAGCCCTCATCAGCTCGCTTCCTCGCGCCATCCGGGCAGCCACTTCAGAGGACCGCCAGGCGCGGGTGAAGTCGGCCTCAGAGACGCGCTGCTCCTCAGCCCACATCACCAGGGTCTCGAAGGTGGACATCGGCCGTTGACGGACATGAATGGTGTCAAACACGCTCGGGCCGAGTTTAGACTCCAGACCCATCACCTGAAGCGTGTAGAAGAGCTGCTGGTGAACGGTGCCACGAAAGGCCACATGCTCCTTTCGAAAGGCCACCTGCGGTGGCAGCTTCTGCAGCCAGGCCTTCAGGTGTGGCTCCAGAGCAAAGCAGTGTCCGCAGGCATACCAGAAGAACTCGATCACCTCGACAGCGCCCGCCTTCTGGATCGGCAGCGCGCGTGGCAGCCGGGCGTAGTCGATTCCCTCATCAAATCCAATCGCCTGCGCAGGCTCGGCCCATGGGCCTGCAAGCGCTGCACCACAGAGCCCCAGGCCAAGGGCCTGGGCAGTCTTACGCCGGGAGGCATTTACCGGCAATGCGTTCAGAACCGTCCTGGACTTCATGGCTTCCTCGCTTTCAACATCACTCGGGTAGTACACGAACCACCGTTGACTCAACACCGTTGTCGGAGAGCGCGGCCTTCATCTGGTTGAGCGCCTCAAACTGGTCGAATGGGCCCACGCGAACCCGAAACACATCGGCGCCCTCACGCTGTGCTTTCGCGATGCTCGCC
Organism: Pseudomonadota bacterium; assembly: GCA_041165705.1. Taxonomy (GTDB): domain Bacteria; phylum Pseudomonadota; class Gammaproteobacteria; order Burkholderiales; family Burkholderiaceae_A; genus Hahnella. Next base: position 26,281 of record JBEAMW010000025.1, read on the forward strand.
TCAAATCCAAGAATGGCCAGGCGCGCCTTCATCTGGTCCGCCTCGGCGGCAGACCGAAATGCGGCGACCTGGAGCATGTATCGAGTACCCAGAGGCTCAACCGGCTTATCCGACTTGGCCGGGCTGGCGGCCGGAAGGGGCTCGCTGCTGGGGGCGGGAATCTCTGGGCGAGCCGCCTCCTTGGGCGTCTCCGGCTCGGACGCGGCGGGAGCAGCCGGGTCGGCCGTCGAGACCGAGCTCGACTTTCGCAGGCCCTTGTCTGCAAAGGGAAGTGGGGACTGGGTGACGTAGAGCGCCAGCAGTGCACTCAGGATGCAGCCCGTGGCCACCCCGAGCGAGAAGGGCACCAGCCCCAGCTTTTTGAGCTGAGGCGATGGCGACGAGGAGGGCCGCTGTGGCCGCTTGATTGGACCCCCATCAGGGAGGGCAGAGGACGGGGATGACATGGCCTAAATTTACATCCGTTCTGGCGCCGAAACACCCAAAAGTGAGAGGCCCTGGGCAAGCAAGGCTGCGGTGGCCCCGACCAAAAGGAGCCGGCCCATTCGAAGATCGGTCTCCTCTACCAGCACACGCTCTGAATTGTAAAAGCTGTGGAAATCAGAGGCGAGGTCGCGGAGGTAGAAGGCAATGAGATGGGGCGCAGCGTCAGACGCAGCCTGCTCCAGGAGCTCTGGGTAGGCTGAGAGGCGCTGGCAGAGCTGACGCTCTCGGGGGCTGCCGACTCGATTCAATGCCGCACGCTGGGGCTCCTCTGATTCGGCGGCCCAGGCCTCAATCTCCGCGCGGCTCAGGCCTGCCTGGCTGAGCACACTGCAGGCACGGGCATAGGCGTATTGCACGTAGTACACCGGATTATCGTCGGACTGGGCCAAGGCCAGGTCGAGATCAAAGACGAACTCAGAGTCGGGCTTGCGCGAGACCAGAAAGAATCGCACCGCATCTCGGCCTCGCTGGGCATCCCAGGGCTGGTCAGGCGCCTGGTCATTCGCCCCACCAGACCACCGAATGAGGTCTCGAAGGGTGACATAGGAGCCAGCGCGCTTGGAGAGCTTCACCTCCTCGCCGCCGCGCATCACCGTCACCATCTTGTGCAGGATGTAGTCCGGATACCCCTGCGGGATGCCGAGTTCAAGCATCTGTAGCCCAGCGCGCACCCGGGCAATGGTGCCGTGGTGGTCTGAGCCCTGGATATTGATGGCCCGCTCAAAGCCACGCTCGTACTTGTCCCAGTGGTAGGCCACGTCGGGCACAAAGTAGGTGTAGCCGCCCTCCGACTTGCGCATCACACGGTCCTTGTCATCGCCATGGTCCGTCGTTCGAAGCCAGAGGGCCCCGTCCTGCTCATAGGCCGCGCCTTGGGCAATCAGGCGCTCGACAACCTGGGCCACGCGACCGTTCTCGTAGAGGGCCGACTCCAATGCAAACCGATCAAATTCGACCCCAAAGGCCTGCAGATCGAGGTCTTGTTCGTGGCGCAGAAAAGCCACCGAGAAGGCGCGAATCGCCTGGAGATCGTTGGCGTCCGAAGTCGCCCGCACTGCCGCGCCATCGCGCGCCTGCACGACGGCACCAGCCCGATAGGCCAGGGCAATGTCGAGGATGTAGTCCCCCCGATAGCCGTCGGCAGGGAAGTCGGGAGAGTCCGGAGAGATATCGTTCAGTCGGGCCTGCACACTCTTGGCCAGGTTCTCGATCTGAGCGCCAGCATCGTTGTAGTAGAACTCGCGATGCACCGCATACCCACGCGAGTGCAGAAGCCTCGCAAGACTGTCGCCGAGTGCCGCCTGACGTCCGTGCCCCACATGCAAGGGGCCGGTGGGATTGGCCGAGACATACTCCAGCAACACTCGGCCAGCGCTCGCAGCGGGTCGGTGTCCAAACGAAGTCGGCGCCCGAAGAATCTGGGGCAGGACCGCGGTCACCGCTGCCGCTGAGAGCGAGAGGTTGAGAAACCCGGGTCCGGCAACGTCCACGCGGTCGATCAGTTCGGCCGTTTCCCCTGCTCTGCGCTGCAGCTCGGCCTGAAGCGCCTGGGCGATGGCCAGGGGCTTCTGGCCCCAGGGCTTGGCCAGGCGCAGGCAGATTCCAGTTGCCCAGTCCCCATGATCGGCCTGTTTGGGTCGATGAAGGCTCTCGAGCACCTCCGCAAGGGCGGGCGCGGGGAGGCCATCGGCCTGTGCTCGATCCGAGAGCAGGCGATGAAGCGTCTGGGCGAGCGTCGTGAGGGCGTCGTTTTGCATGGCTGCAAGTGTATCGCTCTGGGGAGACCTCGCAGGTCCGCGGGCAAGCTAGACGCAGCAGAGTGCTTTGCGTATGGTGGCGACCATGATGCAGAAACCGTCCATGCCTCCCCCACGGCCCGAGGGCTATTCCCCCGGCAAAGGGCTCGGCCGTCTCTGGCCAGCCTTTCAGAATTCCGCCCGCGGGCTTCGATTCACCTTTCTCTCTGAGTCTGCCTTCCGGCTGGAGATTGGGCTCTTCCTCATCCTCACGCTGCTGCTGATTCTGGTGCCGTTCAGCGCCATTGAACGCCTGGTCCTCATCGGTGCCATGGTGCTCGTCCTCATCGTGGAGCTGCTAAACACAGGGATTGAGCTTGCAATCGACAGGATCTCGGCAGAGCGGCATCCGCTCTCGGGCTTCGCAAAGGATGCGGGCAGTGCTGCGGTCTTACTCGCGCTGGGATTCTGCGGTGTCTGCTGGGTGGTGCTGCTCTGGCCGCATCTGGAGCGTGCGTTCGCGGGATAGTGCAGATGGGCCGATCTGCGGCCCGACTTGCGGCCCGATCTGCGGATGAATGGCGCGTCTGGCAGGAATCGAACCTGCGACCCTTGGCTTCGGAGGCCAATACTCTATCCACTGAGCTACAGACGCACGCTGGCCGAGGTGAACAGCGAAGGCCAAGCCCCCTATAATAAGGTACAAACTAACCCCGCGGAGAGCTTTGCATGAGCGAGCACGACACCCCGATCAAGACCCCCAAACAGCTGATCATTGCGGTGGTCTTGGCCTTTGTCATTCCTATTGTGGTGATTGTGCTGCTCACCAAATACATCGGCGCCATGACCAAGGTGGGCGCGGGCAGCTCGGCCCTCACGCCCGAGGCAATCGCTGAGCGGATCAAGCCCGTGGGCCGCGTGCTCACTGAAGCCCCCGCAGGCCAGGCATCGGCAGCGGCAGCTGCAGGGCCTCAGAAGGTCCGTTCAGGTACCGAAGTCTATAAGGCGCAGTGTGCGGCCTGCCATGCAGCGGGCGTGCTGGGCTCGCCCAAGTTTGGCGACAAGGCGGCCTGGTCCGGACGGATCTCCAAGGGCTATCAGGCGCTTGTTCAGTCCGCGCTCAAGGGCAAAGGCGCCATGGGTGCGCAGGGCGGTGGGGCCTACAGCGACGCAGAGATCGGCGAGGCTGTGAAGGTTCTGGCTAACTCTGGCGGGGCGAGCTTCTAGTCCCATGCGTGACATCAGCATGCCCGATCGCCTTCTTGGGGCGTTCGATCATGCACTTCGCACACTCTCTGGCCTTCACGGGGGCACGGGCCGCGCGATGCCAGAGCCCAGTGCAGTGCCTGGGGCCCTCAGTGATGCTGAACGGCAGCATGCCGCAGGCCTCATGCGAGTGAACCACTCCGGCGAGATTGCTGCTCAGGCGCTCTATCAAGGCCAGGCGCTCTTTGCCCAGACGGATCAGGAGCGGGCCTTTCTGCTGCAGGCTGGGCAGGAGGAGGCCGATCACCTTCGCTGGACCCGGGATCGGGTCGGCAGCCTTGGCAGTCGCACCAGCCTTCTCGATCCGCTCTGGTATGTCGGGGCATTCGCACTGGGCGCAGTAGCCTCACGCCTGGGCAGTCCGGTGTCCATGGGGTTTCTCTCTGAGACCGAGATCCAGGTTGAGGCCCACCTCAAAGGGCATCTCCAGGCACTGCCCGAACAAGACCATGAGTCCAGAGCAGTGGTGCAGCAGATGATGGCCGACGAGCGAAGTCACGCCCAGGCGGCACAACGCCGGGGTGGCACGGCGCTTCCGGTCCCCGTGCCCCAGCTCATGAAGGCCAGCGCGAAGCTCATGACCACGACGGCCTACTGGGTCTAGTGGCCGCGCTGCGCTTAGCCTAGTCCCAGCGGGTCAACCTCAATCTGGGTGTGAAGTTTGGCCCGGTTCGCCTGAACCCAGGGATCTGCCTCGTCAAGCAAGGCCTGGAGGGCCTTACGAGTAGGCGCCTCCAGCACCAGCTGCCACCGGGCCCGACCCCCGACTCGCTCCGGATATCGTGGCACTGGTGCACTCGCCCTTGCACCCCAGGGGCCTCCCCGTGCAGCGAGTTGATCAGACAAGTCCTGGAGCGCTGGAATCAAGACCTCGGCCGATCGATGGCTCGCCGATATCAAGGCCATGCTGCCAAAGGGAGGAAGACCAGCCTCTTGGCGGTCGGCTGCGATCTGGGTCCAGAGCTGGTCCATGCCCCTGAGGGGCTGCGGGTCCGTCAGGGCCGAAAAGACGGGATGCTGCGGATATCGGGTCTGGATCAGCACTTGGGCCGCCGCGGAGCGGTTTGCACCCGGATGGCGACCGGCTCGACCGGCCACCTGTGCAATGCCCGCATAAAGCCATTCTGGCCCTCGGAAGTCCGGGTTGGTGAGCTGCGCGTCTGCATCCAGAACCACCACCAGTCGCAGGCGCTCGAAGTCATGGCCCTTGGCCGCCATCTGGGTGCCCACGAGGATCGCCACCTCCTGGGCGCTGACCCGCTGCAAGAGGGCCTCCAGGTCCTGGGGGGTCTTGATCTCGTCACGGTCCATGCGTGCAACCACAGCCTGTGGAAAGACCGTCTGCAGTGCCACCTCAAGTCGCTGAGTGCCCTGGCCCAGCGTGCTGAGGTCTTGCTGGCCGCAGTCGGGACAGGACTTGGGAGGCGCAACGCTCAGTCCACAGTGATGGCAGATGCTGCGCCAGCGGCCCCGTTGGCGATGAAGGACGGTGGCCACATCGCAGTCTCTGCAATGGGCGCGCCAGCCGCAGGCATCGCAGACCATCACGGGCGCCCAGCCCCGGCGATTGACAAAGAGGAGGACCTGGTCGCCCCGGGACAGCGCCGCTGATATCTCCCGCTCGGCCGTGGGGCTCAGGCCCGTGTCCTTGGATGGCGCCTGCTGGACCAGGTCGATGAGGCGCACGGCCGGTCGCTCTGCGCCACTGGCCATCCCGCCCATGCAGACCTTTCGGTATCGACCTCGAGCCGCCTGGACCCACGACTCGAGGCTGGGCGTGGCAGAGGCGAGGAGGACTGGGATCCGTCGGTCCTGTCCCAGCCAGACGGCCAGGTCTCGCGCGTGATAGCGCACGCCCTCTTGCTGCTTGAACGAGGCGTCGTGCTCCTCGTCCACCACGATGGCCCGCAGGTCGGGCAGGGGGCAGAGGACGGCGAGCCGTGTGCCCAGCACAATCCTGGCCTGGCCGGTGCTGGCCAGCATCCACTGCTCTGCCCGTGCGCGTTCGGTGAGCCCACTGTGCATGACTGCGATTCGCTCGCCGGGGAAGGCCGCCTGCATCCTGGTCTGGAGCTGGGGCGTGAGGCCAATCTCCGGCACCATCACGAGGATCTGCCCGCAAGGCTTGGTAGCGAGCAGTTCAGCCATGACGGACTGATACAGGCGCGTCTTTCCAGTGCCGGTCAGTCCGTGGATCAAGACCGGGCGGGGCTGGTCCAGGGCAAGCTCTTCGCGAATCGCTTGGAGGGCCAGCGCCTGTTCCTCGGTCAGGGTGGGAGCGGGCGCCGGGCCGGGCGGGCCCATCGTTGCTGTGCAAGGGCCAGTGTGACCCGTGAGGGCCCGCCTCATCCTGTCCACCAGAGGGGGGCGTCCGGACTTTGACTCGTGATGGCCCGGCTGTTTAAGCCAGGAGGGCAGTCCTGTGAGCAGAACTGAGCCGATTCCTCGACGATAGTATCGACTCACAAACTCGGCGAACCGAATATGCTCGGGCATTAGCCTTGGGAGCTGGTCCAGGCGCGCCCGTATCTCGCGAAGCGGCCCAGAGTGGCCGTCTGGCCCCACACCAGCCTCCAAGACCACCCCGATGGCTGAGCGCTGGGCCAGTGGGACGAGTACCCAGTCCCCTTGCACACTCGCCTTGTCGGCGAGGTCGAGGTAGTCCAGAGGCCCAAGGCCAGGGCGGTCGAGGACCACACGAACCCGCCGGCCCTCAGGGGCGCCAGGGTGTGGATAAGTCTGTGGGGAAGTCATGGCCAAGAGAGAGTACAGCAGTCGCTGTCAAGAGGCTTTGTCCCAGCCCCGGGCCGTGACGAGTATTTTTCTCTTTTGAGTCAGAGGCTTAGGTTCTACTTCTCGGGAGCCTTCTGAAGGGAGAAAAGTAAGGCCCCCTCGACAGAGGCTGTGAATAAATTTGTGCTACGCAGCTTGACGAGAGGCTTCAGCCACCGCCTCAACCAGGTGATGGACATGGTCCACCGGGGTGAACTGGGAGATGCCGTGGCCCAGATTGAAGATGTGCCCCACGCCAGGGGTTCGGGCACCAAAGCTCTCGACCACTTGCCGGGCCTGTGCACGAATCTCCACAGGGCTCCCGAGCAAGACTGCAGGATCCAGGTTGCCCTGCAGGGCAACCTGTGTCCCCACCTGGGCCCGTACCCGCCCCAGGTCGATGGTCCAGTCGAGCCCGATGGCCTGGCAGCCGGTTTCGGCAACGACCTGTTCGGCCCAATGTCCACCACCCTTGACGAAGACAATCACCGGAATCTCCGGGTGGGCCGAACGCAGAGAATGGACAATCCGAGAGAGCGGCTGGAGCGAGAATCGGGAGACCAGAGCGGCTGGAAGCAGCCCTCCCCAGCTATCAAAGAGCATGATGGTCTGGGCCCCAGCGGCAATCTGCATCTGGCAGTAGGCAATCACATGCTCAACTAGCTTGGCCAATAAATGGTCAACCAGCTCGGGCTGACTGTAAATCCACCTGCGGGCCGTGAGGAAATCATCCCCAGAGCTTCCGCCGGAGAGCATGTAACAGGACAGAGTCCAGGGGCTTCCTGAGAAGCCAATCAGCGGCACGCGTCCATTTAAGGTCTTGCGAATGAGGCTGACGGCATCGGCCACATACCGCAGCGAGTCCATCGCTGCGGGTCCAGGGAGATTCTGGATGTCTGCTGCAGACTCGATTCGACGGTGAAACCGGGGCCCTTCCCCCTCCACGAAGTGCAGGCCCAGGCCCAGTGCATCTGGAATCGTGAGAATGTCAGAGAACAGGATGGCCGCATCCAGGCCGTACCGGTCGATCGGCTGGAGCGTCACCTCACAGGCCAGCTCAGGGTTCTGACAGAGCTGCAGAAAGCTACCCGCCCGCTTGCGGGTGGCGTTGTACTCAGGCAGGTAGCGACCGGCCTGACGCATCAGCCAGACCGGGAGCCTTTCGACCGGCTCTCGGCGCAGGGCTCTGAGAAAGAGGTCGTTCTGAAGCGGCTGGCCAGCCAAACCTATCGCTGCCCTCGGAACTTCCTCAGTGCAGCGAGCTGAGCCATGGCCACAGCCAGCTCCGCCTGAGCAGCAGCGTAGTTCACGTCTTCAGAATGGCGGGACAGCAGGTCCTCACACCGTTTGCGGGCCTCTTCAGCCTTGGCCTCATCGAGATCCTTACCGCGAATGGCGGTGTCTGCCAAGACCGTGACGGCCTTGGGCTGAACCTCCAGAATGCCACCCGCCACAAAGACAAGCTCTTCCTTGCCTTCGGCGCCCTGAATCCTCACAGCCCCGGGGCGAATGCGAGTGATCAAAGGAGTGTGGCCCGGCAGAATTCCAAGCTCACCTGCCTCACCGGGAAGGGCAATGAAGTCTGCCTCGCCGGAGAAGATCTTCTCTTCCGCACTCACCACCGTTACATGAAGCTGAGCCATAGGGCCTATCCTTGTCGCTGATGAGTCTTAGAGGGTCTTGGCCTTTTCGAAGGCCTCATCGATGCCGCCCACCATGTAGAAGGCCTGCTCGGGCAGTGCGTCGCACTCGCCCTCAACAATCATCTTGAAGCCACGAATGGTCTCTTTCAGGGTGACGTACTTGCCAGGCGATCCAGTGAACACCTCGGCCACGTGGAACGGCTGGGACAGGAATCGCTGGATCTTACGAGCGCGGGCCACAATGAGCTTGTCCTCGGGCGAGAGTTCGTCCATGCCGAGAATCGCAATAATGTCGCGCAGCTCTTTGTAGCGCTGCAGCGTCTGCTGAACGCCTCGGGTCACGGAATAGTGCTCCTCACCCACCACATTGGGGTCAACCTGGCGCGAGGTGGAATCCAGGGGGTCAACCGCAGGATAGATGCCCAGCGAGGCGATGTCACGGGACAGCACGACGGTGGCATCCAGGTGGGCGAAGGTCGTTGCAGGGGAGGGGTCGGTTAGGTCGTCGGCAGGCACATAGACGGCCTGAATGGAGGTGATGGAGCCCACCTTGGTGGACACAATCCGCTCCTGCAGGCGGCCCATTTCTTCAGCCAGGGTAGGCTGGTAGCCCACGGCGGACGGCATACGGCCGAGCAGTGCCGAGACCTCAGTACCGGCCAGGGTGTAGCGATAGATGTTGTCCACGAAGAAGAGAATGTCTCGGCCTTCGTCACGGAAACGCTCGGCCATCGTGAGGCCTGTCAGCGCAACCCGCAGACGGTTTCCAGGGGGCTCGTTCATCTGACCGAACACCATGGCCACCTTGTCCAACACGTTGGAGTCCTTCATCTCATGATAGAAGTCGTTGCCCTCACGGGTGCGCTCACCCACGCCAGCAAAGACGGAGAGGCCCGAGTGCTGTTTGGCGATGTTGTTGATGAGTTCCATCATGTTCACGGTCTTGCCCACACCGGCACCACCGAAGAGGCCCACCTTACCGCCCTTCGCAAACGGGCAGATGAGGTCGATCACCTTGATGCCGGTCTCAAGCAGCTCCACCGAGGGAGAGAGGTCGGCAAACTTAGGGGCTGGCTGGTGGATGGCACGACGCTCATCGCACTGGACATCGCCGGCTTCGTCAATCGGACGACCCAGCACATCCATGATGCGGCCCAGGGTGCCGTGGCCAACGGGTACCGAGATGGGAGCACCCGTTGCCTGAATGGGCATGCCGCGACGGAGTCCGTCCGAAGAGCCCATGGCAATGGTCCGAACCACGCCGTCACCCAGCTGCTGCTGGACCTCAAAGGTGAGGCCTTTCTCAACCAGCGGATGCTCTGCGCTGGGATCCAGCTTCAGGGCGTCGTAGACCTTGGGCAGGGACTCAGCCGGAAACTGAATATCGACCACAGCGCCAATACACTGGACGATTTTGCCTTGTGCTGTACTCATTTTGGGGTTCCTCTAAGGGTGTTCCGAATCGGTTGGGTTATGGACGGAGTGAATGGTGGGGCTTAGACCGCGGCCGCACCGCCAACAATCTCTGAAAGCTCTTTGGTAATGGCTGCCTGGCGGGCCTTGTTATAGGTGAGCTGAAGGCTTCCGATCAGGGTCTTGGCGTTGTCGGATGCTGCCTTCATGGCCACCATACGAGCACTCTGCTCACAGGCGAGGTTCTCGGAGACGGCCTGATAGACCACCGACTCCACATAACGCACGAGCAGGTCGGACAGCACGGCCTCGGCATCCGGCTCATAGAGGTAGTCCCAGTCGTGACTGGGATCCACGCGCTCAAGCTCAGCATCGTTCAGGGGAAGCAGCTGCCGAACGGTTGGCTCCTGCTTCATGGTGTTCACAAAATCGTTGGAGGCGAGGTAGACGGCATCAATCTCACCGGACGCAAAGGCATCGAGCTGGACCTTGATGGGGCCAATCAGCGATTCCAGACGAGGATGATCGCCAAGCTGGGTCGCGTGAGACACCACCTTTGCGCCCATTCGGTTAAAGAAGCCGAAGCCCTTGTTTCCAAATGCGGTGACACGAATCTCAATGCCCTTGGCACTCCACTCCTTCATGCGATTGGCGACCGCACGAAGGATATTGGTGTTCAGTCCTCCGCAGAGGCCCTTGTCCGTGGTCACCACGATCACGCCAACACGCTTGATGTCCGTGCGGGCCACAAGAAATGGGTGCTTGAACTCCGGGGTGGCATGGCTCAGGTGGGCACAGATCGACCGCACCGTCTCAGCATAGGGGCGTCCAGCGCGCATGCGCTCTTGTGCCTTACGCATCTTCGATGCGGCCACCATCTCCATGGCCTTGGTGATCTTGCGCGTATTCTGAACGCTCTTGATCTTGGTTCGGATTTCTTTGGAGCCGGGCATGCCGATGTCCTTTTCTGTGACCGAGCTTAGTAGGCGCCTGTGGCCTTGAAGGCCTCAATCGCGGCACGAAGTTCGGCCTCTTGATCCTTGGACATGTCGCCGGCCGCATCAATGGCGGAGGCCAGCGCACCGTGCTTGGTCTTCACATGCTCACGGAGTGCGCGCTCAAAGGCACCGGCCTTCGAGACTTCCACGTCATCCATGTAGTTGTTGTTGACAGCAAACAGGGTGAGGGCCATTTCCCAGACACGCATGGGCTGGTACTGAGGCTGCTTCATGAGCTCGGTCACCATGCGGCCACGATCCAGCTGCTTGCGGGTGGCCTCATCGAGGTCGGACGCAAACTGTGCGAAGGCGGCCAGCTCTCGATACTGCGCAAGGGCGAGACGCACGCCAGCGCCCGTGTCCTTGCGCTTCATGAGTTTGGTCTGTGCGGCTCCACCCACCCGGGACACCGAGATACCGGCGTTGATGGCGGGGCGGATACCTGAGTTGAAGAGGTCGGTTTCCAGGAAGATCTGGCCGTCGGTAATCGAGATCACGTTGGTTGGAACGAAGGCAGACACGTCGCCGGCCTGGGTCTCAATGATGGGCAGTGCTGTTAGGGAGCCCGTCTTGCCCTTGATCTCACCGTTGGTGAAGCGCTCTACGTAGTCCGCACTGACGCGAGCAGCGCGCTCGAGCAGACGGGAGTGGAGATAGAACACATCGCCAGGGAAAGCCTCGCGGCCCGGGGGACGGCGTAGCAGCAGGGAGACCTGACGATAGGCCACCGCCTGCTTGGAGAGGTCGTCATAAATGATCAGTGCGTCTTGGCCACGGTCACGGAAGTACTCGCCCATGGTGCAGCCGGAGTAAGCAGCGAGGTACTGCATGGCGGCCGACTCGGACGCCGAGGCAGCCACGATGATGGTGTAGGCCATCGCCCCGGTCTCTTCCAGTTTGCGCACCACGTTGGCAATCGTAGAGGCCTTCTGGCCGATTGCCACATAGACGCAGATCACGCCCGTGTCTTTCTGGTTGATGATGGCGTCCACGGCCACCGCAGTCTTTCCCGTCTGACGGTCACCAATGATCAGCTCACGCTGGCCACGACCGATCGGCACCATCGAGTCAATCGCCTTCAGGCCGGTCTGAACCGGCTGAGACACCGACTGACGCCAGATCACACCCGGAGCAACCTTTTCGATCACATCGGTCATCTTGGCGTTGATGGGGCCTTTGCCATCAATGGGCTGGCCCAGTGCATTGACCACGCGACCAATGAGCTCGGGGCCTACGGGCACGTCCAGGATTCGACCGGTGGACTTCACCACGTCACCCTCGGAGACGCCGGTGTACTCACCCAGCACCACTGCACCCACCGAGTCGCGCTCGAGGTTCAGGGCAAGGCCCAGGGTGTTGTTGGGGAACTCCAGCATCTCACCCTGCATCACATCGGACAGACCGTGGATTCGGCAGATTCCGTCGGTTACGGTTACGACAGTGCCCTGATTTCGGACATCAGCCGAGAGGTTCAGGCCCTGGATTTTGCTCTTAAGCAGTTCACTGATTTCAGACGGGTTGAGTTGCATCATGACTCCTAGTTCATCAGGGCAGAGGCCATCTTGTGGAGCTTGCCGCTCACAGAGGCGTCGATCACTTCATCACCAATCACCATGCTCACCCCGCCGATTAGTTCGGGGCGTAGGCTAACCTCAGCCTGCACGGGCTTGCCAAATTTCTGGCTCAAAAGCGCGACAATGTCGTCGCGCTGGGGATCACTGAGGGGCATCGCAGACTGAATCTGAACCGCAAGACGTCCCTCCTTCGCAAAGCGAAGGCCCCGAAAGAGGTCCTTCACCTGAGTTAACACTGCCAGACGGTCGTTCTCCGCCAGCGTCGCCACGAAGCGCTGCTGGGAGGCCGACAGGCCCCCTGCAGTCTCGGTGAAGACCGAAGCCGTCTGTTGAGCCGAGAGGTGTGGGTTGCCCAAGAGCGACTGGGCGGCGGGATCCTGCATCACTGCCGCCAGGCGATCCAGCGCCTGAGACCAGCTCGCGAGCGCCTCGGGCTGCTGAGCAAGCTCATCTTGGGCCACCGCAAACGCTGCTTCAGCGTAGGGGCGTGCAATGGTGAGGAGCTCGGCCATATCAGAGCTCGTTCTTCAGATTGGTCAGCAGGGCAGCGTGGGCCTGTGCATCGACCTCGCGCTGGAGGATCTGACCCGCACCCTTCACCGCCAAGGCAGCAACCGCATCGCGCAGCTGGTCACGGGCGGCCTGCATGGCCGTCTGTGCCTCAGCCTCTGCGGCCTGCCTCGCCTGCGCAACAATCCGCGCAGCCTCTGCACGCGCCTGCTCAATCAAGGCATTGGCCTGCTGCTCGGCCGACGAGCGAACCTCACCAGCGACCGATCGTGCCTTTCCGATCTCCTCGGAGACCCGTCGCTCGGCGGCGACGAGGTCTGACTTGGCCTTGTCGGCGGCAGCCAGTCCATCGGCAATTCGCTGAGCGCGCTCATCCAGGGCCTTCATGATGGGCGGCCAGACAAACTTCATGGTGAACCAGGCCAGAATAAAAAATACGACCAGCTGAGCAATCAGGGTGGCGTTGAGATTCACGGCAATGTCCTTAGTCGTTCGGATTCAGAGAGATACCCATGGAGTGCCTTCAGGCACCCCACAAGATCTAACGGGTCTTTTAGCCGACGAAGGGGTTCGCGAAGGCAAACATCATCGCAATACCCACACCGATCAGGAAGGCTGCGTCGATCAGACCAGCCAGCAGGAACATTTTGGTCTGCAGGGCGTTCATGAGTTCGGGCTGACGAGCCGAGGCCTCAATGAACTTGCCACCCATCAGGCCAATGCCGATACAGGCACCAATGGCGCCCAGACCAATGATCAGACCACAAGCCAGTGCTACAAATGCGACGTTCGTCATGACAACAGCTCCTCAGTTGGGGAAAAAAATCGAAACAACTCCTAAACCAGCACCACAAACCACTCAACCGCTACGACCTCGTCAGTGACCCTCATGGGCCTGGCCGATATAGACCAGGGTGAGCATCATAAAGATGAAGGCCTGCAGAACCACAATCAGGATGTGAAAGATGGCCCAGATGGTGCCCGCAATCACATGCCCCACGAAACCGAATGCCGTCGCCGTTGCGCCCAGTAGCGCAATGAGCATGAAGACCAGTTCGCCGGCGTACATGTTTCCGAAGAGTCGCATGCCGAGCGAGACCGTCTTGGCCACGAACTCAATGATGTTGAGGCCGAGGTTTGCCAGCCAGAGCGCAGGGTGCGATCCAAAGGGCGCGCAGAAGAGCTCGTGCACGAAGCCGCCAAGGCCCTTGATCTTGATGTTGTAGTAGAGCATGAGCAGCAACACCCCGAGGGACATGCCCATCGCGCCATTGATATCCGCAGTGGGCACAACGCGCATGTAAGCATCATGGGGGTCGGCCACAGCGCCGGCTGCCATGAGGCCCTGGCCCCAGAGCAGAGGAATGAGGTCCACCGGCAGGAGGTCCATGGCATTCATGAAAATGATCCAGACAAACACCGTCAGGGCCAGAGGCGCAATGAACGCGCGGTTGCCATGGACAATGCTCTTGGACTGTTCCTCAACCATCTCCACCACGAGCTCAACGAAGCCCTGAAAACGCCCTGGGACCCCCGAGGTGGCCTTGCGTGCGGCCAGCCAGAGCACAAAGACGGTCAGCAGACCAAGCGAGATCGACCAGAACAGGGTGTCAAGGTTGTAGACCGAGAAGTCGATGATGTCCTTCTGGGGCTTGCCGGTCGTCGTGAAATGTCCCAGGTGGTGAACGATGTATTCACCTGCGGTCGGCCCGTGCTCAGATGCCATGCACCCTGCTCCCTGTTCGTTAGTCCCTCGGCGATCGTTCGATCCTGCTGACGATCTCGTCTATTTTTCTGTGGTCTTCGCGACGCTGAACCCCCAACAGAATCAGAGGCGCCGACAGCCAGACCACTACCACTACACTGAGGTTGACCATCGCCCAGAACCAGTCAAACCAGACCCAGGTTTTAGACAACACAACCAACCCCAAAATACTCAACAACAGGCCTGCGAGCTTACCAGCAAGCAAGACCACAGGACCGAGCCCTGTCGATACCTGCCCAAGCATGACATACAACAGCAGGTTTGGAAGGACCACCAGCCCCGCGGCCGCGGCCGCCGAACCAGAAGCCGACCAGCCCACCGTAAGGCCAATCAGAGCTGCCACCATGCTACCGATAGTCGATTGCACTGCAAACACCCAGACCATCCAAAACCCCTAGTAAAAACCCGAGGCTTTGTGCGCTCGCAGTGTAAAAGTTCGAGGGGGGCTTGTCAAAACGACTCCATGGCCTCGGGCGGCAGCAGCCGCTGTAAGAGCCCGTCCAGCTCGGCCGGGCTGGAGAAGCGGACCAACAGCTCTCCTGCGCCCGCTGCCTTTGGCTTGAGGCTCGTGCTCAGGCCGAGATGGTCGGAGAGCAGCTGCTCCATTCGTTGCCAGTCCAACAGGCTGGCATCGGCGGCGGCCGTTTTAGAGCGGCCTCTGGGCGCCTGAACATCCTGGGCCAGCCGCTTGGCCTGCTGCTCCACCTGACGCACACTGAGGCGCTGGGCCACCGCTGCCTCGGCCAGGGCACGCTGCTGAGCAGGCGGTAATGACAGCAAGGCCCTCGCATGACCAGCCTCCAGACGACCGGCGGCCAGGTGCTCTTGAATCGGCTTTGGCAGTGACAGCAGCCGCAGCAGGTTGGAGGTGGCGCTGCGCGAGCGACCGACAGCCTGCGCGGCCTGGTCGTGGGTCAGGCCAAACTCCTCAATAAGGCGAGCAATCCCCTGGGCCTCCTCCAGTGCGCTGAGGTCTTGACGCTGGAGATTCTCGATGAGGGCCACGGCGAGTGCCGCCTGATTGTCCATCGACCGAACAATGACCGGCACCTGCTGGAGGCCCGCACGCTTGGCGGCTTGGAAGCGGCGTTCGCCTGCGATGATCTCGTAGGGGCCGTTGGGCTTGAGGGCCCGCACCAGGATGGGCTGCAGCACACCCTGCTCTCGGATGCTCTGGGCCAGCTCCTCCAGACCTTGCTCGTCCATCGCCTTGCGTGGCTGATACTGTCCGGGCTGCAGCTGCGTCAGGGCAAGCTCTGTCATTCCCGCGCCGGCGTCCTGTCCAAAGCCCCCGCCGGAGCCCAGCAGCACCTCCAAACCCCGCCCCAGTCCCTTCTTTTTCGTCGTCATCTTGTTCCGCCTTTCACTCACCGAACAGCCGATTCACCAGCTCCTGCGCAAAGGCGGTATAGGCCTGCGCCCCGCGAGCGCTGGGGTCATAGCTCACCCCTGGTAGCCCATGGCTGGGTGCCTCCGCCAGACGAACATTGCGAGGAATGACCGTCTTAAAAACCTTGTCACCAAAATGGCGCTCAAGCTGCTCGGAGACCTGCTGAGAGAGGGTCATTCTGGGGTCATACATCACCCTGAGCAGCCCAATAATCCTCAGGTCACGATTGAGCCCCGCATGGACTCGCTTGATCGAGTTCACCAGGTCCGAGAGGCCCTCAAGGGCAAAGTACTCACACTGCATCGGAATAATCACGCCATGGGCGGCGCAGAGCCCATTGAGGGTGAGCAGCGAGAGCGAGGGCGGACAGTCCACGAGGACGAAGTCGTACCGGTCCGCGGGCTGCGCCGCGAGAATCTGGCGGAGCCGACGTTCCCGGTCGTCTAAGTCGACCAGCTCCACCTCAGCACCCGCAAGCTCTCGATTGGCTGGGAGCACATCAAAGCCGTCTGGCGACCGCTGACAGACCGCGTCAAATTCGGACAGTCCGAGTAGAAGCTGGTAAACACTGGATGTGAGCGCTGACTTATCAACCCCGGAACCCATGGTTGCATTGCCCTGAGGGTCGAGGTCGACCAGCAAGGTGCGACGGCCCAATTTGGTCAGGGCCGAGGCCAGGTTGACCGCGGTCGTGGTCTTCCCCACTCCGCCCTTTTGATTCGCTACCGCAAAGACCTGCACGCGCCCTCTCCCCTAATGCGCCTCGCGCTCACGAAGCGTTGAAACCCAGACCAGATGTCGGTCATTCTGAGGCCCCAGGGCAAGCGCCTGGACCACTCGCCGTCGCAGCCCGTCCCGCAGGCCCGGAAGCTCGACAGGCGCTTGGAGCGCCCTCTGGTACTCCTGCTCCAGGCCCGGTATTCGCTCAAGGCGCCCTGCAAGATAGGCCCAACGAGTCTGGTCGTGGGCCAGGTGCTGGGTCCACTCGACAAACCGAGGCAGTGCGGCAAAGGCCCGAGACAGAATGATCTCATAGCCCACAGGGTGCGTCAGGTCTCGAACATCTGCCTGCTGCACCTCCACACGGCCTGCCAGGCCCAGCCGCGCAACCGCCTGGCGCAGGAACGCCGCCTTGCGAGCAACCCGTTCAACCAGCGTCCACCGGGTCTCGGGCAGCGCAATGGCCAATGGAATTCCAGGAACCCCTGTGCCAGAGCCGACATCGAGAATCTGGGCCGGCTGATCGGACTGCCGAGTGCGCAGGGCCTGCTGCAACGAAGACCAGACCTGGAGGGCATCAATCAGGTGTCGCTCCACCGCCAGCCCCTCATCTGCAACCGCAGTGAGCGAGTGCACCCGATTCCATCGGTACAAGAGGTCGAGAAAGTCGATCCAGAGCCTAATCTGCTCGGGATCGGCGCCCTGCCCTAGCCGCGCGAGCCCGTCCTGCAGTCGCTGCGCGGAATCAGGCCGCACGCGACTGGTCGGACAACCGCAGACGCTTGAGATGAATCCAGAGGAGCGAGACCGCCGCCGGCGTGACGCCGGACAGCCGTGACGCCTGACCGAGGTTCGAGGGCTTTGCCCTCGTCAGGGTCTGCTGAATCTCTTTGGAGAGGCCCGTCACCTGACTGAAGTCCAGGTCCTCAGGAATCGGTGTAGCCGCCTGGTGGGCCTGACGGGCGACCTCATCTCTTTGACGGTGGATATACCCCTCGTACTTCACCTGGACCTCAACCTGCTGCACCACCTCGGGACTGGCCGGGCCAGTCGGGAGTTCAGGCAGATGGGGTGCCAGGTCTTCATAGCACCAGTCCGGCCGCTTGAGGAGTTCGAGCGCGCTCACGCGATGGGTGGAGTCGGCTGCGTCTGGGCTGGGCCTCAGGCGTGCGGGATTGAGGAGCGTCGCAGCAAGCCGTGACTGTTCCCTCGCGATGGCCTCACGCTTCTCCTCGAAGATCGCCCAGTGCCCGTCTGAAATCAGGCCCATCTCACGAGCGACTGGTGTAAGCCGCAGGTCCGCATTGTCCTCTCGCAGGCTGAGTCGATATTCAGCCCTGCTGGTGAACATTCGGTAGGGCTCATTCACACCGCGAGTCACCAGATCATCCACCAGGACTCCGAGATAGGCCTCGTGGCGGGCCGGCAGCCAAGGCTCCAAGGACTGGGTCTGTCGGGCTGCATTCAGTCCCGCCAGGAGGCCCTGGGCCGCCGCCTCCTCATAGCCCGTGGTGCCATTAATCTGCCCGGCAAAAAACAGGCCCCCGAGTGCGCGCGTCTCCAGACTCGGCCGTAAGCCTCGAGGGTCGAAATAGTCGTATTCAATCGCATAGCCTGGCCGCAGAATGTGCGCCTGCTCCAGCCCGGGCATGGACTGAACAATCTGAACCTGGACATCAAAGGGCAGGCTCGTGGAGATGCCATTGGGGTAGACCTCATGGGTGGTCAGCCCCTCAGGCTCAAGGTAGATCTGATGGCTATCGCGGTCTGCGAACCGATGGACCTTATCCTCGATCGACGGACAGTATCGAGGCCCCACACCCTCGATCACTCCCGTGAACATGGGCGACCGGTCTAGGCCCGCCCGAATCGCAGCATGGGTCTGTTCATTGGTGTGGGTGACATAACAGGGCAGTTGCCGTGGGTGCAGGCTGCGATGACCCCGGAAACTAAACACAGGCGCTGGATCGTCTCCTGGCTGCTGCTCAAGTACGGACCAGTTGATGGTCTTGCCATCCAGCCGGGGGGGTGTTCCGGTCTTGAGCCGTCCCTGGCCGAGGGACAGGGCCCTCAGTCGATCGGAGAGCGCGACCGACGGTGGGTCTCCGGCGCGACCGGCAGCGTAATGGTCGAGTCCAATATGAACGCGTCCATTCAGAAAAGTACCGGCGGTCAGGACCACCGCTGCCGCATGAAAGACAACCCCAGACTGGGTTCGTACGCCCTGAACACGGTCTCCAGAGAGCAGAATATCGTCAACGGCCTGCGCAAACATCCAGAGTCCCGGCTGGTTTTCCAGCACGCCCCGAATCGCCTGCCGATACAGCACTCGATCCGCCTGAGCACGAGTGGCCTGCACGGCCGGCCCCTTGGATCGGTTCAGGATTCGAAACTGAATCCCTGCATGATCAGTGGCCAGCGCCATCGCGCCGCCCATGGCATCCACCTCCTTCACCAGATGGCCCTTGCCAATCCCGCCAATGGACGGGTTGCAGGACATCTGACCCAGGGTGTCCAGGCTATGCGTCAGCAGGAGCGTGCGTGCACCTGCCCGGGCAGAGGCAAGGGCCGCCTCGGTGCCGGCATGACCACCACCGACGACGATTACGTCAAATGTCTGAGAGAACACCATGGATGTTTCACGTGAAACCTAGTCGAATCGAACCACCTGTCGAAGGGCCTGCCCGGAGGCGAGGAGATCGAGCGCCTCGTGGAGGTCCTCCAGCGCCATCACCCGACCCAGCAACTGGCCCACCGGGAGCTGCCCGGCTCGCATCATCGCAATATAACGCGGAATATCCCGGACAGGAACCGCGGAGCCCATGTAACTCCCCCGAACGGACTTCTCCTCCGCAATGAGACTCGCTGCGGGAACCGGCCAACGTGCATCCGGGTGGGGAAGCCCGGCCGAGACCACCACCCCACCTCGTCGCGTGATCGCAAATGCTGACTCCAGCGCCGGAATGGCGCCCGCCATTTCCAGGGCGACATCCACGCCACCCCCCGACACCTGACGCACAGCCTCGTGCAGCGCTGAATCCGCGGAGTCAAAGATATGGGTCGCCCCCAAGGCCTCAGCCAGGGCCCGCTTCTGGGGGACCGGGTCGATGGCCACCCGAACGCCGGCCCCAGCGGCACGCGCCGCAAGGAGCGCAGCAGCACCCACGCCGCCAAGTCCAAGAACCGCCACAGACTGGCCAGGTCGAAGGTCCGCTGTATTGAAGACTGCCCCCGCCCCAGTCAGCACCGCACAGCCAAACAAAGCTGCAAGCTCCCAGGGAAGGCCCGGCTCAATCTTCACCGCGGAGTGCTGCGAGACGGTCACAAACTCGGAGAAAGCTGCCACCCCCATGTGGTGATGAAAGACTGCATCCGTGGTGTCGGTCTGTTGTGGCCTCAGCCGGTGATGCCCGCCAAAGAGCTGGGCCTTGGCATTCGATGCGCTGCCAGGCTCACACAAAACGCCCCGCCCTACGAGACAGGGCTGACACTGCCCACAAAGCGGTTTGAAGATCAAAACCACTGCATCGCCCGGCGCAAACCGACTGACCCCTGCCCCGACGGCCTCAACCTCACCCGCAGCCTCATGGCCAATCACCAGAGGGAGGGGCCAGGGACGGTCGCCATTGATCGCGGAGAGGTCGGAATGACAGAGGCTCGCGGCGCGAATCCGAACCCGAATCTCTCCAAAGCCGGGAGGATCGACCCAGACGGACTCAAACGACAGCGGCCTTGACTCCCGATAGGGGCCCCCCACCCCGCCCCGCCGCAGCACCGCGGCCCGCGACAGGACCGGAGACAGACTCATGACTTAAGCCCCGCGAGCGTCACGTACTTGATCTCCAGGTATTCCTCGATTCCATGCCGAGACCCCTCTCGGCCAAGACCCGACTGCTTCACTCCACCAAACGGAGCCACCTCGTTCGAGAAGATGCCGCTGTTCACACAGACCATCCCTGCCTCAAGGGCCCGGGCCACGCGAAGCACTCGACCCACATCTCGAGAGAAGAAATAGGCGGCCAGTCCAAATACCGTGTCATTGGCACGGTCAATCACCTCTTGTTCGGTCTCAAACCGAAAGAGTGGCGCAACGGGCCCAAAGGTCTCCTCCTGCGCAAGCCGCATGCCCTCGTGGACATTCGTCACCACCGTGGGCTCAAAGAAGAGCCCCCCCAAGACATGAGGCTGGCCACCCGTCATCACCCGCCCCCCCGAGGCCATCGCGTCCGAGAGGTGCTCCTTCACTTTCTGAAGGGCTGAGGCGTCAATCAGTGGCCCAATCTGGACGCCTGGTTCGAGCCCAGCCCCTACCCGGAGCGCCGCGGCTCGAGCGGCTAGGCGTTCGGCGAAGGCCTCGTAAATCCCTGACTGGACATAGATTCGGTTGGCACAGACGCAGGTCTGGCCTGCGTTTCGAAACTTGGAAGCGAGCGCCCCCTCCACCGCTGCCTCGAGATCCGCGTCATCGAAGACAATGAAAGGAGCATTGCCTCCCAGCTCGAGCGAGAGCTTTTTAATCGTATCGGCCGACTGCCGGTAGAGAATGCGCCCCACCTCTGTCGACCCAGTAAACGAGAGCTTGCGCACACGAGGGTCGGCGCAGAGGGCCTGGCCAATGGCTGGAGCGGCCTGAGCATCCCCCGTCACCAGGTTGAAGACCCCTGGAGGGATCCCCGCCCGCAGGGCTAGCTCACCCAAAGCAAGGGCGGTGAGCGGTGTGGCCTCTGCAGGCTTTACAACCACAGTGCAGCCTGCTGCGAGAGCGGGCGCACACTTCCTGGTGATCATGGCCAGCGGGAAGTTCCAGGGCGTAATGGCCGCACAGACCCCAATGGGCTCCTTGAACACGAGCAGCTCGCGATCCGTGGTGGGAGAGGGAATCACCTCGCCGTAGACCCGCTTAGCCTCCTCAGCAAACCACTCAATGAAGCTCGCCCCATAGATCACCTCACCCCTGGCTTCGGCCAGCGGTTTTCCCTGTTCGGACGTCATGAGCAGCGCCAGGTCATGCTGATGGGCCAGGATCAGCTCAAACCACGCCCGGAGTCGGGCAGCGCGCTCCTTGGCTGCAAGTGCGCGCCAGGCGGGCAGCGCCAGCTCAGCGGCGTCAATGGCGAGCGTTGTTTCAGCCGCGCCCATATTGGCCACCTGTGCCAGACAGTCTCCCTGGGCAGGGTTATGCACTGGGAAGTGGGCAGCATTCAGCGCACTGTGCCATTGGCCGGCCCATAGGCCCTGTGTGCATAGGAGTCCGGGATCCTTCAGTTCCAGCATGTCGAGTCTTCCTTTCAGTGTTGAACGACCACCCAGGTCATTCGCGCAATCATGACCAGGAGCACCCCAATGAAGAGACGGCGCACCCAGACGCTTCCTCCCTGAACCGCAAATCGGGTGCCGAGCACCGCCCCCAGGATATTGCAGGCCGCCATCAGGCCACCCAGGGCCCAGATCACCTGCCCCGCCGGCACAAAGAACGCCAGCGCAAAAAAGTTAGTCACCCAGTTCACCAGCTTGCTGATGGCCGAGGCGTGCAGGAAATCGTAATGAAAACTACGTACGAAGATAAAGATGAGGAATGCCCCAGTGCCGGGGCCAAAGAAGCCGTCATAAAAGCCCATCAGGCCACCGGTCGCCACGGCGGGCAGGAGGGCCGAGCGCCCCGACCAACGCGGCGAGTGAACCAGTCCCATCTCTCGTCTGCGCAGGGTGGCAGCGGCCACCAGCACGAGCAGCACCAGCACCATGGGGTCGGCCCAAGACCGAGGCAGCCAGGAGACCACCGCAGCACCGAGCCACGCGAAGCTGGCAGCGCCCACCAGAGCACCAACCACCACGACTGGATCGAGGCGCACCACTCGGAGATAGCGCCAGGCCGCGAGCGTGGTCCCGGCAATCGAAGAGAGCTTTGCGGTGCCTAAGAGACTTGCCGCACTCGCGGTGGGGAGTGTGCCAAAGAGGGCTGGCACCTGAATGAGCCCCCCTCCCCCCACCACCGCGTCGACAAAGCCCGCCACCAGTGCAGCGAGCCCCAGAATGAGCCAGAGCTCCAGACCTCCCCCATCCAGACTGAAGGCCAGCTGACCCATATGTCACTCCAAGTGCGCGATGATTGCAGGATGAACCACAGCCTCGATTCTACGAGCCGGCCCCAAGTCCCGTCGTTTCGGCTCGGCCTCACCATGGGCGACCCCTCAGGGATCGGCCCAGAAATCTGCCTGAAAGCCCTTCACTCCCTGCATCAAGAGGGCAGCCTGCACAGCCATTCTCTCGAGCTCTTTGGTGACGCCGACCACCTTCATGCCCTCAGCCAGTCCCTGGGACTCCCCCAGACGCTCCTTCAGAGCATCGCCGTCAGAGACACGGGGGCCCATGGGCCCTACCCCACGGGGAACATCCATCGGGGCAGCGGCGAGGCTGCGGCGCGCGCCATCGAGGCCGCGGCGCAAGACTGTCTGGATGGCAGGCTCGACGCAATGGTCACCGCGCCCATTCACAAAGGTGCCCTCGCCCTCACCGGCCGGCCTTACCCAGGACACACCGAATTTCTCGCCGCCCTCAGCGCCCGCCCCACGCCTCCATCCGTGCGCATGATGCTGGTGAACCCCAGGCTTCGCGTGGTCCTCAATAGCATCCATCTGCCGCTGCGATCGGCAATTGAGTCGCTTAACCGTAGGGCCCTGCTGGAGACCATTCAGATCACCCATCGGAGTCTCGCGCCTCGACTGGACCAGCCGCTTCGAATCGCCCTCGCGGGGCTTAACCCTCATGCGTCTGATGGAGGCCTCTTTGGCCATGAGGAGGCAGAGATTCTGAGCCCCGTGGTTCAGGAGGCCCAGGCGCTGGGCCTACCGGTGAGTGGCCCCTGGCCCGCCGACAGTGTGTTTCGTCTGGCCTGGGGGGAACGCTGGGCAGACCGCGAGTTTGATGTAGTGATCTGCCTCTATCACGACCAAGGCCTTATTCCCATCAAGCTACTCGGCATCGAAGATGGCGTGAACTGCACGCTCGGTCTGCCCTTTATCCGCACCAGTGTCGACCACGGCACCGCCTTTGAGATCGCCGGTCAGAACCGAGCCCAGTCCGCCTCCATGCGCGCGGCCATCGAGACAGCAGTCACGCTCTGTCGGGGAAGCGCTTAGCATGAGAATTCACGCCATCTCAGTCGGTCTGAGCCAGATGCTGGTCCTTCGTCAGGAGCCCCTGCACGCCACCCAGTCTGCGATTCGCAAGAGGCCTGTGAGCACCCTCGCCACCCCCATCGAGGTCGAACTCTCTGCGCTCGGCCTTAACACCGATGAGCAGAGCGACCTGAGCGTGCATGGAGGGCTGGATAAGGCCCTCTATGCCTACCCCATCGAACACTGGAGTCGATGGGAGCAGGCCCTGGCGCTTGAGCCCAGGGCAGGGCTGTTTGGGGAAAATCTGAGCATCGAAGGGCTTCTGGAGGAGGAGGTCTATCTCGGTGATCAGTGGCGCATTGGCCAGGCCTTGCTCCAGATCACCGAGCCCCGAATCCCCTGCGACAAGTTCTGTGCCGTACTCCAAAGGCCTCAGGCCGCAAAGACCATGGTGGCCTTAGGCGCCTGCGGCTGGTACCTCCGAGTCATTCAGGCTGCGCCCCTGGCTGCTGGCATGGAGATCGAGGTGCTGCCTGGCCCTCGTCAAGAGCGCGTCAGCGAAGCCTTTGCCTTTAAGGCGCGAAAAATCCGATAACCCACCTGCCCCCTTCCCCATGCACCTGTCCGCTCACTCGCCCTTGGCCCTCCTCAGCACCGGGGGCACATTCGAAAAAGTCTATTGCCCCCAAGACGGTCGTCTCTGGTTTCAAGAGAGTGGTCTGGAGCACTGGAGGTCCCAGTGCCGCCTGCCACAGGACACACGGCTCGAGGTGGTGATGCTGGTCGATAGCCTGGAGATGACGGAGGATGAACGCCAAAGACTTGCCCAGCGAATTGCTCACGCGCCAGAGGACCGAGTCGTCGTGATCCACGGCACCGACACCATGGTGGCCTCTGCCCTGCTCGCGGCTCAGTCCCAGCGGTCAGACCAGGTGGTTGTCTTCACCGGGGCCATGATTCCGGCCAGCCAGGCTGGCTCCGATGCGCTCTTCAATCTCGGCATGGCGGTGTCCGCAAGCGCTCTGCTCCCGCCCGGCAGCTACATCTGTATGTCCGCAGGCGTCTTTCGTTCCGACCAGGTTCAGAAGAACAAGGCGCTTGGCCGGTTCGAGGCTCAGACAGACTAAGCGTTCCGCACCGGGGACTACTTGCCGATGCAGAAGCTGCTAAAGATCTCCCCGAGCAGGTCATCCGAATGAACCGTCCCAGTGAGCTCAGACAGGGCACCCTGGGCCAGCCGCAGCTGCTCAGCAAAGAGCTCAAGGGCCCCCTGCTCCAGCCAGTGCGCGCCAAGGTTCAGGCCTTCTTGCGCTCGGGCCAGCGCATCGAGCTGGCGGCCACGAGCGGAATACGCCGTCTCACCAGACTCCGTCGTCCAGCCCGCCTGGGATTTAATCCGTGAGCGAAGCAGGTCTAGCCCCTGGCCGGTCTTGGCCGAGAGCGCAAGCCGCTCCACCCGAACGGACTGCGCAGAGACGAGAGCCTCCCACTGTCGGACCTCGGCCCCTGCAGGCTCGCCAAGGACCCGGTCCATCTGGTTGTAGACCAAGAGTAGCGGCGTCGCAGTTCCGGTGAGGTCGCGGCGTTGGGAGAGATGGGCTGCTAGCGCATTCAGATGCTCTGCGCTCAGGACATGCTCCCCCGTGGCATCGATCACCCAGACCAGCAGATCGGCCTGCTCCAGCATCTGCCAGCTCCTCGCAATCCCCAGCTGCTCAACCTCGTCCTGAGCGTCTCGTATCCCGGCCGTGTCCACCAGAGAGACCGGTATACCGTCGAGCATGATCTGAGACACGATACGGTCTCGGGTAGTACCGGCCACTGGCGTGACGATGGCGAGGTCGTCTTCGGCCAGCGCATTCAGGAGCGACGACTTACCCACATTGGGGGCACCAATCAGGCCAATGGTCAGGCCCTGAGAGAGCGCAGCACCCCGTTGGGCAGCAGCGAAGACCCCCTCAAACTGGCTGCTGAGCTCCGCCATCCTGCGGCCCAGCTGCTCGCGCGTCACCAACTCGATGTCCTCCTCGGGAAAGTCCAGGCAGGCCTCCACGCGAACCCTCAGCTCGGTGAGCGACCGTTGAAGGCCTTCGACGGCCTGACTAAACCCCCCACGAAGGGACTGCACGGCGGCTCGAGCAGCCTGTGTGCTGCTCGCAGCAATCAGGTCTGCAATCCCCTGGGCCTGGAGCAGATCGAGTTTGCCCGCATGAAAGGCCCGCTCCGAGAACTCGCCCGGCCGGGCCAGCCGAATGGGCCACTGCGGCGTGGACAGTCGCACCACGACATCCAGGACCATCTGCAGAACGGCAGGGCCCCCATGGCCCTGAAGCTCCAGCACATCCTCGCCTGTAAAGCTGTGAGGCCCTGGGAAAAAGAGCGCAAGGCCGTCGTCGATGACGCAGCCATCTAGGCCCCGAAAGACGAGCTTATGGGCATGGCGGGCAAGGGGCGCAGTCAGACCGGTGACCTGCTCGAGCACTCGGGTCGCGGCCGGACCCGATACCCGAACCACCCCAATCGCACCCGGCGCAAGTCCGGACGCGATGGCTGCAATGCTGTCCTTAGACGGGCACATTCATCCGTTTCATGATGAACCACTGCTGTGCAATCGAGACAACGTTGTTCACCAGCCAGTAGAGCACCAGGCCTGCTGGGAAGAAGAAGAAAAAGACCGAGAAGACCAGCGGCAGAAACATCATCACCTTCGCCTGCAGTGGATCCGGGGGAGGGGGGTTGAGCTTGGTCTGCAGGAACATGGTGGCCGCCATGACGACGGGCAGAACGTAATAGGGGTCCGGGGCTGCCAGGTCGTTGATCCAGAGAATCCAGGGGGCGTTACGCATCTCCACACTGGCCAACAGCACCCAGTAGAGGGCCAGAAAGACTGGAATCTGAATGAAGATCGGCAGGCAGCCGCCCAAGGGATTGATCTTCTCCGTCTTGTAGAGCTCCATCATGGCCTGATTGAATTTGGCCTTGTCGTCCCCATAGCGGTCGCGCAGTGCGGTCATCCGAGGTGCAACCGCCTTCATCTTGGCCATCGACTTGTAGCTGGCCGCAGACAGCGGATAGAACAGGGCCTTGATGATGATGGTGAGCAGCACAATCGCCCAGCCCCAGTTGGGCACGAGCTGATAGAGCTGCTCAAGAAGCCAATAGATGGGCTTGGCGATGAAGGTGAGCCAGCTGTAGTCCACCACCAGTTCCAGCCCAGGGGCTAGGGCCTCGAGCACGCGCTGGACCTGCGGGCCCACATAGAGAGTCACCTCATGGGTCTGCTGTGCCCCCGGTGCCACTGCGGGGAAGGCCTGAAGAATGCCCGCGGCGTACTGGTTGTCTCCCACCTTGCGGGTGTAGAACTCACGGGCGGCCTGATTCTGGATCACCCAGGCTGCAACAAAGTAGTGCTGAACAATCGACATCCAGCCATCGCTCGCCTTTTGCACATAGTCTCTTCTCCCCTTCTCGATGTCTGAGAAGTTGACCTTTTGAAACTTGCCTTGCTCCGTGTAAAGGGCTGGACCAGTGAAGGTCTGGTAGAACGAACTCTCCCCAGGTGCCGGATTTCCATTGCGAAGAAACTGGAGGTAGATGGTGGGAGTGGCGGAGTCAGCGCCGGTATTGAGCACGGTGTGCTGAATGCGAATCTGATGGCCCGTTTCGGCCAGGGTGATGCGCTTGATCAGCTTGAGGCCGCCGGCCTCCGCGGCGAGCAGCAGCGTACGCTCGGGGTGATCGTCCGGGCGCAGGGGCAGCGCCTGAAATCGAACCGTGTGATTGGGTAGGGCCTTGCCAGTGGGTCCATTACCCACGAGACCGGTCTGGGCCTCATAGAGCCGCTCGCGCTCAAACAGCCGGACAAAGCCGCCAGGATATTGGTCGGAGGCCTGATCACGCAGCGTGGCCTGGACCAGCCGAGCCCCTTGTGCGTCCACCAGCAGCTCCAGGTCACGATTCTTGAGCGTAAACACCTCCGCAGGCGCTGCGGTGACGGGCGCCTCCGCGATCGCTGCTGAGCCAGCGGTGGGCACAGGAGCCACCGGAGGGCTCATCGGGGCGGGCAGAGCCCCAGTGGGAGCGGTCGCAGGCGTGGCGGTGGCCTGTGCGGTGGCCGGGGCCTGAGGGGTGGCAGACTGACGCATCCAGGCATCCCAAAGGAAAAACAAGGAGCCAACAAAGACCAGCGTCAAAATTGTGCGACGAGCATCCATGAACTAAGTCCTATTGCGTGTGCGTTGAGGTGGGACAACCGGATCATAGCCACTTCCACCGCCAGGCCGGCAACGGCAGAGCCGCAACACGGTCATTCGGCCCCCATGCCAGAGGCCATGGGCCTGAATGGCCTCCTGGGCGTAGTCTGAGCAGCTTGGAAAAAATCGACACCGAGGCCCGATCACCGGACGAATAATGAGCTGATAGGCCCTAATCAGAACCAGCACCGGAGAAGACCAGCTAACCCTCAGGCGCATGGCTCACGGCGCCCAATGAGGGCGCTCACCTGTTGGCAGAGGGTTGTCAGCTCCAGATACCGCTGACGTCGCTCAAGCAGGCTGACGCAGGCAGGCTTTCCTCGACACCGAATCAGCAGATGATGCGGAACCGTTGGGAGGTTGCGCTGCCAATAGGCCCGCACCCATCGACGCACACGGTTACGTTGAACCGCTCGACGTAGGCTTTTTTTCGGAATGATAAAACCAAGGCCAGTGCTGTCTTGGCCCATACAGGGCTGGGCATAGATCATGAGCCAGTCGTTCGAGGCCAGAGGCCGTCGTCGCATCAGGTCGGAAAACACCTGTGGGCCCGTTAGGCGCGTGAGTGCAGGCTTTTGAGCCATGGATTCGCCTACAGAATACGAGAGGCAGCACACCAATGAGCAGAGAGAAGCACCCATTCGCCCTGGCTCATGGCCAAGGGCTCTCTCACTGCAGCTTAGACCGCGAGGCGGTGACGACCCTTTGCGCGGCGTGCACGAATGACAGACCGACCACCACGAGTCTTCATACGAACCAGAAAGCCATGGGTCCGCTTACGACGCACCACAGAGGGTTGAAAGGTACGTTTCATGTTAATTCTCCAAAAAGGGAACCTTCAATACTAAACCAAAATCATCCTTTTGGATAGGATGTCGAGCCATTAGGGCTGTGGATAAGTACCCAAATTGGAGTACACTTGAGCCGATCGTTGGACCTGTTTAGTCGCTCTTCATGCCCCGTTCCTCCCAGCCTCAGCCCCCGCTCGCAGATCCCGATCTCCTTCGTCAAGACTGGACGGCCTGTCTCGCGCACTTCGAGCAGACTCTGCCCGCCCAGCAGTTTAAGACCTGGGTCGCTCCGCTGCAGCTGCTCCATGCACAGGAGCTCGACGGGCGTATGGTGGTGGTCGTGGAGGCGCCCAATCGATTCAAGCAGAGCTGGGCACAAGAACAGCTGCTCGAGCCGCTTCAGCAATGGTGGCAGGACCGACTTCAGCGTTCACTCTCAGTCCAGATCACCAGCCGAGCGGGCCTGGAATCAGCCGAGAGCAGCCAGGATCAGTATGGGCTCCAAGACCGAGACAGCCATACCGCTCAGTCTCAGGTGAATGTCTCCATCCAGCATCAAGACCAAGCGCGCCTAAATGCCGACTGGACCTTTGAAAGCTTTGTCATGGGAAAGGCCAATCAGCTCGCCCGCGCGGCTGCCATCCAGGTGGCCGACAATCCGGGCCGTGGCTATAACCCTCTGTTTCTCTATGGCGGGGTCGGCCTCGGCAAGAGCCACCTGATTCATGCCGTAGGCAACCTCATGCTGGAACGAAACCCAGCAGCCCGGATTCGATACATCCATGCCGAGGCCTATGTCAGTGATGTCGTGCGCGCCTACCAGCGCAAGTCCTTTGACGACCTCAAGACCTACTACCATTCCCTCGACCTCCTCTTGGTCGATGACATCCAATTCTTTGCTGGAAAGTCGCGCACGCAGGAAGAGTTCTTCTACACCTTTGAGGCCCTTGTCGCTGCTAAAAAGCAGCTCATCATCACCAGCGATACCTATCCCTCGGAGCTTGGAGGGATTGACAGCCGCCTCATCAGTCGTTTCGGCTCAGGCCTCACCGTCGCGATTGAGCCGCCCGAACTCGAGATGCGGGTTGCAATTCTGCTTCGCAAGGCCGACCAGGAGAACCTCGAGCTTGGCGAAGAGGAGGCCTTCTTCATTGCGCGACAGCTTCGGTCCAACGTAAGAGAGCTTGAGGGCGCGCTCAGAAAGGTGGTGGCGTACTGCCACTTCCACCAGAAGCAGCCCTCTATCGAGGTCGTAAAGGAGGCGCTAAAAGACCTCCTTTCCCTTCAGCGCACCCTAATCTCAGTCGAAAACATCCAGAAGACGGTGGCGGATTACTTCAAGATCAAGGTTGCTGACATGTACAGCAAGAAGCGACCCGCCAACATCGCCCTGCCCCGGCAGATTGCTATGTACCTGGCCAAAGAACTCACGCAGAAGAGCCTGCCCGATATCGGCGACCTCTTCGGTGGCCGAGACCACACCACCGTACTCCATGCCGTGCGCAAGATTTCTGAGGCTCGCCAGCACAACACCGAGCTCAATCGACAGCTCCATCTGCTCGAGCAACAACTCAGGGGATAAGTCATGTTTCGATCGTGCACAAGCTGTGAACAAGCGCCGACTAGCCCGCTCAGTCACCGATTTATCCACAGGCTGCTGCGAAATCAAGCCGCTCATCCACAGGCTTACATCCTGATCAAAGCCATGAATTTAAAAGCTTTTTCGACTTACTCACAGTTTTAGACGACCTCTAACTACGACTACGATGGAATATTTATGATTCTGATCAAAGCACAAAGAGATGCCCTGGTTCGACCCCTGCAGACCGTCAGTGGCATCGTAGAGCGTCGACATACCCTGCCCATCCTGTCCAACGTCCTGATCCGCAAAACCGGCTCGGTCGTGTCCTTTCTCTCGACCGACATCGAAATTCAGATCACCAGTCATGCAGAGATTGGCCAGAGCGGCGAGGATGCAGCCATCACGGTCTCGGCTCGAAAATTTCTCGACATCCTTCGCTCACTTCCCAACGACTCCGAGGTCACGGTGAGCCTCTCCAATCGCAAGCTCACCATCAGCCAGAACAAGGTTCGTTTTAATCTTCAGACCCTGGCCGCAGAGGAATTTCCGACGGTGAAGGCCCCCGAGCAGGTGAGTGCAAGGCTCTCGGTCAGCCAGAAGTCACTCAAGGCGCTCTTGCATGCCGTTCACTTTGCAATGGCCCAGCAGGACATTCGGTATTACCTCAATGGCCTGCTCCTCGTCGTTGAGCAGGACTCCCTGAAGGCCGTTGCCACCGATGGACATCGACTGGCCTACAACGCCATTACCAACCTCAGCATGTCTGAGCAGGCGGTGAGTGAGAAGATCGAACTGATTGTTCCTCGCAAGGCCATTATCGAACTCCAGAAACTCCTTCAGGATAATGAGGATATGGTCCAGGTGGAGTTTTCTAATAATCAGGTTAAATTTAATCTGGGCACCATCGAAATCCTCTCGAAGCTAATTGAAGGAAAATTCCCTGATTACCAGCGGGTGATTCCAAAGAACCACACCAAGCATATTGAGATTCAGCGCGATGTGCTCCATGGTGCCCTGGCCCGAGCAGCGATCCTTACCTCTGAGAAATTCAAGGGCGTTCGACTCACACTTGCAGAGAATGCTCTAAAGATATCGTCCACCAATGCGGAACAGGAGGAGGCAATTGAAGAGCTTGAGGTTGGATATAGCCTAGAACCCCTGGATATTGGATTTAATGTCCAGTATCTCCTGGATGTCCTCTCCAATCAGAAAGGCCAGACTGTCACGCTTTCTCTCCAGGACACCAACTCGAGTGCGTTGATTTCTGCGCCCGAGGATGCCGAATTCAAATATGTCGTAATGCCAATGCGGATCTAATCAGAATGACCACACAAGAATACGGTGCATCTTCGATCAAGATGCTCAAAGGCCTGGAGGCCGTTCGTAAGCGTCCAGGCATGTACATCGGCGATACGCACGATGGCACGGGCCTGCACCACATGGTGTTTGAAGTCGTTGACAATGCAATTGACGAGGCGCTCGCAGGGCATTGTGACGATATCGTCGTCACCATTCATACCGATAACTCCATTTCGGTCTCCGATAATGGGCGCGGTATTCCAACGGATGTTCACAAGGAGGACGAGCTTGGCCGCAGTGCGGCCGAGATCGTTATGACTGAACTCCATGCCGGTGGAAAATTTGACCAGAACAGCTATAAAGTCTCGGGTGGCCTTCACGGGGTTGGAGTGTCGGTTGTAAATGCCTTGTCCGACTGGCTGCGTCTGAGCATTTATCGAGAGGGCCAGACTCACTTTATGGAGTTTAGGCAGGGCGAGCGCGTAGAGCCACTCCGAGTGACTGGAGCCACCAACAAGAAGGGCACTGAGGTACATTTTCTAGCCAGCCAGGAGATTTTCCAGCACGTCGAATTCCATTATGACCTGCTGGCTAAGCGTCTCAGAGAGCTGAGTTTTCTGAATCATGGCGTCAAGATTCGCCTGATTGACCTGAGGGAGGGTAAGGAGGAGAACTTTGCCTTCTCAGGTGGTGTTTCTGGCTTTGTAAGCTATATCAATAAATCGAAGAATCCGCTGCATGCAGAGATCTTTTTTGCCACTGGCGAGAAGGATGGCATCCAGGTGGAGGTCGCGATGCAGTGGTGCGACCATTTCAACGAGCAGGTGCTGTGCTTTACTAATAATATTCCTCAGCGCGATGGCGGCACCCACCTCACCGGGCTTCGGGCGGCCATGACCCGCGTGATCAACAAATATATTGCTGATGAGGAGCTGGCCAAAAAAGCAAAGGTGGAGACCACCGGAGATGACATGCGGGAGGGCCTCACCTGCGTGCTCTCGGTCAAGGTGCCGGAGCCTAAGTTTTCCTCCCAGACAAAGGATAAGCTGGTCTCAAGCGAGGTACGACAGCCCGTTGAGGACCTCATCGGTAAGGCGCTCGAGACATTCCTTTTAGAGCATCCTGCAGATGCAAAGGCCATCTGCAGCAAGATTGTTGATGCCGCCCGAGCGCGAGATGCCGCTCGAAAGGCGCGGGAAATGACACGCCGAAAGGGCGTGCTCGAGTCATTTGGTCTCTCTGGAAAGCTTGCAGACTGCCAAGAGCGCGACCCCTCCAAGGCTGAGCTCTATCTGGTTGAGGGCGATTCTGCAGGCGGCTCCGCAAAACAGGGCCGAGACCGAAAGTTTCAGGCGATTCTTCCCCTGAAGGGCAAAATCTTGAACGTCGAAAAGGCACGCTTTGACAAGCTGCTCTCCTCGCAAGAGATTATTACCCTGATTCAAACCCTGGGTACCGGCATTGGCCAGGATGAATACGACCCAGCCAAACTGAGATATCACCGCATCATTATCATGACTGACGCAGATGTCGACGGATCTCATATTCGAACACTACTGCTTACCTTCTTCTATCGCCAGATGCCCGAGCTCGTCGAACGTGGGCATGTCCATATCGCCCAGCCTCCCCTCTATAAGATTAAGACAGGTCGTGAGGAGCGGTATATTAAGGATGACGCCCACCTTCAGAATGTCCTCCTTGAGCTCGCGCTCAAAGACGCTCGGCTGGAGTCAGCAACAGGGGAGGCGATGCCCGACCTTCAGCAGGCGTCTGAGCAGTTTCGAGAGGCTCGAATGATTCGAGACCGGCTCAGTCGATGGCTCGACGAACCACTCCTGCTCGCCTTGATGGATCAGGTAGAGCTAGACCTGAGCGCGGATGGCCAGGCGGTGGAGAGTGCGAAGCGTCTGGGCCAGTGGCTGAAGGACTGGTCGGCCGTGCATCAGCCAACGGTCCATTGGAGAGTGCTTGCCGAGCACGATGCCCAGCGCCAGACTTGGCGGCTTCGAATCGAAAAGGACTGGCACGGCAATCTTAAGCAAACCACGCTTGAAGAAGATCTCGTCAACAGTGAGGACTTCCTCACATTGAAACGACTGGGTGCAGCACTCCGGGCGCCGCTTCCGCAGAACACCCTGGTCAAGCGAGGCGGCGGGGAGTCTGCCAGGAGCCAGGGCGTGGCCCGGGTTGAGGATGCCATGGAGTGGCTGCTTGCTGAGGCCGAGCGCGGGATGACCAAGCAGCGCTATAAGGGCCTGGGGGAAATGAATCCCGAACAGCTCTGGGAGACCACCATGGACATCAACAGTCGAACCCTGCTTCAGGTCAAAATTGAAGACGCCATCTCAGCCGACCAGATCTTTTCCACCCTGATGGGTGAAGAGGTGGAGCCGCGACGCCAGTTTATCGAGAGTAATGCGTTACGGGTGGCAAACCTCGACGTATAGAAACGAGGTTATTTCGTTTTGGCCTTGGGTTTTTTGGCCTCAAATTCAAAGCCTATCTTGCCCTCCGGTGTTTTGACGAGATAGGCCTTGAATTTCCGTTTGGTACGCGCGGAAACAAATCCGTCGAGCAGGTCGGTCTTTCCGGTGGACAAGAGTTTCTGCATCTGCGCCGGAGCAATGGACTGCTGAAGAATGGTGAGTCC
This sequence comes from Pseudomonadota bacterium, assembly GCA_041165705.1. Lineage (GTDB taxonomy): Bacteria > Pseudomonadota > Gammaproteobacteria > Burkholderiales > Burkholderiaceae_A > Hahnella. Next base: position 60,247 of record JBEAMW010000025.1, read on the forward strand.
ACTCTTAAAGTCGCATGACTTTTCAGCGCCTGTGCTCTTTTCGCAGATATAGCTGGTTCCGTGAGCAAAAACACCTGCCCCACATTTTGGGCAGGGGCCCAGAGATTCTGAATCAGAGAAATCAATCGGCTCAAGGCTATCCTCTGATTCCTGGCCGAAATCAAAGCTGAGTTTATATTCTGAGTCTAGCGTGAGGCTGGCTGCAAAAGGCCGGCCCATTTTGCTCCTAAATCCATCCAGGGGGCCGATCGCCTTTTCACGAATAAAGGTCTCTGCCTCTGGAATTTCGAAGAGGCGGCCAGCGGGACTCTTGGTAATCGAGAAGTCACACGACTGGCAGGCAAATCGCCGATAGTTTTCTTTCACTACCCCCCCGCACTTGGGGCAGGGCGTGTGAAGGGTGGCGTAGTCGCCGGGCACCGTGGTGCTCGAGAAGTTCTTGGCCTGTTCTACGATGTGGGCCGTGAGACCAGCAATCTCTTGCATAAAGGCCTCTCGTGAGAGCGCCCCGGCTTCAATCTGAGCGAGCTTGTATTCCCAGTCGCCCGTGAGGGCAGGCTTGGAGAGGGCATCGATATTGAGGCCCCGTAAGAGGGTCATGAGCTGAAAGGCCTTGGCCGTGGGAAGCAGCTCGCGTCCCTCTCGGAGCAGATATTTTTCAGCGAGTAGGCCTTCAATGATGGCGGCCCTCGTGGCCGGTGTGCCGAGTCCCTTGCCACTCATGGCCTCCCGCAGCTCTTCATCCTCAATCGCCTTTCCAGCGCCTTCCATGGCGGAGAGAAGGGTGGACTCGGAATAGCGCGCTGGCGGCCGTGTCTCAAGAGAGAGGCGCTGCACATCGATGAGCGATGGCCTCTCGTTCGGCGCTACAGGCACCAGGGTGACCCCATCCTCCTGCGCCTCTTTCCCGTAGACCGAGAGCCAGCCCGGCTCGGTGAGGATTTTTCCTTCGGTCTTGAAGGACTGCCCAGCCAGCTCACTGACCCGAAGGGTGTTGAGAAATTCGGCGGCGGGAAAAAACACAGCGAGAAAGCGCTTACAGACAAGATCGAAGAGCTTCTGCTCCGGCTCAGACAAGGACCTCGGGAGCTGGCCGGTGGGGATGATGGCGAAGTGGTCCGAGACCTTCGTGTTGTCAAAGATCCGCTTGTTGGGCTTGACCCACTTCTCCTGAAGGATGCGTCGGGCAGCCTGCCCGTAGCTGGTCTCTTCCAGCTGGCTGAGTGTGGCCTTAACCGTGTCTAGATAGTCCTCAGGCAGGGCCTTTGAGTCTGTTCGTGGGTAAGTGAGAACCTTATGTTTCTCGTAGAGGGCTTGAGCGAGACCCAGGGTGTTCTTTGCCGAGAAACCGAACTTGGCGTTGGCCTCACGCTGCAGGCTGGTGAGGTCAAACAGGGCTGGTGCAAGCTGGGAGCTGGGCTTTTGCTCCTCCCGTACGATGGCCGTGCCCCCCTTGACCGCCTCCACAATCTCTTCAGCCAGTGCCTCAGACCAGATGCGCTCCGCGCGCGCATCGGGCTGGTCGGGGTTTTTCTTGAAGGCAGGATCAAACCATCGACCCTCGTAGATCCCAGCAGCGCACTCAAAGCTCGCCTTGATCTCGAAATAGGGCTTGGCCACGAACCGACGAATGGCCTCCTCGCGCTCCACCACCACCGACAGCGTGGGCGTCTGCACTCGGCCGACGGTGGTGAGAAAGAAGCCCCCCTCCTTGGAATTGAAGGCGGTTAATGCGCGGGTCCCGTTGATCCCAACCAGCCAGTCCGCCTCGGAGCGAGACCGAGCGGCTGCAGAGAGAGGCCGTAGTTCTTCATCGGACCGCAGGTGGCTGAATGCGTCCCGGATAGCGGCCGGGGTCATCGACTGAAGCCACAGCCGAGCAATGGGCTGCTTGGCCTTCGTGTACTGAACGATGGTGCGAAAGATGAGTTCGCCCTCACGCCCTGCGTCGCAGGCATTGATGATGCGGCTGATGTCCTTTCGGCGGATCTGTCGGGCCAGGGTCTTGAGCTTGGCCTCCGACTTGGGCAAGGGCTGGAGGTCGAACTCCGGGGGAATCACTGGAAGATGAGCAAACGACCACTTGCCCCGCTTCACCTCATAGGCCTCCGGTGCCTTGATTTCCAGGAGGTGGCCCACTGCGGAGGCCACCACCATGTCCTCACGTTCGTACAGGTCATCTTGTTTGGTAAAGCCGCCCAGCGCCTTGGCGATATCGCCGGCCACGGATGGTTTTTCTGCGATGACGAGGGTCTTGCTCAATTCTGCACTTCCTTGTGAAGGACTATGGTCGACGCGACCACCGGCCGTCAATGCGCCGGTGGGCGAAGCCCTCGAGCTCGAGAAGCAGGAGACCGGCCATTAGGTCAGCCATGGTTAGCCCGCTTCTCTGGCAGAGGTCTGCCGGATCGTTGGGCTGAAAGTCTAGCACCGCAGCAATCGTGTGGGCTCGGGGGTCCTGGCTGTCCGGGCGCCTTTGGCCCGCAGGCTGGGGGCTGGGGTCCAGTGGCAGTCTGGCCTGTCCGCAGACCGAGAGGACCTCTTGGGCGGACTCCACGAGGTGGGCCCCATCCCGAATCAGTCGATGGCCACCGCTGTAATAGCCGCCAGAGACCGGGCCTGGCAGGACCATCACCTCCCGGCCCAGGTCCAGTGCAGCCAGTGCAGTGCTGAGCGCGCCGCTTCGATGCCCCGCCTCAATGACCACGATACCTAAGGATGCCCATGCAATGAGGCGATTGCGATGAAGGAAGAAGTGGGGGCGAGGCGTAACACCGTCTGCGTACTCAGACAGGAGAAGGCCGCCCGCATCCAGAATCTCTCGAGCCAGCCCCCGATGCTCCTCGGGGTAGACCAAGTCAAGCCCATGGGCTAGGACAGCGATGGTTCGGCCAAGGCGGAGAGCGCCACGATGGGCTGCGGCATCAATGCCCAGGGCCAGCCCACTGACCACGGTGATGCCCTGTTCGGCGAGGCTGCTGGCCATCTGTCTGGCATGGGCACACCCCTGGGTACCGGCCTTTCTGCTGCCGACGATGGCAATGGTGGGATCACCGAGTCGGGCAAGTTCACCTCGGAAATACAGGGTTTGAATTGGGGGTAAGAGCTCACTTCGATTCGGGGGAAGGTTGCTTTCGGGCACAATCTGGGTCTGCATGCTCGCCTCTCGGTGAAAAACCCTCTAGGCTAGAGCGCAACCTCTGAGAAGCAATCACCATTCGTATGGCGCTCTTACCGATCCTTCACTACCCTGACCCCCGGCTTCGAACCGTTGCTCGTCCCGTTACCGTTTTCGATCAGACCCTACAGACGCTGGTCGCAGACATGTTCGAGACCATGTACGCCGCGCCTGGGATTGGACTTGCTGCAACCCAGGTGAATGTCCACCAGCAGGTGATCGTGATGGACCTGACCGAGGATCGTTCGGAGCCTCTGGTACTGATCAACCCGCAGATCCTCAGTAAGAGTGAGAGCCTGAAGAGCTACCAGGAGGGATGTCTGTCGGTGCCTGGTGTCTACGACGAGGTCGAGCGCCCGGATGTTATCGAGGTGCGGGCCCATCAGGCCGACGGACAGGTCTTTGAGCTTCGAGCGGATGGACTCTTGTCAGTCTGCATTCAGCACGAGATGGACCATCTCACCGGCAAGGTCTTTGTCGACTATCTCTCTCGACTCAAGCAGACGCGAGTGCGCGATCGACTACTCAAGGAGCAGCGCGAACAGAAAAAGCGCCAGGCAAGCGTCATGGACTCTGGAGCCTGAGTGCGAATCGGATTTGCGGGCACTCCAGGCTTTGCTGCACGACACCTTCAGGCCCTGATTGCACATGCGCAGGACCATGGGGACAGCCTCGTGGCGGTCTTTTCACAGCCGGACCGGGCCGCAGGTCGGGGGAGGCGCCTGACGCCAAGCCCGGTGAGCGAAATGGCGCTGGCCGAGGGCCTGCCGCGCTATACGCCCCTCTCCTTTCGAGCCGATCGAGAGGGAGGTCTGGCGGCACAGGAGCAGCTGCGAGCGCTGGAGCTAGATCTGCTGGTGGTGGTGGCCTACGGCCTGATTCTTCCTCAGGCGGTCCTCGATAGTCCGCGGTATGGATGTATCAATGTGCATGCGTCTTTATTGCCTCGCTGGCGAGGTGCAGCGCCCATACAGCGGGCCATAGAGGCCGGTGACCAAGAGACTGGTGTCTGCATCATGCAGATGGAGGCTGGGCTCGACACGGGACCGGTCTGGCTTGAGCAGGCCTTGACCATCGGCAGCCTGGAAACGGCCTCTGAGCTTCAGGACCGACTGGCTGAGATGGGCGCTGGGCTCTTAACGGATTTTCTGAGGCGTCAGCTCTTTCTTCAGGACTCCCCTCGACCCCAGAGCAGTGAGGGCGTCACTTACGCACACAAGATCACAGCCGAGGACCGTCGAGTTCGATTCCATCAGACGGCTGAACGCGTACTGGACCAGATCCGGGCGCTAGAGTCTGTTCCCGGTGCAACGGCCGAGCTGCGTGAAGAGACCTTCAAGCTTGGCGGGGCTGTGCTGATCGAGCGTCAGGGCCAGTGGGGGCCTGCAGGCACCATTGTGCAAGTGGGCGCCCGGGAGGAGGGTCTCGTAGTAGCCTGTGAGCAGGGGCTCTTGGGACTGAGCTGGCTTCAGCGACCAGGGGGCAGGCCCCAGCCGGGTGCGGTGATCGCGCGGGCAATGGGCCTGCAGCCTGGCGAGCGGTTTATGGTCGATCGGGCTGGGCAGAGCCCTTTAGACTCAGAGGGGAACTGAGCCGATGGGGGTGAGTCATAGCCCTCTCTCGCACACCTATGGGAGACCTGTGCCATGTTTAACCTGATGAAAACAGCCGTGCTCATGGCTGCAATTGTCGCCCTGTTTGGCCTGCTGGGAAGCCTCATAGGCGGGCAGCTGGGCATGCTCGTGGCCTTGCTGTTTGCTGCCGCGCTGAATGTCGGTGCCTATTGGTTCTCTGACCAGATGGTGCTGCGGATGTATCAGGCCCGTGAGGTCGATGCGCGCTCGGCACCGGAGTTCTACGGCATGGTTCAGGAGCTGGTGCAGCGGGCCCAGATGCCCATGCCGAGGGTCTACATCATTGAAGAGGATGCGCCCAATGCGTTTGCGACTGGCCGCGACCCCGAGCACGCGGCTGTTGCTGCGACGACTGGTCTGCTTCGGCTGCTCTCCCCCCGAGAGATTCGGGGGGTGATGGCCCATGAGCTTGCCCATGTGGCGCATCGAGACATTCTGATTTCGACGATCTCAGCCACGCTGGCTGGAGCGATTTCTGCCCTTGCTAATTTTGCGATGCTCTTTGGGGGGCGGGATAGCGAGGGGCGTCCCATGAACCCGATTGTCTCGATTCTCCTCATGATCCTGGCGCCGCTTGCGGCCAGCCTGATCCAGATGGCGATCTCCCGTGCCCGTGAGTTTGAGGCCGACCGAGGCGGGGCGGAGATCTCTGGAGATCCGCTCGCCCTTGCCAGTGCCCTCGATAAGATTGATCGGTTCGCTCGGGGCATTCCTTTTCACACGGCTGAGCAGCATCCAGAAACGGCGCAGATGATGATTCTGAACCCGCTCTCGGGTGGTGGACTGGCTGGCCTGTTTTCCACTCACCCAGCCACCAGCGATCGGATTGCCCGTCTGCGTGCAATGACGGCCACCCGCTGAGCGAGCCGAGTTGAAACCCCAGTCTTTCCAGGCGGTGAGGCCCCACCGGGCCCCGCTCTGGAAGGAGCTCCGACAGGCTGCCGTGCAGATGCGCCGGCTTCTGCAGGACGCGCCCCAGCGTTCGACTGCAATCCCCAGCCTGACGGCCTCCGAGACGGACCTGGTCTACTTTGGTCTGCGCAGCTGGGGGCTTACACAGGTAAGACTCCAGCGGCTTGCCAAGAAGCGGCCCGAGGACGGCCTGGCCATGCTGCTGAGTGTCACCTTCGGCGCCCTCAGACGCCAGTACCGGGCGCCCTCCACTCTGGTCAGTCAGGCCGTACAGGCGGCTCAGGCCTGGGCAGGCCAGCCCGGTGCACGTTTTGTCAATGCCATTCTGCGTCAGACCCTCAGTGATCCTCTGGGCGCTGCCCAAGACCTTCATCATCCGGTGGCGAGATGGAACGCGCCCGACTGGTGGATCGATCGGATGCATCAGAGTCTTGGTCTGCGGGCGCCGGTCTGGCTCGATCACCAGCAGCGGCTTGCGCCGCTGACGGTGAGGTATATCGGCCCTGCGCAGGAGCGGCAGTCCTGGATCGAGGCGCTCGCTCGTGAGGGACTCACGGCCTGGCCAGTTGGGCCGGCGATGTCCTCGGCCTTTCACCTCCATCCGCCTCGGACGGTCACCGGGCTTCCGGGGTTCCGGGAAGGATGGTTTCGTGTGCAGGACCTCTCCGCGCAGCGCTGCTCGGGTCTGCTCTCGGTCAGTCCAGGCCAGTGCGTCTGGGATGCCTGCGCTGCCCCCGGCGGGAAGTCCTTTCTGCTGGCAGAGCAGCCCGGGATCCGGGTCTATGCCAGCGACCTGTCCTCCGCCCGTCTGGAGCGACTCTCCAGGGAGTGGGGCCGACTGCAGCCCCAGTTGGCTAGCGAGGTCCATGCGCAGGCCTTTGACCCTCGCGACGAGGCGAGCTGGCCCGCTCACTGGCCTGGGCAGTTTGATCATCTGGTGCTCGACCTTCCCTGCTCAGCCTCGGGTGTGGTGCGTCGTCATCCAGAGATTCCTTGGCGTCGAAGCCCAGACCAGCTCCAGGCACTCGCCCAGACCCAGTGGGAGCTCTTGCGGGCCACCTGGCCAAGACTTCGGCCTGGTGGAGAGCTCTTGCTCATCACCTGCTCTGTCTTCTCCGCTGAAGGCGAGGAACTCGTCCAGAGATGGCAGAATGAGACATGCCATGTAGAGCGGCTTTCAGCACCGGGATTGCTTATTGCCGAGGGCGAGCGCGTCGGCGATGGCTTCTTTGTGGCCCGCCTGCGCAAAACACCAGCCCGCTGACTCAGGGGCAGACCAGGGGCCTGGCCTGGGCCCTGGCCTGGATGTTGGCCTGTCTCTTTGCCTTGGGCCCTTCGTCGGTGTGGGCGGGTGAGCCTCAGGCGGCAGCGCCAAGGGTGCCGAGCATTTCAATGAGTGAGCTGGCCCTGATCGAAGACCCTGCTGAGGGATCGGTGATCTCTGGCCAGGTGCAGGTCACCCTGAGTGGAGCTCTGATTCAGGCCATCGAGCGGGGAGTGCCTCTGCGATTTACTTCGGAGTTCCAGGTCGTTGTGCGTCGTTGGTGGTGGCGGGACCGCATCGTCTATCAGAAGACCAGGTCAGCAGACCTCAGCTTTCATCCGCTTACGCGGCAGTTTCGGGTGGTGATCGATGGTGCCGCTCCTCTCGTCTATCAAGACTTTGGCGAAGCGCTTCGGGCAAGCCTCTCGGTCAAGGCCTGGCGGGTTGCAGCGCCGGGCCAGATCTCTTCGACCGGGGACAAGCGACTGAGGCTCTCTCTGGATCTGGGGGCGCTTCCAAAGGCCATTCAGGTTACTGCACTCACCAGTGAGCAGTGGGCATTCGATACGGGCTGGACCCCGGTCCAGGTGTCTCGATGACCTTCGCCTTTCGGCTCGCCCTTTTGCTGGTCTTCGCGCTGGCTGGCGGCATGTTGGCAGTGCTGTCGATGGCCTCAGGCCTCGATAGCCGACTCGACGAGGTCTATCCCCTGCTGGTTGCAGCCAACATTGCGCTCGTGGTGGTCATGGCAGGCATGTCGATTGCGGTGGTGTGGAGGGCCTGGAGTCGATTTCGGGAGCGTGCCTTTGGCTCTCGGCTCACCGTTCGGCTCGCCACCGCCCTGGCCCTCATGGGCATTCTGCCGGTAGCCCTGGTCTCACTGGTCTCCGTTCAGTTTCTTGCACGAACGATCGACAGCTGGTTCTCACAGAGCGTGGAGGGGGCGCTTCGATCGGGAGCAGACCTTGGGCGAGCGACGGTCGAGTCCTTCAAGCGCGAGTCACTCACGAATGCTCGACGTCTCGCGCTGGCCATTGAGTCGGTCCCTGACGCTGAGCTCAATGGACTGATTGAGTTCGCACTCGAGGGGCGGCCACAGGCTGAGGTAATTGTCCTCAGTACCCAGGCTAAGGTACTTGCGATTCGCAGCTCGACACTCTTTCGACTGGTTCCCGACCTGCCCACCTCAGAGGCACTTGCTCAGGTACGAGCCGCCCGTCAGTTCTCGATTGTGGAGCCGATCCCTGGTGCAGAGCCGTGGTCTCTCCAGACGAGGGCGCTTGCCCTTTCGGTGAGAAAGGAGCTGAGTCAGGATCCTGTGCGAATCGTGCAGTGGGTGGAGCCTGTGCCGGCGCGTCTGGCCCAGCGGATCGAGGACCTGAATCGCGGGCTGAATGACTACCAACAGCTCACACTCGGTAAGCAGGGAATAAGACGCATCTATGGCGTATCCCTGGCCCTTGCACTGCTTCTGGCCGTGTTCGGGGCGCTCTCTGTCGCGGTCCTCTTGAGTGGCTGGCTGGCCGGGCCGCTTCGTGCGCTAGAGAGAGCCACCCGAGAGGTGGCTGGTGGAGACTATCCGAGGCTTCGAGAGGACCTGGTGGACCATGAGCTCAATGACCTGATTCGCTCGTTCAACCAGATGACTGCTCAGCTCCAGGAGGCGCGTGAGGTCGCCGCGCAGAGCAACGCCAAACGAGAGTCAAGCCTTCAGTTCCTCGAACAGATGCTCCAGACGCTCTCAACGGGCGTGCTGGTGTTTGACCGAGACCTTCGTCTTCAGCAGTTCAATCCGAGTGCCGAGCGAGTCTTGGCCCTCCCCCTTCAGTCTCGACTGAAGGCGCCTTTGCAAGACTGGTTGGACTATGAGCCTCTTGTGGACTTCATGAAAGGGCTGGCCCATGCCCAGCATCTGCGTGCCCAGCGGCAGATTGAGTGCCCGATTGATACCGGCGGTGTCCGCTCACTTCTGGTCCATGTGGCCAGGCTCACCGACATGGAGGATCCTCAGGCCCCTGCCTGGGTGATGGTGGTGGACGACATCGGCGAGCTCCTGGCCGCGCAGCGGGCCAAGACCTGGTCAGACATGGCGCGCCGGCTCGCGCATGAGATTAAGAACCCGCTCACGCCCATTCAGCTCTCTGCTGAGCGGCTGGAGCGAAGGCTTGGACCAAGCCTCACCCCGGAGCAGCAGGAGCTCCTCTCAAAGTCTGCACAGACCATCGTGGACCAGGTGGCTGCCCTCAAGACCATGGTGGATGCCTTTCGGAACTACGCCCGTCTGCCGGACGCGATGCCGAGTCGGTTCTGTCTCTCAGAGCTGGTCCAGGAGGTGATGACGCTCTACGCATCCGACCCCCGGGTGAGAATCGCGGCCCTGGCCTCTCGGGCAGAGGTTCTCGCTGACCGAACCCAGATCCTGCAGGTTGTTCATAACCTGGTGCAGAACGCCCAAGACGCTGTGGATCATCAAGAGGACGCCATCGTGGAGGTATCGATTCTGAAGACCGACCGTCAGGTGATTCTGCGCGTAGATGACAATGGGCCAGGGCTCGATCCGGAGATTGCCCATCGTGTCTTTGAGCCTTATGTCACCTCCAAGGCCAAGGGCTCGGGTCTTGGACTTGCGATCGTGCGCAAGATTGCTCAGGAGAATCACGCGGAGGTCTCGCTTCAGACACGACGACTCGCCGAGGGTGGCGTCATGGGGACGCGGGCAGAGTTTGTATTTGCGCTCGAGCCTCAGGTGGCAGAAAATGAAGCACATGGCAAACATACTGATCGTTGATGACGAGCTCGGGGTGCGGGAGCTTCTTCTGGAGGTCCTTGAGGATGAGGGCCACACCGTATCGCTTGCCGAGTCGGCAACCCAGGCCAGACAGCTCCATGATGGACGTGCACATGACCTCGTGCTTCTAGACATCTGGATGCCCGACACCGATGGCGTCTCGCTGCTCAAAGAGTGGTCTTCTCAGGGGCTGCTTACGGTTCCTGTAGTGATGATGTCCGGCCACGCCACCATCGATACGGCGGTCGACGCGACTCGCATGGGCGCCTTTGATTTCCTCGAAAAGCCAATTGCCCTGAGTAAGCTCCTAAAGACCGTGAACGCTGCGCTTGCGCGTGCCCAGGCCCAGAAGGCCTGGCGGGAGGCCGTGGCCCATACTCAGCAGGTGCTCGGTGCAGGCAAGACCGGTCTAGAGGCGGAGGATGACGCTGGGCTGGAGGCCATTGACCCGCTGGAGCAGGCTCGCCAGTCGCTCATGGCCCTCGATCTTGATGCGCCGCTTCGCGAGGTGCGTGAGGCCTTTGAGCGCATCGTGCTGCGCTATCAGCTCGAAAAGGAGGGTGGCAGCATGACACGCCTGGCAGAGCGGTCTGGGCTTGAGCGCACCCACCTCTATCGCAAGATCCGTCAGCTGGGCATGGATCATCCGCGCGCACCTGGTCGTAAGGTCGCTGCTTGAAATTCCTCATCCTTGGCGCAGGCCGAGTGGGGTCTGGCCTCGCAGAGATGCTGGTGCTTGAAAAGAATGATGTCACCGTGGTGGACACGGACGCGGAGGCTCTTGGGCGGCTACAGGAGCGGCTCGACCTGCGTACGGTCTTTGGGCATGCCACCTCGATTGAGGTTCTCGCCTCGGCTGGGATCGAAGAGGCCGACATGCTCATTGCGGTGACGGCCAGTGATGAGGTGAATCTCACGGCCTGCAAACTGGCCCAACGTCAGTTCAATGTGCCGCAACGCATTGCGCGCGTGCGCTCCCCCCAATGGATGGGCAATGAGTCGCTGCTGGGGGAGGATGGCTTTGGTGTGAGCGTGGCCATCAGCCCAGAAGGCACGATCACCGACTATCTCGTCAAGCTCATCGAGATTCCCGAGGCGCTGCAGGTCCTGGAGTTTGCGAAAGGCCGAGCAGGGCTACTGGCGGTCTCTGCACGCGAGGGCAGCCCGCTTGTCTCTCATGAGATCCGAGAGCTGCGTCAACATCTGCCGGATGTGGACTCCCGCGTGGTGGCGATCTTTCGAGCAGGGCGCGCCATTCTGCCGCAGGGCAACACTCGAATCGAGCCCAATGATGAGGTGTTCTTCCTGGCGGCCTCCGAACATATTCGCCTGGTCACTCAGGAGCTTCGCCAGCAGGACAAGCCTGTGCGACGGGTCATGATCGTCGGCGGCGGAAATATTGGACGGCGACTCGCTGAGGCGATTAGCCATAGCCTGGTGCCCAAGATCATCGAGGGCAATAAGAGTCGCTGCCAGTTTCTCGCCGAGGTGCTCAATGGGAAGGCCCTGGTCTTGCATGGCGATGCAACCGATGAGGATCTGCTCATCGAAGAGAACGTGGCGGGCATGGACCTCTTTCTTGCCCTCACCAACGATGATGAGAACAACATCATGTCTGCGCTTCTGGCCAAGCGACTGGGTGCAAAGCGTGTGCTGGCGCTGATCAATCGCCGCGCATATGCAGAGCTGATGGAGGGGGGTCGGATTGACATCGCCCTCACGCCCTCACATGTCACGCTGGGCGAGCTTCTGAAGTACGTGCGGCGCGGCGATGTGGCAGCGGTTCATAGCCTGCGGCGAGGAGCGGCCGAGGCGCTTGAACTGGTGGTGCATGGAGATCAAAAGACGTCCAAGGTCGTGGGGCGGACGATCGAGGCCCTCGCCCTGCCGGAAGGGGTGATGATTGGAGGCCTGGTGCGGGGTGAGGGCGAGGACGCCCAGGTGATCATGGGCCATCACGATGTTGTGATCGAGTCGGGCGACCACCTGATTCTCTTTGTGACCGACCGAAAGACCATCCCAAAAGTCGAAAAGCTATTTCAGGTCTCGGCGGGCTTTTTCTAGGGTGAGCGCGTCTTTCCAGGCTAGCTGAAAGACAAGGGTGAGAGCAATCCAGGCCGCCAGTCCTAGAAAGGCAGTCTCAAACGCCTGCTCTGGATAGACTCGCACCCCATCGGCCATGAGTCCCTGCCACCGGGCGTCGAGCACCATGCCAAAGAGGGGGGGGAGCCCGATGCTTCCCGTCATCACGCAGAGGTTCATGAATGCGACGACTGCGCCGGTGTGCTGGCCGCGGGCGAGATCTTTTGCGGCGGCAAACGACAGCACCATAGACCCAGCCGATAGGCCCATGAGCCAGAGGCAGACCACGGTGCCCAGAAGGCTATTGGCCAGTTGCCCGCTGCCCAGGATGATCAGCATCAGCAGCACACCGCCCGTTCCGAGAAGCATGGGCTGACGCCTGGCCTGCAGCCGATCAGACCAGCGACCAAAGACAATGCCACCGATGGAGAAGAAGACCATCATGCAGGATGCGAGCAGGGTGGCAGAACTGGGGCTTAGGCCAAAATTCGTCTTGAGAAAGGGAACGCTCCAGAGCCAGGAGAGCGCCGCCATACTGCCGGTGACTCCCATCTGCCCCAGCCCAAGGGTCACCAGTGACCGCCAGGGAAGCGCTCGAAAGGGCAGTTGAGGGGGCTCGTGGCCGATCGGTTCGGGGCCTGCCGCCCAGGGGCGTGCCTCTGGCCGGTCGCGGATGAGCCACCAAAAGAGCAGGGCAAGGACCACTGCGCTGGCCGCACTGCCGAGCAAGGCGGTGCGCCATCCCACCACCTGCGCGGTCGCACTCAGGGGGAAGCCTGCCAGCACTGCACCGAGCCCACCCACCGCCAGAGACAGGCCAGTGATCCCGGCAAATGCCCGGGGCGCAAACCACTCAGAGGCGAGCTTGAGTAGGGCAATCCAGGCGGCAGCACCGGTGGCGCCCAGGATCAGTCGTCCTATGAAGGCCTGACTGAGCGCCGGTGCGAGTGCAAACACGCTCGCGCCGACGGCGCCCCCGAGCGCCGCCAGGCTGAGCACCCGTCGGGCGCCAAACCGATCGACCAGGAACCCCGCGGGCAGCTGAGACCCGGCATAGGTGAGGAAATAGGCTGACGAGAGCGTTCCGAGTGAGAGCGCCGTTGGGGCAATCTCTCTGGAGAGGTCAAAGGCGAGGCTCGCCGGGGCAACCCGTTGGAAGAAATCAAACAGGTAGAAGAGGGCCGCAAGGCCCCACATCCGGTAGGCCAGTCCCACGCGCAGCGCTTAGCTGTAGCTGTAGAAGCCTTGACCGGATTTTCGCCCAAGTCGACCTGCTGCAACCATTTCCTTCAGCAGGGGCGCCGGCCGATATTTGGGGTCTTCGAAATGGTCAGAAAGGACGTTCATCACCGCCAGCAGCACATCAAGGCCAACCAGATCGGCGAGGGCCAGCGGCCCGATGGGGTGGTTACATCCCAGCTTCATGCCCTCGTCAATCTCTTCGGCGCTCGCGAGCCCCTCGGAGAGGACGAAAATGGCCTCGTTGATCATGGGACAGAGCAGTCGATTGACCACAAAGCCAGCACTGTTCTTGACAACAATGGGGGTCTTACCGATCTCGCGTGCGAGTGCCTGGATCGTGTCTGCAACGTCAGACCGAGTCTGCAGGCCCAGGATCACTTCGACCAGGGGCATCATTGGCACGGGATTGAAAAAGTGCATGCCTACAAACTGATCTGGCCGCTTGAGCCGAGCAGCGAGTGCGGTGATGGAGAGTGAGGAGGTGTTTGTGGCGATCAGACAGCCTGCCCCTACTTGTGCCTCAACGGCCTTCAGAATCTCAAGCTTGATCTGTTGGTTTTCGGTGGCGGCCTCGACTACCAGGTCGACGCCACTGAGCGCGCTGACCTCGGTCTGGGTGGTGATCAGGGCGAGGGCGCGGTCCTTCTGCTCCGCGGTGAAGCTGCCCTTCTTGATGAGCCGGTCGAGAGATGTCTCGATGGTCTTGACTGCCCGAGCGAGGGCATCAGCCTGAATGTCTTGAAGGACCACGGTCTTTCCCGCACAGGCAAAGGCCTGTGCGATGCCATTGCCCATGGTGCCTGCACCAATAATGCCAACGGTCTGAATCATGATGAAGAATCCTTACGTGGGGATGCGTGAAATTCGTAGATCGCCAGGGTTGCGCGCAGAGAGGCGAGCGCCCTGACGGGCGAGAGGTCGGCCCGGTGCTCTTGAAGATACTCTCGTCGCGTGACAGTCAGTTCAAGCTGTTCCAAGAGCCGCTCAAAATCCCGCGTGGTTGCAAAGTGGAGGTTGGGGGTGTCAAACCACTGGTAGGGCAGTCGGTCGTTCACGGGCATCTGGCCTCGAAGCAGGGACCAGACATGGCTCCAGTGCCCAAAGTTTGGGCTGCTGACAATGGCCTTTTTACCGATTCGTGCGATCTCGCGGAGCACCTGCTCCGTGCGGTGGGTGGCCTGGAGCACCTGCGAGAGGATGATCACATCGAACTCGGCATGGCCCAGGAGCGAGAGGCCCTGGTCAATGTCCCCCTGCACCACGGAAAGCCCCTTGGAGATGCAGCTCAGCAGCTTGTCATGGTCGATCTCCACCCCATACACCGTGCACTGCTGGTTGGACTTGAGCCAGGCGAGCAGACTGCCGTCCCCGCACCCGAGGTCGAGGACTCGGGATCCGGGCTCAACCCATTGCGCAATCCTCGCCAGGTCTGGACGGAGCTGATGGGCTGGACTCATGTCGTGCGGTCCTCTGACTGCAGGCTGCTGGAGATGCGATCAAAGTAGGCGCGGATCACCGCATGGTATTTCGGGTCTGTCATGAGGAAGGCATCGTGGCCATGGGGGGCGTCAATCTCAGAATAGGTGACCGCATGCCCCCCCTCCATGAGGGCGGCTACGATTTCACGAGATCGCTCAGGAGAAAAACGCCAGTCGGTGGTGAAAGAGACCAGACAGAAGCCGCAGGTCGCTGGGCGAAGGGCCTGAACGAGCGAGCCCTGAGTGGTGCGAGTGGGATCAAAATAGTCCAGCGCTCGTGTGATGAGCAGGTAGGTGTTGGCATCGAAGTAGGACGAGAACTTCTCGCCCTGATGGCGCAGGTAAGACTCAATCTGAAACTCCACCTCGAAGCCGTAGCGGTACTCGTTGGCAGACTGGAGATTGCGGCCAAACTTCTGTGCCATGACATCGTCCGAGAGGTAGGTGATATGGCCCACCATGCGTGCGATCGAGAGCCCGAGCTTGGGCACCACCCCATGGGCGTAGAAGTCACCCCCATGGAAGTCTGGGTCGTTAAGAATGGCGCGTCGGGCCACCTCATTGAAGGCAATGTTCTGGGCGCTGAGCCGAGCGGTCGAGGCAATGACGACTGCGTGCGCAAGCCGATCAGGATAGGCGATGGACCACTGCAGGGCCTGCATTCCGCCCAGGCTTCCGCCCATGACCGCAGCAAAGCGCTCAATGCCGAGCCGATCGGCAAGCCGCGCCTGGGCCTTGACCCAGTCTTCAACGGTGACTACTGGAAACTGGCTGCCATAGGGCCTGCCTGTGGCTGGGTTCAGACTCGCTGGCCCGCTAGAGCCAAAGCAGGAGCCGAGGTTATTGACCCCAATCACGAAGAAACGGTTGGTGTCCACTGGCTTTCCGGGGCCCACCATGTTGTCCCACCAGCCGCGATCGTCCGGATGGCCCTCTCGAGTACCCGCGACATGATGAGACGCGTTGAGCGCGTGGCAGATGAGGACCGCATTGGAGCGCGCTGCGTTGAGCCTGCCGTAGGTCTCGTAGGCTAGGTGATAGGGCCCAAACTGCTGTCCACTCACCAGTGCAAGGGGCTCATCAAAATGCGCCAGCTGTGCTGCGATGGGGCCAAGTTCGTGCGGAGTCATGACGCTCAATTTGACACAATTCTTTGCATTTGGCTGAGCCCGTCGCTCAGACACTGCGAGCTCTTATCCGCCATGAGTCGTACAGAAAGGAGCCCCTTGTGTCTGATGCTATTACCAGCCTGTTGAATGCCCAACATTTTGACCGCGCCAATCAGCTTGCTCGACCCGCTCGGCGACTGCCGAGCGCCTCTGAGTCCACGCTCTCGCCGGGCAACCGTCGCCATCTGAGGCCCGGTGGTCAGTCGGTGATTCGGGTTGAGGTGCCCGAGGTTCGGGCCAGCGACGCACCCTGGGCCGCGCTGACCCCTCGGCAGTTTGAGGTCTTGGCCTATCTCGTAGAGGGCGCCCCCACCAAGGTGATCTGTCGAAGCCTGAGCATGTCTGAGGGAACGGCCAAGGTGCACATCAGCGCAATTCTGCGAGCCCTGAATGTGCACACCCGCACCGAGGCGGTTCTGGCAGCAGTGCGAGCGGGATGGATTCAACCGGTGGTCTCAGCTGCCCAGTGATTCAAGTGCCGCCCTCACCCGTCGACTGTCTGGCAGTTTCAACAGCCGGGCGACGGGCCGCTCCAGCTGCCGGGTGTCCGCCTTGAGCACCTCCTGCTTGACCCGAAGAATCTCTACTGCATGCATAGAGAAGCGCCTAAGGCCCATGCCCAGCAGCAGTCGAGTGAACTGAGGCTCCCCGGCCATCTCTCCGCAGAGAGAGATAGGCGTCTGGGACCGGTCACAGGCCCGGATGGTGTCCCGGATGAGTCGGATGACCGCTGGATGCAGCGGGTCATAGAGATGAGAGACCTCTCGGTCAGTTCGATCGATCGCAAGGGTGTACTGGATCAGGTCGTTGGTTCCAATCGACGCAAAGTCCATATGCGCCAAGAGCCCATCAATCGCAATCGCTGCAGAGGGAACCTCGATCATGGCGCCCACGCGAACCTGTGCATCAAAGGCCTGGCCTCGAGTGGAGAGCTCTCCCATGGCGCGCTGGATCATGCGCCGAGCCGCGATCAGCTCTGATGGGCTGCTGATGAGCGGGATCATGATCTGGAGGGGGCCAAAGGCCGAGGCCCTGAGCAGCGCGCGAAGCTGCACGAGAAAGAGCTCGGGCTCGGCCAGACAGAGCCGAATGGCCCTGAGCGCAAGGGCAGGATTCTGGGGGGGCGTGCGGTTGAGCTCTGAGAGGTAGGCAATGGACTTGTCTGCCCCCGAGTCGAGGGTACGGATCGTGACCGGCCTGCCGCCCATCGCGAGAACGACCGATCGATAGGCCTCAAACTGGGCCTCCTCCCTCGGAGCAGACTCCCGGTTCATGAACAGGAATTCGCTTCGAAAGAGGCCCACTCCGTCGCAGCCTGCGGCAGCAGCGGCCTCGGCGTCCTCAGGCAGGTCGAGGTTTGCAAGAAGCTGAACCCGCTGCCCATCGAGTGTCGCACTCACCAGCCCTTTGAGCCGCTGTAGTCGCTCATCCCGCAGCCGTTGCTCGGCCTCTTCCTGCAGATAGTCAGCGCGAAGCTCAGGGTCCAGTCCGCCCACCACCACACCGGAGCGGGCATCCAGCACCAGCTCTTCACCCTGCTCCACCAGGCTGTAGAGGTGCCCGAGGCCAACGACGGCAGGTAGGCCCAGACTGCGGGCCAGGATGGCGGTGTGGGCTGTCGGGCTCCCAGAGTCCGTGGCAAACCCCGCAAAGGCGTGTTCTCGGATCAGGAGCATGTCGGCGGGGGCAATGTCTCGGGCCACCAGGATCCAGGGACGATCGTCCTGTTCGCGGAGCTCCCGGAGCTGCTTGCTCAGAGCTGGCCCGCCCGCCATGGCCTTGAGAATCCGCTCGACCACCTGCTGGATGTCAGCCTTGCGCTCACGAAGATAGGGGTCTTCGAGCGCGTCGAACTGCTCGGCCAGCAGTTCGTACTGCTGCACCAGGGCCCATTCGGCATTGCAGCGCTCTTGGGCAATGCGCACCTCGGTCTGCTCAGCGAGCAGTGGGTCGCTAAGCACTAAGCCCTGAAGGTCGAGAAAGGCCATCACTTCGGGTGCGGAGGTCTCGGACAGGCTGCCCTCCACCGCACTGAGCTCAGCCCGCACACGCTCGATGGCCTGACGGAGACGGGCCTGCTCCTGTGGAACCTGAGCGTCCTCCAGGGCGTGCCGGGGCACCTCCAGATTGGCTGGCGCCAGGACCCAGGCTCGGCCGATTGCGACCCGCTCGCCGACGCCGGTGCCCAGAAGGCTCCAGGTCATGCCAGCTCCTCTCCGAAGCCAGACTCCACGAGGCCCACCAGGGCCTGCATCGCCTCCTGCTCTTGCTCTCCCGAAGTCTCAATGGTGATGCTTACGCCTGGCCCAGCCGCAAGCATGGTGACCCCCAGCACGCTCTTGGCGTTTACGCGTTTGGCGCCTCGGCTCAGCCAGACCTCGCAGGGAAAGCGAGTTGCAGTCTGGGACAGCTTGGACGAGGCACGCAGGTGAAGACCGAGGGCATTGACGATGGTGACATCACGGCGCTGCATGCTAAGACTCCGGCAGTAGGGAAATGCAGTCAGGGGCAGAGCTGCGCAGCCGGGCCGCTAGTCCCAGTGCTGGCTCACTTCGATGACTGAGGGCTCTCAGCAGCATGGGGAGGCTCACCCCGGTCACCCCAGCACGCGTGGTGGGCGCCTGGGACAGCCAGGCCCCTGCGCCATTGCTGGGGGTTGCGCCCAGGAGGTCGGTGAGCACAAGCACCTGTTCCGGACAGCCCTCAGAGGTCCAGAGCGACTCCAGTTCGTTCTGGACAGACTGCGGACTTGCGCTGCTGAGCACATCGATGACGCGAACGGCTGAGAGGGTCATGCCAAAGCCGTGGCAGGCGACGGCATGAAGGGCTGAGGCCATGGGCGCGTGACAGACCAGGACGAGTAGTGTGGACGAAGACGTCATGGCTAGAGGCCCGCCTCCAGGGCGTCAAGCCAGGCCCAGGAGGGGTCGAGTCCTGTCTGCTGTGCGATTTCTTGAAAGCCTGTGGGGCTGGTGACATTGATCTCCGTGAGCCGGTCACCGATGATGTCGAGCCCGACCAGCATCAGTCCGCGTGCCTTGAGCACGGGGCCGAGCGCTTCTGCAATCTCGCGGTCTCGGGCACTGAGCGTTCGTGCCTCGCCCCGCCCTCCAGCAGCGAGATTTCCTCGAGAAGCGCCCTCAGGTGGGATTCGGGCCAGACAGTGGGAGAAGGGCTTGCCGTCAATGAGCAGGACCCGCTTATCTCCCTGTGCGATCTCGGGTAGCCATCGCTGGGCCATGATCTGCCGAGTGCCATTCAGGCTCAGGGTCTCCACAATAACCGGGAGGTTAGGGTCCTGGGCGTGGCTTAGAAAGATCCCGCTGCCCCCCATGGCATCGAGTGGCTTAATGACGATGCGCTCATAGGCTCTGGCAAAGCTGAGAATCTCCTGCAATGAGGGGCTCACGATCCCCTCGGGAGCAAACTCGCTGAACTCAAGGACGGCGGTTTTTTCCCCGTGGTCCCGAAGAGCCTGCGGGCGATTAAACACAGGCACCCCGGCCCGTTCAAAATGCTCAAGAAGCTGGGTGCAGACGTGATAGTCCACATCGTAGGGCGGGTCCTTGCGCATCACCACGGCATGGACGTTGGTGGGGCCCAGCAAGGCCCTTGCGGCTGGGGTGAACCAGGGCTGCCCGGTCGTCACCTGGGCCTGTTCATTTAGCTCAATGGCCTGCGCACTGGCGGTGATCTGCGCGGCCTGCGCGGTGCCCGACCAGCGAATGCTGAGATCGGTCGGGGTTGCGGTCCAGATCGCATGTCCCCTGGCGAAGGCCGCCCGCATCATGGCCACTGTGCTGTCTTTATGCGGCTTGAGCTCGTCGAGCGGGTCAATGATGAACAAGAGCGCGGCCAAGGGCGGGTCCTATCGTTTGAGTGCGGCGGGGTGCGTCGCCTCGAGCTCGCGTGCAGCCGCGAGCAGGGCAAGCCTGGAGATCACCCCGTAGAGGTAGAGCCGGTTGGGAGTTGCATCGGGGTCAGACTCGCGCAGGGGCTGCTGGCAGCCCTCCTCAAAGGGAAGCGGGATGAAGCGCGCTCCGGGTGCATTGAGATTCTCATCGGGCCCGCGCTCCTCGTGCACTCGATAAAATCCCCCGACGACGAAGCGGTCCACCATGTAGACCACCGGCTCTGCAACCGCATCTCCCTTTGCGGTGGGGATGGTCTCGAAGGAATGCACGCCCTCCTGAACCAGCACATCCGAGACCGCCTGCCCTTCCTTGATGACGGACATCTTGTTGCGCTGCTTGCGGTTGAGGTTGCGAACCTCCTCTGCGCTCTTGACGGTCATGATGCCCATGCCATAGGTGCCCGCGTCTGGCTTTACAACGACATAGGGCGTCTGCTGAATCTCGAGCTGCCGATACTTCTCTCTCGTCCGGCTGAGCACACGGTCTACGGCCTCGGCAAGTTCATCTTCCCCGACCCGGGATTGGAAGTCGATGCCTCGGCAGGCCTCGAAGTGGCTGTCGATCAGCCAGGGGTCGATCTGCAGACGCTCGGCGAACTCCTGTGCCACTTGTTGGTAGGCCAGAAAGTGCTGGGACTTTCTGCGAGAGGCCCAGCCTGCATGGAGGGGTGGAAAGAGCCGTTGACCGGACAGGTTCTGCAGGATGGCCGGGACGCCTGCAGAGAGGTCGTTGTTCAGCAGAATCAGACAGGGATCGAAGCCCGGAACGCCAATTCGAGTTCCAGAGCGCTCAAGCGGCTCCAGACAGAGGGAGTCGGTCTGTCCATCGGGCGTCTCGAAGGTAAGGGTGGTGGGCGTGGTGATCTCGGGCAGGAGGGTTCCGATTCGGACCTCAAGACCAGACTGTTTCAAGAGACTGGAGAGCCGCGCCACATTGGCAAGGTAGAACTGATTGCGCGTGTGGTTCTCGGGGATGAGGACGATCCGCCGAACATCGGGGCAGTGGCTCTCGATTGCGGCCATCAGGGCCTGAACGGCCACTGGCAGTGCGGTCTCGCTGAGGTTGTTAAAGCCGCCAGGAAAGAGATTGGTGTCGACGGGGGCCAGCTTGAAGCAGGCGTTACGCAGGTCAACCGAGCCGTAGAAGGGGGGGCGGTGCGCACGCCACTGGGCACGGAACCAGTGCTCGATGTCGAAGCTGTGTTCGAGGACCCTCGATTCGAGCTGGCGAAGGCGACCGCAGAGCTGTGTCTGGAGCTGTGGCGTCATAGCCCCGCATTGTAGACGCCTGACCTGAAAAAAAGCCCGCGGACAGAGCCGCGGGCTGAGCAAGACCCGAGGAGGTTGGGCCGAGGAGAAACGGGTTACAGGTAGTAGGCCTTTTCACCGTGGGTGCTGACGTCAAGGCCCTCGCGCTCGTCTTCTTCCGAGACCCGAAGCCCAACCAGCGCTTTGACAATGAGGAAGGCGACCACAGAGACCACCGCCGAGATCACGATGGTGGTGACGACGGCCTCGGCCTGGATGATGACCTGAGTGGCGATGGAATACTCACCGACCTTGTTGGCGACATAGTCATACACGCCGGTCCCGCCAAGCGAGGGGCTTGCAAACACACCGGTGAGCAGCGCACCAACAATGCCGCCCACTCCGTGCACACCAAAGACATCGAGCGCGTCGTCGGCCTTCAGCATTCGCTTCAGTCCGGACACCCCCCAGAGACAGACCAGACCTGCAATGAAGCCGATCACGATGGCGCCCATGGCACCGACAAACCCAGCGGCTGGTGTCACGGCAACCAGCCCTGCGACCGCGCCGGATGCAGCACCCAGCATGGAGGGCTTGCCCTTGAGCAGCCACTCACCGAGCAGCCAGGCGAGGACTGCTGCAGCGGTTGCAAAGAGGGTGTTCACCATGGCGAGGGCAGCGACACCGGTGGCCTCAAGGTTTGAACCCGCGTTGAAGCCGAACCAGCCGACCCAGAGCATTGCGGCCCCGACCATGGTGAGGGTGAGTGAGTGCGGGGGCATGGGCTCTTTGCCATGCCCGATTCGGCGGCCGACCATGTAGGCGCCCACCAGACCCGCAACACCTGCGTTGATGTGCACGACGGTGCCACCCGCAAAGTCGAGTGCACCTTTGGCCCAGAGCGCACCGGCGGCGGCGACGACCTTTTCGAGCGAGGCAGCATCGGTGATCGCGTCAGGCCCATCCCAGTACCAGACCATGTGGGCAATCGGCAGGTAGGAGAAGGTGAACCAGATCGCCAGAAACAGGAGCACCGCGCTGAACTTCATGCGCTCGGCGAATGACCCGACGATCAGTGCACAGGTGATGGCAGCGAAGGTGCCCTGGAAGGCAACAAACACGAGCTCGGGTATGACCACGCCTTTGCTGAAGGTGGCCGCGATGGAGTCTGGGGTGATGCCTGCCAGGAAGGCCTTGTCAAGACCGCCGATCATGCTGCTGCCGCCTGTAAAGGCGAGCGAATAGCCGTAGAGCGCCCAGAGAACGAAGATCATGGAGGCGCCCACCATGACCTGCATGAGCACCGAGAGCATGTTCTTGGTGCGCACCAGGCCGCCATAGAACAGCGCCAGGCCAGGAACGATCATGAGCAGAACCAGGATGGTGGAGACCATCATGAAGGCCGTGTCGCCCTTGTTCGGTGTGGGCGGCGCTGGGGGGGGCACGACGGCAGCCGCCGCGGTGGTGGCTGCATCGACGGCCGTCTGCGCAAGCGCGGGAAAGGCTGCGAGCGCAGCGATCGAGACAGCAGGGGCGAGCAGGATGGCTGCCCCTCTACGAGAGAGAATGGAGTCGAGTGGGAGTTTCATAGTTGGGCCTCTTAACAGTTAGGGGTCAGAGCGCTTCCGGGCCAGTCTCGCCGGTGCGGATGCGGATCACGGCCTCAAGTGGGGTGACGAAGATCTTTCCATCCCCAATCTTTCCGGTTCGGGCGGCGGCCTCGATGGTCTCCACGGCGCGGTCTGCGAGCTCTGAGGTGACGGCCACCTCCAGTTTGACTTTGGGTAGGAAGTCGACGACATACTCGGCCCCACGATAGAGCTCGGTGTGGCCTTTCTGCCGCCCGAATCCCTTCACTTCGGTTACGGTAATGCCCTGCACACCGATGCTGGAGAGGGCCTCGCGCACCTCGTCGAGTTTGAAAGGCTTGATCACTGCGGTAATGAGTTTCATGAATGGGCCTCTTTGAGAATGAGGCCCTGGCGCGGCGTGTCGATCACGTTGGGCCAGGGCGCACGAGCGGTTAGAAGGATTTGCTGACGCTGACCATGAGCCCTGCCTTGCCGAGGTCTTTCAGGCTTCCGCCGCCGACGTCAACGCCGCTGACGAAGTCCTTGAGCTTGCCTGAGGTTCCCACATAGGCTGCTGTGACTGCCCAGCCAGACAGATCCCAGGTGAGACCAACCAGGTAGTCACTCCCGTTGGGCATGTCGCCCTTGCCCTGTACCTGGCCGATGTGCGCCTTCGCAGTGAGCCCCTTGGAGATCTCTGTGGCTGCAGTGAGGTCGAAGTAGAGTGTGCCGTCTGAGTCTGCAACGCCGAAATACTCGGTGGTTGCATAGGACGTCTTCAGGGTGAAGACCCCGTAGCCCAGGGAGAGGTAGACCTCATTGGTGTTGGGCTTCAGGGAGCCCGTGGCACCTGGGTAGTAGTAGTAGAGGTTGCCGACATCGACTGCAACATCGCCTGCGGAGAAACGATAGCCTCCGTAGAAGTCCATCTCAATCCCTGCGCCATTGAAACTGGTCCATTCCGACACACTGCTGTTCCAGTTACCGAGGTAAAAGCCTGACTTGTCGGTGTAGTCGATGCCGCCCTGCACCGCGGGCTTGAGGTCGGTCTGGCTGACGCCGCGATACCGATAGTCGCTGGTGAGGCCGAAGTTCCCTGCCAAGGTGTAGTCCGCTTCGGCCGCAAACAAGGGGCTAGATGCGGCTGCGAGGGCGAGGGCGATGAATGTCTTGCGCATTTCTGGTTCTCCTTTTATGGTGGTTCATGGAGAGAGCGAATCCCGTGCCATGCACATACAGGACTGATTTAAAAAGACTTTTTTCTTTTCTCAGGGCTATTCGCACCAGGGTGGTGCAAAATGACGCACTGGTTTGGTGCCTCTAGAGACCTTGCTTCAGGCTGGGGTGTCGGTTCTGGTGCAGTCTGTGAGCCGAATGGATTGGATACACTGCGAACATGAAGATGCCGGGCCCTGACCTCACCGAACACCTTGCCGAGCTCCAGCAACGACTCTCCGCGCTCACCCAGGCGATGTCGCAGGCGGACAAGAGCCAGTTCGTGCAGAGCCTTCTGGCGGGGCTGGCGGAGCGGTTTGAGCTCGTGCGACGCGAGGACTTTGAGGCCCAGCACAGACAGCTTCAACGGGCGTTAGAGCAGCTGGCTCAGCTCGAGGCTCGGCTCGCTCGCCTAGAGTCGTCTCAGACGCACGACTGAAGCCCACAGGTCGCGATCCCCTGACGATGGGGACATGACCCTTGCCTACATCCAGAGCCTGGCCCTCGTTGGCCTGAGCGCCGTTCCTGTCCAGGTTGAGGCCGACCTCTCCGGTGGCCTTCCTCAATTCAATCTATTGGGCGTGGCAGCGCAGCCGGCCCGTGAGTCGCGTGACCGCGTTCGAGTGGCGATCCAGAATCTTGGCTTTGGCTTTCCGGCGGGGCGAGTGACGGTGCAGGTGACTGCCCAGGAGCCGCTGGAGAGCCCTGCCCTTGTGGACCTCGCGATCGCAGCTGCCCTGCTCGCCGCGATGGGGCGCATTCCCGCTGAGGCGCTGAACGACTGGGCCTTAGTCGGTCAGCTCGCGCTCTCTGGCGCCCTTCTGCCCCTTGACCATGAGCGCGCCTGGGTTCAGGCGGCCCATGCGCTGAGCCGCCCGGTAATCCTGCCGCCCCTTCGACTGGAACAGCCGCCCGGGGGGCCTCATCCAGCCATGGGCAGCGTCGAGTCCCTCGCCGCCCTGGTGCAGTTTGCTCGGGGTCAAAGAGGCTTGCTCCCCCCGCCGGTACGACCACGACGCCCGGTCGATTCAGAGCCTGCCCATGGCTCACGGGCAGGGACTTGGGGCGCTCTCGAGTCACACCCTCCCGAGGCCTGGGATGAAATCTCCGGCCAGGCCTTGGCCAAACGTGCCGCCATGGTCGCGCTGGCAGGCGGGCACCACTTTCTGATGCTCGGTCCACCCGGGGTCGGAAAGTCGATGATCGCCCATCGGATGAGTGCACTGCAGCCCCCGCTAGAGCGCGAAGAGGCACATGCACTCGCGGCGGTCCAGGCACTCCAGGGCCTCTCCTGCGAGGCCACCGATGCACGGATTGCGCCCTTTCGGGCGCCCCACCACTCAGCCTCTGCGGCCTCGTTGTTTGGCGGCGGTCGTCCCTTTCGACCCGGAGAAATCTCTCTGGCCCATGGGGGGGTGCTGTTTCTTGATGAACTCGCTGAGTTTCGACGGGATGCGCTAGAGGCCTTGCGTGAGCCCCTGGAGACTGGGCGGGTTCAGCCCGCGAGGCTGCAGTCGCGCTTTACCATGCCGGCCCGTGCGCAGCTGGTCGCGGCCATGAATCCCTGTCCTTGCGGGCTCTTTGGCGCTCAGAGGACGCAGCGTCTGGTCTGTCGCTGTTCCGTACGGCAGGTTCAGGCCTATCGGGCCAAACTCTCCGCACCGCTTCTCGATCGATTCGACCTGGTGATTCTGCTTCAGGCGCCAAACATCGACCGTTCCGAACGCAGCGCAGGGACGGCCGAGGAGGCCAGCGCACACCCTGATTCTGGCGGCATGAACTGGAGCGGTCAGCAGGCCAGGCAGGCCATTCAGGCGGCACGAACCCTGGCGCGCAGTCGACAATCGGGCCTCAACGCTCAGCTCTCTGAAATGCAGCTCAGGCGCATGCCCATTGACCCGGAGGCCTGCGCGCTCTTTGACCAACTCCAGGCTCGAGGAGACTGGAGCCGTCGTGCGCTGGTGGGCATGCTGCGCGTCGCCCGCACCCTCGCCGACCTCTCCGGACAGGCCTCCATTGACTCAGCGGGGCTTGCACTGGCTGTGGACATGCGTCGCGGCCTTCAGCTTATGGAAGCCGCCGAGCAGGCCTGAACTGAAGCCAGGCAAGGGCCAGTGCCTGGCCGATCACCCAAAGAACGACAGCCCACTGCAGGCCCGTTGCGGTGGTGTTGCCAGACCAGAGCGCCAGGTCCACCACGATTCCCATGCCCCACTGCATGAGAAAGGCGCCTGCGAAGACCAGAAAGTTAAACGCGGTCGTGGCCCGCGCGGACTGTTCAATGGGAAAGGACAGGGCAACGACGCTATAGCCCAGAGTGGTTGAACCCGCTGCAAGGAAGGCGAGGCCCCAGCCGATCATGGCGCTCTCCCAAAGGGAGAGCCCGGCCATGAGGCACAGTGCCACAAAGACCGTGAGCCCCATTCGCATCAGCTGGTCTAGGGTCAGAGCGGTGTCTGCGCTTGCGCGAGTGAGGGCGGCCCAGCCGAGGTGCCCGAGCATGATCACCGCCGTAAGCCAGAAGAGATCGGCTGCAGCGGCTGCTGTGGATGCGCCTTCCACCTGCGTGAGCCAGGGGCCAAGCCAGAGTCCGTGAAACGCAAGAAACCCGCCGTAGCTCAGGACTGCGAAGGGGATCAGGCGTCTGAAAGCTGGATCGGACACGATGATCAGCAGAGACTGAATAGACGAGGAGATGGGCTCTTGTGTCCGTAGGGCGCGCCGCTCGGGCTGTTCAAAGTGAGCCTCGAGTCGGCGAAGCACCCACCAGGACAGGCCGAAGAGTCCAGCAAGCAGGCCAAAGACCCCATTCCAGGGCAGGACAGTAAGTAGCTGATTCACCGGCAGGGTGGAGGCCAGTGCACCCGCGGAGCCGAGCACGAGCATCACGGAGGCGAGAGGAGCCTGCAGCTGGGGTGGAAACTCCAGGCGGAAGGCCTTGTAAGCCGCCATGAGACAGGCAGACACGCCAATGCCAATCATGGCGCGACCCAGCCAGAGGCTCCAGAACCCGGTAGAGAGCGCACTCAGGAGACAGCCCAGCAGCGCGACGAGCAACAGGGCGCGCTCCAGGCGCACGGGGTTCTGTCGATCCAGGGCAAGGCCGATGGGAATCTGCATGACTGCAAAGCTCAGAAAATAGGCGCTGGCCAGAAATCCTAGGTCTGCAGCGGAGAGGCCCAGTTCTCGCTCCAGCTCGGGCGCGAGCACCGCACTGATGGTTCTCAGGCCATAAGACAGGGCATAGGCAAAACCGAAGGGCCAGACCAGGCTGAGCCGAGAGAGCGTCGAGGGGCTACTCACCTAGGGCTTGAGGAAGACGGCCGACTGAAGAAAGGTCTCGGCCGCCTGGACATCAAACCCATCCACCGGGCCCGCGACAATCGCCTCAAGCACTTGACCGGCAACGACTTGCGACTTCATTTGAAGCCGCGCTGGCACCTGTGGACCAGAGGGATCAAGGCGCATGGTGCCGATCTGCTCCTCGCCAGGAGCCTTCGGCGCCTGAGTGAGTCCGATGTTGAGCCGACGGGCGCGAGCCAGCGCGTTCCTGAGGACCTCAGGTTCAATCTCGGGCGCCTCGGACAGGCTGATGGTGAAGGTCTGCTCCCCGACACGTGCAGACCAGAGCGTGACAGTCACCCCCTGGATTGGCTCCGCCTCCGCCTGGGGCAGACTCAGGGTGCGGGTGACTTGTAACGGCTTATCTGGAAACGTAGCCGACCAGAGCCCATCGGGATGCTGAACCTCTCGCCAGTTAAAGGCAGGCGTGCAGGCGGTGAGGCAGAGCGCCACGAAGGCGATTAGGGCTCGCATAATGGAGGACTTCATGACTCAAGGAGTGTATCGCTGATGGTCACATTCATGAGCAAGGCTGCTGCATCCTTCATCATGACCGATGGGGTGGCGCGTTCTGTCATTGAGGCCTCTGGCTCAGACTGGAGTGACGAGGGCATCTGGCGGGTGGAGCGCCTCTCAGAGGTACGGATGGCCTTGGAGCAGCGGGCAGAGCAGTCTCGGGCCCAGGAGGGGCCAGATGTCACGGCCTCAGGCGCAGTGGCCTTCTATCAACGCCTAGCCCCGGTGCTGGAGATGCTGCGCAAGGCTGAGGCCAAGCAGAAACCGGTGGTCTGGGCCCGAGGCTAGAGCAGGGGCGCAAGCCTGCGTGTGGCCTCCTCCTCAGGCAGACCCGCGCGCTGGGCATAGTCCTCGAGCTGATCGGACCCAATCGGGCCGACGTTGAAATAGCCCGCCTCGGGACGCCAGAAATAGAAACCGCTCACGGAGGAGGCTGGGAGCATCGCCAGGTTTTCAGTGAGTGCAAGGCCCACCTCTCCAGCCTCAAGGGCCTCAAAGAGCGCAGCCTTGACGCTGTGGTCGGGACAGGCCGGGTAGCCGGGTGCAGGCCGAATGCCTTGGTAGGCCTCGGCGATGAGCGCCTCGGCGCCGAGGTTTTCTTTGGGGGCATAGCCCCAGAACTCTGTGCGCACGCGCAGGTGGAGCTGCTCGGCAAAGGCCTCAGCAAAGCGGTCGGCGAGGGCCTTGACCATGATGGCGCTGTAGTCGTCCCCCGCCCGCTCATAGTCCAGTGCAAGGCTCTCTGCACCATGGACGCAGACCGCAAAACAGCCGACATAGTCCCGATGGCGACCGTCGCGAGGAGCCACAAGATCGGCCAGCGACTTGTTGGCGGTTCCCTCGGGCTTTTCGGTCTGTTGCCGCAGTCCGACCCAGGTGAGCACCGGCGACTGCAGCGACTCATCGGAGTAGAGCGTGATGTCCTCTGGACCGGTTCGGCGTGCAGGCAGCAGGCTGATGACGGCATGGGCGACGAGTCGCCGCTCGTGCACGAGACGATCGAGCATGGCCTGCGCATCTGCAAAGACCGCCTGCGCCTGAGCACCGACCACGCCATCAGTGAGGATGGCGGGGTAGGGGCCTGCGAGGTCCCAGGTCTGGAAAAAGGGTGTCCAGTCAAAGAAGGGCACCAGCGCCTCTAGGGACTGACTGCGGATGACCTGCCGGCCCAGCCGACGGGGCACAGGTGCGTCGCCGTCGATCAAGAGGGGCTGCGCATTGGCCCGGGCCTTTGAGAGGCTGAGGATGGGCGTAGTCTGCCGGGCAGCATGCCGGGCCCGAAGGGACGCGTAGTCGGCGCGATGGCCGGCCAGGAAGGCCTCACGCTGCTCGGGGTCGCTGGTGAGCGACTGGGCCACTGGGACAGACCGCGAGGCATCGGGGACCCAGATGACGGGACCCGAGTAATGCGGCGCGATCTTCACCGCGGTATGCACTCGGGACGTGGTTGCGCCGCCGATCAGGAGGGGAATCTGCCGACTGCGGCACCAGTCATCACGTTCCATCTCGCGCGCGACATGGGCCATCTCCTCCAGTGAGGGGGTGATCAGCCCCGACAGACCGATGAGATCGGCGTTGTGTTCTTTTGCAGCCGCAAGAATCTGCTGGGCGGGAATCATCACGCCCATGTTGACGACATCAAAGTTATTGCACTGGAGGACCACCGAGACGATGTTCTTGCCAATGTCGTGTACGTCGCCTTTGACAGTGGCCAGGACCATCTTGCCGCGTGCCTGCACCTGGCCACTGGCCGCCTGCTCGGCCTCTATGAAGGGCACGAGATGGGCCACCGCCGCCTTCATCACCCGGGCGGACTTGACCACCTGCGGCAGGAACATCTTTCCGGCTGCAAAGAGATCACCCACGACGTTCATGCCGGACATCAAGGGCCCCTCGATGACCTGAATCGGCCGACCCTTGGCCTGAACGATCTGCTGGCGCATCTCCTCCGTGTCCTCGACGATGAACTCGGTGAGGCCGTGAATGAGCGCATGCTCGAGCCGCTTCTCGGCTGTGAGCTGGCGCCAGGCAAGCTGCTCGACCGCGCGCACCTCGCCCCCTTGGAGGCTCGGGGCAAAGGCGATCATGCGTTCGGTGGCATCGGGGCGACGATCAAGGACGATGTCCTCAACATGCTCTCTAAGCTCGGGGCTGAGTTCTTCGTAGACGCCGAGCTGGCCCGCATTGACGATGCCCATGGTGAGGCCCGCGCGAACGGCGTGGTAGAGAAAAACGGTGTGAATGGCCTCGCGGGCGCGGTCATTCCCTCGGAAAGAGAAGCTCACATTGGAGACGCCGCCTGAGATCCGCGCATGGGGGAGGTTCTCGCGAATCCAGCGCGTCGCCTCGATGAAATCCAGCGCATACCGATTGTGGGCCTCGATCCCCGTGGCGATCGCAAAGATATTGGGGTCGAAGATGATGTCTTCGGGAGGAAACTCGACACGCTCGATGAGCAGGGTGTAGGCCCGCTGGCAGATTTGTTGGCGGCGCTCCAGAGTGTCGGCCTGCCCTGCCTCATCAAAGGCCATCACCACCGCCGCCGCGCCGTAGCGTTTGCAGAGGCCCGCCTGCCGAAGAAACTCAGCCTCGCCCTCTTTGAGCGAGATGGAGTTCACGATGGCCTTGCCCTGCACGCACTTAAGGCCCGCCTCGATCACTTCCCACTTGGAGGAGTCGATCATGATGGGCACTCGAGAGATGTCAGGCTCCGAGGCGATGAGGTTTAGAAAACGGGTCATGGCCGCCTTTGAATCCAGCATGGCCTCGTCCATATTCACATCGATCACCTGGGCGCCGTTCTCAACCTGTTGGCGGGCGACGGCCACGGCCTGCTCGAAGTCGCCATTGAGGATGAGCTTGGCAAACTGGCGCGAACCCGTGACATTGGTGCGCTCACCCACGTTCACAAAGAACGAGGACTCATCGATATTGAAGGGCTCAAGCCCGGAGAGCCGGGTCTTGATGGCTGGGCGTGGAATGACGCGCGGGCTGTGGGCCTCAACGGCCTGGGCAATTGCCCGAATGTGGTCTGGGGTGGTGCCACAACAGCCACCCACCACATTGACCCAGCCGGCCTGTGCAAACTCCTTGAGCAGGCTCGAGGTGATCGGCGGGGTTTCATCGAACCCTGTGGGCGCCATTGGATTGGGCAGACCGGCGTTGGGATAGATGCAGATGGCGGTGTCGGCGAGCTGGGAGAGCTCCTGGACATAAGGCCGCATCAGGGCTGCGCCCATGGCGCAGTTCAGGCCGATGGTGATGGGCTTGGCATGCCGCACGCTGTTCCAGAAGGCCTCTACGGTCTGGCCAGACAGCACGCGACCGGAGGCATCGGTTACGGTGCCCGAGATCATGACGGGCCAGCGCTGGCCTCGTTGCTCGAAGACGGCATCGCAGGCAAAGAGCGCTGCCTTGGCATTGAGGGTGTCGAAGATGGTCTCGACGAGTAGGAGGTCTACGCCGCCGTCGAGCAGGGCCTCCACCTGCTCACCATAGGCGGCCACAAGCGCATCAAAGTCGACATTTCGCGCGCCGGGGTCGTTGACATCGGGGGAGATGGAGGCGGTACGCGGCGTAGGCCCGATGGCGCCAGCAACCCATCTCGGGCGCTCAGGCGTGCTGTAGGCATCTCGGGCGGCGCAGGCGAGCCGAGCTGAGGCGAGGTTCATCTCACGGGTGAGGCCCTCGAGACCATAGTCCTCCTGCGCAATGCTGGTGGCACCGAAGGTATTGGTCTCGATCAGGTCGGCCCCAGCGGCCAGGTACTGGGCATGGATCGACTGGATGGCCTCGGGCTGGGTGAGCGAGAGCAGCTCGTTGTTGCCCTTGACCTCAATGCCACGTGCGAGGGTGGCCTGTAAGGCAGCGGATGCCGCCCCGGTGAGTGCCACAGCGCCGGGACCGGCAGTCCCCTGGTAGTGCGCCTCGGAGAATCCCAGCTGCTGAATCATGGTGCCCATAGCCCCATCGATCACCAGGATTCGGTGACTGAGGGCCCGCGTGAGGGCGTGAAAGCTGGGGGCGAGTGCGAGTCTGGTCAAGCGCTTGATTATAGTCGGTCAAGCCAGCAGACCAGCCCGTCCGCATTGAGCTGGAGGTCCATTCCAATCACCCTCTCGAGGGCTTCATCCGGCGCAGAGACCCCATGGCTGCGAACTGCACGGAAGAGAAGCTGGCGCAGCTCCTCTCGGATCGCTGCGGACCTCCCCTCCCCTCGGTACCCGTTGCGCTGGGCAATCGCCGCATAGTCATCGACCTGGCGCAGCAGCACTTCACCGACCGCCTGGACCTGGGTGAGCTGGGAGTAGTGGGTGAGATAGACAGCCGGGCAGCCGCTCGTCATCACTCGACGGATCGAGGCCTGGTGCGAGGGCGGGTCAAACTGGCTGGGCGAGGCGCTCACCAGGGCGAATGGGCCCGCGGAGGTATCGAGCTCGCGATACGAGATGCCATAGGTGTCGCCGGTGAAAATGCCTCCGGTCTGATGGTCCACCACAAAGACATGATGCAGCGCATGGCCCGGAGCATCCCAGAACTCGAGGACCCGACTCCCGAGACGGATCTGCGCTCCCTCAGGGGTTTTAAGGATGCGCTGGGGATCGATGGGCAATGGCTCTCCGTATTCGCGGGCGGCCATCTCATCCCCGTAGACCGCCCGAACGGCGGTCCAGAGCCGACTGGGGTCGACCATATGGGGTGCGCCGCGGGGATGAACCGTGAGCATCGCATTGGGGCAGAGCTGCATGAGCCGACCGGCCCCACCGGCGTGATCGAGATGGACATGGGTGAGCACGATGTAGTCCACCGCATCCGGACCAAGACCGAGGGCTGCAAGCGCGCCCAAAACCTGAGGCGCGGCGTGCTGGGTGGCAGTGTCGATCAGCGCCACGCGGCCGTTGTCAACCAGGAGGTGGATGGCGTCGAACTCTGGCCGGATGTAGCCCGAGTCGATGGCGAAGATGCCGTTTCCGAAGGCCTGAGGTGCGTGGTTCATCTCGAGAGTCTAGAGCCCAAGGTCCCGGCACATGGATCGGGCGGCCCGCTCGGCGATGAGCATCACGGGCGCATTGGTGTTGCCCGAGGTGATCAAGGGCATGGCCGAGGCGTCAACCACTCGGAGGTTTTCAATGCCCCGAAACCGCAGGTCGGTGTCGATCACAGCCCCAGGCGACCCCTCACGCCCCATCGCACAACTGCCCACCGGATGAAAGATGGTCGTGCCCAGGGCCCGGGCAGATTCGATCAGATCCTCGTCTGAGAGCCGCTCCGGACCGGGCAGCAGCTCCCGGGGATGAAAGGGGGCCAGGGCAGGCCTGCGCATGATTTCTCGGGTCATTTTCAGACCGGCCAGCGCAACCTGGAGGTCCTCCTCGGTGCTCAGGTACTGGCAGTCTATTCGAGGAGGGCTGAGCGGGTCCGCATCTCGCAGGGAAATGGTGCCTCTGGAACTAGGCCGCAGGTTGCAGACCGACGGCGTGATCGCCCCGAAGGGATGCAGCGGTTCACCGAATTTCGGCAGTGACAGAGGCTGAAGATGCCACTCTAGGTTGGCCGATGGCTGATGCGCGTCGCTCTTGGCGAAGGCGCCCAGCGTGGACGGTGGCATGGTCATGGGACCACTTCGCAGAAAGAGGTACTGCAGGCCCATGCCGAGTCGGGTGATGGGGTTTCGGTAGAGGGTGTTCACCGTGGGCGCGCCGTCGACCTGGTAGACCGTTCGGATCTGCAGGTGGTCCTGCAGATTACGTCCGACCCCTTCCACCGCGAGTCGCACAGGAATCTGGTGAGGCTCAAGCCATTCGGCGGGTCCGATCCCTGATCGCTGCAACAGCTGGGGGCTGGAGACCGCGCCAGCACTCAGGACCAGCTGCTGCCGGGCCTGGATGTTGAGTCGCCTGCCCTCATGGAGTAGCTCCAGTCCGGTCGCCCGCAGGCTGGCCCCCTGCCAGGCGCGCGCGAGCCCGGGGTCTTGGCGCGGGGTCTGGTTCTCAAGCTGCAGGCGGAGCACCTGAGCCTGGGTCAGCACGGTGAGGTTGGGCCGATGCCGGATGGGATGCAGAAAGGCATCGGCCATGGACCAGCGTCGTCCTCGGCGCTGCGTGACATGGAAGTAGGCGCTGCCGGCATTGTCGCCCCGATTGAACTCGGCAATCGGCTCAATACCGGCCTCCCGCGCGGCGGCCTGCCAGGCATCTAGAATGGCCCAGCGCACGCGGGGAGGTTCAACGCGCATCTCTCCGCCCGAGCCATGCCATTGATCGGAGCCCGCATAGAAGTCTTCGAGCGACTTGTAGATCGACAGGGTCTCTTGATCCCAGCGCCAGCGGTCGTCTCCGGTGGCCTCGGCCCAGCGATCGTAGTCACTGGCCTGGCCGCGCATGTAGATCATTGCGTTGATGGAGGAGCAGCCGCCGAGCACTCGGCCCCTGGCGTAGTGGATACTGCGCCCACCGAGCCCAGGATCAGGCTCGGTCTGAAAGCACCAGTCGGTGCGTGGGTTGGCGATGGTAAAGAGGTAGCCCACCGGGATCTTGATCCAGTGCCAGTTGTCCTCCCCGCCCGCCTCGATGAGCAGGACGCGATGGCGAGGATTGGCGCTTAGCCGATTGGCGAGCAGGCACCCAGCACTGCCCGCCCCCACAATGACAGAGTCAAACTCCATGGAGCTCGGGCCGATTCTGGAAGCGAAGCTCCTCCGGATAGGGAAACACGTCATCCAGCAGGCCGCGCTCGATCCTCTGCTTCTGATCCGCCCAGGTCTCCGGCCGGAGCAGGTCGGCGTGATACTTCATGAAGGGCTTTCGCAGCCGCGGCTGGCCCAGGAGAAAGGTCTCAAACTCCTCGGGAAAGACATCGTTGGGCCCGATGGTGTACCAGGGCTCGCTGGCCATTTCGTCCTCGGGCGTGCGGGGCGGGGGAATGCGCCGAAAGTTGCATTCCGTCATGTACTGAATCTCGTCGTAGTCATAGAAGACCACGCGTCGATGTCTCGTCATGCCGAAGTTCTTATAGAGCATATCCCCGGGAAATATGTTGGCCGCCATGAGCTGGCGAATGGCGTCGCCATATTCCTTCACAGCGTGGTCGGTCTCTTGCTCGGTGGCATGCTCGAGATAGAGGTTGAGCGGCACCATGCGTCGCTCGATGTAGACGTGGCGAATGATGATCCGGCCCCCTTCAATCAAGACCATGCTGGGCGCCATTTCCTGAAGCCGTGCCAGCAGACTGGGCGCAAATCGGTCGAGCGGAAAGTCCACATTCGAGTACTCCCAGGTATCCGCCATTCGGCCGGCGCGGTCGTGGAGCTTGACGAGCTGGTACTTGCTTGCAATATGTTCTCTGGTGACGTCCTTGGCGCGTTTGTCCTTAATCACCTTGAAGACATAGGGGTAGGACGGCAGGGTAAAGACCAGCATCACCAGGCCCTCGATGCCTGCGGCGAGACAGAACTGGTCATCAGAGTGACGCAGGTGGTGGAGATAGTCCCGGTAGAACAGTGTCTTGCCCTGTTTCTGGAGACCGAGCATGGTGTAGATCTCGCTCTTGGGCTTGTTGGGCATGATGGAGCGCAGGAACTGCACATAAGCAGAGGGCACCTCCATGTCGACCATGAAGTAGGCCCGCGCAAATGAGAACAGCACAGAGATCTGCTCGGGGTCAAAGATCACTGTGTCAATGCGCAGGCGCCCGCCTCGAGACCGGAGGATGGGGGCAGCGAATCCGATGGGCTCACCGTCATTCATGACACGGCCAATCAGATAGGCCCCCTTGTTCCGGTAGAACAAGGACCGCAGGACATGAATCTGCAGGTCGCTGCTCGCGTTAAACGGCCGCTCGAGGTCTTTACAGGCTGCGCGCAGCACGTAGCGCAGATCCCGGTTGATGTCCTCCCAGGGGCAGGCCATCCCGAGATCCACTGCGAGATCGTGCAGGCAGCCCCGAATGCCCCGAGTGTGAGGGTAGTAAATGCGGTAAGAGGGAGGGTCGCTGTCGAGGTAGTCCGTGGAGACCGCAGGCCGCACAAAGAGCGTCTCGTTGTGGATATAGGCCTTGGAGAGCAGACGGGTTGTGACCGAATTGAAAAACGTCTCCGCAAGCTCAGGCTGACGGTGGTCGGTGAGGAGCATGATGTAGGCGCGCTTCACCTCTGCCCAGACCAGTTCGTCACTGATAGAGTCGGAGAATAGGCTCTCCAGACGCTCGCAGGCCTCCCGCACGCGCTGGTCATAGAAGGCAATACGCTCTCGTGCCAGTGCACGTATGGCCTGAAAATCACCAGACTCAAACCGGGCCTTGGCCTGCTGGGCGTTGTAACGAAAGAGCCCGTAGTGCCGGTCAAATCCCTCCAGCACAACCCGCGCGATGGCATGAGCATGGGATGGGCGGTGCATGTCCTTTGTCCTCTCGTTGACGAATCAGCGTTGCAGCGAGAACCCCTGGGTGACTCGCGATCGGTCTCTGGCGATACTGAAGATCAGTCCAATCCCTACGCCTAGGGTGACCATGGCGGTTCCCCCGTATGACATAAACGGCAGTGGGACACCCACCACGGGGAGGACTCCCACCACCATGCCCAGGTTCACAAAGGCATAGGTGAAGATCACCAGGGAGAGGCTGCCTGCCAACAGCCGGCTAAAGAGCGTCGGGGCACCAATCGCAATCCAGAGGCCTCTCCCAATGAGTCCGATGTACAGCGCCACCAGTAGCGTGGCGCCAAGGAACCCGAATTCCTCCGCGTAGCCCGCAAAGATGAAGTCGGTGGCCCGCTCGGGAATGAACTCGAGCTGGGTCTGTGTGCCCTGCAGCCAGCCCTTGCCCACGAGCCCCCCAGAGCCCACTGCAATCATCGACTGAAGTATGTGAAAGCCCTTGCCGAGCGGGTCTCGCATCGGGTCGAGTAGGGTGCAGACCCGCTGGCGCTGATACTCGCGTAGGCCGGGCCATTCCACTCCATTGGCGCAGGCAGCATCCCCAAAGCCCACCAGCAGGACGATGGCCAGAATCAGCAGCCCCACGACCCAGAGAATGAGCTTCCACGGAATTCCAGCCAGATAGAGCACGAAGACCCCCGACCCCAGCACGAGGATCGCTGTTCCTAGGTCGGGCTGTTTGAGGATGAGAATGACCGGCCCCATGAGGAGCGCGATGGCAATGGCCCAGCCCATGACCCCTCGGAGCCCCTCCTGTTTGTGCACGAACCAGGCCAGCATCAGCGGCATGGCAATCTTCATGATCTCAGAGGGCTGGATTCGGGCAAAGCCAATGTCGAGCCAGCGGGTGGCGCCCTTTGCGGTCACCCCAGCGACCTCCACCAGGATCAGCAGCACGAACCCGACGATATAGAGTGGAATCGCCACGCGCTGGATCTGCACCGAGGGCATCTGGGAGAGGACCACCATAATCGTGATGGCCATGGCGAGATTTCTGAGATGGCTCACAAAGCGCTCGGGGTCGTCGTGACTCGCGCTGTAGACCGCAAAGAGGCTGACCATGAAGATGCCCATCATGATCCAGAAGAGGGGCTGATCAAGGCTCTCAAATTTGGTCTTCAGCCAGAAACCAACCATCCTCCAGCCAGTCTGGGCACGTCTTTGGCTGCTATTCATGGCAGGGTCTTGCCCTCCTCTGCGCGTTTGACCAGCAGGTAGTCCAGTGCCTTGCGCGCCAATGGGGCGGCCGCTGCGGCACCAAAGCCCCCATTCTCCACGATGATCGCAAGTGCCACCTTGGGATCATGGGCTGGGGCGAATGCAATGAAGAGGGAATGGTCGCGAAGCCGTTCGGAGACCCGAGAGGCCACGTACTTCTCGTTCTGGCCGATGCTAAAGACCTGAGAGGTGCCCGTCTTACCTGCAGGGTTGTAGGCTGCCCCTTGAAACACGCGAGCGCCCGTTCCGGAGAGGTTCACCTCGACCATGGCCTCTCGAACCAGCGTGATCCAGTCGGGCTGAAGCTTAAGATCAACCGGCTCCTCTAAGGGGATATCGGTCCGGGCCTTGGAAAATGGCTCTTGGACGGCCTTGACCAGCCGAGGTCGGACCAGCTTGCCGCCATTGGCGATGCTCGCGGTGGCCCGCGCAAGCTGAAGGATGGTGAATGAGTTGTAGCCCTGGCCGATTCCAATGGAGGGCGTCTCACCCGTAAGCCACTCCTTTCCGAAACGACGTTTTTTCCACTCCGAGGAGGGCAGAATTCCGGACACCTCGCCGTCCACATCAATCCCTGACCTCTGGCCAAAGCCAAAGGGGGAGATGAACTGATGGATGGTGTCCACGCCCATGTCGATGGCGAGCTTGTAGTAGTACGTGTCGCTGGACACCACGATGGATTTCTTGAGGTCAACGGTGCCGTGGCCCTCGGGCCGACTGTCCCGGAATCGGTGATTGCCCAGCATGAAGTAGCCCGGATCTTGGATGGTGTCGCCTGGCTTGCGTTCACCTGAGGCCAGGGCTGCGATCGCGAGAAAGGGCTTGTAGGTAGAGCCCGGAGGATAGGCGCCTTTGAGGGCCCGATTGAAGAGCGGCTTATCAATCGAGGTGTTCAGGGCGTTCCAGAGCTCTGGGTCGATGCCGTCTACAAATTCGTTGGGATTGAAGTTGGGCATGGAGACAAAGGCCAGAATCTCACCGGTCGTGGGCGACAGCACCACCGCTGCGCCTCTCCGGGAGCCGTATTCCATTTCCATCATCTGCTGAAGCCCGAAGTCGATGGAGAGGATGAGGTCCTGTCCCGGCACTGCGGGACGCATGGCAAGCTCCCGCACGATTCGTCCACTCGCGGTGATCTCGATGCGCTGGAACCCCACCTCCCCCCTGAGCACCTCCTCATAGCTCTTTTCAATCCCGAGTTTGCCCATATGGGTCACCCCGAAATACTCCTGCGCCTGTTCGCCCGCCTCGAGTCGCTCGAGGTCTGTCTTGGAGAGCCGGCCAATATGGCCCAGCAGATGGGAGGCCTGTTCGCCAAAGGGATAGGCGCGCACCGTTCGCCGCACGACCTGAACCCCGGGAAGCTGATCGAGCTGACTGGCCAGTTTGGCCACCTGCTGATCGGTGAGCTTGGACTTCAGGAGCACGTTATCGAACTTCCGGGCCTCGGAGGCCAGACGCCGGAAGCGACGAATCTCTGCTGGGGAGAGGTCGAGAATCTCGGTGAGCCGCTCTAGGGAGGCCTTGAGGTCGCGCGCACGACCGGGCTCGATCTCAACGGAGAATCCCGCGTCGTTTCTCGCCAGGATCTCTCCGTATCGGTCGAGGATCTTGCCTCGGGGTGCCTGAATGGGCAGGAGCGCGACGCGGTTGTTCTCGGCCTTCACCGCGAAGGTGTCGTGATGAAGGATCTGCAGATTGGCAAATCGAATCAGCAGGAGACCAAAGAGCAAGGTCACCGCCAGAACGGAGACGGTCGCTCTGAATCGAAAATCACTGATAAGCGAGGACCGAACCACCATGGATGGGCTAGAGCACTGACTGGCTGGAGCGGGCCCTAGCCTTCGCGGCCCGCACGCGTGGCCGCCGCGAGAGCAGTCCAAGCAGGGCCTTGTGCAGGAAGACCCAGGCGAGGGTGTTGGCGGCAATAAAGAGGAGTGAGTGAAGCCCCGGCGGCGATGTAGTTCCCACCCAGTGCACGACGATCAGCGCGCCCTCTGCCAGCGCAAAGAGTGCAGCAAGGTGGGCCGCCTGGCCAAAGGCCGAGAACCCGGAGAGCCTGCGGTGCAGGGTGACCGCGCCATAGGCCAGTAGGCTGTAGGCCAGGGCATGCTCACCGAGCAACACACCCTGATGCACGTCCATGAGCAGCCCAAGCAGCCAGGCAGGCCAGAGCAGCGACCGACCGGGCAGCAGGAGTGCCCAGGATACGAGGCAGACTGCAAGCAGGTCGGGCAGGGGCCATTGGGGTGGCCAGGGCAGTAGATTGAGGACCAAGGCGGCCGCGAGGCTTCCCACAAAGAGCTGGGCCGAGGGCTCGCGCGCGAGGACGACATGACTCACGGCCGAGCACTCCCTGCAGGCGTGAGGATGAGCACCTGGTGCTGAAGCCCGATGGTCGCGGCGGGACGGGCGAGCACCCTGGGGAACTGCCCCTCCCGTCCGGGAATAATGGCGCTCACTTTTCCAACCGGCAGGCCAGGGGGGTAGAGGCCGTCTAGCCCCGAGCTTAGGACCTCATCTCCGATCTGGATCTCGGCAGCAAGGTTGACATACTGCACCTCGAAACCGTCCTGACTTCCCTGCCCCTCGGTGAGCGCACGGATGCCTGTGCGTGGCAGCACCACAGGCACGCGCAGCTGGTCATCGGACAAAAGACGAACCTCGGCGCTGAGTGGATAGACCCGGCTGACCTGGCCAATCACTCCGGCTGCGCTGATGACAGGGCTGCCCACCTGGACACCAGCATCGCTGCCCTGATTGACGACCACCTGTTGGGCCAAGGGATCCCGCCGCGCAGAGACGAACTCGGCCACCACGCCCTTGGCGTTGGGCGCAGACTTAAGCCCCAGCAGACCCCGCAGATTCTGGTTATCGGCCTGAAGCTGGGACCAGAGCAGCACCACTGAAGCCTGTTCGGACTGCGTGCGCTCCAGCTGGGCCACGCGCTCGCGGAGCGCCTGCATGCCACTGAGGGTGTCCCAGGTCCAGACTGCGACATCTCGGGGAAGAACGGCGGCCTGTTCGAGTGGATAGAGCAGCACGCTTAGGCCCTTGCGAAGCGGCTCAGTGAGCCGGGCCTGGTGATCGAGCTGCATCAGACCGAGCGACGAGAAGATCGCAATGAATAGCCGGATGCGCCCGGAAATCCCTTGATGAAAGAATGGCTGGGGACTTGGAGAGAGTGCCACGGTCTCCGTCGCGCGCTTGGGTTAGGGGCTGAGCGTTATTCGGTGGAGAGGATGCTGCTGAGCTCGTCGAGCTGCTCAATGGCCTTGCCACAGCCTCGCACGACACAGGATAGAGGGTCTTCGGCCACATAGACTGGCAGGCCAGTTTCCTCGGCAAAGAGGCGGTCCAGGTCGTGCAAGAGGGCGCCGCCACCGGTAATGACAATGCCGCGCTCTGCAATATCTGCCGCGAGCTCGGGGGGCGTGTTTTCAAGTGCGTTCTTGATGGCCACCACGATCTGGCTGATGGGGTCGGTGAGGGCCTCAAGAATCTCGTTGGAGGAGACGGTGAAGCTGCGGGGGATTCCCTCACTCAGGTTGCGGCCACGCACCTCCATCTCACTCACATGGCTGCCCGGGAAGGCCGATCCGATCTGCTTTTTGATGGCCTCGGCAGTCTGGTCACCGATGAGCATGCCGTAGTTGCGACGGATGTAGTTCACGATGGCCTCGTCGAACTTATCGCCCCCAACCCGAATGGAGTTGGAGTAGACCAGCCCACCGAGAGAGACGACGCCGATCTCACTCGTTCCTCCGCCAATGTCCACCACCATGGAGCCGCTGGGCTCAGACACGGGAAGGCCTGCACCGATCGCCGCTGCCATGGGTTCTTCGATCAGGTAGACCACACTGGCGCCAGCCGAGAGTGCGGATTCGCGAATAGCCCTGCGCTCAACCTGGGTAGACCCACAGGGAACGCAGATGATGACGCGAGGACTTGGTGCAAAGAGCTTTTTCTGGTGCACCATCTTGATGAACATCTTGAGCATCTGCTCGGTGACAGTGAAGTCGGCAATCACGCCGTCCTTCATGGGCCGCACCGCCTCGATGCTGCCGGGCACCTTGCCCAGCATGTTCTTGGCCTTGGTGCCGACCGCCTCGATCGTCTTCTTGCCTCCAGGGCCCCCCTCGTAGCGGATGGCTACGACCGAGGGCTCGTCAAGGACGACGCCCTTGCCTTTTGCATAGATGAGGGTGTTGGCTGTGCCAAGGTCGATGGCCAGGTCTTGGGAGAGGTAACCGCGCAATAAGCCGAGCATGAGAAAATCCAGGGATTAAAAGGCAAATACTGTTGTCGACAGAGATTATCACTCAACATCACCATGACCCTGACCCTCGACGATCTACAAAAGCTCGCTAAGCTCTCCCAGCTTGCGCTGACGCCCGCCCAGGCGGAGGCCCTTCTGCCTGAACTCCAGTCCATCCTCAGCTGGGTTGGCTCCCTGAGCGAGGCCCCCACCGAGGGCATTGAGCCGATGTCTCACCCGCACGATCCCAGTCTGAGGCTGCGTGACGACCTCGCCGTGGACTGCCCAGCGCGAGACCTGCTCCTTGCCAATGCGCCAGCGCAGGCGGAGGGGCATTTCCTCGTCCCGCGAGTGGTGGAGTAGCGATGGAACTACGATTCTCCGACCTAACTGGTCTGGCCAAAGCCCTCGAAGTTGGAATGGTCTCGCCGGTGGAGCTCGCCCAGGACTACCTTCAGGCGATTGCACAGAGCACCCTCGGTGCGGTCCTGGCCGTGGATGCGGACCAGACACTCGAACAGGCGCGCAGCGCGCAGGCTCGCCTGGAACGTGGTGAGTCCGCACCTCTACTGGGAATTC
This sequence comes from Pseudomonadota bacterium, assembly GCA_041165705.1. Classification (GTDB taxonomy): domain Bacteria; phylum Pseudomonadota; class Gammaproteobacteria; order Burkholderiales; family Burkholderiaceae_A; genus Hahnella. The sequence goes on from JBEAMW010000025.1 coordinate 102,286, forward strand.
CGGTGCTTCACAAAGACGTCTTTGTCACTCGCGAATGGCCCACCACGGCCGGATCTCGCATCCTCGACGGCTACCAGAGCCCATTTAATGCCGAGGTGGTAGACCGTCTCGCACAGGCCGGAATGGTAGGACTGGGCAAGACGAGCTGTGACGAATTTGCCATGGGCTCGGCCAACCAGTTCTGCGCCTATGGGCCTGCCAAAAACCCCTGGGACCCTAGCCGAGTTCCTGGTGGATCCTCAGGCGGCTCCGCTGCAGCCGTTGCTGCAGGCCTTGCACCGGCTGCGACCGGTACCGACACGGGTGGTTCGGTCCGTCAGCCTGCCGCGATGTGCGGGATTACCGGAATCAAGCCCACCTATGGGCGTGTCTCTCGTTGGGGCATGGTGGCCTATGCCTCGAGCCTAGATCAGGCCGGGCCGATGGCAAGGACGGCACTGGACTGTGCCCTCCTGCTCAATGCCATGTCTGGCCATGACCCCAAGGACTCCACCAGCGCCGAGCGCGCGGCAGACGACTTCACCCTTGGCCTAGAGGGCTGGAGGCCATATGAGCCCTCAGAGCAGCCTTTGCATGGCCTGCGCATTGGCCTTCCCAGAGAATATTTTGCGCAGGGGCTGGCCTCTGGCGTTCGCAGCAGGATTGAGGAGGCACTGAAGGTCTTGAGGGCGCTTGGTGCGGAGACGGTGGAGGTGAGCCTACCGAGAACCTCACTCTCCATTCCGGCCTACTATGTGATCGCACCGGCGGAGGCGTCATCCAACCTCTCTCGGTTTGATGGGGTTCGCTATGGCCATCGGTCCGAGCAGGCTCAGGACCTCCAAGCCCTCTATCTGAATAGTCGCAGCGAGGGGTTTGGCCTGGAGGTACAGCGCCGCATCCTCATGGGCAGCTTCGTGCTCTCTCACGGCTACTACGATGCCTACTACCTCAAGGCGCAGCGCGTTCGTCGGCTCATCGCACAGGACTTTCTGTCTGCCTTTGCGGACTGCGACCTTCTACTCGGTCCGGTCTCGCCCACGGTGGCCTGGCATCGTCCTGAGGCTGCGATCGGTGGGCCTGTTGCCGACCCTTTGCAGGACTACCTGGCGGACATCTATACGCTCGGCGCAAGCCTCGCTGGACTCCCTGCGATGTCTCTTCCCTGCGGCTTTGCCTCGCCCGATGAAGGAGGCCCGAGCCTGCCTGTGGGCCTGCAGCTGATCGGACCGGCCTGGACCGAGCAGCGACTGCTTCAGGTCGCCCATGCCTATCAGCGCCAGACTGACTGGCACCACCAGACCCCCTCGGGAGAACCGTCATGACCTGGGAAGTAGTGATTGGCCTCGAGACGCATGTCCAGTTGCAGACGAAGTCCAAGATTTTTTCGCCAGCCTCAACTGCATTTGGTGCGCCTGCTAACACGCAGGCCCACCCCATCGACCTGGCTCTGCCGGGCGTACTGCCCGTGCTCAACAGGGCTGCAGTTCAGGCTGCGATTCGCTTTGGCCTCGCGGTCGGCGGACAGATCGCGCCCCGCTCGGTCTTTGCGCGGAAGAACTATTTCTATCCCGACCTTCCCAAGGGATATCAGATCAGCCAGTACGAGCAGCCTGTGGTGTCGGGGGGAGCTCTCGATGTGGTGCTTCCTACAGGCGAGTCGCGGACGATTGCGCTCACCCGTGCCCATCTGGAGGAGGATGCGGGAAAGTCGGTCCATGAAGGCCTAGAGGGCGTTCCCCAGGGCTGCTCGGGCATCGACCTCAATCGAGCAGGCACGCCGCTTCTGGAGATCGTCACGGAGCCGGTGATGCGATCGGCTGCTGAGGCTGTGGCCTATGCAAAGGCCCTTCATGGGCTGGTCCAGTGGATTGGGATCTGTGACGGCAACCTGCAGGAGGGCTCCTTCCGAGTCGACGCCAACGTCTCGGTTCGGCGCCAGGGGGACCCCGCCTTTGGCACGCGCTGTGAGATCAAGAACCTCAATTCATTCCGGTTTCTGGAGCGGGCGATCCAGGTGGAGGCTCAGCGACAGGTTGAGCTGCTGGAGGATGGCGGAACCGTGATTCAGCAGACCAGGCTCTTCGATCCGGATCGCGACGAGACTCGCGCCATGCGCAGCAAGGAAGATGCGCAGGACTATCGTTATTTTCCCGACCCCGACCTGCCAGCCCTCTGCATTTCTGAGGACTGGATTGCCCAGGTTCGGGACGAGATGCCAGTCCTTCCGGCGGTGCGTCGCGCCCACCTCACGTCAGCCTATGGGCTCTCGGCCTATGACGCTGCAACTGTGACCAGCTCTCGGGCAGCAAGTGACTACTTTGATGCGGCGCTGGCAGCCCTTGCGCACACGGGTTCGCTCACTCCCAGTCATGCCAAGCTCTTGGCCAATTGGGTGATGGGAGAACTGGCCTCTGCGCTCAATCGAGAGGGCCGTGAGATCGCGGACGCTCCCCTGACTGCCGAACGCCTTGCCGGTCTGGTTGAGCGGGTGGCGGACCAGACGCTCTCCAACAAGATTGCCCGAGAGGTCTTCGGTCAGCTCTGGGCCGACCCCAGCCTCACCGCAGACCAGGTGATTGAAGCCCAGGGGCTCCGACAGGTTCAAGACAGTGGGCAGCTCCAGGGCTGGGTAAGGGATGTGATTGAGGCGAGCCCCAAGATGGTCGAAGAGTTTCGTGCCGGCAAGGACAAGGCGCTCAATGCGATGGTGGGCCAGGTGATGAAGCGCAGCGGTGGCAAGGCCAACCCGCAGGCCGTCACTGACCTGCTTCGGGCGGCGCTGCAGGCGTCTCCGTCTGCTGAATGAAGCTTCTTAGCTGGGCCAGCATCCAGAGCCCTGGAAGGCCCGCAAAAAAGCTGGCAAGGAAAAAGCTGGACCAGCCATAGTCGGTGGCAGCGATCCCCGCCACCGGGCCCACCCAGACCCGGCCCACGGAGGCCAAGGCGGAGAGCAGTGCGAACTGGGTGGCAGTGAATCGAGCGTCACATAGGCCCATGAGCAGCGCCACAAAGGCAGCCGTGCCCATGCCCCCGGCCAGGTTCTCCAGAAGAACCACTGCGGTCATCTCCGCAAGGCCCGGCGTTGTGGATGCGAGCCACCAGAAGCCAAGATTGGTGAGCGCCTGGAGGCCCCCAAACAGCATCAGGGCCCTCCAGAGCCCCGTCTTCGAGAGCAGCCAGCCTCCAAGCAGCCCTCCGACCAGCGTAGCGGCCAGTCCAACGCCCTTATTGACTGCCCCAACCTCGGCAGGCGTAAAGCCTGCGCCTCGAATCAGAAAGGCCGTCGATAGGCTTCCTGCAAAGGCGTCTCCCAGCTTGTAGAGCACGATGCAGACCAGGAGCGCCACCGCCCCTTTTCTGCTGAAGAACTCTCGAAAGGGCTCGACCACCGCGGCCCTTAGGCTGCTTGGACTGCGCGTCTGTTGGGGCTCGGGCGCGAAGGCTGCGGCCAGGGCCAGCACAAGGCAGAGGCCTGCCATGGCCCGATAGGTGCCATCAAACCCAAGCCAGAGATCAGCGAGCATCAGCGCAAGCCCTCCCGAGGTGAGCATGGCGAGCCGATAGCCGATCACCGACCAGGCCGCGCCGAGGCCCCGTTGGCTGGCCAGGAGAGACTCTGCACGCCAGGCATCAAACACGATGTCGAAGCTCGCGGAGAGGACCACCAGCAGGAATGCGAGGCTGGCGAGTCGGGCGAGGCTGGTGGCTGGGGCTGAGAAGGACAGCATGAACAGCACCCCAGCCATCGCGACGAGGAGCAGGCACAGCCAGCCTCGGCGACGCCCCGACCAGGCGCCCGGCAGGGGGTAGCGGTCCAGCACCGGTGCCCAGGCGAACTTATAGGTGTAAGGAAGTCCAAGTACCGTGAGCCATCCAATGGTCTTGAGGTCTAGGCCTTCTACTGTGAGCCAGGCCTGAAGCGTCCCGGCGGACAAGGCAAGGGGTAGCCCACTGGCAAATCCCAGCACCAGTGTCATGATCAAGAGGCTGCGGGAGGGCCGACCCTGGCCATCGATCGCCCCATGGAGGTCTGAGGAGTGGTGTTGAACCTGTTTTTGAGCGCGCATTCTGACTGTCATGCTAACGCGAGTCTGTTCTCGCGGTGGCGCAACGGGCTCCTGCGCGACCTACTGCTGGCGCTCGCCCTGCTCACCCTGCCCCAGGCGCTCCACGCCCAAGCTCCTGCGGTCGATGTGGGGGAGGCCTCACGCCTGAGAAAGCTCGTGCCGGCCGAGGCCCTTGAACGGGCTGCGGAAGAGCAGTTTCAGGGGCTGGTCACTCAGGCCCGACAGGCGGGCCGTCTGGTGCCCCCCTCCGACCCTCGCGCCCAGCGGCTGCGTTCGATTGCCCAGGCCTTGCTGCCTCATGTGGCCCAGTGGAACTCCGCTGCGCGAGGCTGGCGCTGGGAGGTGGCACTGATTGATCAGCCCGTGATCAACGCATTTTGTATGCCCGGCGGAAAGATTGCATTTTTCACCGGGATCATCGATCAGCTGCGCCTGTCCGATGAAGAGATCGCGGTCATCATGGGGCACGAGATGGCCCATGCCCTGCGTGAGCACGCCCGTGAGCGCGTGGCCAAAGAACAGCTCACGGGCATGGGCGCAAGTCTGATTGCCGGCCTGCTCGGGCTCGGCGACCTTGGTCGTGTGGCCCTGGGCACTGGGGCCCAGCTCATGTCGCTTAAATTCTCCCGAGATGATGAGGTGGAGGCAGATCGAGTTGGCCTCGAGATCTCCTCACGAGCGGGGTTTCATCCCGCAGCTGGGGTCTCGCTCTGGCGCAAGATGCAGCAGGCTCAGAAGGGCGCCCCTCCCCAGTGGCTCTCTACCCACCCCTCTGGCGACCGGCGCGTACAGGAGATGCGGGCCCTGCAGGAGCAGCTCCTGCCTCTCTACCGTCAGGCGCCCCAGCGGTCCCGATAGTCTGAGACGGCCTGCGCATGCTGCTGGAGTTCAGCAGACTGACTGGACTGGAGCAGGGCCAGCAGGTCGGTGAGTCCTGCAATCGAAAAGACCGGGATACCAAACTGGTCCTGCGTCTCCTGGACGGCGGATTTCAGGGTGGGGGCTTCGGCCGTCCCCCCCTTCTCCATCCGGTCTAGGGCAATGAGTACGCCGCAGGGCTGGGCGCCACTGGCCTGGATCAGTGCAACCGACTCTCGAACCGAAGTCCCAGCTGAGATCACATCATCAATGATGAGGACCTGTCCTGAGAGGGGAGCGCCCACCATCAGGCCGCCCTCGCCGTGGTCTTTGGCTTCTTTTCGGTTAAACGCAAAGGGCAGGTCCTGGCCTCGCGCAGCGAGCGCAACTGCGGTGGCGCTGGCGAGCGTAATACCCTTGTAGGCGGGCCCAAAGAGAAGGTTGACCCGAAGGCCGTTTGTCTGCTGGGCCTCTTCGAGCCTCTGGGCGTAGAACAGGGCAAGCCGCCCCAGGAGCTGCCCCGAGTAAAAGAGCCCCGCATTAAAGAAATAGGGAGAGGTTCTACCGGCCTTGGTTTTGAAGCTGCCAAACCGCAGCACGCCGCTCTCAATGGCAAACTGCAGAAAAGACTGTTGAAGACTGGACATCACTGGAGCATACACGCCATGCGCATCATTAGCCTTAACCTCAACGGCCTGCGGTCCGCCTCAGACAAAGGGGTCATGCAATGGCTCGCAGCACAGTCGGCTGATGTGGTCTGTGTGCAGGAGCTCAAGGCCCAGGCCGACGATCTGTCTGAGCAGCACCTGCAGTTTGACTCTGACAAGGGACGGGCGCGGTCCTGGCTTCATTGTGCAGAGAAGAAGGGCTATAGCGGGGTTGCACTCTACTCGCCCCATCAGCCGGAGAGGGTTGAGACGGGGTTTGGAGTGCCTGAGTTTGACCAGGAGGGCAGGCTGGCGAGGGCAGATTTCGCCGCAGGCACGCTCTGCCGTACCCCGCTCACGGTGATGAGCCTCTATGCGCCCTCGGGAAGTGCCTCACCTGAGCGTCAGGCCTCGAAGTTTCGATTTATGGAGGCCTTTCTCCCCTGTCTCCGAGGCTGGATGCAGGACCATCTCAGCACCGGTCGCGAGTATGTGATCTGCGGGGACTGGAATATTGCCCACACCGAACGGGACCTCAAGAACTGGAAGAGCAATCAGAAGAATTCGGGATTTCTACCCGAGGAACGGGCCTGGATATCGACTCTCTTGAATGAGCTGGGCTGGGTGGACAGCTATCGGCGGCTTCATCCTGAGGAGGAGGCCTTGGCCTACACCTGGTGGAGTAATCGCGGTCAGGCCTATGCCAAGAACGTGGGCTGGCGGATTGATTACGCGCTGGTGACGCCAGGGCTGGCCGGCGCGCTTGTAGAGGCCCAGGTCTACAAAGACACCCGATTCTCAGATCATGCGCCTCTGGTGGTTGACTTCGGGACCACCACCACAGGAACGGGGCTGAGCTGAGTGAGGCGATTGGCCACTGAGCCAATCAGAAGGTCTGCAAGTCCCCCTCGCCCCTTGCTTCCCACTACGATCAGGTCAAGGTGTTCGTTGGCGATGGTGGACAGCAGTGTTGGCACCACCTCTCCATGGGCTTTGATCACGCGAAAGGCAATCCCGGACGCGGCGACCAGCTCGATTGCTGCCTGCAGGTCGGCCTGCGCAAGCTGATCGAGATACTCTGCCACCTGATGGCGGTCGATCTCGCGCGCCACAGGCGAGGCCAGGCTGTCGAAGCTCACATGAATGAGGCAGAGCTCGACGGGTGCCGCTACCTTGCGGGCCAGCTCGATACTGGTTCGCAGGGCCTGAAGGGCGTGTTCTGAACCGTCAACCGCAATTCCGATATGCATCGTTTTCTCCCGAGGTTGTCCTATTCTACGGTGACAGACTTTGCAAGATTGCGTGGTTTGTCGACATCGTGCCCCCGGGCCAGGGCCACGTGGTAGGCCAGCATCTGCAGAGGGAGCACATGGAGGATGGGAGAGAGCGGCCCGGCGTGGTCACCCAGCATGATCACTTCCACCCCCTCAGATGGCGTGAAGGCCGCGCCCTGATCAGCGACTACAAAAAGCCTGCCGCCGCGGGCTCTCACCTCCTCGAGGTTGCTGCGAAGCTTCTCCAGTAGCTGGTCATTCGGAGCCACTGCGATCACCGGCATGTCCTGGTCCACCAGCGCAAGCGGCCCGTGCTTGAGCTCACCGGCCGCATAGGCCTCTGCGTGGATATAGCTAATCTCCTTGAGCTTGAGGGCACCCTCAAGCGCGATCGGGTAGTGGATGCCCCGTCCCAGAAACAGCGCATGCTGCTTGTCGACGAAATGACGAGACCATCGCTCAAAGGCAGGCTCTGCCTCCAGCACCGAGGCCAGCGCCGCGGGCAGGTGTCGAAGGGCCTGCAGGTGCTCCTGGAGCAGTTCATCGGAGAGCCGCTGTTGATGACGACCGAGGGTGAGGGTGAGCAGAAAGAGGGCCGCGAGCTGCGTGGTGAAGGCCTTGGTGGAGGCCACACCGATCTCGGGACCGGCACGCGTGAGGAAACGAAGGCGGCAGGCCCGAATGAGAGAGGACTCGGGCACATTGCAGATGGCAAGGGTGTGCTCTAGCCCCTGCCGTTTGGCATGCTCGAGGGCGGCCAGGGTGTCCGCTGTCTCGCCTGACTGCGAGATGGCCACCACGAGCGTGCCCGGCTCACTCACACTGAGGCGATAGCGGTACTCACTGGCGATCTCCACCTGGCAGGGCAGGTGCGCAACCGACTCCATCCAATACCGGGCCACCATGCCTGCGTGGTGGCTGGTTCCGCAGGCGAGGATGAGCACTCTGCGAATGCTGCCAAACACCTCTGAAGCCTCTGACCCGAAGAGGCCGTCAGAAATGCTGGAGGCCTGAAGGACCATTTCAAGCGTTGCGGCCACTGCCCCGGGCTGCTCGGCCATCTCCTTTTGCATGTAGTGGCGGTAGGGGCCGAGTGCGACGTCAGCATCACTCAACGCGCTTCGCACGGGGGTTCGTGCGAGCGCCTGGCCCTGCCTGTCTTGAAGCTCAGTGCGCACGACGCCATCTGCCTGCCGGTGCAGGCTCACTCGGTCTCCGTCCTCGAGGTAGATCATGTCGCGAGTGACCTGGAGCAGCGCAGAGGCGTCGGAGGCCAGGTAGGCCTGCTGGGGATCGGCGCTCACGCCGAGGATGAGGGGTGCCCCATGTCGACTCGCGACCAGGTGGTCTGGGTCTTGGGAACTGATGGCGGCGAGTGCATAGGCGCCCTCGAGTCTTGCGAGAACCCTGGCAAATGCAGTGGGAAGGTCGGAGGCTTTGAGCCGCTCATGGTGCAGCAGGTGGGCGATCACTTCCGTATCAGTCTGTGACTCAAACCGATAGCCAAGGGCCCCAAGCTCCTCCCGAAGACTGAGGTAGTTCTCAATGATGCCGTTGTGTACCACACAGACCCGCAGGCCCTGTCCATCCGACCAGTGGGGGTGGGCGTTGTCCTGGGTGACGCTCCCGTGGGTGGCCCACCGGGTGTGGGCGATCCCTGCTGTGGAGCTCAGCCCTTCGGAGGCTCGCTCGAGCTCGGCCACCCGCCCGACCGCGCGGACCCGGGTGATGCCGTCCGCTCCCGCACAGGCAAGACCGGCGGAGTCGTAGCCCCGGTACTCGAGCCGGCGCAGGCCCTCGAGCAGCACGGGAACGACATTCTGGTTGGACAGCGCGGCAACGATTCCACACACAAGAAAACTCCTAGTCCTTAATGAGAGGTCTTTTTGGGCCGCTTCCAGCGACTCACACTGGTCTGGCGGGCCCGAGAGAGGGTGAGCTGGCCTGCAGGGGCATCGGCCGTGAGGGTGGTGCCGGCTCCCAGGGTCGCGCCCTCACCCACGACCACAGGCGCGACGAGCTGGGTGTCTGAGCCGATGAAGGCGTCATCCCCAATGATGGTTCGGTGTTTGGACGCCCCGTCGTAGTTGCAGGTGATGGTGCCCGCGCCGATATTGACCCGCTCGCCGACCGTGGCGTCGCCGATGTAGGAGAGGTGATTGGCCTTGGACATGGCCCCAAGGCTGCTGTTCTTAACCTCGGTGAAATTGCCAACATGGGCACCCTCGCCGAGCTGAGACCCCGGCCGAATTCGGGCGTAGGGCCCCACGACGGCCTTCGCGCCGATGTCGCAGTCCTCAAGATGGGACATCGCCTCAATCCGGGCGTGGGCGGAAACACGGACATTGCGCAGCACGCAGTTTGGCCCGATGCGAACCTGGTCCCCAAGCTCCACCTCACCCTCAAAGACACAGCTGTGGTCGATCTGGACATCCTGACCGCAACGAAGCCGGCCGCGGATGTCAATTCGAGCGGGGTCGGCGAGTGAAACGCCCGATTCCAGGAGCTGGTGAGCCAGCCGGGCCTGAAGCTGTCGCTCCAGCTGACTGCGATCGACCTGGCTATTCACCCCCTGGACCTCTGAGAGGTCTTCGCAGCAGAGGCTAGAGACCCGGTAGCCATCGGCGACGGCCATGGCCAGGACATCGGTGAGGTAGTACTCCCCCTGAGCATTGTCGTTCTTCAGGCGGGAGACCCATTGGCGAAGCAGTGCTGTAGGGGCAGTCAGGACGCCCGTGTTCACCTCCTGGATCCTGCGCTGCTCAGGGCTTGCGTCCTTCTCCTCGACGCTGGCGCGCAGTGCGCCGGACTCGTCGCGCAGGATACGGCCGTAGCCTCTGGGATTGGGGAGCATGGCGGTAAGCAGCCCTACACTGTCCTCAGCGCATGCCCGCTCGAGCAGGTGCCGCAGCGTCTCGGGACGCAGCAGGGGCACATCGCCATAGAGCACGAGGGTCTGGCCGGTATCGGGCAGGGCGGCGATTCCACATGCAACTGCATGACCGGTTCCCTGGGGTGGGTCTTGCACCGCGAACGCCACCTGACCAGCCTGAAGCCTGAGCGACTGGGCGTAGCCCTGCACCTGCTCGGCGCCATGCCCAACGACGCAGACGAGCTGACTGGCGCCCGTCTCCTCTGCGCACTGGAGGACTCGTCCCAGCATCGGAATGCCGCCCAGTGGGTGAAGGACCTTAGGCAGGGCTGACCGCATGCGGCTGCCCTTGCCTGCGGCCAGAACAATGACTGAGAGGGGCCGTGCCAACGGAATGCCCATCATCCGTGCCCGACGCCTGGGGAGAGGCCGTGATGGTGGGCTCGGTGGGGGTTAGGAGAGAGCACAGAGCCCACCACCATCCCCATGGCACTGAAGGCCAGGCCGATGAGCTGGGGCTCCACCAGGAGCTCCGCCTCACTGAACTCCAGCAGCAGCCAGGTTCCGAGCCCCAGAAAAATAGACAGGCTCGCCCCGAGATTGCTCGCCCTTCTCCAGAAGAGCCCAGCCACGAGGGGCACAAAGGCGCCTGCCAGGGTGATTCGATAGGCGTGCTCCACCATGGAGTGGATGCTCTCGTCCGTGAGCAGTGCGTAGGCGGTGACCATGATCGTGAAGACCACGACGGTGATCCGCGTGGTTAGCAGCAGCTGCCGATCGGACATGTGAGGCTGCGCGCCCTTGAGCACGTTCTCCGCAAAAGTAACTGAAGGGGCCAGCAGGGTTCCGGATGCAGTGCTCATGATCACTGAGAGCAGAGCCCCAAAGAACACCACCTGCACCCAGAAGGGCATGTACTGGACCACCAGGGTGGGCAGCACCAGCTGCGAGTCTTGGTCCATGAGCCTGGCGGTGAGGTCAGCATCGATCATGCTGGCGGAGTAGGCCAGAAAGAGCGGTACAGCAGCGAAGAAGAAGTAGGACACGCCACCCAGTGTGGTGCCCCAGACGGCGACCGACTCACTCTTGGAGGAGTTCACGCGTTGAAAGACATCCTGCTGGGGAATCGAGCCCAGGGCCATGGTGACGAGTGCAGCAATCCAGCCCAACAGGTCGAGCGGGTCAAGCGTGGGAAGCCAGTCGAACTTGCCCTCGGCCGCCGCCTTAGAGATGACCGCCCCAAACCCCCCTGCCATGTCGCCTGCAATGAAGGCCACGATGAGCAGCCCGATCACGATCACGATCATCTGCACAAAGGTGGTCGCCGCCACGCTCCACATGCCGCCAAAGAGGGTGTAGGCCAGCACCACGGCGGACCCAATGATCATGCCGAGGCTCATGGAAACGAGCCCATCGGAGAGGACGTTAAACACCAGGCCCAGCGCCGTGATCTGGGCTGAGACCCAGCCGAGGTAGGAGACCACGATACAGAGCGAGATGATGAGCTCGGTCTGGCGGTTGTAGCGCCGCTTAAAAAAGTCACCTAGGGTGAGCAGCTTCATTCGGTAGAGCGGAAGGGCGAAGACCAGCCCGAAGAGCACCAGGCAGAGTGAGGCGCCGAGTGGGTCGGAGATCAGGCCCCGAAAACCCTCTTCCAGAAAGGTGGCTGAGATGCCCAGCACGGTCTCTGCCCCAAACCAGGTGGCAAAGACCATGGCCATGACCACTGGCATGGGCAGGTGTCGACCGGCGGTGATGTAGTCCTGGGCAGAGTGAACCTGTCTGGCGGCGACCAGCCCAATCACCACTGAGACCAGAAGATAGAGAGAGACCAAGGCCAAGAGCATGTCGGATCCTTCACTGAAGAATGGCTGTGTAGAGCCAGGGAGAGACCAAGACCACCAGAATTAAAACCTGCATCCATCGCCGCGACCGCCGAGTCTCCTGAACGAGCTGCTCGAGCGCCTTGGCACTGAGATCGTCCCGAGGATAGGCCGCCTGACTGAGCGCCGCGTGCGCGAGCCTCGGGAGCTGGGGTAGGAGCTTGGCCCAGCGCTCGGCCTCTCGCATGCCTTGGGTGCGAAGGGCCTCAAAGCCCACCTGCTCCTTCATCCAGCGTTCCAGAAATGGTTTGGCCGTGACCCAGAGGTCGAGGTCCGGGTCTAACTGGCGGCCCAGCCCCTCGATATTCAGCAGGGTCTTCTGCAGGAGCACGAGCTGGGGCTGGATCTCCACGTTAAACCTGCGGGAGGCCTGAAAGAGTCGCATCAGCACCTGGCCAAGAGAGATCTCCTTGAGCGGCCGGTCAAAGAAGGGCTCGCAGACCCCACGCACTGCGGCCTCGAGCGCATCCACCCGGGTGTCCGCAGGCGCCCACCCAGACTCCACGTGGAGCTCAGCGACTCGCCGATAGTCGCGTCGAAAAAAGGCAAGGAAGTTCTGCGCAAGATAGTTCTTGTCGAACTCCGAGAGCGTTCCCACGATGCCAAAGTCTAGGGCGATGTAGTGTCCGAAATGGGGCCCGCGATCAGCGACCAGAATGTTGCCGGGGTGCATGTCGGCGTGAAAGTAGCCATCGCGAAAGACCTGGGTGAAGAAGATCTCAACCCCCTCGCGGGAGAGCTGTTGCAGGTCAACGCCGGCCTCGCGAAGTCGGTCCATTCGGCCGATGGGAATCCCGTAGACCCGCTCCATCACGATGACTTGGGGCTGACAGAGCTCCCAGATCATCTCTGGAATCAGCAGCAGCCCCGAGTTCTCAAAATTGCGCCGCAGCTGCGCTGCATTGGCGGCCTCGCGAACGAGGTCGAGCTCGTCGTGCAGATAGTGGTTGAACTCCTCGACCACCTCCCGGGGCTTGAGCCGTCGGCCATCGGCAGAGAGACGCTCAACAATCCTGGCGCCAAGCTCCAGCAGTGCGAGGTCTTTATCGATGACCTGGAGCATCCCCGGCCGCAAGACTTTCACCGCGACCTCTCGCCCGTCATGTAACTTCGCGAAGTGAACCTGCGCAATGGACGCACTCGCGATGGGCGTCGCGTCAAAGGACTCAAAGAGCTCGCTGAGGCTTCTGCCAAACGCCTGCTCGATGGTGGCGATGGCCCGCGGGGAGGGAAAGGGGGGAACCTGGTCCTGCAGCAGGGCCAGCTCATTGGCGATGTCCTCTGGCAGCAGATCTCTCCGGGTGGAGAGGACCTGCCCAAACTTCACAAAGATGGGGCCGAGGCTCTCAAGGGCCTCGCGGATGCGCTGCCCCCGAGGCGCTTGGAAGCGACGCCCAAGCCGAAGAAAGAAGAGCGCGCCGCCAAGCAGCCGGGAGTTCAGACTGTTTCGCGCGCCATCCACCGCCAGCTGGTCGAGACCAAACTTCCAGATGACCCAGAGAATGGTGGCAAGCCGCAGCAGTGCACTCATTCGCAGGCTCCCTCTGGGTCGAAGGCGCGATCGCCATCGGCCCGTGCAATGCCGTCGGCCCTGAGGGACTCGAAGCCAAAGAGGCTGCGATCCAGCAGGTGCGAAGGCTTGACGTTGCCGAGAGCCTGGAACATGGAGTCGATGCGCCCTGGATATTGGCGCTCCCATTGCCTGAGCATGGCCTTGACCTGCTGTCGCTGGAGGTTCTCCTGAGACCCACAGAGGTCGCAGGGAATGATCGGAAACTCGCGGTGAATCGACCAGGCCTCGAGGTCCTGCTCCTCGACGTAGGCCAACGGGCGGATCACGATGTGACGGCCGTCATCCGAGACGAGCTTCGGGGGCATGGACTTCAAGGCCCCACCAAAGAAGAAGTTCAGAAAGAAAGTTTGCAGGATGTCATCGCGGTGATGTCCGAGGGCGATCTTGGTCGCACCCAGTTCCGATGCCACGCGATAGAGGGTGCCGCGCCGCAGTCGGGAGCAGAGTGAGCACATGGTCTTGCCCTCGGGGATCACCCGCTTCACGATGGAGTAGGTGTCCTGTTGCTCAACATGAAACTCAACCCCTCGGCTTCGAAGGTAGTCCGGCAGCACGGACTGAGGAAAGCCGGGGTGCCCTTGGTCGAGATTAACTGCAATCAGGTTAAAGGAGATCGGGGCGCGTGACTGAAGCGACAGGAGGATGTCGAGTAGGCCATAGCTGTCCTTCCCCCCAGACAGACAGACCATCACTCGGTCGCCAGCCTCAATCATGCTGAAGTCAGCGATCGCCTGTCCCACCAGTCGGTGCAGCCGCTTGGAGAGCTTGTTCACCTCCAGGGGGCTGCGCAGCGAACGGGGTGCTGCGTGTACGTGCACCGGACTCAGGCTCGCCATGCTTCGGTCTCAATGCCAACAGTCTTGCAGTCCGGGTAGACATCGGGCTTCTGCGTGGAGACCCTTGCGCCCTGAACCTGCGGAAAGGACATGCACAGAGCGAGGATCTGGTCGATGAGTGTCTCTTGGAGGTTGTAGTGGCGCTCTGCGACGAGCCCTTGAATCCCGGCTCGAACCTGGTCGTAATCGAGGAGGTCTTTCACGTTGTCCTCGCCGCTGCTTGAGAGCGACACAGGGACATAGAGGTCGACATTCACCAGGATGCGCTGACGGGCGGTGCGCTCAAAGTCATGAAAGCCGATGGAGGCCATCAGGCTGAGCTCGTGAAGGAAGATCCTTCTCATGGCCGGACGGGCGCTCATGACTCAGTTCGGGTCGAGAACATCACATCCCGCGCACTCGGCAGCAGGTGCTGACCTCCATCAACGAGGACATGCGTTCCCGTGATGGCCGGTGCTCTGGCCAGCCAGAGGACGGCCTGGGCGATGTCCTCGGGGGTACTGGACCGCCCAAGGGGCGTCTGGCCATGCGTCTGATGAAATTCATGCTCGGTCTGGTCGGCGCTGGGCAGCGTGATACCGGGCGAGATCCCGACCACTCGAAGGGTGGGCGCAAGGGCCTGGGCCATCAGGCGTGTGGCCCAGAGCAGCCCGGCCTTGGAAAGGGTGTAGGAGAAGAAGTCGGGGTTGGGATTGTCCAGTTTTTGGTCGAGCAGATTGATCACGACTCCCTGTGCATCCTGGGCCTTGCAGTGGCGAAAGAGCGCCTGGGTGAGCATGACGGGGGCGATGAGATTGGTCTCGTGATGGGACCGCAGTGAGGCGGGGTCCGCATGGTCGGCCTGATCAAACTCAAATCGAGATGCGTTGTTCACCAGCAGGCGGACGGGGCCCAGGGCCTGCTCAATCTGCGCCAGGTAGCGATCCGCCTCGGCGGCGGAGAGTTGATCGTCGAGCGCCAGCGGACAGGCCACCACCCGACATCCGCGAGCCTGGAGGGCAGTGATGAGCTGCTGGGCCTCTTCGGCAGACTGTCGGTAATGCACCGCGACAGGCCAGCCCTCGTCGCAGAGCGCCTCCACGATTGCGCGACCCAGACGCCTGGCACCCCCCGTCACCAATGCCACTCCGTCCATCTGCGGACGGTGGCGACCGAGACCGGCCTGGGGTGTGGGCGCGAAGGCGTGCATACCGCAAGTGTAGCTTTGATACCCTCCAATGCATGGCCCCGATCCCCTCGCTTCAGCAGACGCTCCTGGATGCCGCCGAGCGCTCGCAAGGCTGGCTCGGATTCGATCTCTTTATGGAGCAGGCGCTCCTGCACCCAGTGGAGGGCTACTACTCGCGCTCAGACCGAGCGAGCGGGCCGTTTGGCGCCTCCGGAGACTTCATCACTGCCCCGCAGATGGGCCCTTGGATGGCGGGCGCCATGGCGCAGGCCTTTGTCCGCCTTCAGCGCGAGTCCGCAGACCCTCTTTGTGTTCTGGAGCTTGGGCCGGGCACGGGCGCCCTTGCCGCCCAGATCATGCGCGAACTCGATGCCCAGGGCTGCCTGCCCGAGGCCTACTGGCTCGTTGAGCCCAGCGACTACCTGCGGCAGGTACAGGCGAAGGAGATGGAGCGGGCCCTGGAGGGACACCCCCGGGCTGCCAATCTACTCGCACGGTGCCGTTGGGCCTCGCGCCTGGCGCCCGAGGAGGTGAGGGTGAGAGGACTGGTGGTCATGCACGAGGTCCTCGATGCCCTGCCCGTGAAGTGCTTTGAGTGGCAGGGCCCAGCCGCCCCAGTGTTGGAGTGGGGGCTCACTTGGCACGATGGGTCACAGAGTTGGAGGTGGGCGACCCGACCTGCGACCGAGGGTGACGGCAGGGAGGTTCAACAGCGGGCGGCCGAGGCCGAGGCCCTGGGGGGCTGGCATGCTGGCCACCGGTCCGAGACTGCGCCTGGTCTCAGCTCGATGCTCTCTGCTGTCTGGGACTGCCTCGAGCGCGGCCAGATCGTAGTAGTGGACTACGGGTACGAGCGGCACGAGCTCGACCACCCCGACCGACATGGCGGGACCGTCGCGGCCCATCTGGCCCACCGCCGACTGGATGACCCCGAGGACTGGATTCAGCACCCTGGATCTCGAGACCTCACTGCCCATGTGGACTTCACAGCGGTTGCGAGACACTTCGAGCGGCTGGGGGCCTGCCTCCTGAGCCTCAAGTCGCAGGCCGCCTGGCTACTTGACCATGGGGTGCTTGATCAGGCGCAGCAGCTCATGTTCCCCGACCCGACTGCGCGCGGACAGCCACCCCAGAGCCCGCAGGCACTTCATGCACTCTCAGAGCTGCAGACGCTCTTGTCAGACGCGGCGATGGGGCAGCGGTTTCTGGTCTTAAGCGCAACCAAGGCGCCCAGAGATCCAGTCTAGACGGTGTGCGTGGACTGCCTCTGGGATGGAGCGTTGGCTCTGACTGGCGGCCCGGGCCACCTCCCCAACGGGCAGTGCAAGGAGCGATTCAAACAGGGACTGCAGATGATGCCGTGCCTCTTGGGGGGGCGCCTCGGGGCTCGCGAAGACCAGCTGAAGGAGTGGGCCGAGTCGGTCTGGGCGACGAAACAGGTCGGCCCGTTCCGCCCAGTCTAGGAGCTTGGCCGCAAGGCAGGCTCGTCTCACTGGATCGCGGAGCGTCTGGAGCTCAGCCCGCCAGGAAGGTGATGCGAGACCTTGCCGGAGCAGCCCTCCCCACTCTTGAACCGGGCGGGGCAGGACCGCGACGAGACGACCCGCTGGCCGGGACTGCAGCAAGACCGAGGCCATCACTGCGGTAGGCAGTCCCAGTGAGCGAGCGGTATCGAGGGAGGGCATCCGGCTCGAGACAGGCGCCTCTGGCCAGGCCTCACCCACCAGGCTCGGCCAGGCCTCCAGCCCATCGAGGATCTCGAGCATGCGGGAGGGCTGCCTGGCGACAAGCCCCTTCTCAAGCTCGGTCCAGATTCGCTCTGGCACCAGCGCCGCCAGCTCCCCTGCGCTCACGATGTCCTGACAGAGGGCGAGGGTCTCGTCTGCCACATCAAAATGGGGCCATCGCGCCGCAAAGCGCGCCAGGCGGAGGAGCCGAAGGGGATCCTCCCGAAAGGCAGGGCTGACATGCGAGAGCCGGTGGTGCTGGAGGTCGTTCATCCCACCCAAGGGGTCGTGCAGCTGCCCCTCCGAGTCGACTGCCATGGCATTGATGGTGAGGTCGCGTCTCAGGAGGTCATCTTCCAGCCGAACCTCGGGTCCGGTGAAGAAGACGAAGCCTTTGTAGCCCTGGCCGGACTTTCGCTCGGTTCGTGCGAGCGCGTATTCAGAATGGGTCGTGGGATGCAGGAAGACGGGAAAGTCCCTTCCAACTGGCCGAAAGCCAGCAGCCGTCATTTCCTCAGGGGTGGCCCCGGTGACAAGGTAGTCACGGTCGTCAGCGGGCTCGCCGAGCAAGACATCGCGGACGGCCCCTCCCACACAGTAAATGCCTGCGCGGGGGCCTAAGCGCTGAAGAACAGGATCCTGCCGACTAGGCGCGAGCGCTCTGAGGCCCTCGAGGCTCATCTGCCTCTGGCCGCTCCGCCCAGCATCAGGGGCACAGCACTGTGGAATCGGGTGAGCGGCTCGAGCCCCAAGATGGGGCTGAGCGGCTGAGACCTCACGCTGGGGACGGTGGCGGATGCAAGGTTGTCACGCGAGACCAGCGTGGGGCCGGGCAGGTGCTCCATCATCAAGGCCTGAAGCTGGGCGAGACCGTCGGAGAGTGGAATGATGACGCGGGGGTGGCCCGAGTAACTGGCCGCCCAGTGCACAACCTCATAGAGGGTGAGGGTGTCCTCGCCCGCGAGTTCAAAGACCTGCCCTATTGTCCTGCGCTCCCCCAGGCAGCGGGAGATGGCACGCACCAGATCGCCTACATAAATGGGCTGGAATCGGGCGTGAGGGCTAGCCAAGGGGATAAAGGGCAGCCACTTGGCCAGCCCCGCAAAGAGCCTGACGAACTGATCTTCCGGGCCAAACACCACCGAGGGACGCAGGATCGTGAGGTCGAGGTTCTCAGCCCCACGCAGCAGGGCTTCGCCCGCGGCCTTGCTTCGCAGGTACATGGATGGGGCGTGGTTATCGACAGCAATTGCGCTGACATGGACCAGGCGTCGAATGGAGTGACGGGCCATGCACCTCGAGAGACGCGCCGGAAGTTTGACGTGGGCCTCATCAAAGTCAGGGCCCCAGGGCTTGCCTGATCGGCTGTGCAGGAGCCCCACCAGGTTGATCACCGCATCGCAGCCCTCCAGCGCCTCAGCGAGGCTTGCCTCATCCCGGTAGGAGACCTCGACCACCTGCACTCGGGGGAGCACCCAGAGCGGCCGGGCTCGGCTGCGACTGCGCGTGAGCACCCGAACCTCGGCTGGACCCTGGGCCTGCTCAGAGAGCAGATTGCAGAGGGCTCGACCGATGAAACCGGTGCCGCCGAGCACGGCAACAGATCTGGGATAGGACGTCATATCCACGATTCTAGGCCGATCATCGAGGACTCAGTGGCCCCAAGTAGGGCATGAGGCTTTCCGGCTTGGCTGGCGACTGGTAGGCCGCAGCGTTGGCCAGCACGATCTTGACGTAGTCCCGAGTCTCGGCAAAGGGGATCGACTCAGCGAAGGCCGCACCGGGAATTTCTCGAACCAGGGAGGTCTGCCAGAGCCGACTGCGTGCGGGGCCTGCGTTATAGGCCGCGGTTGCGAGCACCCAGGACCCGTCAAACTGGTCGAGCAGGCTCCGAAGGTAGCGGGTTCCAAGTCGGACATTGAGGTCGGGCTCTGTGACCGAGGCGGGACGAAAGCTGTGAAGCCGCTCCTCTCTGGCGAGGGACTTCGCAGTCCTTGGCATGAGCTGCATCAGCCCTGCGGCACCCACTGGCGAACGGGCTGCTGCGAGAAAGCGGGACTCCTGACGGATGAGGCCGAAGACCCAGTGGGCCGAGAGCGAGCGTTCCGCCGCGTACCGGTCAATGGTCTGCTGGTAGGGCTTTGGATAGCGCAGGCTGAGGTCGTGGGCGGACTGGGTTCGAATGGCCGCGTGAATGGCGCGGTCATAGTGGCCTTGGGCATAGGCGAGCTCGGCTGCGGCCAGAATGACTGCATCGGGCTGGTCCTCGATCACGGCCCTCCACTCCAGAGCCGACTCCGCCCTGAGACCAAGAGCGGAGAGAGTGAGCGCACGCTGGAGCCCTCCCTGGGCCTTGAGCTGCTCTCGCGATCTCAGAATCTCGGGGTTGAGTTCCGACTCTCGTCGCCCAATGGGGCCCGGACGGGAGAGTGCTGCGGAGGCGAGCTGTTGATAAAAGCCCCAGCCTGCCGGGATGGACTCCCAGAGCCGTCGGGCCTCGGTGGTGTCACCCCGCTGTTGTGCGAGCCATGCCCGCCAGTAGGTCCAGTGGTCTTCAGCCTGCACTGCAGGGGGAAGTGCAGACAGAATCCGCTGCAGCCTCGCCCAATCGCCTCTGCGCAGCGAGAGGCGAGCGAAGGCCTCGAGACTGGGGGTTGGCAGGTGGGACAGAAGGGTCTCGTCTTTCGCGAGCGCGTCCTGAAGGTAGGTCCAGGCCCTGGGGTCTGACCGAATGAAGAGCCGACCGGCCAGAACGCCCTTGGCATAGGCGTTCTGCTCATCATTCAGGCGGAACTGGCCCCGGTCGAACTGCGAGGCCACCAGAATGCTGTTGGACTGGGAGCGGGCGAGAAGCGTGAGCAGGCTGCGCTCTCGGTCCAGCCGGTTCTGCTCCGATGGGGCCAACTGCCAGATCCGCTGGGCCGCCTCCAGGTCACCACTGCCTGCTGCCCAGCGCGCGTAGGTCTGGAGCGCCTGAGCGGGAAGCGGCATTCGCTGATGAACGGCCTCAAGAAGGTAGAGGCAGCCCTCTCGGTCCTCATTGCCGCGGATGAGCGGCACGGCCTGCGCGAGCGGAATCTGTTGCTTCTCCAGGAGTAGGCGTGCCTGCGCACAGGCCAGTGCAGGTGACTCCGGCAGGGGCCGGATCTGTTCCACGACTGGCGCGACCTGAGACCACGGCCCCTTGCGAAGGGCGGCGTGCCCCCAGTCTTTGAGAATCAGCTTGGTGGTGGGGTGGGCGCCAGCACCTTGGATAAATCGGCTGATCTGAGCGGGTGTTCCTGATCCAAAGGGGTCTTGAACCACCGTGAGCCGAGTGGCCCAATAGTCGGCCCAGACCCGAAGAGGATCACCGGCCAATCGGCGTTGAGCCTGGGCGAGCCTGGGGAGGCTCCCAGCCTCAAAGGCCGATTTGGCCTCTAAGAGTGGGTGATCGACCCCGGGCTTTGCCTGAGTGTCAGGACTCGCGAGAGCCAGCAGAATGAGTGCGAGTGTTGCACTGAGCAGAGGGTTGCGCATGAGCCTACGATACATCGGAGCGATGGAACGAGAACAGGATTCGGCCATGGAACGGTCAGCCCCTTGCAGTCAGTCCAAGTCAGAGTGGAGGTCTTGGCTGATTGGCGCTCGCCAGTCGCTCGATCCAGATGTACGCCGCCGTGCAGAACGCCTGATCGCTGACACCCTGTCGGGACAGGCAGTCCTTCGGGGTTGGCAGGATGTGGCGGTCTTTCTGCCCTGGAAAGGCGAGCCCGACCTGGTGGTGGTCTGGCGCGCCTGGCATCAGCGCGGTGTGCGCCTGAGTCTGCCAGTCGTCGTCTCGCCTGGTGAGCCTCTTCAGTTCAGACCCTGGGTTCCCGGCCAGGCCCTCGTGCAGGATGCCCAGGGCCTTCTTACGCCGGACCAGACCGGCTCGACTGACTGCCCAGTCTGGATCGTTCCATGTGTGGGGATTGACGCCCTCGGGGCCCGACTCGGGGCGGGCAAGGGCTACTACGACCGCACCCTTGCTGCCCGTCGAGCGGCTGGACTGCCAGACCCCCTCACCGTTGGCGTTCTCTTTGAGCACGGCGCGATAGACCGTGCGCTCGCTGAGCCCCACGACATGCGCCTCCATGCCTGGGTGCATGAGGGCGGCTGGTGTCAGCCTGAGCCTTTGAGCCCAAGCTGTTGACAGATCGCTAGGGTCGGTTCGGCTCGGTTCATGGTGTAGAAGTGAAGGCCTGGAACGCCGGCTGTAACCAGCTGGTCTACGAGATCAGTCACCACATCCAGCCCGAAGGCCTTAATCGACTCCGCATCATCACCAAATCCAGCGAGTCGTTGCCGAATCCAGCGCGGGATCTCCGTTCCGCAACTGTCAGAGAAGCGCGCAAGCTGGGTGTAGTTGGTGATGGGCATGATGCCCGGCGTAATCGGGGCCTCTACGCCTCGGGCGTAGGCATCATCGACCAGACGAAAGTAGGCATCCGAGTTGAAGAAGTACTGGGTGATGGCCCCGTCTGCGCCGGCTTTCATCTTCGCCACGAAGTGATCGAGGTCGGCTTGTGCGGACCGGGCCTGGGGGTGAATCTCAGGGTAGGCCGCCACCTCGATGGAGAAGTGGGAGCCGAAGTGCTGACGGGCGAACCGCACGAGGTCGATGGCATGGGCGAAATCCCCACCCTGTCCGAACCCGGACGGAAGATCACCCCTTAAGGCAACCATGCGATCGATCCCCTGGGACTGATAGCCCTGAAGCAGAGCGTGGAGTTCGTCCGCACTCGCGCCGATACAGGACACATGGGGGGCCACCGACCCAAACTGCTTGCGCATCTGTGCCACTGTGGCTGCGGTGCCTTCCCGGGTGGAGCCCCCTGCGCCATAGGTGACCGAGACATAGGCTGGCGAGAGGGCCGCAAGGGCTTGCGCGACGCCGCCCAGGGCCTCCGATGCGGCAGAGGACTTGGGCGGGAAAAACTCTAGGCTAATCTGCATGCGCGGATGAGCTTAGTAGCGGTAGGTCTCGGGCTTGTACGGGCCTTCCACCGGCACGCCGATATAACGAGCCTGCACGGGCGAGAGCTCGGTGAGCATGGCCCCGAGCTTCTGGAGCTGCAGGCGAGCCACCTTCTCGTCCAGGTGCTTGGGCAGCACATAGACCTTGCCCTTCTCGTAGTAGTCCTGGTGGGTAAAGAGCTCGATCTGTGCGATCACCTGGTTGGCAAACGAAGAGCTCATCACGTAGCTGGGGTGTCCAGTTCCACAGCCCAGATTCACCAGGCGGCCCTGGGCGAGCAGGATGATGCGCTTGCCGTCTGGGAAGATGACATGGTCGACCTGGGGCTTGATCTCCTCCCAGGTGCACTGGGACAGCGAGGCCACATCAATTTCGTTGTCAAAGTGACCGATGTTGCACACGATGGCCTGGTCTTTCATGCGGGCCATGTGGTCAAAGGTGATCACATCCTTGTTTCCTGTTGCCGTGACGAAGATGTCGGCCTTGTCGGCGGCGTAGTCCATGGTCACGATGCGATAGCCTTCCATCGCGGCCTGGAGGGCGCAGATGGGATCGATCTCGGTGACCCAGACCTGGGCGGAGAGCGCACGCAGGGCCTGGGCCGAGCCCTTGCCCACATCGCCGTAGCCGGCCACCACAGCCACCTTGCCCGCAATCATCACATCGGTTGCGCGCTTGATGCCATCCACCAGCGACTCACGGCAGCCGTAGAGGTTGTCAAACTTGCTCTTGGTGACTGAGTCGTTGACGTTAATGGCGCGGAAGGCCAGCGTGCCCTTGGCACTCATTTCTTTAAGACGGTGCACACCCGTGGTGGTCTCTTCGGTCACGCCAATCACCGCATCGAGGTTGCGCTGGTAGAAACCGGGGTCCTTGGCCAGCTGGGCTTTGATCGATGCAAAGAGGCAGCGCTCCTCCTCGCTGTGAGGGTGGTCCAGCAGGCTGATGTCGCGTGCAGCATCAGCGCCCAGATGGAGCAGGAGGGTGGCGTCACCGCCGTCATCCAGAATCATGTTGGTGGGCTTGCCATCTGCCCAGTCAAAGATCCGGTGAGTGTAGTCCCAGTACTCCTCGAGCGACTCACCCTTCTTGGCGAAGACGGGCACGCCTGCAGCCGCAATGGCAGCCGCCGCATGGTCCTGGGTTGAGAAGATGTTGCAGGATGCCCAGCGAACCTCGGCCCCGAGCGCCGTGAGGGTCTCGATCAGGACTGCGGTCTGGATGGTCATGTGAAGGGACCCGGTGATCCGAGCGCCCTTGAGTGGCTGGGCCTTAGCGAACTCTTCACGAATGGCCATGAGGCCGGGCATTTCGGTCTCGGCGATGCGGATTTCTCTGCGGCCCCAGTCGGCCTGGGCCATATCGGCCACGATGTAATCTTGGGTGCGGACTTCTTTTAAAACAGCGCTCATCTCGCGCTCCTTTCTGTTGGGTTAGGAAAACGCGAGCGCCGTTGCTAAAGGCATGGGGGACACGCCTTGCTCAAGCCTGGGAGGGCGCACCCTCTCGCAACGCTCCTTGAGCAGATCCCAAGGAGTATGACGAGGGAATGCGCTCAGGTCAATTTAAAGGCAGTACTGACGTAGGGCCTCTGCCTTGTCAGTGCGCTCCCAGCTGAACTCCGGCTCTTCCCGCCCAAAGTGGCCATAGGCAGCCGTCTTGCGGTAGATGGGCCGCAGCAGGTCGAGCATCTGAATGATCCCTCTGGGCCTCAGGTCAAAGACGGCCTGAACGGCTGCAGCGATCTTCTCATCGGGGACCACACCGGTGCCCTCGGTGTTCACAAAGACCGAGGTGGGCTTGGCTACGCCAATGGCATAACTCACCTGAATCAGCGCCCGGGTGGCGAGGCCGGCAGCCACAATGTTCTTTGCCACATAGCGGCCTGCATAGGCAGCTGAGCGGTCCACCTTGGAGGGGTCTTTGCCCGAGAATGCGCCACCGCCATGAGGCGCGGCTCCACCGTAGGTGTCCACCACGATCTTTCTGCCGGTTAGGCCGCAGTCGCCCTGCGGCCCGCCAATGACAAACCGCCCCGTGGGGTTCACGAGGTATTTAATCTCGCCTTTTACGAGATCGGCGGGCAGCACAGGCTTAATGATCTCTTCAATCACCGCCTCACGGAGGGCCTCGAGCCCAATCTCCGGGGCGTGCTGAGTGGAGAGCACCACGGTGTCGATGCGATAGGGCTTGCCGTCGCGGTACTCCAGGGTGACCTGCGACTTGGCATCGGGCCTCAGCCAGGAGAGTCGGCCGTCCCGACGCACCAGGGACTGACGCTCCACCAGACGGTGTGAGAGGTGAATGGCCGTGGGCATGAGCACTGGGGTCTCGTCACAGGCATAGCCAAACATCAGGCCCTGGTCACCAGCACCCTGATCGAGGCCATCGTCGTGGGCCTTGTTGACGCCTTGGGCAATGTCGGGGCTCTGTTTGTCATACGCCACGAGCACTGCACATCCCTTGTAGTCGATGCCGTATTCGGTGTTGTCGTATCCGATGGACTTGATCGTCTCCCGCGCAACCTGAATGTAGTCGACATTGGCGCGGGAGGTGATTTCTCCGGCCAGCACGACGAGACCCGTGTTACAGAGGGTTTCTGCCGCGACGCGAGAGGTGGGGTCTTGGGCGATCAGGGCATCGAGAATTGCATCCGAGATCTGGTCGGATACTTTGTCGGGATGGCCTTCGGATACAGATTCAGAGGTAAACAGGTAGTCTTTGCTCATGCGAGTCTCCAGTGATGACAACTGCGGAACACGGCCTGAGCGAGACAATTCGAACTGCAGATTGCATACGCTTTAGCGGTATTTGAAAGACAATCGCCCCGCAAGTTGTCGATTAAATCGGCGATGGACTGACTATAGACCCTATGCAGATGCTTTTCAAATTCCTTGCTCACTGGCCTCTCTGGGGCCTACGTGCGCTGGGTCGTCTGCTGGGATGGGGGGTCTGGGTGGCCTCGGCGCGTTATCGGCGGCAGTCTGACGCGAGCCTTCAAACAGCCCTGTCCGCTGCGGTAGCGTCCTCTGCGGGCTTGGGCCCCTCGGACTTCTCCCGCATTCGGCGCGCTGCTCGCTCTGAGGCTGGGCTCTTGGTCTCGGAACTTCCAAAGATCTGGTGTGACCCTCAGGCCCTCAGCCGGTTGACCGTTCACGGCCTGGCGCCTGCGCGGGAGGCGCTCACCCAGGGACGAGGTATTGTCTTTCTCACGCCCCATCTCGGCGCATTTGAACTGGCCCCACGACTGCTCGCTCGCGAGATTGCGCCCATCACGGTTCTCTACCGCCCCGCGCGCAAGCCTGCCATGGAGCAGCTCCTGCAGGCCCTTCGGCCGGCTGCCGGTGTTCGTGCAGTGCCCGCCAATGGCTCCGGTGTGCGTCAGATGATCAAGGCCCTGCGTGCGGGCGAGGTGATTGGCATGCTGCCCGATCAGGTTCCCACGCTCGGTGATGGGGTCTGGTCAGAGGCGTGGGAGCGGCCCGCCTACACCATGACGCTTCCGCTTCGGCTTGCAGAGACGACGGGAGCTGCCCTCTTCTGGGTGCTGATTCTTCGCGTCCAGGGGGGCTGGGAGATGCGCCTCACACCCTGGGCGCCTAGCGGCCAAACCCTGGAGGTGCGCGTGCGCGACATGAACCTGGCCTGTGAGCGGCAGATCCTCAGTGCACCTGGCCAATATCTGTGGGCCTACAACCGTCACAAGACGCCTGTCTACCGGGGACAGTCGGGCCATCGGCTTGCGGCTATCCCCCAAGAGCATGCGCGATGAGGGGCAGAGCGTGAAGGACGCGGCGTGAGCGAATTCTGGATTGGCCTTGCCCTGGGCCTTGCCGGCTGGCTCGGCCGGCTGCCGTTTAGGCTCCGACGGCTGCTCGCGCGCCCGCTGGGCAGCCTGCTCTACGGGCTTGCCTCACCCCGCAGACGGGTGGCCCATTCCAACCTCCGGCTCTGCTTTCCGGCCTGGACCGAGGAGGAGATTCGTCGAGTCAGCCTGGACCACTTCAGGGCCTATGCCGCAGCCTTTCTAGACCGGTTCGAGCTCTTCTCCTGCCCCGCCGAGACGCTTCGAGACCGGGTCCGCCTGCTCGGAGAGGACTGTCTCCTGGAGCTGGGCTCGGAGCGGGTGATTGTGCTGGCGCCGCATTTCCTCGGACTGGATGCCGGGGGGGTTCGCATTCAGCTTGAGCGGCAGATCGTCTCTCTCTATTCAGACCAGTCGAGCAGCCGCCTCAATGCCTGGATTCTCCAGGGGCGGTCTCGTTTCAATGAGCCCATCCTCATCTCGCGACGCGAGGGCATCGGCCGCCTTGCACGGCTCGTGAAGAAGGGCAAGACCGCCTACTTTCTACCAGACATGGACTTCGGTGAGCGCGACGCTGTATTTGCAAACTTCTTTGGCCAGCCAGCCGCCACGGTGACCAGCGTGGTCCGTCTGGCCCAGATGACCGGCGCCCACATCCTGCCGCTGGTCACACGGCTTACTCCCTCCGGTTATGAGGCCCGCTTCTATCCAGCCTGGCGGCATGAGCCTGGTGAGGGTCTCGATGAGGGGGTGAGTCGAATGAACCAATTCATTGAGGAGCGGGTGCTCGAGACACCGGCCCAGTACCTCTGGACTCACCGCCGGTTCAAGACGAGGCCGGAGGGCCTCGCGCCGGTCTACGATCGTCGATAATGACTGCTATGAAGATCCCGTTTACCAAGATGCATGGGGCCGGCAACGATTTTGTGATGATCGATGCGCAGGACGGGCTACCTCAACACTTTCTCGAACCCGCGCACCTTCGACGCCTGGCCGATCGTCGATTTGGGGTGGGAGCCGACCAGATCCTCCTCGTCGAGAGAGACCCCACGGGGGAGGCCGCGTTCGTCTACCGCATCTTTAATTCAAACGGACAAGAGGTGGAGCAGTGTGGCAATGGCGCGCGTTGCTTTGCACGGTTTGTCCACGACCGCGGCTGGGTGGGCCATGAGCCCTTTCGAGTGCGCACTCGCGCAGGCATGATTAGTCCGGTGATTCAGCCCGATGGGCGGGTAACGGTGGATATGGGCACTCCTTCCCTCGACCCCTCCAGCCTGCCCTTTCGCGTCGATGGCCTCCGAACCATGCGCTGTTTCAATCAGCTGCTGTATGCCATGCAAACCCCGGCGGGCCCCGAGGTCTGGCTCGCGCCAGCCTCGATGGGAAACCCGCACCTCATGCAATGGGTTGGTGATCTTCAGCAGGCAGAGGTGGAGGGCCTTGGCTCCTGGCTGGAGCGTCACGAACGCTGCCCCAAGGGCGTGAATGCGGAGTTTGTTCAGTTCGTCTCGAGAACCCAGATCGCCCTGCGCGTATGGGAACGTGGTGCCGGCGAGACGCTCGCCTGTGGCACTGGCGCCTGTGCTGCCGTCGTCTGCGGGATTGCCCAGGGCGCCTTGCAGCAGGACGTGCCCATTGAGGTCACGATGCCTGGGGGCGTTCTGTCCATTCAATGGTCTGGCCAGCCAGAAAGCTCGGTGTGGATGACCGGTCCAGCACAAACCACCTTCGAAGGGTTTTATCACTATGAGTCATGAGGCTGAGCAGGAGTTGAGTCCGAGCCAGGTTGCCGCCTACCTGAGGGCGCACCCCCGATTTCTCGAGGAGCACCCTGAGGTCCTCGGTGAGCTGGCACTCTCGCTGGGTGCTGGCGGCACGGTGAGCTCACTTTTGGAGCGGCAGGTGCTCACACTTCGCGAGAAACTCCGCGCGCTCGACCAGCGCCAGGCCCTCATGCTTCGGCACGCGCAGGAGAATGAGGCGATCCAGGCCAAGCTTATGCAGCTGGTGCGGGCCCTCTTGCAGGCCCCGCAGACATTCGCACGCGCAGAGCGTTTGGCCGACCTGCTCCAGGAGCAGTTCAGCCTCACGCGAGTGGAACTGATCCAAGCTCCATGCGAAGGCGAGACCGAGGAGCCTCTACGAGTGCTCCTGAGTGCGTCGCGTCCAAGCTGCTGGTCTGCACGGTCAGACCAGGGGCAGCTCATTCTCTCGAGGCTGGCAGCGCCGACCGATGATCTGGGCAGCCTCGCACTCCTTCCGCTCCAGCCGCAGTCCGCGGACGGTGCAGGGGCTCGGGCCCTGGTGCTTGCGGCCAGCGATCCTTCCCGTTTTGAGGCCGGCCAGGGGGTGGTCTTCCTGGAACGGATTGCCGAGATTGCGAGCGCGGCGCTCCATGTCTCCTCTGCCTGAGGGGCAGGCCGGGGCCCTGCTCGAGGCCTTCCTGCGAAGCCTTCAGCTTCGCAACTTA
The DNA here is from genome assembly GCA_041165705.1 of Pseudomonadota bacterium. GTDB lineage: Bacteria > Pseudomonadota > Gammaproteobacteria > Burkholderiales > Burkholderiaceae_A > Hahnella. Next base: position 130,447 of record JBEAMW010000025.1, read on the forward strand.
TCCGCGCTCACACTCAAGGCGTATCGACAGGACCTCAGCACCCTCTTCGCCCGGGTCGATCGACCCGTAGAGGCGCTCCTGGCTGCCGACCTCCAGCCCCTGGTGGGCCAGTTCACACGAGAAGGCGCCTCTCCTCGCAGCATTCGAAGACGGCTTGCGGCTTGGCGCGCATTCTTCGACTGGCTCATGCTGGAGGCTCCCAGCGGCATCAGTCCACCAAACGCTAACCCTGCTCGCGGTCTTCGGCTCCCCAAGATGAGCCGCACACTGCCCAAGACCCTCTCCGTGGATGCGGCCTGTGCCTTCGTTGCGCTTGAGGCGCCAGCGGACGAGAAGGCCGACTGGACTGCCGTCCAGGACCGTGCGCTCTTTGAGCTTGCCTATGGCTGCGGTCTTCGACTCTCAGAGATGGTGGAGCTGGACGTCGGCCAGGGCCAGAGACCAGAGGGTGGATGGCTTGATCTTGAGGGCCAGACTGTCCATGTCTTTGGAAAGGGACGCAAGCGCAGAATCCTTCCACTCGGGAGTGAGGCTCTGGCCGCCCTCCGGCATTGGCTTTCGGTGAGAGACTCGCTTGCGCCGACCACCATGGCGCTCTTTCTGGGCGCTCGCGGCGCGCGGATGTCGGGGCGAGCGATTCAGCGCCGGTTCCAGCGGCGCTCCCAGACTGCCGGCCTTGGCCATCCCGTGCATCCCCATATGCTTCGGCATTCCTTTGCGTCCCACCTCCTGCAGAGCAGTGGAGACCTCCGCGCGGTTCAGGAGCTCTTGGGCCACGCCCAGATCGCAACCACGCAGGTCTACACCCACCTGGACCACCAGCATCTCGCGCGAGTCCTCGATCTCGCCCATCCAAGGGCCAAGCCCAAGTCGACTCAGGCAGAATAAGCCCATGATTCCAGTCACCATCCTCACCGGCTTTCTTGGCGCCGGAAAGACAACACTCCTGAAGCGAATCCTCAACGAGCCGCACGGGCACCGGATTGCGGTGATCGAGAATGAGTTCGGCGAGGAGAGCATCGACAACGAACTGCTCTTTGAGGACCAGCAGGAGCGCATCGTCGAGATGAACAACGGCTGCCTGTGCTGCACCGTTCGGGGCGACCTCGTCGATATGCTCAATCGACTGAGCCAGAGGCGAGATGCTGGAGACCTGGAGTTCGACCGAGTCATCATCGAGACCACTGGGCTCGCTGAGCCTGGCCCCGTTGCGCAGACCTTCTTTGTGGACGACGCCGTGGCAGAGCGCTATGTGCTGGACGCGATTGTCACTGTGGTCGACGCAAGGCATGGGCAGGCCCAGTTGGACGAGCACAGTGAGGCCCAGGCTCAGGTGGGTTTTGCCGATCGAATTCTGCTCTCCAAGGCGGACCTCGTGGATGAGGAGTCCGTTCAGGCGCTCAAGCGTCGCCTCGTGCGCATGAATCCCCGGGCCAAGATTGCGACCGTGCACTTCGGCGAGACCGACCTCCAGGACATTCTGGATATCCAGGGGTTCCACCTGAATGCAGCCCTGGAGATCGACCCGAGCTTCCTGGACACGGACCAGCACCACCACCATGCCGAGGATGTCAGCTCCTTTCTGTTCAAGGCCACTCGACCGATGGACTCCGATCGGTTTGAGGGCTTCATGTCCGCGGTCTCCCAGGCCTACGGCCCTCAGCTCTATCGATATAAAGGCGTGCTCTGGCTCAGGGGCAGCGACCACCAGATGATCTTCCAGGGGGTCCATATGCTGATGGGCGGTGACAAAGGGCGGCCGTGGAAGGCGGGCGAAGCCCGAGAGACCCGTATCGTATTTATCGGTAAAGGGCTGCCCAAGGATACAATTCTAAAAGGGCTGGCCCAGTGCCTGGTCTAGCCACCGTTGCGAGATGGGAATCGAATTGAAGAAAGTCATTCAAACAGAACAAGAGCTTCTAGCGCAGCCGGAAGACGAGTACATGAGCCCTGCGCAGCTCGACTTTTTCAAGCGCCGACTCCAAGCCCTTGAGCAGGAACTTCGAGCCAATGCCGGCGAGACTACCGAACACCTTCGGGAGACCACACTCGTTCCGGACCCAGCCGATCGCGCCACGATTGAAGAGGAGCACGCGCTCGAGCTGCGAACGCGCGACCGAGAGCGCAAGCTCATCAAAAAGGTTCAGCAGTCCATCGCTCGCATCGACGCGGGCGACTACGGATACTGCGAAGAGACCGGCGAGCCCATTGGGCTTCAACGCCTCCTCGCCCGCCCCACTGCCACACTGTCGGTGGAGGCCCAACAGCGACGCGAACTGCGTCAACGCCAGTTTGGCGACTAACCGCGCTCATTCCCACCATGACTGATCTTGCAGCGGCCCGCCAGAAGGCGGCCATTCTTGCCGAGGCACTGCCTTACATTCGGCGTTTTCACGGGAAGACGGTGGTGGTGAAGTACGGCGGAAATGCCATGACCGACGAGGCCCTCAAGCGTGGTTTCGCTCATGACGTGGTCCTGCTCAAGCTTGTGGGCATAAATCTTGTGGTGGTTCATGGCGGAGGACCACAGATCGAGGAGCTCCTCGGGCGTGTCGGAAAAAAAGGTGAGTTCGTGCAGGGGATGCGCGTCACCGACTCCGAGACGATGGACATTGTTGAAATGGTACTTGCGGGCAAGGTTAACAAGGAAATTGTTGAGCTCATCAATCATGCCGGCGGCAAGGCCGTTGGCCTTACGGGCCAGGACGGCGGGCTGATCCGCGCGCGAAAGCTCATGCTTCCCTCGAAAGAGCAGCCCGACCAGGCGCTCGATATCGGGCAGGTGGGAGAGATCGAGTCTGTCGATCCCGAGATCATTCAGTCACTCCTTCGAAGTGGCTTTATCCCAGTCGTGGCCCCGATCGGGTCAGGAGAAGAGGGCGAGACCTACAACATCAATGCCGATCTTGTTGCTGGAAAGATGGCCGAGATCCTTCGGGCCGAAAAGCTTGTGCTGATGACCAACACCCCTGGCGTGCTGGACAAATCGGGCCAGCTCATCACCGGCCTATCTGCGCGTGAGATCGATGGGCTCTTTGCTGATGGCACCCTGTCGGGCGGCATGCTCCCCAAGATCAGCTCGGCTCTGGATGCCGCGCGAAGTGGCGTGCAGTCCGTTCACATCATCGATGGCCGTGTGCCCAACAGCCTGCTGCTCGAGATTCTCACGAGCCAGGGCGTGGGCACCATGATCCGGTCGCACTGAGGGCCCCGTGCGCGCGCCTGGCGCCAGGCTCTGGCTCCTGGACCTGGACAACACCCTTCACGACGCGAGCTGGTCCATGATGCCGGAGGTCAACCGGCTGATGACCGACTGGATTGCCCGACGCCTGTCCCTCACCCATGCCGAGGCCACCGCCCTTCGGCAGACCTACTGGCATCGTTACGGCGCCACCCTTCTGGGGCTGGTTCGGCACCATCGCGCCAACGCCGATGAGTTCCTGCGCCAGACTCATCCGCTCGAGGCGCTTGGCCGTCATGTGCGCAGGGTGAGAGGCCTTGGGCGCAGGGTCAGAATGCTGAATGGTGACCGCTGGCTGGTCACGAATGCACCGCGTGAGTATGCCCACGGCCTGATCCGCCTGCTCGGACTCAAAGGCTGTTTCGATCGGGTCATTGCCATTGAGGACATGCGCGCCATGGGTCGTCTTCGTCCCAAGCCCTCTGCCTGGCTGTGGCGGCACCTCATCCGTCAATCCGGCCGCCCGCGCACGAGGATCTGCATGGTGGATGACAGCACGGAAAACCTGCGCGGGGCACACCGCGCTGGCCTCAAGACTGCACGGATCTGGTGCTCCCACACCCAACGCCGCCAGGCTCGGCAACAGGGTCGCCCCCTATCTGCGAGGCGTCCCAGTTTTGTACACCTTCAAGTACACTCGATCACGGACCTGGCCCTTCGTGGGCAGTCTCAGCCGGAGGCCTCATGTCAGAGATGGTAGAAGCAAGCGCGCGCAAACGTCCCCGCCCAGGTGAGCGTCGAATCCAGATTCTTCAGGCGATCGCGGCCATGCTCGAGGAGGGCCAGCCCGAGCGGGTGACCACAGCTGCCCTGGCAGAAAAGATCGGGGTCTCCGAGGCCGCGCTCTATCGCCACTTCGCCAGCAAGGCCCAGATGTACGAGGGGCTGCTGGAGTTCATTGAGGACTCCCTCTTTGGCCTCATCAACCGGATCGAGGCAGGCCCTGAGTCGCCCAACGAAAAGGCCAAGGCAGTGCTTCGCGTACTGCTCGGCTTTTCGGACAAGAACCCGGGCATGACCCGGGTTCTGGTGGGAGAGGCGATTACCTTTGAGCACACGCGTCTTCAGGCTCGAGTCAACCAACTCCTCAGCCGTGTGGAGGCCTCGCTGCGTCAGTCGCTCAAGCTCGCCCGGCTGGAATCAGACGTGCAGTCCGACGCAGCGCCTGGCGCCCTGGCGAGTGTCTGCATGTCTTTCGTGCAGGGCCGATGGCTTCGTTACGCCAAGTCTGGCTTTAAGGAGCGTCCCGTTGCAGACCTCGAGTTTGCACTCTCTCATCTGCTGCCGGGCTAGCCCTTCACGCGCGGGCCGCCCCCTCCGAGCAGACCGGGCAGGCTGGCATGCGCAATCGCTTAAATCGACTGACTTCGATCTGCGGGCCCTGAACCAGGAGTAAATCCGGCTCCGCCTCAAGGCCCATGAGGACCTTGAGCCCTTCCTGGGCCTGAAGGATCGCCATCAGTCCGGCCATTGTGGGAAAGACTCCGAATGCTCCACAGGCCGCATCGACTGCGGCATGGGAGGAATCGTCTGAGGGCGGAAAGCTGCAGGCGTAGCAGCCCTTCTCGCGCAGGCGGGGCGAACAGACCATTAACTGCCCCTCCCAGCGGACCACGGATGCGATGACCAGCGCAATCTGGTGCTGAACGCAGTACTGGTTGATGGCTTGACGGCTTGCGAACCGGTCGGTGCAGTCCATGACGAGCGCGGCCGTGCCGAGGTGCGCTTCAAGCCAGACTGCAGTGGCGTGCTCACCGTGTGTGGCCACCTCGATCGAGGGGTACTGCTGACGCAGTCGCTCTGCAGCGACTTCTACCTTCAGGCGCCCAACGTCTCTCATGCCGTAGAGCACCTGCCGGGGCAGATTGCTGATGGAGACGAGATCGCCGTCCACGAGATGGAGTTGACCCACTCCGGCGCTGGCCAGGTAGAGGCTCGCGGCCGCACCGAGGCCCCCGAGCCCAATCACCCAGACCTCAGACCGGGCCAGGGCCTCGAGCTGTTCGAGCTCTAGGCCAGGCAGCAGCAGGGTGCGGCTGTGCTGGAGCTCGAAGTAAGGCTGCATCCGAGCGGAGCTTAGGGCTTGGGCGGCTTGGTGGCGACCGGCTTACCCTGAAGGTGCAGGATGGCCTGCTGGAGCTGGTAGTCCTCTGAAGAGCCAAAAACAATGGGCTTGACCGGAGGCGCTCCTGCCTTGGCCTCTCGTTGTGCGGAGGCGGCCTCCGCTGGCTTCTTGGGCTCATCGGACTTTTTGCCCCCGAGGTGCCCGCTGAGGTCTGCCTCTCGGAGCCTGAACCGATCCACCACATCGCCCTCTGCACTCTCCTCGACCCAGAGATCGGGCTCAATTCCTTTGGCCTGAATGGAGCGGCCCTTAGGGGTGTAGTAGAGCGCCGTGGTGAGCTTGATGGCCGTGCTCCGGGTTAAAGGAAGGATGGTCTGAACGGACCCCTTGCCGAAGGACTGCGTTCCCAAGACCTTGGCACGGCCATGGTCTTGGAGTGCGCCGGCCACGATCTCTGAGGCCGAGGCCGAGCCGCCATTGACGAGGACCACGAGAGGGATCGTCTTGACCAGAGGATTGAGCTTAGGAAGTGGGTCCTCAGAGGGCGTGCGGCGATAGTCATCCGGCACTGCGAGGTAGGCGCGCTTTGCGTCCTCCTGTCGGCCATCGGTCTTGACCACCACCACCTCAGCAGGCAGAAAGGCTGCAGAGACGCCAATGGCCGCATGGAGCAGGCCGCCTGGGTCGTTTCGAAGGTCTAGCACGATGCCCTGGATGGGCTTGGAGGGGTCTGCCTGAGCGGCAGCCAAGAGCGCATTCACCTTGTCGACCAGAGACTCAAGGGTGTGCTCTTGAAACTGCGTGATGCGAACAAAACCGTAGCCCGGTGCCACCCACTGCGTGCGAACGCTCTGCACACGAATGATGTCGCGCTCGAGTGTCACCACGATGGGCTGGTTAACCCCCTTACGCGAGAGCGTGAGCGTGATCTTGGTCTTGGGCGCCCCCCGCATGAGCTTTACGGCCTCGGTCAGGCCCAGGCCTTTGGTGGCCTTGTCCTCGATCTTGATGATGAGGTCGCCGGCTTGAATGCCTGCACGGGCTGCCGGAGTGTCCTCAATTGGTGAGACCACTCGGATGAAGCCATCTTCCAGACCGACCTCGATACCCAGACCGCCGAACTCTCCCTGGGTGCCAACCTGGAGTTCCTTGAAGGCCTCCGCATCGAGGTAGGAGGAGTGCGGGTCGAGCCCGCTGAGCATGCCACTGATGGCCTCGTGGATCAGCTTCTTGTCTTCAACGGGCTCCACATAATGCGCCTTGACGGCCCCATAGACCTCGGCAAACTGGCGAAGCTCATCCAGCGGGAGCGCGCTCTTGCCCTCCCGCTGCGCAAGGGCCGAGAGGCCCGTGCTGAGTGCGACGCCCGCAATGACGCCGCTGGTCACCCAGCCCATGATTTTGAGCCTGGCTCGGTTCATGAGGACTTCGCCTTTCCTTGGTTGGCCACGGCCGCCATTGCAGCCTCGATTTCGCTTGGGTCGGCCAGGTAGTGACGCTCGCGAAGCGAGAGCTGGTCGTCAAACTCCAGCACAAGCGGCTGGGCGGTGGGGATGTTGAGTGCCAGAACCTCGTCCTCAGAGAGGCCCTCCAGGATCTTCAGCAGGGCACGAAGCGAGTTTCCGTGCGCAGAGATCAGAATGCGCTTACCCGCCTTGAGTTCGGGAAGGACGCGCTCATTCCAGAAGGCCTCCACCCGGACGACGGTGTCGGCCAGGCACTCCGTGAGCGGAAGCTGCTCGGGCGCAATGCCGGCGTAGCGCCGGTCATGTCCGGCCCAGCTCGCATCCTCGCGGGTGATTGCGTTGGGTCGAATGTTGTAGGCCCGACGCCAGAGGAGAACCTGGTCCTCCCCGTACCGCTGGGCGGTCTCGGTTTTGTTCAGGCCCGCGAGCGCCCCGTAGTGGCGTTCGTTGAGGCGCCAGTCATGCTCTACGGGAATCCACATCTCGTCGAGGGTATCGAGCGTGATCCAGCAGGTACGAATGGCACGCTTGAGCACACTGGTGAAGGCGAGATCAAAGGAGTAGCCACGATCTCGGAGCAGAAGACCCGCGCGACGAGCTTCTTCAACGCCCGCCGGGGAGAGGTCGACATCGACCCATCCCGTAAAACGGTTCTCGAGGTTCCATTGGCTCTGGCCGTGTCGGAGGATGACCAGAGGGGCGGGGCTAGGCATAGGCTTGTATCTCGGAGGGATTGGATCCTGCCATTCTATAATCCGGCACAGCATCTCCGCTCGTTTACAAAAGGAAGCCCGTGCAGTTTCTTATCGATAACATTGTCCTGGTCATGGCTGCGGTCGTGAGTGGGGGCATGCTGCTCTGGCCGATGATCAGTCGGTCGTCCTCCGTCGGTTCACTGAATACGCTGGGTGCAACCCAGATGCTCAATGGCCGAAATGCTCTCTTAATTGATGTCCGCGAGTCTGCAGAGCTGGCCCGCGGAGCGGCCCCTCAGGCCCGCCATATGCCCATGTCGAGTTTTTCGCAGGCGCAGGAGGCCCTGGTGAAGGAGGTGCAGGGCGGGAAAACTCCGCGCCCCGTCATCGTCATGTGTGCCAGCGGGATGCGCAGCCAACGCATCGCGAAGCAGCTCAAGACTGCGGGTGTCGAGGAGGTGTACAACCTTGAGGGTGGCTTTGATGCCTGGCGTCAGGCGGGCCTTCCCGTGAAAGCGAAGCAGAAGTGATGCAGCCCGTTCGGATGTACACCTCAGCGCTCTGCCCATTCTGCTCCCGCGCCGAGTCTCTGCTTCGTGCCCGCGGTGTGACCGACATTGAGCGCCTTCGAGTTGACCTTCAGCCCGAACTCAAACAGGTCATGATCGAAGAAACGGGCCGCAGAACTGTGCCGCAGATCTTTATTGGTTCAACCCATGTCGGTGGATGCGATGACCTGCATGCGCTTGACGATGCTGGCCAACTCCATGCCCTGCTCCATTCCGAGCCGGGCCAATCCCCATCCTCCACCTGAAAGCCTGCCATGACTGATGCCGCCACACCCGCCAACACGCCCGCCCAGGATGCCGCCCAGACGGTTTTCGCCCTCCAGCGGGTCTACCTGAAGGACTGCTCTCTCGAGCTTCCCCATGCGCCCAACATTTTTCTGGATGCAAACGAGCCCAAGCTAGAGTTTGAGATCGAGACCGCAGAGACGGAGCTGGGCAACAACCTCGCCGAAGTGGTGGTTCGCTGCACGGTGACCTGCCGATTCGCCGATAAGGTGGGCTTTCTGATCGAGGCCTCTCAGGCTGGAATCTTTGAGATTCGCGGGGTCACTGATGAGCAGCGGCTCCTCCTCAAGGGCATCTCCTGCCCCAACATTGTCTATCCCTACCTTCGCGCCAATATGGCCGACATCGTGCAGCGGTCGAGCTTTCCGCCCGTGCATCTGGCGGAAATTAACTGGGAGGCCTTCTTCCAACAGCGCATGGCGCAGCTTGCAGCACAGCAGGCCTCAGAGGGCTCGGGCATCATCGTTCCCCAGTAGCCTCAGATGCCAACGAGCGGGCCGCTCCCCCCCATGCTGGTGATGGGCGCAGGCGCCTGGGGAACTGCGCTCGCGATGCACTTTGCGGGCCTGGCTCGTCATCGGGGCGGTGGCCCGGTTGGGCTCTGGGCCCGAGATCCGGCTCAGGCAGAACGGATCAGCCGCACGAGAGAGAACGAGCGCTACCTCTCGGGCTTTAGGCTGCCTCCAGACCTCCATGTCTGGGCCGACCTGGCCCAGGCCGCAGCCCAATGGCGTGCAGCAGGCCAGGCCCCGGTGTCGGGACAGTCCCCCGGTGGCCTTCTGGTCCTTGCCGGCCCGCTCTCCTCTCTTCCTGAGGCTGCCGAGCAGGTCCTCGCGGTGCTCGGCCCGTCGGCTCTGCCTGGCGAAGGACTGATCTGGCTGGCAAAAGGGGTCTGGTTTGACGGGCGCCGTGCCCCGGCATTTGCTGCCGACCTGCTCTCGCCCTTGTCTCATTGGCCCAGCGGCGCCCTATCTGGTCCGAGCTTTGCTCAGGAGGTGGCCCGTGGCCTCCCTTCTGCCCTGGCGTTGGCATCGGCCAACCTAGACTGGGCCAAGGCCACAGCCGGCCAGCTCCACGGCGGGTCGATGCGGATCTATCCCACCGACGACCTTGCCGGTGTCCAGCTGGGTGGTGCCATGAAGAACGTTCTGGCCATCGCTGCCGGCGTCTCCGATGGCCTTGACCTCGGGGGAAATGCACGGGCCGCGCTGCTCACGCGCGGCCTCGCTGAGGCGGCCCGGCTCGGACAGGCTCTTGGCGCGCGGGCAGAGACTTTCCTGGGTCTTGGCGCCCTGGGCGACCTCATCCTCACTGCCACCGGCGACCTCTCAAGAAACCGCCGTGTCGGCCTTCTGCTGGCCCAAGGCCGGGCCCTGGGGGCCATCCTCAGTGACCTGGGTCATGTGGCCGAAGGGGTGGGTGCTGCTCCAGCGCTCGCTCAGCTGGCCAGGACTCTTCAGGTGGACTGCCCGATCGTGGCTGCGGTGGATGACCTGCTCTCCGAGCGCCTCGCCGTGGCCCAGGTCTGTGATCGGCTTATGGGGAGAGCCATGACCCAGGAGCTGCACTAGTTCGGCTCCCCAGAGGTTCGGGCCCCTCAGAAAGACTGCTGGCGCCAGGCCTCATAGACACAGACCGCCACCGCATTGCTGAGGTTGAGGCTTCTGCTCTCGGGCTGCATGGGCAGACGAAGCAGATGGGTCGGCAGCAGCCGATCCCGATGTTGGGTGGAGAGCCCACGGGTCTCCGATCCGAAAAAAAGCCAGCTTCCAGCCGCAAGATTCGCCTCAAACACTGAGGCCTGGCCTCGGGTTGACAGGCCAAAGCAGGTGGAGAGCGAGGGCGCCTGGCTGGACCAGAAGGCCTCCCAGCTCGGGTGAAGCTCTAGCCGACAGAACTCGTGATAGTCCAGGCCCGCCCGTCGCATCTTTGCGTCGTCCAGCGGGAAGCCCAGCGGCTCGATGAGGTGGAGCTTGGCCCCGGTATTCGCGCAGAGCCGAATTACGTTTCCGGTGTTTGGAGGGATTTCTGGCTCGACCAGCACCACATGAAGATCGACCGGAGCCGGAAGAGGGGCGACGCGGGGGGGTTCGGACTCGGGCATGGCGTCATCTTAGTGTGCGAACTCCGCCCCGGGGTCCGCCGCGCCTGGTGGGCCAAGACGACGGCCCCGACGGGCCAAGACCCCACTCGGTTCAGGGCCTCCACCGCCGCGTCCAGGGTCTGCCCCGTGGTGAAGACATCATCAACCAAGAGGACTGGGCGGCCTGAGAGCCGGGGATGGGCCTCGAAACGCAGTGAACCAGGCCCCGTCACCAGACGTTCGGGCCGCGACTGCGCCTGACTTGGAGACGCATGGGGCTTGAGCAGGCCGAGCCGATCGAGGGGAAGACGGTGGTCACGGCTCACCGTCTTGGCCAGCAGCACAGGCAGGTGCAGGCCTCGCAGGCCCAGTCGCCTGGGGTCGGAAGGGATCGGCACGACCGTGGGCCTGAGGGTGAAGATGCCGCTGCAGTGGATACCCAGCAGCTGGCGACGAAGCGCCTGGGCGGCCACCCAGTCTGGCCCGAACTTCGCCCGACGAATTGTGGCCCCAATCTCGCCCGCATAAGGCCCAGCGGCCCAGACCCAGATGGACTGCCCACCAGGCAGTGCGGCCGCCCTCCAGCCGGCATGGAGGGAGTGGGCCGGCGGGCGTCGACGGAACATCCCGCTGACTATACTGAGGCCTATGGACCCGAGCCCCAGCCAGTTCGATGATCCCAGGCATCCCCAGGGGGGCAGCTCGGTCGTCTTCGACCGCCTCGTGGCCGGCATCGAGGAGCGGCAGGCCTGGATGCGCTTTCCCGCAGGCAGGGCGATCATCGGGCGGCTCCAGGGCCCTCCGATGGGCAGTGGAGCGGAAGAACCGGTTAGCTTTCTGGGACTCATCTGCCTGCCCACACCGTCACTGGCCCATCTGGAGCAGGCCCTCAAGGCCATTTCTGCCCCGATACAGGCGGGCGGAGCCTTGCTATTGGCGGCGCTTGGGCCAGGCACCCTGCTCGCCTGGCGCCGTGCGCGCGGGCTCTCGCCAGAAACAGAGCCGCGTGGCCTGGATCTGCACGACCTAGGCGATCTGCTCAGCCGCACGGGCTTTGCTGCCCCCGTGACGGAGGCCGAGCGTCTTGTCCTGAGTTACCGCCAGTTCGAGACGGCCTGGAAGGACCTGCATGGGCTGTGGCCCCGCAGCTCGGGGCCCGGACTGAGTGGCCGATCCTCCCTGGCGCGTGGCCGGGCTGAGTTTGAGGACCTGCGCGGCGCCGATGGGCGAGTGAGCCTGGAGTTCGAGCTGGTCTTTGCCCATGGCTGGAGAGGGCAGGCCCGAGCGCGGGCTGAGCCGCAGGCCGACCAGCCCCTGACCTTTCAGCCCAGAGGGCGATTCGGCTAGCAGATCATTTTTTTGGCATCTATTCGCCGAACGACATATAATCCTTTGACTTATGTCAAATGCAACGGGTCCAACAGATGATCTGAGTCCCGAGCCGGAGTGGATTCTAAAGCGCAACTGCGCCCTTACTCCCGTTCAGCTCCTGTTGATCTTCGCCTCTCTTGCCTTGGCCTCTCTGGGCCTGGCAACCTTCTGGGCGTTCCAGGGGGCGTGGCTGGTGGTGCCCTTTGCAGTGATTGAGGTGTTGGCTCTGGGTGTGGCGTTTGCGGTGTACGCGCGGCATGCCGCGGACTGCGAGCGGGTTCGCCTGGGCCAGGAGGCGTTAGTCATTGAGCGGGTGGTTGGTGAGCGGCGCACTGTGGTGCAGCTTCCACGGGCCTGGCTCCGTGTGCGATTGAATGAGCAGTCGGGTGGTCTGGTGGAGCTGACATCAGGCCGGTCGGTCGAGTCGGTGGGCCGTTTCGTAGACCTCAAAGGGCGCGAGCGGTTTCTGATGGGCCTGAAACAGGCATTACAGCCGTAATTCAGTTTTCGGACGGGAGATTCAGATGCAGAACATGTTGAAACAGGCAGTACGCGTGGCCTTGGCTGCCCCCGCAGCGCTCATGCTCCAGGGCGTTGCCCTCGCCAATGACATGACCACCAAATACAACCTGCGCACGCCGGCCTCTGGCATGGCGGAGAGCCTCTACACCCTGCACAACTTCCTGCTGGCGATCTGCCTGGTGATCTTTGTGGGCGTGTTCGCTGTGATGTTCTACTCCATCTATGCCCACCGGAAGTCAAAGGGCCACAAGCCTGCAGACTTCCATGAGAGCACGGCGGTTGAGATCGCCTGGACCGTCGTTCCCTTCCTGATCGTGGTGGTGATCGGTGTCTATGCCACCCCGATCGTGATGGCCCAGAAAGACACCACCAACGCCGACATCACCATCAAGGCCACGGGCTATCAGTGGAAGTGGGGCTACGACTACCTCAAGGGTGAAGGCCAGGGCATCGCCTTCTTCTCGACACTGGCTACGCCCTACGAGCAGCGGATCAACGCACAGGAAAAGACGCTCAACTACCTGTCGGAAGTCGACAATCCGGTGGTGGTTCCAGTTGGTAAGAAGATCCGAGTCGTCACCACCGCCAATGACGTGATCCACGCCTGGATGGTGCCGGCCTTTGGCGTGAAACAAGATGCCATCCCCGGTTTTGTGCGCGACACCTGGTTCAAGGCAGACCGCGTAGGCACCTACAATGGCCACTGCGCAGAGCTCTGCGGCAAAGACCACGCCTTCATGCCCATCGTCGTTAAGGTGGTGTCGGCCGAGGAGTACACCACGTGGGTTGCGGAGCAGAAAAAGAAGCAGTCCGTCGCTGGCGCCGTCCCCGAGTCCAGTGCAGTTCAAGTAGCGCAGGCGAAGTAAACCTATCTATCTTTAAATCAGACTCAAGCAGAGCAGAGGAGCAGACATGAGCGCCGTTCTCGAACCGTCAGGTCACAGCCACGACCACGATCATTCCCATGATCACCCCCACGGCTGGCGCCGCTGGCTGTACGCCACCAACCACAAAGACATCGGCACGCTGTACCTCTGGTTCAGCTTCACCATGCTCATGGTGGGCGGAGTGCTTGCCCTTGGCATCCGTGCAGAGCTCTTTCAGCCCGGTCTCCAGCTGATTCAGCCTGAACTCTTCAATCAGCTCACCACCATGCACGGCCTGATCATGGTCTTCGGCGCCATCATGCCGGCCTTCGTCGGGTTTGCGAACTGGATGATCCCCCTGCAGATCGGGGCCTCCGACATGGCCTTCGCACGCATGAACAACTTCAGTTTCTGGCTGATGGTGCCTGCAGCTATTCTGCTGGTCGCAAGCTTCTTCGTCCCAGGCGGTGCCACCGCTGCGGGCTGGACGCTCTACGCACCCCTCACCACGCAGATGGGCATTGGAATGGACATGGCGATCTTCGCGATGCACATCCTCGGTGCCTCTTCGATCATGGGCTCGATCAACATCATCACCACCGTGCTAAACATGCGCGCGCCTGGCATGACGCTGATGAAGATGCCGATGTTTGTCTGGACCTGGCTCATCACCGCCTACCTGCTCATCGCCGTGATGCCCGTGCTTGCTGGTGCGATCACCATGACCCTCACCGATCGCCACTTCGGAACCAACTTCTTCAACGCTGCAGCTGGCGGTGATCCTGTGATGTACCAGCACATCTTCTGGTTCTTCGGTCACCCCGAGGTCTACATCATGATTCTCCCGGCCTTCGGCATCGTCTCGGAGATCATCCCCACCTTCTCCCGCAAGCGTCTGTTTGGCTATAGCTCGATGGTCTACGCCACGGCCTCGATCGCGATCCTCTCCTTCGTGGTCTGGGCTCACCACATGTTCACCACGGGCATGCCGCTCACGGGCCAGCTCTTCTTCATGTACGCCACCATGCTGATCGCCGTGCCCACGGGCGTGAAGATCTTCAACTGGCTGGCCACCATGTGGCGCGGTTCCATGACCTTCGAAACCCCCATGCTCTTTGCCATCGGGTTCATCGTGGTCTTCACGATTGGTGGTCTCACCGGAATCATCCTCTCCGTTGCTCCGCTCGACATCCAACTGCACGACACTTACTACGTGGTGGCGCACTTCCACTATGTGCTGGTGGCAGGCTCGCTCTTTGCCCTGTTTGCAGGGGTGTACTACTGGCTCCCCAAGTGGACCGGCCACATGTACAACGAGACCCTGGGCAAGGTTCACTTCTGGCTGTCGATGGTGTTCTTTAACATCACCTTCTTCCCGATGCACTTCCTGGGATTGGCCGGCATGCCCCGTCGCTACGCGGACTACCCCATGCAGTTCGCCGACTTCAACGCACTGGCCTCTGTGGGCGCCTTCGGTTTCGGGCTCTCCCAGCTCCTGCTCCTCTACATCGTGATCAAGTGCATCAACGGCGGACCCAAGGCGGCAGACAATCCTTGGGAGGCTGACGGCGGCCTGGAGTGGAGCGTTCCCTCTCCCGCACCGTTCCACACCTTCGAGACGCCTCCGGTCGTCAAGTAAGGCGCTCTGTGCAGGATCAACGTCAAAAACCAAACCTACGGCTCGCCCTGATTCTGTTCTCAGTGGCGGCCGTATTTTTTGGTGGCGTGATTCTGAAGTACGTTCTCTTTCCTGTTGCCTAGTCGCCCGCCATGACCGCCCGCGCTGACAACCAGAGAATGTTCGGCAAGCTCCTGATGGTGGCCATCCTTATGTTTGGGTTTGGCTTTGCCCTCGTGCCGTTCTACGAGAAGATCTGCGAGATCACGGGCATCAACGTCCTGAGCACCAAAGAGAAACTCAACTACGAAGAGGCTCGTCGATTCGCGCAGAACACCCAGGTGGATCGCAGTCGCAGGGTCTCGGTTGAGTTCGATGCCAACGCCTATGGTGGCCCCTGGACATTCAAGCCCAAGAGCAATGTGCTCGAAGGCCACCCGGGCGAGCTCATGACGGTGATCTACGAGATCAAGAACAATCTGCCCAGAGACGTCCAGGGTCAGGCCATTCCCAGCTACGCGCCCAAGCAGTCGGCTGCCTATTTCAAGAAGCTGGAGTGCTTCTGCTTCGAGCAGCAGACACTCAAGGCCGGAGAAGTGAAAGAGTTTCCCGTGGTCTTTGTCATCGACCCCGAGCTACCCGATGGCATTCGCAACATTACGCTGAGCTACACTTTTTTTGAGGTGGGGCTCAATGCTGCGCAGGTGAATCCATGACCGACTCAATCCGTGAGCTCCAAGAGGCCAAGGCCAGAAAAGGCAGCCTGTTGCAGACAGTGGGTGCAGTGATGTGGTCGTTTTTTGGGGTACGAAAGGGCGCCTCCCATGACGCGGACCTTGCACGACTCAACCCGGTTCACGTGGTGATCGTCGGCGTCCTGATGGGAATTGCATTTGTAGTGGGGTTGGTGAGTCTCGTCGGTCTAATTACGGCCTAGTGCCCAATAAAAACTCGTTTTTGATGATGGAAGGGAGTCGATAGTCATGTCCGCAAATAGCCACGCAGGCGCGCCTTACTACTATGTGCCGTCGCCCAGTAAATGGCCCATGGTGGGTGCCATTGCAATGTTCTTCTTCATGATCGGCATGTCCGGTACAGTGAATGAGGCATCCTATGGCCCCTACAGCCTTATCCTGAGCCTCGCCATCCTGGTCTACATGTTCTTTGGCTGGTTTGGCACGGTGATTCACGAGTCCGAGACCGGCCAGTACAACGAGCGTGTCGATGCAAGCTTTCGCTGGAGCATGGGCTGGTTCATCTTCAGTGAGGTGATGTTCTTCGCGGCCTTCTTTGGCGCCCTGTTCTACGCCCGTGTCATCTCCATGCCCTGGCTTGGCGACCTCGACCACAAGGCGATTCTCTGGCCCGACTTCAGCGCACAGTGGCCCAATCTGGGCCCCGCCAACCTGGTCGAACCCTTCCAGAAGATGGGACCGTTCCCCATCCCCACCATCAACACGGCCCTGCTGCTGAGCTCTGGCGTCACCCTCACGATTGCACACCACGCCCTGCGTGAGGATCACCGGCAGAAGGCGCTGCTCTGGCTGGGCCTCACCGTCCTGCTGGGATTCATCTTCTTGGGCTTTCAGGCCTACGAGTACATGCATGCCTACTCGGATCTCAATCTGAAGCTCAGCTCGGGCATCTTTGGCTCCACCTTCTACATGCTGACCGGCTTTCATGGCTTCCATGTCTGCGTGGGTGCCATCATGCTGCTGGTGGTCTGGTTCCGACTCCGCAGTGGCCACTTCAAGCCCGAGCAGCACTTCGCCTTTGAGGCGGCTGCCTGGTACTGGCACTTCGTGGATGTGGTCTGGCTTGGTCTCTACGTCGTCGTCTACTGGCTCTGACGCGAGGCGCCCAGCCTAGTAACGAATGCCCGTCGACTCGATAAGACCGAGTTGATGGGCAAGCAGGATCGAGAGAAACAACAGCACAGAAAGCCCAACCCGAAAGGCGAGGGCTTTCACTGTTTTATTGCTTCGACCTTTGTCTCGCATCAGATAGAAAAATGCTGAGCCGAGGCTCGCCAAAATGCCCGCGAAGGCAACTGCAATGAAAAGCTTAGACACGGTTCAGCCTCAATTAGTCACTCGGTTGTCATGTTAAGCCGAAAGCTTAGTCTCGGTTCGGCCGTGGCCCTGGCCTGTGCTGTTATCGCTGCCGCACTTGCGGTCTGGCAGTTCCAGCGCGCGTCGGAGAAGCGGGCCATTGCGGCTGCAATTGCTCAGGCCCAGGATGCTGCACCGATCGCACTGGTTGGGGCGACGCTTCCCGTCTCTTCAGAGACTGGCCTGGCCCTCGACCAAGCCCGAGTGCGGCTGAGCGGAAGCTGGCTCCCAGACACCACTCTCTACCTCGATAACCGGCTGCTCGATGGCAAGCCCGGCGTCCAGGTGCTCACGGCCCTCCTGCTCGATGACGGCCGTGTGGCCTGGGTTCATCGCGGCTGGGCGCCCAAGCCGCCAGGCGACCAGGGTGCCGCAGCCAGCCCCTATCTGCAGGGAAGGCTCCACCGGCCACAGGCGGCGGGCCGTGTGGAGCTTGAGGCCGTGGCCTATGCCAGCCTGATGCAGCGCCTCACCCTCGCCCCTGCGCAGAACCCGGATTCTGCGCTCTGGACCAATCTCGACTGGGACCGCCTCGCGGTCTGGCTGCGAACCCAGGCTGGCCCCTTGGTCCCCTCTCCTGCAGGGATATGGCCGCTCGTCTTCTGGCAGACTTCGGACTCCATGGACGGACTCACCAGACACCTCCCGCAGCCCCCACAAGATGCCGTAGACAAGCACCTCGGCTATGCCTTTCAGTGGCTGTTGTTCTGTGCCGTCGGGTTATTCTTCGCATGGCGGCTGTCCCGCCCAGAGGCCTCCTGATGTCCCAGCCAACACCCATTCCGTCCGTTCGACAGTCCAAGAGCCGATTTGCGCTCTACATGGTGATCCTCGTCTGCCTCGCGCCGGTCTTCGCCTCTTACTACTTCTATTACATCGACCCTCCCGAAGGCCGCACCAATAGCGGCACACTCATTCTTCCCCCGTTGGAGGTCCTCGCCCATCCGGTTCAGGTCACCGAGCGACCCAAGTCTGAGTCTGGCTTTCTCGATGTCCTCGCTCAGCGAGCAGCCCAGGCCGCCACCGCTTCCCCGATCCTCGAGCCTGGGCAGCCAGCAACCCTCGGCAGCTTCCAGGGCCGATGGCTGATGGTCTGGGTTGGACCAGACCCCTGCGCAGACCCTTGTATGAACACGCTGCTTGAGATCCGGCAGATTCGCCTCACCACTGGCCGGGATCGTGATCGGGTGGAGCGCCTCTGGCTCCGGGTTGCGCCTGCCCAGGCCCCTGCTGCCCAGCCCCTTCCTCCCGGGCTGGAGGGCACCTGGGTGCTCACCACCGAGAAGGATCCAAGCGCCATGTGGCAGTCCAGGCTGCCCGACGGACAGCGCGCAGCGGCGCCACAGGGCTTTTGGCTCATCGACCCACAGGGCAACCTGATGATGCACTTCCCCCCCTCCGTCGACCCAGCGAAGATCAAGAAGGACCTCATTCGGCTGCTTAAAGCCTCGCGAGTGGGATAGCCATGTCCGTGGCCGCAACCAGTCCTGTTCGCCAGTACCTGGCCCTCACCAAGCCCCGGGTCAACCTGCTCATCGTCTTCTGCGCCGTGATTGGCATGCTGCTGTCGGTTGATGGCCTCGTGCCTTGGCAGCCGCTGGTGCTGGGCACCCTGGGCATTGCGCTGGTGTCTGGCGCTGCTGCCGCCATGAACTGTCTCGTGGAGTCTCACATCGATGCCAAGATGGCTCGCACCGCCTGGCGCCCACTGCCCTCGGGCCAGCTCACGGTGCCCCAGACGGTTCTCTTCTCGCTGCTCATCGGTGGCCTGGGGATGGCGGTACTCTTCTGGGGGGTGAACCCGCTCACGGCCTGGCTCACTCTGGCCACCTTTGTGGGCTACGCGGTGGTCTACACCCTCATCCTAAAGCCCCTCACGCCCCAGAATATTGTGATTGGCGGCGCGTCTGGCGCAATGCCTCCAGTGCTCGGCTGGGCCGCAGTGACCAACAGCATGCCCGCAGAACCCTGGGTGTTGTTTCTCATCATCTTTGTCTGGACACCCCCCCACTTCTGGGCGCTGGCCCTCTATCGCGTGGACGACTACGCGCGCTCAGGCCTGCCCATGCTGCCGGTCACCCACGGGTCTGAGTTCACCCGCCTGCACATTCTGCTCTACAGCCTGCTGCTCCTGGCCGTGAGTACGCTTCCGACGGCCATGGGCATGACAGGCTGGCTCTATCTGTTAATTGCAGTGGGCCTTGGCCTTCGGTTCTGCCAGCTCGCCTGGCAGCTGCATAAGGCCTACAGTGAGCCGCTGGCCCGCAAGACCTTTAAGTTCTCGATCTGGTATCTCACCTGGATTTTTGCGGCGCTGTTGGCCGATCACTACCTCAGCGTGGCTGGGCTGATCTAAGCCGCTCGAGCTTCGCCAAGAGCTCCGGCTCGGTCTCGGGATGCTGAGGGTCTGAGGTAATGCAGCCCTCAACAGGGCAGACCACCTGGCACTGCGGCTCATCAAAGTGACCCACACATTCCGTGCAGAGATCTGGGTGAATCACGTAGAAATCTGGCCCCATCGAGATGGCCTGGTTGGGGCAGACCGGCTCGCAGACATCACAGTTGATGCATTCGGAGGAGATCACCAGGGACATGGGGGCCTAGCGCGCTCCCTTTCCCTGCTGCTCGAGCTTGCGCCCAAGCCAGTCCTCTACGGAGGGAAACACGAACTTGCTCACATCTCCCCCGAGCTGCGCGATCTCACGGACGATAGAGCCGGAGATGAACTGGTACTGGTCCGATGGGGTCAGGAACATGGTCTCGACATCGGGCATCAGATAGCGGTTCATGCCCGCCATCTGGAACTCATACTCGAAGTCGGAGACTGCACGAAGGCCCCGAATGATCACCTTGGCCTCCTGGTTACGGACGAAGTCCTTGAGCAGTCCGTGAAAGCCGAGGATCTCTACATTGGGGTAGTGGCCGAGCACTTCCTTGGCGATCTCGACCCGCTCCGTGAGGGTAAAAAAAGGCCGCTTGGACTGGCTGTCTGCAACCCCGACAACCAGGCGGTCAAACAGTTTGGCCGCCCGGCGCACTAGGTCCTCGTGACCCCGAGTCATAGGGTCGAAGGTTCCCGGGTATATCGCGGTGGTGGTCATGGATCCTCCCTGCCCCGTTACGAGGGGCTTGCAATTTTTTGCGAGGATAGCAAGCCCACCATCACCTGTCCTGCCCTCAGGCTTCGGACGGGGCTCAGGGTCTGGAATTCGGTGGGACGCTCGGCCTGGCTCAGCCACTCATCGATCGACTGCTCAGACTCTACATAGATGAGGCCACCTGGCCGAATCGCCCGTGCCGAGAGCAGCAAGGCCTGCTCCAGTAGCCCCTGTCGGAAGGGCGGATCGAGGAAGATGAGGTCGAGGCTGGACTCTGGGCAACGCTCAAGAAAGGCGATCCCATCGGCCTGAAGGACTGAGACCTGTTGGGGGCTTGCGTTGAGGGCCCGGCTCACGGCCTGCATGGCGAGGAAAGCCTCGCGGTCCCTGTCAATGAGGGTGACCTGACGGGCGCCCCGAGACGCGGCTTCGAACCCGAGCGCGCCCGTGCCCGCGAAGGCATCGAGCACGCGCAAGTCCGACCAGCCATCGTCCTGCAGGTGGTCCAGCCAATTGAACAGTGTCTCCCGGACTCGATCGGGCGTGGGGCGCAGCCCCGGTCGGTCAGCCACGTCAATCCGGCGTCGCCGCCACTGGCCTGAAATGATGCGTACCTGACCCAAGCGCCACCCCCTCTACAATGTGCAAGGGCATACCTTAACCGAGACCGAGAAGAGAGGGCTGTCAGGCATGTTGGGCATGAAGAACCTGTTGGGACTCTCCGCCCTGAAGGCGGGCCTTTCAAAGACGCGAGACCGCCTCGCACGACTGATGGGCCGCCCGGTGCTCGACGAGAGCTGGTTCGAGGAGGTGGAGTCGGCGCTCATCCTGGCGGATGTCGGTGCACGTGTGTCCGCTGAACTGGTTGCAGAGCTGCGAGCCTCGCTTAAAAAGACGCCGGTCCCTGAAGGGGATGCGGAGGGCCTCTCCGCTCGACTCTCCGAGCTTCTTGCGGCTCGTCTGACCCGCCTAACAGCGACGCCCCATCCTCATCGTGATGGGCCTCGGGTGATCATGATGGTGGGGGTGAATGGAGCCGGAAAGACCACCACCATTGGCAAGCTGGCCCACCAGTTTCAGTCCGACGGACAGCGGGTGCTGCTCGCGGCTGGGGACACCTTTCGCGCGGCCGCCCGAGAACAGCTCCTGGCCTGGGGGGAGAAGAGCCTCGTGGAGGTGGTCTCTCAGACCGGAGCCGACCCCTCCGCGGTCGCCTTCGATGCCATCAAGGCGGGTCAAGCCCGAGGGGCATCCGTGGTGCTCGTCGATACGGCGGGCCGACTCCCAACCCAGCTGCACCTCATGGAAGAGCTCAAGAAGATCAAACGCGTGATGGCCAAGGCCCAGGAGGGCGCGCCTCATGAGATCTGGCTGGTGGTGGATGGGGGCAATGGCCAGAACGCATTGGCCCAGGTGAAGGCCTTTCATGAGGCCCTGGGCCTCACGGGCCTGGTCGTCACCAAGCTCGATGGCACGGCAAAGGGCGGCATGCTGCTCGCATTAGCGCAGCAGCAGCCGATTGCAGTCCCGTTTATTGGCGTCGGCGAGAAGGTGAGTGACCTTCAGCCCTTCGACCCCGCAAGCTTTGCAGAGGCTCTGGTTCGCGCCTAGGCCTCGCTGGCCACACAGTCCACGAAGTACTCAAGCCCCGACTCCCCGGGCTGCACCACGAGCCCATGGATGTCTGCCTCAAAACCGGGGAAGCGGGCATTGAAGTCCCGGGCAAACTGCAGATAGCCCACGATGGTCTTGTTGAACCGTTCTCCCGGGATCAGGAGCGGAATGCCAGGGGGGTAGGGCGTGAGCA
Organism: Pseudomonadota bacterium; assembly: GCA_041165705.1. Classification (GTDB taxonomy): domain Bacteria; phylum Pseudomonadota; class Gammaproteobacteria; order Burkholderiales; family Burkholderiaceae_A; genus Hahnella. The sequence goes on from JBEAMW010000025.1 coordinate 152,244, forward strand.
GGCTGGTGGTGATACGGCCCTCCAGCGCGTCAATCGGCACGCGCTCGGTGAGCCTGTGGGCCACGCAGGAGAAGGCCTTGGCCGGCTTCATGGCAGGCTCCATATTGGAGGTGTACATCTCCGTGGTGAGCCGGGCGATGTCATGGGCCTTGTAGGACTCATGGAGCTGCTGGCAGAGGTCACGCAGGCCAACCCGCTCGTACTGGGGGTGTTTGGCGCAGAACTCGGGGATGACCCGCCACATGGGCTGATTCTTGTCGTAGTCGTCCTTGAACTGTTGAAGCGCCGTGAGCATGGTGTTCCAGCGGCCTTTGGTGATCCCGATGGTGAACATGATGAAGAAGGAATAGAGGCCCGTCTTTTCGATGATCACCCCGTGCTCGGCCAGGTACTTGGCCACCACGGACGCTGGGATGCCGCGCTCTGCAAACTCGCCACGAATATTCAGGCCTGGGGTCACGACAGTGGACTTGATGGGGTCGAGCATATTAAAGCCGGGTTCAAGCGGCCCAAACCCGTGCCACTCGTCGTTGGGCTTGAGCTCCCACTGATCACGCTGGGCCATCCCATCGCTGTCCGCCTGAAACTCCTCGGGCCCCCAGACCTTGAACCACCAGTCCTGGTCGCCAAACTCGGCCTCCACCTTGCGCATCGCCCTGCGAAAGTCCAGAGCCTCCACGATGCTCTCTTCGACGAGCGCAGTGCCTCCAGGCGGCTCCATCATCGCCGCCGCGACGTCCAGCGACGCGATGATCGCGTACTGTGGGCTCGTGGAGGTGTGCATGAGGTAGGCCTCGTTAAAGAGGTCCCGGTCGAGCTTGCGGGTCTCTGACTCCTGCACCAGGATCTGCGAGGCCTGAGACAGCCCCGCCAGCAGCTTGTGCGTGGACTGGGTGGAGAACACGATGGGATCGTGCGGCCTGGGCCGATCACGGCCAATCGCGTGCATGTTCTTGTAGAAGTCGTGAAAGGCCGCATGGGGCAGCCAGGCCTCATCGAAGTGAAGCGTATCGATGCTGTCGCCGAGCACCTTCTTGATCATCTCGACGTTGTAAAGCACGCCATCGTAGGTGCTCTGGGTGATCGTGAGGATGCGGGGCTTGGCCACGCCCTTGGCCTTGGCCTTTTCCCAGGACTCCCGAGCGAACGGGTTGGCCATGATCTTGGCCTCGATGGTCTCGGGCTGGAACTCGCTGAGCGGAATCGGCCCGATGATGCCCAGGTGGTTGCGGGTGGGCATGAGAAACACGGGGATGGCCCCGGTCATGGTGATCGCATGCAACACGCTCTTGTGGCAGTTGCGGTCCACCACCACGATGTCGCCCGGGGCGACCGAGGCGTGCCAGACCACTTTGTTGGAGGTGGAGGTTCCATTGGTCACAAAGAAACAGTGGTCGGCATTGCAGATGCGTGCCGCATTGCGCTCGGAGGCGGCCACCGGTCCGGTGTGGTCTAGCAGTTGGCCCAGCTCATCCACCGCGTTACAGACGTCAGCCCGCAGCATGTTCTCGCCAAAGAACTGGTGGAACATCTGGCCAACGGGCGACTTCAGAAAGGCCACACCGCCCGAGTGCCCGGGGCAGTGCCAGGAATAAGACCCGTCCTGCGCGTAATGCAGCAGGGCGCGAAAGAATGGGGGTGCCAGTGAGTCAAGGTAGGACTTCGCCTCGCGAATAATGTGCCGGGCAACAAACTCCGGCGTGTCCTCAAACATGTGAATGAAGCCGTGGAGCTCGCGCAGCACGTCATTCGGGATGTGACGCGAGGTGCGGGTCTCGCCATAGAGGTAGATGGGAATCTCCGCGTTCCTGAAGCGAATCTCACCCACAAAGGCGCGTAGGTTCTTCAGGGCATGGGTGACTTCGTCGGGTGAGCCCGCACCGAATTCCTCATCATCGATCGACAGAACAAAGGCAGAGGCTCGGGACTGCTGCTGGGCGAACTGAGCGAGGTCGCCATAGCTCGTCACCCCGAGAACCTCCATGCCCTCCTTCTCCAGGGCCTCTGCAAGCGCTCGCACGCCCAGCCCCGAGGTGTTCTCGGAGCGAAAGTCTTCGTCAATGATCACAATGGGAAAGCGAAACTTCATGGGCAGTGGCCTTTCGAAATGAAGGGCTGATGGTAGGACATATTTGCGGCACTTTTTGTGTTTTAGCACTCTAACAAGGTGAGTGCTAAACTAACCGCAAGGAGGATCAACATGGTCGCCGCATCTAACGCCCTGATTCTGAGCCAGCTCTCTCCCGGTGCAAACCTGGAGGCCTACCTGCGCCTCGTCCACCAGATGCCCCTGCTCACGGCCGAGCGGGAGCAGACGCTCGCCCTGCGCTACCGAACACAGGATGATCTCGAGGCTGCTAAGGAGCTGGTGCTCTCCCATCTTCGGCTGGTGGTAGCAGTCTCCCGCCAGTACCTCGGCTATGGGCTTCCCCAGGCCGACCTGATTCAAGAGGGCAATGTGGGCCTCATGAAGGCGGTTAAGCGTTTTGACCCCACCCAAGGGGTGCGTCTGGTCTCTTATGCGCTCCACTGGATCAAGGCCGAGATCCACGACTACATTCTCAAGAACTGGCAGATGGTGAAGGTGGCCACCACCAAGGCGCAGCGCAAACTCTTTTTCAACCTCAAGTCGCTCAAACGCGCGCTGGGGGCCGAGCGGGCGGTCACTCAGGAGCAGGCTCGGTCGATTGCCCAGACCCTCTCGGTAAGCCCAGAGGAGGTTCTAGAAATGGACCGGCGGCTGGCAGGCGGAGACACTCCGCTGGAAACACGCGTGGATGACTCAGAAGAGACTGTTGGCCCAATCGCCGTGCTGGCCGCCGAGCAGGCCGACCCTTCGGAGCTGGTGGAGGCCGCTCAGGAATCAGCGCTCGCGCAGTCGTCTGTTCGCAGTGCCCTGGCCCAGCTGGATGATCGCAGCCGGGCTATTGTGGTCGCCCGCTGGCTGCGCGATGAGGACGACAAGGGCCCTACCCTGCACGACCTTGCGGACGAATATGGCGTGTCTGCCGAACGCATCCGGCAGATCGAGTCGGCGGCCCTAAAGAAGATCCGAGCGAGCCTGGGCGCCGACCGCCCGTAATTCGGGCTAGACGTTAAACCAGAAAAGAGAGGCTAAGCCTTTGATTCTGTTATTCACCGCCTGCTCCTGATTGGGTCTATGCCCCCAACAATGCCCCCAATATCGCTGAATGCTGGCGAATGTTGGCGGACGGTGGGGATGGGAAAGAGGAAAACTGGCTACGGCTTTCCTCGCGTTTACAGCCTCCATTATCCCATCGAACCTTCGATCACACCAACCTGAGCCAGCTGCTTACGTGGGCTGCACCTCCTCGCCGAAGATGGCCGCCTCGATGCGGTCGAAGTCAAGATAACGCGCGAACAGGGCGTCGGCAAGTTCAGCCTCACCGATCTCGCGTAGCCCTTGAACGCACTCCTCAAAGGTCAGTGCCGCAAAGGCAGGATTGCTGCCACAGGGCTCTCGCAGATGCTGCTTGTATGAAGCAACCGCCGCACTGCAGTCCTCGTTTTTGGCCGGATGCACCACGAGGAACAACCCGCTCTCATAGAGTCCGTTGTCCAGCATGGTTTGGCTGAGCATGTGCTCGCGCCATAGCTGCTGGATGGGAGCGCTGCGCAGGGCCGGGTGCTCTGGCTCTTTGAAAAGTCCTGATCGTGCGGCAACCGCTTCGTAACGAGGCCGAAGCGTCGCTGCTGGCTCGTTCATGGCCTCCGAGTACTTCACCTCGATTGCGATGAACGAGGACTGACCTTTTCGGTTCTGACCGGCGATCAGCACATCGAAGGCAGTGTGATCGGCGATGAAAGCCTCGTCTCCACGCCCGGGCGAGTGCTCAAAGTAGATAGCCTCGACCTTCGCCATGTGATCCGGGAACAGGCTCGACCAGAACCGTGTGGCCATTGAGAGATCCAGCTTCATGTCGCCGAACAGGTTGAAGCACAGCGGCTGGCTTGAGAGCAGGTTATGCCAGAGGCGCTCTTCTTCGATCATGGCACCAGGCTCACGATAAACCGTCTCGTACTTCGCCAGCCTGGCGATCTTGGTGGTCAGGAAGTTCCGGCCGAATGAGCCGGACGCCCTGTCAATCCGACTGCCGAGACAGCGGTCGTACTCATTCGTTTGCTGATGGCTTCCAACAGGCAGTTGCTGATCTTCCCGCCACATCGACTGCAGCAGTCGTGCGCAAGCGCGGAAGCGGGTGTCACCAACATCCTCGACCTGATATCGCTTTAGCAGGTGGGACGGGATGATTGGTAAGCGGGGTGCGTGCATCGCGGATCTCCATGACAGGCAACATTGCCTGGGTTGAGATTCCGTGTTCGTCCTTCGAAGTTCACATCACGCCAGCATCCATGCGCCCCACCCTCCCGACGCGTAAGCCAGCAGCCCAGCTGACAGCTAAATGCAGAGGCAAAGGGGTAAGCCATTGATTTAAATGAGTAAAGAGGCGACGCGACTGCCTCCGTTTTGGACATCACCATGGTGAGACACGAACAAGGCTTCGTTGTAGACCTGAAAACTTTGCCCTAAACT